>JALSHI010000055.1 GCA_026982315.1 Lysobacterales bacterium
AATAGCCCAGCATATAGGCCATGTCTTCTTCGCTTTGGGTTTGGAAGGACGGCACGCCGGTGGCGCCAATGGCGACTTCGGCTGGCGCTTGCAGGCCGGAAAGGCCGTTAACGGTGTCCGTAATGGCGATTTTGTTTTCAGCCTGGATTTGGGCACTTATCAGAGTGGTTAAAGCAGCACACAGGCAAGCGCGCCGTACGGAAGTACGAATCGATGGTTTCATGGTTTGTCCCCTTGTTAATCAATGGTCTGGAGTAATGATTATCTATATCACTGCATCCGGCAGTTTTGTGACAAAAGTATAGCATATGGCGAACTGTTGTCACCTTGACCGTTGTCAGGCTCTGGAAGGATTATGCGGGTGCTTTGCGGATCTTTATTCCGGTTGGCTGGGAACGGGAGAAGATTCTGGCGGGTTGATGACCACTTTTCGTACCACCTTGTCTTCGTCCACTTCTTTGACTGTCATATGGTAGCCGTCAACATCTACACTGCTGCCCGGCTTGGGCATGTCTTGCAGGCGTTCAGTAATCAGTCCGCTAATGGTGCTGGCTTCTTCAAAGGGCAGGCTCCACTGCATGCGCCGATTCAGGCTGCGAATAGGGATGCGGCCGTCGACCATATAGGCATTGTCGGCCACTTTGGTCACATGGCGGCCGCGATTTTTGGGCTCGGAGGTAAAATCACCAACAATCTCTTCCAGGATATCATCCAGGGTGACCAGTCCCTGAACATCGCCATACTCATCGACAACCAGCCCCATGCGGCGTTCGCGCTTCTGAAATTCCTTTAGCTGGGTGGCCAGGTCTGCGCCTTCGGGTACAAAATAGGGCTTTCGCAATACGCTGCGCAAGGTTTCGTGATTCAGTTGTCCCTTGGCCAGTAGCGGCAATACGGTGCGGATATGCAAAGTGCCCACCACGTTGTTAATGTCATCTTCATACACGGGCAGGCGGGTCAGGTAGGTGTTGGTCAGTTGTTCCTCGATATTCTTCCAGTCATCATTCAGATCAATGCCAACAATTTCATTTCGCGGCACCATGATGTCCTCAATGTTAATGTTATCCAGGTCCATCACATTGATCATCATTTTCTGATTCAGATCCGGCCGGATATTGTCATTTTCTATGACCAGTGTTTTCAGTTCCTCGCGGGAGAGGGCTTCCTCGGCAATGTCTTTGGGCACACCCAGCAGTCGCAGGAGTCCATTGGACAGGGCGTTGGTAAACCACACGACGGGGTACATAATCTTGAGCAATGGCGCGAGGACATAGGCGGCCCGAAACGCGATTTTTTCCGGGTGCAAGGCGGCGAAGGTTTTGGGTGTGACCTCGGCGAATATCAGTACCATAATGGTCAGAAATATGGTGCCCCAGGCAATGCCCTGCTCGCCGGCAATGCGAATCGCCGCCACCGTGGTTATGGCCGAGGCCAGAATATTGACAAAGTTGTTGCCAATCAAAATGAGGCCAATGAGGCGGTCAGGCGTTTCCAATAATTGTTTGGCCAGCCGCGCACCGCGGTGGTTTTTGGCCTGGTGTTTCAGGCGCAAGCGGTTCAGTGCCATTAAGGCGGTTTCGGCGCTGGAAAAAAAGGCGGAAAGAAAAAGCAGGGCGATCAGTGTGGCAAAAAGCCAACTAATGGGAATATCGTCCACAGGCACGCGGTCATGATTGGTATGCGCCGCATTATACCAGAAAACAGAGAACGCATGCGCCCCCTGGATTACGGGAAATAATGTTTGACGGAGTACAGTCTCAATGCTATTTTGAATATACGTACAAGATTTTAAGCTTTTGCGTATAAAAATTGCATGACATTCCAATAAGCAGATAAAAATGGAGGCGACACATGAAAAAAGCACTCGTAACCATGGCGCTGTTATTGACGAGCCTTGCGGCCACTGCGGTGGAAAGGCCGGCCTGGGATAATATTACTGTGGCTTATATTCGTTTGGGAATCGGGGCTAATTTCCCGGCTTTAAACGGGCAGGGTTTGCTGGTTAATAAAACCCTGGGAGATAACTGGTATTTTTCTGTGGCTTATCATACGGCTGACAGAGATTTCTATTACGTATCCAACTCGCCGTTTGCTCCTGAGGTTGGCGATCAGTATTTTAAGTATTACAGCTATTCGGCTGGAGTGGGTTACCGCTATCGCCTGGGTAAAAACACGGATATTTTCGGTGCCGTGCGCTATGGTCATGCCAAGCTCAAGTATCGCCTGATCAATTATAGTGAAAGTCCGATTACTGGTGTTTCCGTAACGCCGATTGGCAGTATCGGTTTTCGCACCATGGTCACTCCCGCGGTTGAACTGGGCGCTCAAATGCAGGCCTATTTCAACCTTGATGAAGTCACCTGGGAGGCTCAGGCCACATACTATTTTACTGATCACATTTCCGGGACTTTGGCTTTTGAGGATGGTGGCAAGTCAGAGGATACGCTCGGGGTTTATGCGAGTTGGAACTTCTAGTGCAGCAAGGGCCAAGAGAAATGAGTCGAAGGCCGCATTACGCGGCCTTTCTTGTGGCTGGCAAAAAGAACTGCAAATGAGCAAACCACTGCTTTAGCCCCCGGCGATCAGCCACTCACCGACGATTTTGGTGCCAATAAAACCGATTATCAACAATAGCATGCCTGTAATGGCCCAGTGCACGGCTTTTTCACCGCGCCACCCTTTCAGGGCGCGGGCGGCCAGTAAAAAGCCGAACACAAACCAGGCCAGCAGCGAAAAGATTACTTTGTGTCCCAGGTTTTCGCCCAGAAAATGGCGAATAAAAATCAGGCCGGAGATCAAAGCCGTACTGAGTGTTAACCAGCCAACCAAAATCAGGGTAAACAGCTTCTGCTCTTCTTCCAGAATGGATATGGGGCTATCGACCAGTTTCGCCGGATGGTGTTTTAACAGGCGAATATGATGCCACAAGGCACCAGCGAACAAGGTGGCCACAAGCAGTATGGCAAAAGCGACCAGTGACAGAGTAATGTGCAGGTCCAGTTGCCAACTGAAATCCCGGGGTGGGCTGAAATGGTGCCGCTGTGCATAGGCCAGAATCACCGACGCCATGGCGAACAGGGTTAAGGGTACGTGTACCCAGTGGGAGCGAATACGGGCGATGATGGCGGTGATGGCGGACAGCCAACTGGCTACCAGTAATGTATTTTTCAAGTCAAAATGCCAGCCATCACTGGCCACCAATACCTGCGCGATCCAATACCCCTGCAATGACAGCGCAACAGCGGCGGCGCTGAAGGCCAGGGCAGACCGGCCGCGAAAAATCAGCCAGAAAATCCAGGCGGTGAGTGTGGCAATAAAGAGAAAAGTGTCCATGTGATGATCCGGATCAGACGTCAAGTTACCTGCGTGCTCTTAACCCCAGGCAGCGGCGATGTTTGCTTATCAACAAATTATACGCGCCGCCTTGGCACTTTTGCAGAGATTTTTCTTTATCCCTGTGCACGGGTGCTTTGAAGCTGTGGGATAATACGCTGACTCAACAGACAACGCGAACTTTCATGTTTGATAATCTTACCGACAGACTTTCCAAAACCATTCAGAAAATCCGGGGTCAGGCTCAACTGAGCGAAGACAATATCCGCGAAGCCTTGCGGGATGTGCGTGTTGCGCTACTGGAAGCTGATGTGGCGTTGCCTGTGGTCAAGGAATTTATTGACCAGGTTAAACAGCGGGCTGTGGGCCAGGAGGTGCTGACAAGCCTGACCCCCGCTCAGGTGCTGGTCAAAATCGTCAATGAGGAACTGACGCGCCTTCTGGGCAGTGAGACAGCCGAACTCAACCTGAAAACACAGCCGCCAGCGGTCATTTTAATGGCCGGCTTACAAGGGGCGGGTAAAACCACCAGTACTGGCAAACTGGCCAAATATCTGGCCGAGCGCAAAGGTAAAAAAGTCATGGTGGTGAGCCCGGACGTGTATCGTCCGGCGGCGATTGAACAGTTAAAAACCGTAGCCGAACAGACTGGCGCCGCCTTTTTTCCGTCATCGGTAACAGATGATCCGGTGGCTATTGCCCGTCAGGCTGTCGATGCCGCCCGCAAGGGCTTTTTCGATGTGCTGATTGTGGATACGGCCGGCCGGTTGGCTGTTGACGAGGGCATGATGAAGGAAATTTCTGCCCTGCAGGCGGCTTTGCAACCGGCGGAAACCCTGTTTGTGGTGGATGCCATGATTGGTCAGGATGCCGCCAATGTGGCCCGGGCTTTTGCTGATGCGCTGGAATTGACTGGCGTGGTGTTAACCAAGGTGGATGGCGATGCCCGTGGCGGCGCAGCCCTGTCGGTGCGTTCCATCACCGGAAAACCCATCAAGTTTATGGGCTTGGGCGAAAAAATGGATGCCCTGGAGCCTTTTCACCCGGACCGCCTGGCTTCACGTATTCTCGGAATGGGTGATGTCCTGTCGCTGGTGGAAGAAGTCGAGCGCAAGGTCGATAAAAAGAAAGCCGAAAAGCTGGCGCGAAAAATGCAGAAGGGGCAGAAATTTACCCTGGCTGATTTTCGTGAGCAGCTTCTGCAAATGCAGAATATGGGAGGCATGACCGCGCTCATGGACAAACTGCCGGGAATGGGAAACATTCCTGAGGCCATGAAGAACAAGGTGAATGATAAAAGCACTGACCGCATGATTGCGATTATTAACTCCATGACCAGGAAAGAACGCTTGTACCCGCAACTGATAAAAGGCTCCCGAAAGCGCCGTATCGCCAAAGGCTCGGGCACGCAAATTCAGGATGTTACGCGGCTGCTCAAGCAATTTAACCAGATGCAGAAAATGATGAAAAAGTTTTCTGGCAAGGGCATGATGAAAATGATGCAGCGCATGAAGGGACGCATGCCGCCTGGCGGTTTGCCGTTTTAGGCAGGATAGCGGGGACTGATCTATCAGAGTGTTTTTCCTGCAAACCACGGCAATTCGGGGCATCTCCTTGCCTGGACGCCGGTGGTGGCCGAAGCCGGCCGTTCAGCTTTTTTGACTGCTTTCTGTGGTAAACCAGAACTCAATAATGGCCGTGTCTTCGGGAAAGAACGCCGCATGCTCCTCATCAGGCGCCAGGTGGTACCAGTCGCCACAATGGTAGCGTCTGCTACCAGATGCTGTTTTTAACTCCAGTGTGCCTTGCGTCACCACGCCGACGTTTTCGGTATCATGGCGATGTGCCGGAATGGTGGTTTCGGCTGGGTAACTGGCCAATAAAACCCTGGCGCCTTCGGCGCGCAGTTCCCGGGCGGTAAAGTGGCCTTCAAAGGCTGGTAACGAGTCAATCAAATCAGGGAACGGTTTTGCTTTCATGGTCTTTGGACGGATTCTGCCGTTGTGGCCTTGGCGGTTTTTTCCGCGAGTTGTATGATTTCCTTTTTAAGCGTCTGCAGGAGCGGTTTGAGGGATTGTTTGCCCCAGCCCACGTGCTCGTAAATGATTTGGCCGTTCGTGCCAACCACAAATGAATGGGGAATGGCATTGACGCCAAAGGCGCGTCCGATGGTTCCATTGGGGTCATAGGTAAACTCCAGCGCCAAGCCTTTTTTGCGGAGTTTCTTGACTACTCGACGAGCTTCCCGAGCTGACTGGTGTATGCCTACGGCCACGATTTTGACCAATTTTGGCCCCAGTCGTTTTTGTACCTGGTCCAGGACAGGCAGTTCGTGCAGGCAGGGTGGACAGTTTTCGTTCCAGAAGGCAATCACCACCGGCTGGGCTGGGCGCTCGCTCAGGGAAATGATTGTGCCGTCGATGGTTTTCCCCAGCTGCGTTCGGGGCAAAGGTCGGGGCACAGCCGGCTTTTCTGACTGTTGCTTGTTTTCAGAGGGGTTGGCCTGGGCCAGGGAAATTGCCATCAGCAGGCTCGCACAAAGAAAAGTCCACTGGGACAGGGTGAGTTTTCTGAAATGGATCGGCATGGTCTTGTCTTTCATGTGTGGGGCTTGTAAATATATCAATCAGTCCTGTCCTTTGCAATCAGGAGAAAAAGGCCAATGACGCCGCGTTGTTTTTAAACGATTTGTGCTTGCATTGGCCCACAAAAAAGCCCCGTTTGTGCGGGGCTTTTTTGTGGGTGAGTCACATGTTTAGCGAATGGGGTGGTCCATACCGGAATTAATCAGCAAATGCACCCAGATACTCAGGGCATAACCCAGGGCAATGGCCCAAGTCCACTTCAAGTGGCTAAAGAAAGTGTAAATGCCCCGGGCCTGTCCCATCAAAGCCACGCCGGCGGCTGAGCCGATGGACAGCAAACTGCCGCCAACGCCAGCAGTCAGGGTCACCAGCAGCCACTGGGTCAGATCCATATGCGGTTTCATTTCCAGCACAGCCACCATGACCGGAATGTTGTCGACAATGGCCGAGAGTATGCCCACAAGCACGTTGGCGGTTGTTGGGCCCAATTCGCCATACATGTATTGGCTGAGCAAATGCAGATAACCGATAAAACCCAGTGCGCCCACGCACATGATAACACCGAAGAAAAACAATAAAGTATCCCATTCGGCGCGTGCCACAAACTTGAAGCTGTCAAATGGTGTAATGTCCCCGGCGGTGCCGGCCTGCTGGGCACGTTTCAGCAATTTGTGTTCTTTTTGCTTGAGAAAATAGCCGAAGATTTTCAGCAAGGACATGCCGGTTATCATGCCCAGGAAGGGGGGTAGGTGAAACACATTGTGAAAGGTGACCGCCAGAAAGATGGTGACAACAAACAATCCGATGATAGGCAGGGCCCCGGGTTTGAGCGTGATTCGGGATTTGAGTGGATCAGGCGTGATATTGGGTACTGCCAGCGTCATTAAAGTGGCGGGGACCAGATAATTGACCACGGACGGAATCACCAGATGAAAGAAGTCATTAAAGTGAACGATGCCTTTCTGCCAGACCATCAAGGTGGTGATATCGCCAAAGGGAGAAAAAGCACCGCCGGCATTGGCAGCCACGACAATATTAATGCAAGCCAGCGCGACAAACTTGAGGTTATCCTTGCCTACAGCAAGAACCACGGCACACATCACCAGCGCGGTGGTCAGGTTATCAATCAGGGGAGAAAGGAAAAAGCTGAGAATGCCGGTGACCCAGAACAGTTTGCGATAGCTCCAGCCCCGGTTGAGCAGCCAGCCGCGCAGGGCTTCAAATACATTGCGCTCGCTCATGGCGTTAACGTAGGTCATGGCCGCCAGCAGGAACATAAACAGCTCGGCAAACTCCATGAGGTAATGCTTGACGGCTTCCTCAGGCAGGTGGCTTAACCCGGAGTCCTTGTACACCCAGGCAATCAGCACCCAGATAATGCCGGCGGCCAGCATCACGGGCTTGGATTTCCGCATATGGGTGAATTCTTCGGCAATCACCAGAGCATAGGCCAGCAAGAAAATGCCGATAGCGGCAAAGCCAACCCAGTGGCCGGTCAAATCCAGTTTTTCTCCGCTGGTGGCGGCCAATGCCAGTGTCGGAAACAAAAACAGCAAGGATGGCAAAAGTTTCTTTTTCATTTAAGTTTTTCTCGTGGTTGGATGGTTAATCAGTACGCGCATCCGGCGCCACCACCAGGACTGTGATGTTGTCGGAACCGCCGGCTTCCAGCGCCGCCAGAATCAATTGATCGGTAAGTTCCTGGGGGTGAAGGTTTTTGCTCAGGATGTTGGCAATATATTCATCGTTGATTTCTTCGGTCAATCCATCGCTGCAGAGCAGAAAACGCGCGCCGGCGGGGATTTTGCCTTTTTGAGTGGCGACATTCAAGTCTTCATTTGTGGTTACGCCCAAGGCTTGGGTGACCACATTGCGGTGAGGGTGAGTGCGGGCCTGAGCCGCTGTGATTAAATTTTGATCCATGAGTTCCTGAACATAGGAGTGGTCGCGTGACAAAGGTTGCAAACGGTCGCCGTCATACAGATAGATTCGGGAGTCCCCCACCCAGGCGATTTCATATTCATCGCCTTGAATGCGCAATACCGCCACAGTCGTGCCCATGGGAAGGTCATCTCCCTGACGGCTGGACTGTTCGATGATGGCGCTGTTGGCTGCATGTATGGCGTCGCTCAGACTGCTGCCGCGGTTCACTTCCCGGGTAATGACATTGCGGGCAATGGCGCTGGCCACTTCCCCATGGTCATGCCCACCCATGCCATCGGCCACCAGCCAGATACTATTGGCCAGGTTGGCTTCATAGGTGTCTTCATTGTGGTCACGCTTGCAGCCGGTATGGGTGCCGTGTCCCAGGACTATTTGAGCAGTGTTTTTGGCCATCTCATGGTTATTGTTGTTTTCATCACAATGCTGGCGTGCGCGCTCATTCTATCACCTCTTTTGCAGGCTGTGTGATATTCACCGGTGTTGTTGCAGGAGGCGCGTCCGGCGGTGCCTGCTTTTCAGGCATTTGATGCATATCTCCATCCTTCCAGCGAAGCAACTGCCGGTAAGTGATGATGTTTTCTGTATAAGTCACTGCGGTTTTGCCGTCGGCGCGCCCATGTTTAAGGGTGTTTGCCACGGCAGGATTATTGAGTTCGGGCAGGTAACGCTTGACGTCCTGCCAGCTGTCCGGGTTGCCGCCATTTCGCTGGGTCAGTACGCGCGCGTCTTCCAGGTGGCCATAGCCAATGTTATAGGCCGCCAGCGCCAGCCGTGTCCGATCCGGTTCGTTGATGCGTTCGGGTATCTTATTGTACATTTTCTTGAAGTAGCGGGCTCCGCCATCCAGGCTTTGGTTGAGGTTGCGCCGATCATGGATGCCGAGTTCACGGGCTGCCTGTTTGGTAAGCATCATCAAGCCCTTGACGCCAGTGGGTGAGACAGCTTTTGGGTTCCAGTGCGATTCCTGATAGGCCAAAGCGCCCAGAAGATCCCATGGCAGGCCATGTTTTTTGGCTGTTTGACGGATCTTGTCTCTTAATTTTGGCCAGCGTTGACGGTAGTTTTTGAGAAAAGTCACTGTGTCCGCCGGTGTGTGCCTTTCCAGTTTTTCCAGATAACCATTGAGCCACTTCTCGAGTTGTCCGGACTTTCTGGCTTGGGTGAGAAAATCATTCAGGGCGTCTATCAAACTGCTGTCGTGTTGCTTGCCGGTGAGAAAAACCACTGGCTGGTTGGGGGACAGTGTAAAGCCGATACGCAACCCCGGAATAAAATGGGAGTACAGTTTAACTAGATTGGTGTCAGCCACGGTATAGTCAAATTCACCGGTTGCCACCTTTTCCAGCACGTCGCTGAGTGAGTCACCTTCAAGGAAGGTCACGTCCAGCCCATATTGCTTTACCAAGGGTAAAATGGCATGTTCATAGCTGCTGTGACTGAGGACAGCACCTGTGAGTCCGCGCAGATCTTCGGGTTGCTCCACTTTTTTTCCCCTGACGTTGTACACCACCGCCGGAGCTGTCCAGGAGATGGCCTCACTGCTGTGGGCCAGTTGCTGGCGCAAAGGGGTGGGTGTCAGGTTGCCGCCGGCCAGATCTGTTCGGTTTTCCACCAGGTCGCGTAACAGCCGGGTGCGCTCATCCGCCGGAATAACGCGCAGGGAGACTCCCAGACGCTTTGCAAAACGCTTGAGAATTTCATATTCAAAGCCCACTGGGCCATCTGCGGCTTCAAACCATGTAATCAGGCTGGGGCGGGTTTCCCAGTTCAGATAGCCTCTGGCCTGAATTTTTTGTTTGTGGTTTAAGTGGTTGGGCGGGCTGAGCAGCACCAGCCATGCGGCCAGCAGGGCGAAAAAACGGGGAAAGCGGCGAACAAGGGAGGCCAGTTGCGTTAATAATCGCCCAATGATGTCCCGGCCAAAGCGGAATAGGGAAAGCATGATCCGGATTTTAGCATGAGCCCGGATTCTGTCCGCTGACTCGTTGCAAAGACGGGAATCTCGCTATAATACCGGTATTGTTTATGCCTATGTAATCTGCCCGAGAGAAAAAATGACAATCACCGGTTTTATCCTTCGACTGCTGGCTGCATTGATACTGGTGTTGCTGACCTATAACCCCAGCGGCTACTCCCTGTTTCACTGGTTATGGCCCTGGCAGAATAGTCACTTGCCACTGAAAATACTGGCGTTGCTGGTGGTGCTGATTGGCTGGATTGTGTTTGTGCGCGCCACATTGCGATCTATTGGCGTTCTGGGGGTGTTGCTGGCCTCAGCGCTGTGCGCCACGCTTATTTGGCTGTTTGTGGATCAAGGCTGGATGAATGTGCATAACACAACAACAGTCATCTGGAGTGTGACAATCATGATATCGATCATACTCGGGGTGGGCGTGTCCTGGTCACATTTTCGCCGCCGCTTGACCGGCCAGCTGGATACGGATGATGTGGATGAATAGTCCTGCAGGAGAACTATGATGAGTTTGTTAAAGGTGCCGGTTTCCTATGGCGAAGTGCTGGATAAAATTACCATTCTGGAGATTAAATCCGAGCGTATCACTGATGAGACCAAGCTGAAAAACATCCGGCGGGAGCTGGAGGTTTTGAATCACACCTGGGCTGATTCAGGGTTGGAACACCCGGATTTACCGCGTTTGAAAGCCAGTCTCAAGGCCGTGAACGAGGCGTTGTGGGAAATTGAGGATGCGATCCGGGTGAAAGAAAGCCGCCGGGAGTTTGACGATGAGTTTATTCGTCTGGCGCGAAGCGTCTACGTGGAAAACGATCAGCGCGCTGCGGTCAAGAAGGAGATTAACCAGTTGTTGGGCTCGGAACTGGTGGAAGAAAAGTCCTATAAGAGCTACCGTTAATGGTTGTTCTTTTCTGGGGCGTTATATTGCCGATGCCATAAATCCAGCTTTTCGGCCACCATTTCACGCGTCACCAGCTCCATCACGCCGGGATATTCCAGTTTGGTTCCCCAGGGCAAGGTGTCCGCAGGCGTACCCCTGTATTTACGTGCGGCCAAGTCATAGGCATCGACGGCCAGGTGCTGAAAGCGGTAAGGGCCGCTGCGTTTGGGATTGCTGGCCGCGTGCAGGGCGATAACGGGGGTGCCCGCCGCCGAGGCCATGTGAGCCGGGCCGGAATCCGGTGAAACCAGCAGGTCTATCCGCTGCAACAAGGCGAAAAACTGTTTCAGGGTGTCCTTGCCGGTGAGATTGACAGGCCGGAACCGGCAGGCCTGTTCAATGGCTCTGGCGGTGTTTTTTTCATATTCACTGGGCCCGCCACAAAGCAGCACGTGGGCGTGGAAATGGTCGTGCAGATAATCGGCCAGCCAGGCGTAATTGGCCACCGACCAGTTGCGCGCAGGGTGGCTGGAGCAGGGGCTGATAACCACCACAGGCCGCCCGCTTTGGGGTTGTAGGGCATGCAGGACATCCCGGGCATAGGCATTATCAGCAGCCGATAGCGTAACCGGCCAGCGATACACCGGTTTTTGTGCTCCCAGGGTCAGGGCGAAACTCATCAAGCCGTCCAGCACATGCTGGCGGTTACCGGCGGGAATGGATTCGTTGATAAACAGGCGGTGAAAATCCCGGGCGCGCGCCTTGTCAAAGCCAATGCGCCGCCGGGCGGGAATGGCTCGTCCAACCAGATTGGCGCGCAAGCTCACCTGCATGTGCAGCAAGACGTCATAGCCCTTTCCGTGCGTTACCGCGTTCAGTTTGTATCGCAGGTGGCGCAACTCCCGCCAGCCGTTTTTTTTGTTGAACGTGACCAGATCGACACCGGGCAATCCGGCCACCAGGCGGTGTTCCAGTGCGCCCACCACCCAGGTCAGACGCTTTTCGGGGAAGGATGCCTTGAGGGTTTCAACAACAGGTAACACATGGGTGACATCGCCAATGGCAGACAGCCGCAGCAGTGCGATGTGGCCAA
>JALSHI010000056.1 GCA_026982315.1 Lysobacterales bacterium
CCCTGGAAGACATCCCAGCCTCAAAAAAGACCGGAACCATGTCACTAAGGGCCTTCCCCTCAACAACGGAGCCATTATATCAAATAAATCGAATGTGTCAACACTTTTATTCGATTTTTTGGGAATAATGCCGAGGCCTGATTCTCACTCATGCAGCTAAAATGGCTTTGCTGACTCCGGCAGGAAGGGCGGCAATTATACGCACTTGGTGATCAAACACAAGTATTTTGTTAGGCGATAAAAAACGCCGCTGGGAACAGCGGCGTTTTAATGCGTTACTGGCTAGCTATTGATGCTACCCAGCGCCTTTAATCCTAGTGCCCGCCTGCGCCATGAACATGACCATGCGCTTTTTCTTCCTCGGTAGCATCTCGTACATCTGTAATGGTCACTTCAAAGTTCAAGGTTTTCCCGGCCAGGGGATGGTTTGTATCCAATAACACTTCATCGCCCTCAACCCCGGCCACTGTGACAACGGCAATCTGGCCATTTGGCGCCTGGGTTTGAAATTGCATGCCCGGCTGAATCTCGATATCGGCCGGAAACTGGGACCGCGGTACCCGTTGTACGGCCTCTGGGTTGTGTTCCCCATAGGCCTTGGCCGGCTCAATGGAAACTGTGATTTCATCGCCTGTATTTTTTCCCTCAAGGGCTTCTTCCAGCCCGGGGATGATGTTGTTAGCACCATGCAAATAGGCAAATTGACCGTCTTGTGATTGATCAATCACATTTCCCTGGTCATCTTTCAGCACATAGTTCATGCTGACCACTTTGTCTTTTTCAATACTCATAATCTGTCTTCCTAAAGGTTAATTTTTCTGCACAGTGCAGATTCACGGTTTAAGTAGGGTGAACACCAATATTTTCAAGCCCTCCACGGGCATTTTACTGGATTACGGTAAGGCTTTTGGAACATTTCCAACCAAACACCGCGCTTTTACCCTGTTGAAACAGTTTGGCTGGCCAGTTTCTCTGCTTCAGCCAGGTCAACAGAAACCAGGCGGGAAACGCCTGGTTCCCGCATGGTGACACCCAAGAGCTGATTGGCAATTTCCATTGTGACCTTGTTGTGGGTCACAAATACAAACTGGACCTTTTCCGACATTTCCTTGACCATTTGCGAAAACCGTCCCACATTCGCATCGTCCAGTGGCGCATCCACTTCATCCAAGAGGCAAAAGGGCGCGGGGTTCAGATTGAATATGGAAAACACGAGTGATACGGCAGTCAAGGCTTTTTCCCCGCCGGATAGCAGCTGGATACTGGAGACCCGTTTTCCTGGCGGGCGAGCCATGATGCTGACACCTGTGGTTAACAAATCGTCACCTGTCAACTCGAGGTAGGCCTGACCACCTCCAAACAATTTGGGGAAGAGCTTTTGAATATTGGTGTTGACAGCATCAAAGGTTTCCCTGAATAGCGCCCGGGTTTCCTTGTCAATTTTGGCAATGGCTGTTTCCAGGGTCTCCAATGCTTCCAGTAAATCCGCATTCTGTTCATCCAGATAAGCCTTGCGCTTGGCTTCTTCTTCATATTCGCTGATCGCTGCCAGATTAACCGGCTCCAGACGGGTGATTTGCCGTTGTAACTGCTCCAGCTGCCTTTCCAGGCTATCGACCGTCACATTTTCATCCATGCTGTGCAAAATCTCTTTCAAAGCCCCGCCGCTGTTTTCCAGTTGCTCCTTGAAGGCGTTGGCTTTCATTGCATGGCTTTGTTCACTGAGGCGGGCGGATTCCAGACGGTTGCGCTGCTCATCGGCCTGTTGAGCCAGTTCCTGGCGCTGTTTTTCCAGTTCATCCATCTGTTGTTGGCTGTCCTGCAATGCCTGACGGGCCTTGTCCCGGGCTGTTTCGGCCTCCAATCGGCTGGCAAGCAAGGCATTCAATTCGTCCTGGGGATTGTCCTGTTTGGCGCTGGCTTCGTGAAGTTGTTGCAAAACAGCGTGCCTGCGTTTTTGCCACTGGTCCAGTTGCTCACTGAGCCGGAGCATGCCCTGGCGAATGGATTCCGCCTGCGTTTTCTTGTTCTGGTTAAGCATTTTTTGTTGATAAAATGCGCTGGACAGGTCGTTGATCTGCTGCCGCAAAGTGTTTCGCTTGTCATAGAGCCCTTGCTGGTATTGCTGCTGCTCGGCCCGAAGGTGTTCCAGTTCTTCCACTTCCAGAAGTGCTTCTTCCAGTCGACCTCGCGCCTGTTTGATCTGTTCGTCATCTGCTTGCATTTGTTTCTGCAATTGACTGGCTTCTTCACTCAACTGCTGCTGGCGCTGCTGTAATTGAACGATCTTGTGCTGACGATTTTCTGCCTGGCTGGCCAACTCCGCCAAGCGCCGGTGGCGCATATTGACATCCAATTGTAGTTGGTCGGCTTCTTGCGACTGTTGCTGCTGCTGTTGCCGCAACTGTTTGATCGCATCAACCGTTTCCGCGATTTTTTCTTCTAATGCTTCAATGGTTTCAGAGAGCTCTGCCAGCTCTTTTTTGCGCAGGAGAAACCCGGCCTTGGCATCGCCCTTGTTGACATGCAGCCAGTTTCGTCCTAACCACAGGCCATCCGGGGTGATCACCGACGCGCTAACCTCCAGCCGTGAACGACGAGCCAGGGCATCCGCCTGGTCTGTGGCCACTTGCACATCATTCAGCCAATCAAGCACCACGGCAGGGCCCTGGACAAAAGCCGCCAGGCTGCCCGGCCTGGCAGAAAAGCGGTCGCCAGCACCGGCTTCCACCAGCGTTAAGCGGCCCGCATTCCAGTGAGCCATGGCTTCAATCAGGGCTTCACTGGCCTGCTCAGTCACAATCGATTGCAGACGCTCTCCCAGAACAACTTCCACGGCAGTTTCCCAACCGGGCTCCACATCCAGCATACTGGCCAGCACGGCGGCATCGTCCAGTTTATACTGGTTCAACCATTTTTGACGAGGACCTTTCTCTCGACCCAGCGCCGCTTGCTGCAAAGCTTCCAGGGACCCTCTGCGCCCCTTGGCCTGATGCAACGCCAACTGATCCTGATTAAGCCTGTCCTGAAGCTGGCGCAGGCGGTCGGCTGTTTGCTGTTGGGCCTCCCGCATTTGCGCATGTTGTTCCATACGGGCCTGCAGTTGTTTTTGTGCCTCTTCAGCCTGAGCCTGCAAGTGGCGCCACTCTTTTTCCAGTGGCTCGATGGACACGGTGGTGGTTTCAGCGGTTAATTGGTCCAGGCGGCGCGTTTGCCGGGCCATTTGTTCTTCGGCGGCCGCAATGCGCGTTTTTTCCACTTCGACAATCCGGCGCTTTTCCGCCAGACTGGCGTTCAATTGATTCCAGTCCTCTTGCCAACTGTGGATTTCTTCTTCCAGGGTTTCCAGGGCCAACTGCTGCTCTTGCAAGCGAGCCTCGTTTTGGGCTAATTGCGGTGCAGCCGCCGTGATTTCTTTTTCCAGCGCTTGCAGGGTTGCCTTGTCTTGCTCAAGCTGGTCTGTTGCTTGCTGAATACCCTTTTCAGCATCTTCCAACTCGCGCTTTTGACGTTCACTCATGGCTTGCGCATATTGAATGGCCTGCTCGATTTTTCCAATACGGGCATTAATCTGGTACAGGTTTTCCTGCCGTTCATTGGCTTCTTCACCAAGCTGGTAATGCGCCACCCGGCGTTTGTCCAATTCCGTTTCCAGATGAGTCAACTGGGCGCGAATCTTTTCAAGCTCGGTTTCCATTGACCGGGCTTTTTCCGCTTCGACCTCGGCATGCTGCCGCCACTGACGCCAACGCAACGCCAACAGTTGCGCTTCTATGGCGCGAAACTGTTCTTTGAGTTCGGTGTAACGCTCGGCATTTTTCGCCTGCCGCTGTAAATGCAACAGGCGTTTTCCCAATTCAGCGCGAACATCATCCAGCCGCTCCAGGTTTTCACGCGTGTGGCGAATACGGTTCTCGGTTTCTCTGCGACGCTCCCGATAGCGGGATATGCCAGCGGCTTCCTCAATATAGGCGCGCAGCTCTTCCGGACGGGACTCCACCACACGGGATATCATGCCTTGTTCAATAATGGCGTAACTGCGGGGACCCAGACCGGTTCCCAAAAACAGGTCGACAATGTCTTTTTTGCGGCATTTGCTGCCATTCAAGAAATAGCTGGATTGGCCGTCACGGGTGACCTGACGTTTGACAGAAATTTCATTGTATTTGGCAAACTCGCCTTTGATGGTGCCGTCAGAGTTGTCAAAAACCAGCTCGACCATGGCGCTGCCCACCGGCTTGCGGGTGGCAGAGCCGGAAAAAATCACATCCGTCATGGAAGCCCCGCGCAACATTTTGGCGCTGGTTTCTCCCATTACCCACCGAACCGCATCAATGATATTTGATTTTCCACAGCCATTGGGGCCAACAACACCTATCAGGTTGCTGGGCAAATAAACATCGGTGGGGTCAACAAATGATTTGAATCCGGCCAGTTTTATTTTTGATAATCTCATGGATACCGTGATTTTTCTTGCCTGATGACGCGCTTTTGGGTAAGGTGCGCCCATGCTGAACAGCCTGCAGGGCAAACCCAACTAAACGCACAAGGATAATCGCTAATGAGCACAAAACCAAGTAAAGAACTCGAAACTTTTGTCAATCCCCAACCCGAACGGGATTACGTGATTTCCATTCGGGTGCCTGAATTTACCTGTCTGTGCCCCAAAACCGGCCAGCCGGACTTCGCCACCATGTATCTTGATTACACACCCGACCAGTTATGTGTAGAGCTCAAGTCACTCAAACTCTATGTGTGGTCATTTCGCGACAAAGGCGCTTTCCACGAAGCGGTCACCAACGAAATCCTGGATGATCTGGTCAAGGCGCTGGACCCCCGCTGGATGAAATTGCGCATGGAGTTCAATGTGCGGGGCGGTATTTATACCGATGTGACTGTTGAGCACCATCAGAACAAATGACAGATCCCGTTTTTTCAGTATGTCCCATTAAAAAACCCGTTGCCAGGCAACGGGTTTTTTAATGGTGGATCAAAAGCCATTTCGCTTTATTCTGTTGGCGCATCCTCATTCAGCAAGGCCTTCATGCTAAGGCGAATCCGCCCTTGCTTGTCGATCTCCAACACCTTGACCTTGACCACATCGCCTTCTGTCAGCTTGTCTGTAACCTTGGCCACTCGTTCATTGGAAATCTGTGAGATATGAACCATGCCGTCCTTACCCGGCAACAGGTTGACAAAAGCGCCAAAATCCATGATTTTGACCACTTTGCCCTCATAAGTCGCGCCCACTTCCACGTCGGCGGTTAACAATTCGATGCGTTTTCGCGCATCTTCAGCCGCTTCCTTGTTGGTTGATGCAATCACCACTGTTCCGTCATCGTTAATATCGATGGTGGTGCCGGTTTCTTCGGTAATCTGGCGAATGGTGGCGCCTCCTTTGCCAATAATGTCGCGGATTTTGTCCGGCTTGACTTTGATTGTCAGCAAGCGCGGAGCATATTCCGACATTTCCGTGCGGGCAGAAGGCAGTACCTGTTCCATTTCGCCCAAAATAAAGTCGCGTCCGCCTTTGGCCTGATCCAGAGCCTGACGCATAATTTGTTCATTAATGCCTTCGATTTTGATATCCATTTGCAAGGCGGTAATGCCAGCAGCCGTGCCTGCCACCTTGAAATCCATGTCACCCAGGTGATCTTCATCGCCAAGAATGTCTGAAAGCACTGCAAATTTGTCGCCTTCCTTAATCAGGCCCATGGCGATACCGGACACCGGCGCTTTCAAAGGCACACCAGCATCCATCATGGACAGGCTGGAACCGCAGACTGAGGCCATCGAGCTGGAGCCATTGGATTCGGTAATTTCAGAAACCACGCGAATCACATAGGGAAACTCTTCGACAGAAGGCACAACGGCCAGCAGGGCGCGCTTGGCCAGACGACCATGTCCGATTTCCCGCCGCTTGGGGCCGCTCATAAAGCCGGTTTCGCCCACACAGTAAGGTGGAAAGTTGTAGTGCAGCATGAAGTTATCTTTGCTTTCACCTTCGATATTGTCGGTGATTTGCGCATCGCGGCCTGTGCCCAATGTGGTTACCACCAGCGCCTGGGTTTCGCCACGGGTAAACAGGGCCGAACCGTGCGTCCGGGGCAACAGGCCAACACGGATATTGATGGGCCGGACTTCATCCAGATCGCGGCCGTCAATGCGTTTTTCACCCGAAATGATTTTTTGGCGGACAATCTGCTTTTCCAGGGAAGAAAAAATGTCCTTGACCTGATCGGCTGTTGGTTCACCGTCTTCGGCGGCAAACGCTGCCACTGCTTCGTCCCGCAGAGCACCCAGCGCTTCATAACGCTCCTGCTTGTTGTGGATTTCGTAAGCCTTGGCAATTTTGTCGGCAAATTTTTCTTCAATGGCTTTTTTCAATTCTTCTGGAACAACCGGCGGTTGCCAATTCCAATCCGGTTTGCCAGCTTCCGCCTTCAGTTCTTTAATGGCTTCAATCACCGGTTGCATCTGCTCATGGCCAAAAGTCACAGCGCCCAGCATCACGTCCTCTGGCAATTCCTTGGCCTCAGATTCCACCATTAAAACCGCATTGCCAGTGCCTGCCACCACCAAATCCAAATCGGAGTCCTGAAGTGTTTCCAATGACGGGTTCAGCAGGTACTCGCCATTTTTATATCCTACCCGCGCCGCCGCAATGGGACCATGGAAGGGCGCGCCGGTCAAGCTCAGCGCTGCTGAAGCGCCGATCATGGCAGGGATATCCGAGTCGATATCTTCACTATAGGAAAGAACGGTTGCAATCACCTGCACTTCATTCATAAACCCTTTTGGAAACAGGGGGCGAATGGGCCTGTCAATTAAACGGGAAATCAGTGTTTCGCGCTCACTCGGACGTCCTTCCCGCTTGAAAAAGCCCCCGGGAATACGGCCCGCCGCATAGGTTTTTTCCTGATAATTGATGGTCAGCGGAAAAAACTGCTGCCCCGGTTTGGCTTCTTTTTTGGCGACCGCGGCCACCAATACCACAGTGTCTCCCATGGTGACCAGAACAGCGCCATCGGCCTGTCGGGCGATTTCGCCGGTTTCCAAAGTAACGGTATGCCGTCCGTACTGAAATGTTTTTGTGATTTTTGCCACAGTTCGTTCCTATTTTCGTTGAGTTGAGTCGCCTGATTGTGCTGGGTTACCACCATTTCCCAAACAGTAAACGCATCAAAGGCGGCAAGGTGCCGCCTTTGATTGAGCGGCTTACGCCGCTGCCAGTGGGTACTGCACTGGTTTGTCCTGTCTGTTGCAGACAAGGCTGTTTCATCGATTAACGACGCAAACCAAGACGCTTGATCAGATCCTGATACCGCTGCTCGTCTTTCTTTTTCAGATAGCTGAGCAATTTGCGGCGTTGATTCACCAGCTTGAGCAAACCACGACGGGAATGCAGGTCTTTCTTGTGGGTCTTGAAATGATCGGTCAGATACTGAATCCGCGCTGTTAACAGGGCCACCTGTACTTCCGGGGATCCGGTATCATTTTCACCGCGCTGGTAATCGTTAATGATTGCCTGTCGTTCTGCTGTAGTCAACATGACTGTTTTCTCCAAAATAAACCTTAAGTGAATGTCGGCGAAGACGACTTGAGGTCCTGCCATGCCATCGCCGGGTTGCACCTTAGGCGCACGCAATGGCATGGCACGACTTCAAGCAAGCCCCGCGCCAAGGCAGGCTATTTTACCCTGAGTTTCCATTGAAAGGAATTGATTTACTCACTCATTTGCCGGTTTTTCGTCCCCAACCAAGATCAAACTGCTAACAAACAGGCCATTTATGCGCGCTGTCTGCCTGCGGCATAGCTCTTTAAAAACAGTTTCTTGACCCGTGTCTGGCCGTTAACCAATATCTCTCCCAGTCCTAAAAACACCGATTGCGCGTCATACAATCGGTAGATACCCGCAGGCTCGGAGCGCTGAATGCGTTGCCCATGGATCAAGGCTTGAGCCTGATCCGCTGTCAAGGTCAGTTCCGGGTATTCCTGAAGCGCATAATCCAGCGGCAAGAGATAATTAACCGGGGCCGCGGCACCTTTCAATTCATCCAGCGTCACCATTGGCCCTTGCAAAATACTCACTTGCGTTCGCCGCAACGCCGTCAAGTGGCCATATGTACCCAGGGCCTTGGCCACATCTTCCAGCAAGGTGCGGATGTAAGTGCCTTTACTCACCGTCATGCGGAAATTCAACACATCGCCCTGGCGCCCCAGATATTCAAAACAGTGAACCGTAATCATACGTGGCGGCCGCTCCACATGCACCCCTTCACGCGCCCACTCGTACAAGCGCTTCCCCTGGTGGTGCAAGGCAGAATACATGGGAGGAATTTGCTCAATCTGCCCACTGAACTGGCGGCAGGCGGCCAAAATAGCCTCGTCACTGATCGCGAAAACCGGCAAGCGCCGGGTTTCTTGACCAGTGGCATCACCAGTGTCGGTTTCCCAGCCCAGCCGCAGGCTGGCTTCGTAGGTTTTGTCCGAGGCCAGCATAAAATGGGCGATGCGCGTAGCATCCCCAAAGCAGCATGGCAGCAGGCCTGTGGCCATGGGGTCCAGACTGCCCGTATGGCCGCCTTTGGCGGCGTTGAGCATGCGGCGGGCTTTTTGCAAGGCCTGATTTGATGTCATGCCCGATGGCTTGTCCAGCAACAGCAGGCCATGCACGTCCTGCCAACGGCGTTTTTGCCTTGTGAGAGAGCCTGTGTCAGTCATAACAGCCAGTGACATTTACCGCTGAAAAGCGTTTTCCAGACCATTGTCCATTTGCACAAACCACCCTAAACGTATGGCCGTCTCACTCCGACCCGGCACCATCTTCACTGGCTTGTTCGTCACCGGCGGCATCTGATCGTTTTTTGTCGGTGGCCCGCGCATATTCAATCAGGGATTCCAGATGCTTGCCGCGTTCCAGAGAGTCGTCATAAATAAAACGCAACTCAGGGACCCGCCGGGCACGAATTTCCTGGGCAATGGCTTTCCGCAACCGGCCTGAATTTTCTTTTAGCTGCTTGAGTACTCTCTGGCTGGTGGCCGGATCAAGCACATTGATATAGACTCGCGCCAAGGATAAATCCCGCGTCACTTCCACATCTGAAACCGCCACATGCATGAGCCCTTCTTCCTGCAGTTGCCGAATGGCGGCACCCAGCACCCGGCGGATTTGGGCCGCCAGGCGATCACTGCGGGTAAGTTCACGTCGCATGATGTTCCCCTAATCCAGTGTCCGCTGAACTTCTACGCGTTCATAACATTCGATCTGGTCGCCTTTTTTGATGTTGTCGTATCCCTTAACGCCGATACCGCACTCTGTTCCTGCCACCACTTCCTTGACATCGTCTTTATGACGGCGCAGGGATTGCAGTTCGCCTTCAAAAATCACCACGTCATCACGCAGTACGCGTATGGGGCTTTCGCGTCTGATGACCCCTTCGGTGACAATACACCCGGCCACCGCGCCAAATTTGGATGAACGAAAGACTTCCTTGACTTCCGCCAGACCAATGATATTTTCCTGGGTTTCCGTGCCCAAAATACCTGTAATGGCTTCCTTGACCCGGTCAATGGCTTCGTAAATGATACTGAAGTAGTGCAGATCAATATCGTTTTGCTTGATAACTTCGCGGGCCACGGCGTCTGCACGCACATTAAAGCCGATAATAATGGCATCGGATGCCAGAGCGAGTTGGGCATCGGCATTGGTAATGCCGCCCACACCTGAGGAGATCACCCGCACATCCACGTCATCGTTGGACAATTTGGTTAATGCATCGCGCAATGCTTCCACCGAACCTTGCACATCGGCCTTGATCAGCAGATTGACCACCAGCTTTTCTTCCTTGCCCATTTGCGCCATGAGATTTTCCAGCTTGGCGGCCTGTTGCCGGCGCAAACGTTCCTGGCGGGCTTTTTCCCGCCGTTCATTGGCCGCTTCCCGCGCCTTGCTTTCATTCTTGACGACAAGAAACTCGTCACCGGCCTGCGGCACCCCGGACAAACCCAGCATTTGTACCGGAATGGACGGCCCCGCTTCCTTGACCTCATCGCCCAGTTCATTCAACAGGCGGCGTGCGCGGCCAAATTGTTCACCACACAACACCATGTCGCCCTTATGCAAGGTGCCGCTTTTCACCAGCAAGGTGGCCACCGGGCCACGGCCTTTGTCAAGACTGGATTCGACCACAACGCCAACCGCTGGCGCGTCTTTGACCGCCTTAAGCTCCATAATCTCAGCCTGCAGGGAAATGGCCTCCAGCAAGTCGTCCACGCCCTGACCGGTTTTGGCGGATACCGGCACAAAAATGGTATCGCCGCCCCAGTCTTCGGGAATCACCTCGTGCTTGCTGAGCTCCTGTTTGACCCGGTCCGGATCCGCATCCTCCAGGTCAATTTTGTTTACTGCGACAATGATCGGCACACCCGCTGCCTTGGCATGTTGTATCGCTTCAATGGTCTGTGGCATGACGCCATCATTAGCAGCCACAACGATGACAGCAACATCCGTGACCTGAGCGCCCCGGGCGCGCATGGCGGTAAAGGCCGCGTGGCCAGGTGTATCCAGAAACGTGATATTGCCATTGTCGGTTTTTACATGGTAGGCGCCAATATGCTGAGTGATGCCGCCGGCTTCACCGGCAGCGATTTTGGAATGGCGAATATAGTCGAGCAACGATGTCTTGCCATGATCCACATGCCCCATAATGGTTACCACCGGCGCCCGGGATTCAGCGTCATCACTGGCTTGCAGGACTTCCTCTTTCAGTTGTTCTTCAATCGTTTCTTCCTTGGCTTCAACCGCATTGTGTCCCATTTCTTCGACAACCAAGATGGCGGTTTCCTGATCCAGAATCTGATTGATGGTGGCCATCATGCCCATTTGCATGAGGGTCTTGATGACTTCCGCAGACTTCACCGCCATGGCTTTGGCCAAGTCACCCACGCTAATGCCTTCGGCAGGTACGGCCACGGTTTTTATCACCGGCGCGGTGGGCTTGGCGAATGCGTGTTTGTCGGAACGCAAATCATGCATGGCCTCACGGCGACGGGAGGCGTCCACATGTAGCTGCTTGCGCCCAAAGCGGGTTTTTGGCGCGGCTTTTTTTCCTTTGTTTTTCTTCGCTGCGGCCTTGGCCTCTTTGGCTTTGGCCATGCGCTTTTGTTCTTCCAGCATTTTTTGCTGGGCTTCTTCCTCCTTGCGGCGTTCTTCTTCCAGCCGTTCACGCTCGGCGGCCAGTTCCGCCTCGCGACGAGCAGCTTCGTCCTGGCTGCCGGTCTGTTTTTTACGCGCTTCTTCCTCGGCCTTTTTACGCGCTTCTTCCTCGGCTTTTTGGCGGGCTTCTTCTTCGGCTTTCTTGCGAGCCGCTTCTTCGGCCTCGCGCCGCAATCGTTCTTCTTCCTCGCGTTTGCGCCGGGTTTCTTCCAGAATACGAATGGCTTCCTGGCGATCGCGTTCTATTTCATCGTCAATCGGCTGCGGCTCTGTGATTCTTTTGCGTTTTTTGATCTCAATATTGACGGTTTTGGTCTTGGAACGTGCGCCACTGCCAGAGGACACTTTCAAGGTGCTGGTGGTCTTGCGCTTCAAGACCACTTTTTTTCGTGGCGAGAGGTTTTTCTTTTCTTTCCCATGGCTGCTGCGCAGGTAGTCCAGCAACTTTCGCTTGTCATCATTGCTGATAGAGGCGTCTGCATTGGTGATATCTATGCCGGCGTCCTTGAGCTGCTCCAGCAGGGTTTCTACTGGCACGCGCAATACTTCGGCCATTTGCTTTACGGTTATTTCAGACATTCTCGCCTCTCCTGTATCCTGCTTTCTCAGAGTATTACTGTGTTATTCAAACCAATGCTGGCGCGCTTGCATAATCAGTTCGCCGGCTTTTTCTTCATCCATTTCGATAAGCTCTGTCAATTCCTCAACATCCAGTTCAGCCAAGTCATCCCGGGTCTCAATGCCTTTGGCCGCCAACTGAAAAGCCAGTTTTTCATCCATGCCCTCAAGATTTAACAAGTCCTCGGCCGGCTTGTGCTTCTCCAGTTCTTCCTCGTTGGCAATCAGCTGTGTCAGCAAGGCGTCACGCGCGCGCTGGCGTAACTCCTGGACCACATCTTCGTCAAATTCCTCAATTTTAAGTAACTCGGCCTCAGGCACATAAGCAATCTCTTCAATGCTGGTGAAATCTTCCGCCACCAGTACGCTGGCCAGATCTTCGTCCACGTCCAGTTGCTCCACAAAGTTCTGGATGAACTTCCGGGCTTCATCCTCACTTTTTTCTTCAGCCTGCTCCACAGTCATGACGTTGATGGTCCAGCCGGTCAGCTCACTGGCCAGGCGTACATTTTGCCCGCCACGCCCAATGGCCTGGGACAACTGGTCTTCAGCCACGGCCACATCAATGGATTTATTTTCTTCATCCAGAACGATTTTTTCGATTTCCGCCGGGCTCATGGCGTTAATCACAAATTGCGCCGGATTTTCATCCCATAGAATAATATCAATGCGCTCGCCGCCCAGTTCATTGGAAACGCTCATGACCCGGGAGCCGCGCATGCCCACGCAAGCGCCAATGGGGTCAAGTTTTGGATCATGGGAAAACACCGCCACTTTGGCGCGAAAACCGGGGTCACGAGCCGCGCCCTTGATTTCGATAAGGCCCTGACCCACTTCCGGCACCTCGACCTTGAACAGCTCAATCAAAAACTCCGGGCTGGTGCGCGTCAAGCGTAACAACGGCCCGCGGTTTTCGCGATTCACATCGTACAGCATGCCACGCAGACGATCACCCCGGCGCACATTTTCGCGCGGAATGGCCTGCTCACGGGGAATAATGGCTTCTATGTTGTTGCCCAAATCGAGAAACACATTGCCGCGTTCATAACGCTTGACCAATCCATGCAGCACTTCGCCAATCCGGTTTTCGTATTCTTCCACCACCTGCTGACGTTCGGCTTCACGCACTTTTTGCAAAATCACCTGTTTGGCGGTTTGGGCGGCGATTCGCCCAAACTCGATTGACTCCAGCGGTTCTTCAATAAATTCGCCCACCTGGATTTCCGGGTCTTTTTTGCGCGCCTCTTCCAGGGTTATCTGACGGTCTTCATTTTCGATATCGGCTTCGCTCTCGACCACTTCCCAGCGGCGGAAGCTTTCATAGTCACCGGTGGTTCGGTCCACAGAAACCCGCACATCCATATCCTTGCGGCGAATTTTCCGGGTGGCTGAAGCCAGCGCACTTTCCACAGCTTTGAAGATCACTTCCCTGTCCACACCCTTTTCGTTGGACACGGCTTCGGCCACATAGATGATTTCTTTGCTCATCGGACTACTCCGTTAAAATTTGGGATCCAGTTTGGCTTTGAGAATATTACCAAACTCGATGGTCACCGGGTTATTATCAGAATCCAGGGTAATGTTGTCACCTTCCACGCCCAAAATACGACCGCGGAATTTGCGCTGCCCGTCAATCGCTTGCGCGACGGTAACGCGGGCATTTTCACCGGCAAACTGCGCGAATTGTTCAGGATTAAACAAGGTCCGGTCCATACCTGGTGATGACACTTCCAGTGTATAGGCAGACTTAATGGGGTCTTCCACATCCAGCACACCGGAAACTTCGTGACTCACCGTGGCGCAGTCATCCACCGAAATGCCATTGTCATGGTCAATATAAATACGCAGCAGGGCGTCTCCCTTTCTGGGCTGATATTCTATTCCCCAAAGCTGGAAACCCAGATCTTCGATGACCGGTTGCAGCAAGGTTGCCAGTTGTTCTGTTTTCATGTTGTGGATATCTGATATTTGACCAATAAAAAAAGGCCCACACTGGAGCCTTCTTCTTGTGCCATTTCTGAGGCTTTGTTCCAAAGCCAAAGGCTTTGGGAAATGTGGTAGCGGGGGCAGGATTTGAACCTGCGACCTTCGGGTTATGAGCCCGACGAGCTGCCAAACTGCTCCACCCCGCATCAACAAGGCGTGCATTTTAACCATTGCGTTTTCAAAAAGCAAGGGCATTCGTGCCCTGCTGTGGCTTTATTGGCAATCAGGCTATCTTCAGGAGAAAGCCGCGACCCCAGGTGATACTGACAAGCCTCTCTCAATCGGCGCCATCGCTACCCTGGCGTGCCATTGGCACCTGACCAGACAAAGAGCCAAGAATAACTGAACACTAATACTGACAGCCCACGGCAATAAAAACCCCGGCGCCTCGCCGGGGTTTTTATACTGATATGACTCCGGATTTACTCGAATCCGTGCTTGAAAATCAGATCCGACCCGGCACCACACGGATTGACTGCCGGCGCGGTAATGGTTTCGAATGTCAGACCCCAGCCGTCCAGCTGACCGCCGTCAATATTCGCGCCATCGGTAATTTTCAGCGTCCAGACGCCATCGGCATTTTCGCCATCAAAAGCCGATAAAGCCTGACTGGGCTGGTAAGTGCCACCGCCACCGGCTGGTCCACAAGGCCAGGCGCCAGGCGGAGCCTCATCATCCAGGTTGATATCAAAGTTATCAGTGCTGTCACAGGACGGGCTCATGATGGTAATGGTGGTCCCAGCCGGCGAAGTGAGTTCAAAAGTCAAGTCACCCATATAGGTATGGGTGCCCACCAGATTATCCACATTGACATCGCTGAGAATGCCAACTCCAGCCACCGTTATCGTCGACGTGGTCACACTGCCGCCATCCGGACCAATGGGGTGTGGCACATCGGTGCTGGTTTCTGGTGTGATGGTCTGAACGCCGGTGAAAAAGCTGGTGGCCGCTGACACATTGGAGTCACCACATTGGTTGGTGGCCTTGACCCGCCAGTAATAACAGGTGTTGGGATTCAGCATAGCCGTCTGTACTTGCGTGTCAGGAATGCCAGGCAACGTAAAGTCGACGGTGGTAAAAGACGGATCAGTGGATATTTCGGCTGTATAGTTCTTGGCCTGAGCGCTGGCGCTCCA
Source organism: Lysobacterales bacterium (assembly GCA_026982315.1). Classification (GTDB taxonomy): domain Bacteria; phylum Pseudomonadota; class Gammaproteobacteria; order Xanthomonadales; family Marinicellaceae; genus S144-45. The sequence goes on from JALSHI010000056.1 coordinate 14,959, forward strand.
GATCAGGTCCGCCGCCAGTGTCGGAATCATACTGCCGCTGCCAGGGCTGGTATTGACTGGGTCACCGGGGTTGGCCGTGGCCAAATCCAGAAACACCGGAGCAGATGCCGTGACCGTGGGATCAGCCGCATCGGTGCCCGTTGCCATGATGGTGTATTGACCAGCGGCTACCGAACCCAGACCGGCCACGGTAAAGCTGGTGGCATTGGCCGGCGCATTTACCGGATTGGGCGCAAAGGAACAAGTCGCGCCCGCCGGACAGCCACTATCTGTCATATTGGTGGTGCCGGTAAAGCCTTCACTTAATACCAATGGATAACTGACTGAGGCTGTATTCAGGCTACATGCCTGCTGGCTGTTAGGGGTGGCAACAACACTCACACAACTGGGCACTTTGAACGTACCAATACGGGTTTGCCAGGGCGCATTGCCTGTGGTGGCGATATATTCCGATGTCATCCAGAAGGTGCACTGGTCTACCGGATCCACCTCCATGGAGGCATAGTCACCCCATCGATTGGATGAGCTGGTTTGCACGCCAGCACCGGCAATCAACTCGGCTTCCGTATGCAAGGTGCCTGGCGCATCGCCCTTTTCATGCACGGCATAGCGAATGGAAGGATAAACATCCTGGGCCGGATCAGTGGGATGATCCAGCAAGGCGCTGTACACCAGGCCAATATTACCCGACCCATCCATGGCAATGCTACCTAGCCAGCGATTGACATCATCCGGCGCGTGCGTGCCTTCCTGAAACACACTCCAACCTGAGCCAGTGTTGCGCAGCTCAAACCAGCGCGGAGCGGCATGGTCGCCACTGGCCAGGGTATCCACCGTCCAGGTGCCCAGCAGGGTTTGATGGTCGCCAAAGTTACGATAGGTAAACCGTTGCAAAGGCCACCAGGAGGTGGTGGAAAGCTTGGAAGAACCACCGGGTTCAGGCAAGCAATCAGTGACAAAGAAACCACAGATGGTCCAGATAAAATCCGTGATTTCCCCGCCAGCGCCGCCAGCGAAGCTGTGCACCAGACTATAGGTGGAATTGGCAGGCGTGTTCCAGTCCACATCAAAGGCCCATAAATCCAGGCTATCGTTGGGCGGGGAGCCAAAATACGGCTCACCACCGTCACGAATGGTATAAAACAGCCCCGGCGTCCCCAGCGGTGGCGGCGTGGTTCCATCCACATCCGCCGGCATCATCAGGTTGGAATATCCCTGAAAATACTGCGCCGGACGAGCGGGCAAGCCTGCCAGCATGTTTTCCCTGTCCATGGCATAAACGTCATATTGCCCCTGGGCGCCGGAGTCGGTGCCCATGAAATAGGCGTTATTGTCAGGGTCTGGCCAGACCCCCAATTTGAAATAATCAGGAAATCGCTGGGTATCCACTTGATACAAATAATAGGTGCCGGTGGGATCATCAGTGGTCGAAACGGCAAAGCACACCGCCTGCCCACTGCTCACTGCAAACTGGGTTAGTACCCAGCGCTCGGCAAACTCGTCATACATGAAAATGGCATCGCCACTGTTATCGGCCTCGCATGGACCGCCAAACCCTGTCCACAGCGTATTGGTATTAAATGGCCCGCTGTTGAGCGTGCCGTCCTTGTTATAAATGGCAAAAGACAGATTGACCACTTGCACATAGTGATTTTTGCCCACTGCCCCTTCCGTATCAGGCGGCAATACACCATTAACATTGTTGATGCCCTCAAAATTCAGAATGGGCGGCGGTGTCGCCGGCAAAGCGCCTGAGGCGGCCCGGCTGCGTGACAAAGCCGCCAACGGGTCATCCTTTCGAGGCGCAGTTGTGCCAAAACGCTTGCCGTTTTTATCATAAAGATCCTCATGGCGAGGTGGATTGACCACACTATCGGATACTGGCCCGGAAACCGGCAACGCCAGGGGTAAGGAGCGCACAGGCTGGCTCAGTTTGGGGCCAATAACCGGCAACTGGAAGGGGCTTTGAGCCACTTCAAGGACGCCACTGGTTGTTTTTGTCCCTGCGGCGGCCACAGGGTACAGTTTTGCCGCCTGCACAGCGGTGGCCATCCCTTTGTGACGGTAGTGTTTCCAGTGGGGTTTGCCGTCATCAGGCTGACGCAAGCCGCGCATGATGAGGGTCGATGCCAGGCTGTGACCAGCCGGAAGCACCCTGAACAAAGGCGCATAGCGGGTGTCTCCGGCGACCACCTGGACCTGTAACTCCGGAAAGTCCCGAAAAATCTCCTTGGTTGAACGATAAACGCCCGTGGCTGGTCCGTCTTCACTGTGACCACGGCCCAAAGGCAAATCAAACTGTCCGTTTCTAATCTGCACCTTGGCAAATTTTTCAATCAGCAGGGGTTTGGTCGAACCCGGCTTGTAATAGTGCAAAGCCACATTTTTTACGGCTGTTAGTGGCCGGTTGTTTTCATCAAATATTTGCCCGTGATATATGGGCGTGGCATAAGGCGCTGGTTTGAGCTGGGGCTGTTTTGGCGTGTTTGACGCCATCACTGACCCCATGGCGCAGAGCATGGCGGTGCCCAACGCCCACAAAAGACAACATTTTTTCATGATTCCTCCCTCGAAATGGTTTGGTGGTCAAAGAGTATTCAATGAGTCAATCAGGTGTGAGTCTTTATAATTATTCCACCCAAGTGTACTCTTGCTGGCCGGTGTTTCAAGAAAAAAAACAGTTTCCCACAGCTTGGCGGGGGATTAATCAGACTTTTTTCACAGAAAAGCCGGCGCACAGGCCGGCTATACTCATAATAAATAGATAAGGGCGCAGGCCACCGCTGGCGGACTGCTGTCACCCAGGTTAACTACACATTAAAACGAAAATGCAGGATGTCTCCTTCCTGAACAATATAGTCCTTGCCTTCCAGACGCAGTTTTCCGGCATCCTTGCACCCTTGCTCCCCGCCATAGCGGATAAAATCATCATAGGCCATGGTTTCAGCACGGATAAAACCCTTTTCAAAATCCGTATGAATGACACCGGCAGCCTGAGGTGCTGTGGCGCCGCGTTTCACCGTCCAGGCCCGCACTTCCTTGACGCCAGCGGTAAAAAACGTCAACAAATCCAGCAGCGAATAACCGGCGCGAATTACCCGGTCAAGCCCGGGTTCATTCAGCCCAAGGTCAACCAGAAAATCAGCCTTGTCAGCATCGTCCAGTTCGGCGATTTCCGACTCAATGGCCGCACACACCGGCACCACCTGAGCGCCCTCGCCGGCGGCATATTGTCGCAACTCCTCCAGCAAAGGGTTGTCCTCGAAACCGGCTTCATCCACATTGGCGATATACATCATGGGCTTGGCGGTTATGAAATTAAATTCTCGGATGAGTTTTTGTTCGTTATCATCCAGCGTCAACACCCGTATGGGCTTGCCCTCGGCCAGTTGATTGACCACTCTTTCCAGAGTAGCGGCACGCATTTTGGTCTCCTTGTCCCCGGATTTGCTTTGTTTGCGGGCTTTTTCCAGCCCCCTTTCGGCGGATTCCAGGTCCGCCAAGGCTAATTCCGTATTAATGGTCTCGGCATCAGAAACCGGGTTGATAACACCATCCACATGCACCACATCGGGATTTTCAAAGCATCGCACCACCTGGGCAATGGCGTCGGTTTCCCGAATATGAGACAGAAACTTGTTGCCCAGCCCCTCGCCTTTGGAGGCGCCTGCAACCAAACCGGCAATGTCCACGAATTCCATTACCGTGGGCAGAACCCGTTCCGGCTTGACGATTTCGGCCAATTTTGGCAGGCGTTCGTCTGGCACCTCCACCACGCCCACATTGGGTTCAATGGTACAGAAGGGATAGTTGGCCGCTTCAATCCCGGCCTTGGTCAAGGCATTGAACAAAGTCGATTTGCCCACATTTGGCAAGCCAACGATACCGCATTTAAAACCCATGGCTTATATCCTGATAAAAGTGAAGATGGGGATGAGAAAAACAGGCGACGGATTGTAACAGAAAGCCGCTGGGCCGCCGCTTATTTGCCGGATTTGATGCGAATTTTCCCCGTCAAGACCTGATACAGCATTTTCCAGTCGCCCATAAAGCTGTACAGGGGATATGTGAACGTGGCCGGCCGGTTTTTTTCAAACACAAAGTGCCCAACCCAGGCAAAGCCATAACCGGCCACAGGCAATAGCCATAAAAGCTGATAATGGCCACTGACCACGGCATACAGCAGCAAAGCCAGCACCAGCAAAGAACCCAGCACATGCAACAACCGGCTAACCGGGTGTTGGTGCTCACTCAGGTAAAACGGATAAAATTCCGCAAAACTGCGATATCGTTTGGCACTGTTTCGATGCGTATTATTTGTCATGGTTATCTCCGTCTCGCTTCTTGATTTTACGCCAAACCACCCCATAGTAAAGCCATGTTGCTAAATTATCACGAGCCGCTTTTTCGACCACCTTCTGAAGCCAACAGCCTGATCTTTCAGGTCACCTTGGGCTGCAGTTTCAACCGGTGCAGCTTTTGCGTCATGTATAAAACCAAGACATACAGCGAAAAGCCGCTGGAACAGGTTTTGTCAGAAATTGACCGCATGGCATTTCTCGGGCCACAAATCGAAAAGGTTTTTTTGGCCGATGGCGATGCCCTCAACCTGCCCACGTCGCACTTACTGGCGATTCTGGCGCATTTGCATGAACGCTTCCCCCGTCTGCGCCAGGTTTCCTGTTACGCTCTGCCAGGCAACCTGAAGAAAAAAAGCCTCTCGGAACTCAGAGACTTGCGGGCAGCCGGGCTGTCTTTGATTTATTACGGCATTGAAACCGGTTCGCCAAAGCTGCTCAAACGCATTGTCAAGGGCGCCACGCCGGAAATCATGATTGCCGGCTTGAACAAGGCCAGCGATGCCGGCTTGCGAATTTCCGCCACAGTGATTCTTGGCCTGGGTGGAAAGCACCTGTGGAAAGAACATATGACCGGCACGATAGCGCTGATCAACCAGGTCCGCCTTGACTACCTGTCTACCCTGCAATTATTTCTGCATGACAGTGTTCGTGATGCATTTATCCAACATTTTGAAAAACAAGGCGACGTTTTTGTGCCACAGGACGACCCGGGCATTCTGACTGAGCAATATCATTTGATTTCCGGCATTAATCCGGCTCAATCACTGGAGTTCCGCTCCAATCACGCTTCCAATGCCCTGCCGCTGAAAGGACGGCTACCGGATGACAAAGCCCACTTGCTGAAGCTGGTTGAAGCCGGCCAGAGCGGTCACATTCCCTTACGGCCCAAAGCTTACCGGGCCATGTGAGCCTAATTTAAAAAACACTCCCTGAGCGGATTTCGTCTAGTTCAGCTCATCCAGGATTTCATCAGCCATTTCACAAGCGGCCTGTAAATCCCCATCCTGCCCTTGGGCAGCCGAGGCGATTTCTCGAATTTTGCCGGCCACTTGCATCATCTTGTTAATGTCGCCGGATGTGGCCAGATTTTGCATTTTTTGCTGAATTTCCTCTGTTTTGGCCTTCAGATCATCTTCAGTACACGATGACGAGCAGGCCGAGAGAAAGGCCAGGGCGACAAAAGCCACGACAAACAGCCGGAACTGGCCGCCACTTGCTGGCCGAGGCGCATGGTATTCTGCTTTGTCATCTTTTTTCATGGATCCCCCTGTGGTTTGATGATTACGAAAAAATATGCTATCACATCACCCGAACTGGACCAAAATCTTTATTTTTCTTATTTTGGCCATTGAATGTAGTGCCGGACCCCTTCTCTGGCCAAAAAGTCGCCCGCATATTTTCCTTGCAGCATGGCGCAGGTAGCCAGCAAACCAGCTTGCGTCGCCGTACCACCAACCACTGTCACCGTGGCCGGGCCATGAGGAACCGGCCAGCCGGTTTTAGGATTGAGCACATGCCCCAAACGCTGACCTTTTCCGTCCACAGCAAAGCGTTTGGTGTCACCACTGGTGGCCACCGCTCCTGTCACCAGGGCTAGGCCGCTCTGCTTTTCCTGCCCGACCAGCGTTTCCACACCAATGTGCCAGGGCTGGCCATCCTTTTTGCTTCTGGCAGCCAGCACGTCCCCACCAAAATTCACCAGCACGCCACCCTTTGGCAATGCCTGCAGAAGCTGCATTCCCACCCGATCAACGGCATATTCCTTGCCAATGCCGCCAAAATCCAGTTGCACACCTTCTTTCAGGCGCACCGCATCAGTGCGCAATTCAACCTTGTCCCATCCCACAGATTTTCGCGCCTCTGCCACCACGTGCCGGGGTGGTGGCGGCGACTGCCCATCAAAGCGCCATAAACACATCACCGCGCCAATGGTAATATCAATCAAGCCGTCAGTGGCCTGCCAGCACGTATCTGCTAGCTTCAGCAACGCCATGGTTTCCTCATCCACCGGTTGCCAGCCGGTGGCGCGGTTGATGCGGCCAATCACGCTCTCTGGCAAAAACCGGCTGAATTTCTCTTCAATTCGCCAAGCCTCATTGGCCGCCTGCTCAACCAAGACATGCGCCTGATTTTCATCAGCACATTCCACACACACTTCACACGGACTTTTCATGGCCTCAAAAGTCCCCAGCCACAAGCCGGGACGACGTTGACGAACCACTGGTGGCGAGCGATTAATCATCCTACCACTTGGTTCGGTATCCAATGGTAATGGCATAAAAGGTCACCGATGGCGGCCCCTCGGCAATCCACTCGCTGTTCAGTGTCAATCCATCCCATGAATCCGGATTTTGTTTAACTTGCTCCAGATTCAAGGAGATACGTCGATCATCCGGCAAGTGATAAATGATTTTCATTCCCGCAGTGGCAGTAGTCAGTCCCCCCAGACGATAGTCCGATGAGGCATAAGTCGGCAAATCATCCGATGCGGCCAAATACGGCACATAGAAATCCGCAGCGCTCTGCCGGCTATACCGCAAATGTGGCCTCAATTGCCACTTGTCACCAGCACGCAGATAAAACTCCATATCGCCGGTGTGGCTGGCAATACCCCAGTCATCACGGAAATACCGGTAAGACAGATGCAGTGAATGCTCTCCCAGGGCGGTCACCATTTTGCCAGCCAGCGTTTGCCTGACTCTTTTATCCGGGCGCTTCTCCCATAAATAGTCCTCTGCCCGCCCATTGGTGTCCAGCAGCGCCACAACTTTATACGGGTCACTCAGGTAGCCATTAGAAAGACTCAAACCATAGTTTGCGCTGAGAACGGTATATTGATTCAATACATGAGAAATACCAATCAAGCCTTCCAGAGTGAGTTTCTTCTCCCCTTCAAGGAAGTCATCATCGTCTTCATACCCATCTTCATCTTCATCGTCGTCATCATCCTTTAGAGTAAAGCGGCCGGAAGGGGCTGTCACTGTATCAAAAATCGAACCGAATTCAGGCCGCAAGCCACCTCGAGGGCTAATAACATCGAAACTCAACCCCAAAGAACCTGATACAGTGGTCTGCTTGTCAGCCGAGTCTTTAGCCACCAATAAACTGCTGCCCAGAGAGAGATAATCTCTCTCCACAGAGAAGTTGGCACCCATTTCATACCGGCTGGCACCATGATCAAAAGGCTTTCCGCGGACAACACCCATGGCCAGACGCTGATCCTCAAAACCATTATCCAGCGGCGTTTCCCCGGCAGCTACCACAAACCCGGGGAATTCCTGAGAAACGGTCAAGGCCGGCGCGCCATTGGGAGAAGCGCCAGTCAGGGCGTCAAAAACCACCGTATAACGAAAAAAGTCATTCGTATCGTACTCCTTAGTAGCGATAACCACCGGTTCCACCACTGAAACACGGTCCTGCCCTTCACTGTCCGTTTCCGAATACAGCAGCATACCGCTGTCTACCAGCCAGTCATCTGCATGCCCCTGAGTTGACACCAGCAGACTGGCCACAGCCAACCCCAGTTTTTTATTTAATTGCATCCGCAACCTCCCCCGCCAACACCATAACCGCCTGAAGCGGCCTCTTTACTGAAGTACATGTGTTCGTCCAGATATCCTTGGACTGGATCTGGTTCCATTTGCATATCCGCACGGGCCAGTTGTTTCCGTTCCCATGGCTTAACCCGTTGCGGTTTAAGTTGCGCACAAGACGCACTGAGCGCTACTGCCATCAATATCAATAGCCATCGACTTCGCTTTTCCATCGAAAACCCTCCTGTAAGTTAAAAATGTTATCAATGTGAAATAGTAAATAAATAACACAAGCCAGGACTTAATGCAGCGCCTGTTGAATGCGCCCCTCCAGTTCCTGGGCATCTTTTTTCCGAAACCCGGTGTGATGCATCACAATCTGTCCCTTGCGATTAATCAGAATGCCTGTTGGCATGCCTTTGACATTAAAGGCTGCTGCTGTGCGACCCTCTGGATCATGGAAAGTGGCAAAAGTGACTGGTCGCGACTCAAGAAACCGCAAGGCGTCTTGTTTGTCTTCATCAACACTCACAGCCAAAACCACAAAACCCTGCTTTCCATAACGGGATTGCATGGTATCCAGCCAAGGAAACTCATATCGGCACGGCCCGCACCAGCTGGCCCAAAAGTCCAGCCAGATGGTTTTTTCCCTGTAGTCCGCCAGGATATGGCGTTGTCCATCCAACCCTGTCAAGGGCTGTTGCCACTGTTGCTGTGTGATAACAGAAAAATCTTTGGCCAACACATGAAATGGCGCAACCAGACAAACAAACCCAAACCAAAAAACCAGTTTTATTTTTTTCACTTCTTTCCCCACTAAAATATCCTGGCTAGGAAAATACCCACTCGGCAAATGAAACGCAATTTTTACTGGCAAAAATTGAAAAAAAAATTGCAAAATGAGAACTATCTCTCACTTCCCTGGATTAAAATGACAGCGTTTACCAACACAGCGGCATCCGGGGTCACGGTCGCACCGTCATCTCAATCATAGTGCTGGTACGTGGCGACCAAATTTGTCACCCTTTGGAATTTTGTGCCGAGGCAACCACTGCGAACGAACAGGAAATGTGACTGGATTCACAGCTCATCAACACGAGCCATATCCTTTATTTTTCCCTGGGATGGGAATAAGCTATGCTGACTATCAGACATAACAGGTATTCCATGAGAACACTTTTTCCAGCATTGCTATTGGCACTCACCACTATTGTTCTGCCCGTTCTGGCGAATGATGGCGACATCCTGGAACATATTCGCCAACACGGACAAAATAGCCGCCTGGCCTATGAGCTCGTCGAATCCCTCACCACCGAGGTGGGACCACGGCTGGGTGGCGGCGAGAACGACGCCCGCGCCAGAGAATGGGCGCAAGCCATGCTCAAAAAACTGGGGTTTGATGAGGTTCACACCGAGCCGGTCACTTTCCCGCGCTGGCGGCGAGATGTGGAGTCCGCCACGGTGGTGACCCCTTACCGGCATACGCTGGCGGTGACTGCTCTGGGCGGCTCCGGCCCGACGCCAACAGGAGGCATCACTGCGGAAGTCATTGCTTTTGATTCCCTGCAAGCACTTCGGCAAGCCAGCAAAAAGGACATTCAGGGCAAAATTGTTTTCGTCAATCAAGCCATGCCCCGTCACAAAGATGGCCATGGTTACGGGCAAACCGTTGGTGCCCGCTACATGAGCAGCCAGATTGTCGCCGAAAAAGGGGGCAAGGCAGTGCTAATTCGTTCCATTGGCACGGATAACAATCGGCTGCCCCATACCGGCATCATGAAAGTCTCCGCCGACAAGCCCGGCGTCCCGGCCGCCGCCGTATCCATACCCGATGCCCAGCTCTTGCACAATCTGCTCGCCCGCGGCAAACCTGTCAATGTGCACCTGAAACTGGGTTCTCATTGGGATGGCGAATACACCTCGGCCAATGTGCTGGGTGACCTGCGCGGCGAGGAAAAGCCGGATGAATACGTATTGCTGGCCTGTCACCTGGATTCCTGGGACTTGGGCACCGGTGCCATTGATGACGGCGCCGGCTGTGCCATCATGATGGCCGCCGTGGCCCATTTGAAGGCGCTTGATCTCAAACCCAAACGCAGCATCCGGGTGCTGCTTGCAGCCAATGAAGAGTATGGCCTGGCCGGTGCCAAGGCCTATGCCAAGGCTCACGCGGCAGAGGCTCGAAAGCACGTTATCGGCGGCGAATCCGACTTTGGCGCCGGGCGCATTTATCGCTTTGATTCCCATGTTCAAAAACAGGCTTTTGGCGTCATGGATGAAATAGCCCGGGCCATTGCGCCACTGGGCATTACCCGGGGGCACAACCAGGCAAAAGGCGGCGCCGACGTTTCCAGAATGAAAGCCTTGGGCATGCCGGTGGTGGATATGAAACAAGATGGCACAAACTATTTCGATTATCACCACACCGCCAATGACACCCTGGACAAGATTGACCCTGAGGCCATGGCTCAGAATGCCACCGCCTGGGCACTGTTTGCCTGGTTGGCGGCCAACCATGAAGGCGACTTTGGCTGGTTTGAAAGCACTCAACACGACCCATGACCCGCACCCGTAAACAAGGCGCACCAGAAAATGCCAACCTTTCAGGAGAGGCGGGACGCAAAACCGTGCCCATCAAAAATGTACGCATTGCAGGTTACACCCTTTTGCGTGAAATCGGCCGGGGCGGCATGTCCATTGTTTATCTGGCCGAGCAGGACTCCCTGAAGCGCGAAGTCGCCATCAAGGTTTTGAAAAAAAACGTGGCTAATGACCCGGAAGTGGCCAACCGCTTTCTGCACGAGGCCAAAATCATCGCCAAACTGGACCATCCCAATATCGTCAGCATTTTCGAAGTGGGGCACACGGCCGATGGCGACCCCTATTACAGCATGCCCTATTTGCGGTTTGGAGACTTGTCCCAGGCAGAATTCAAGTTTGACAAAGACATCAAACACCTCATGTACGGCGTCTGCGAGGGACTGGCTTATTCCCATGAGCACGATGTCATTCATCGCGACCTGAAACCGGCCAATATTCTCTTTGATCACTTCGGCAATGCCCAAGTGGCTGATTTTGGCATTGCCCTGTCACGCAACAGCAAACGCTGGACCAAGCAGGAACACATTATCGGCAGCGCCTGCTACATGAGCCCTGAACAGGCGTTATCGAAACCCGTGACCCAGGCATCTGACCTCTATTCCCTGGGCACAATACTCTACGAACAGCTCACCGGCTCACCACCCTTTGAAAAAGACGATGACCTGTCCACGCTGGTGGCGCACATCAATGAACCCATTCCCCGCCTGCCACCGGAAAAAGCCCACTGGCAAGGGATCATTGACAAGGCATTGGCCAAACACCCTGAAGATCGCTTTTTCAATGCCCTGGAGTTCAAAAACGCCGTCCAGCAAGTCTCTCCCGGCTATGCCCGGGCGTTTTCTCAGGCTTTCTCAAGACACCCCAAAGGCGCCATAGCGGCTATCCTGACTACCGCCGCGGCCTTGCTCTGGTTTCTCTGGCCTTTTGATTATCACGGCCAATCGGCAAACACCACCGTACCGGCTGTTTCTACACCCCCGGCCACGCTCACGCAACACGAAGACAACGGCGCCGAAATACAACCAAGAACTGCCACAAAACCACCTGAACTCGATCAGCTGGAACTGTCTGAGTCCACTCTGGATAAAACCACCTTGCCAGAAACCGCCAAAGAGACCAGCAGCGACACGCTACCTGCCCCGGAAACAACATCCACCGAAGAAAACACAGCAAAGCCACCAACGGCTCGTGACATTCTCTCTGCCCAGGGACAAGGCGCCGAAGGATTAACCCCGGCTCAAGCCATCACTCTCATTTCCGCCGGTTTCCAAAAAATCAAGGAAAAACGCCTGACCCGACCGGCAGGCAACAATGCCCTGGCCTATTTTACCGAGGTACTTCGCAATTATCCCAACAACAAACGCGCAACCCAGGGCGTACAACTGATATTCAATTACTTCCTTGAACAAATACGACAGGCCCTGCAAGCCGGAAACCTTACTGAAGCCCGCCGATATGCCGAAAAGCTTCAGGCGCTCTACAACCAAACCGGCCTGCATAGTAGTTCAAAAACCCTCGCCGCTGAAATCATCCACAGCGCCGAACAGCGCATGAATACCTTGCGTAAAACCCATCAGGCTGATGCCGCCGAGACCCTTGCGGCGCTAGTGGCCCTGGCTTTGCCCGACCAGCATGAAGCACTGGCGGCATTGCAGGCAAGCGCTGCGGCCATTCCCCGCCCTGGCGATCACTTGCCCGACAGTCAGGGACTGGAAACCATTTTTGTGTCTGCCGATCCGGCGCGCCATGTTGCCGCTTTTGGCCTCATGCCCCATGAAGTCACCGTCGCCGAATATGCCCGGTTTGCCAAAGCCACGGGGCGGAAACCGGCCCGTTGCCAACACAAGGCGGTCTTCAAGCCATTCGCCAGCAAAACCTGGCGTAAACCACCCTTCAAGCAAACCCCGCAGCATGCGGTGATTTGTGTTTCCTGGGCTGATGCCAACGCGTTCGCCAAGTGGATTAGCGATCAATCGGGCAACACATACCGTTTACCCACTGAAAAACAGTGGCGATCACTGGCCCGCTGGAAAACCGCTGGCAGCACACCCTGTCAAAAAGGCAATGTGGCCGGGCAGGAAACCAAAGGCCTGCATATCAACAGCCAACCCGAAAAACAACCATGGAAGTGCCGCGATCAATTTGTGTTTACCGCGCCGGTGACCGGATTTTCTCACAACTCCCTGGGAATCAGCGATATTTGGGGCAACAGCGCCGAGTGGCTGGCCGGTTGCAGCCAAAAAAAAGCGCCAAACACCAAAAACTGGCTAAAAAAAATCTCCAGTCCCAAAGGCGACAGATGCCAACGAATCTATGCTGGCAATTCCTGGCTGGATGGCACCGGCATCGATGCCATGAGCTTCCGTTCCAGCTCCGAGCAAAAAGCCTATACCCATGTGGGCTTTCGCCTGGTGCGTGATTTAAACCCGGACTGACGACTGCCCTATTACCGTTGATGTGATGCTGGTCAGCCACTCGTGCGCCTTCTAGAAAACTTCTCTCTTTAGTCCCCCTGGCTGGCCAAAAATTAAATCGTGACTTCTGGCCTGTTTGCAAGGCTTCTTCTGCAAGCTACCATCACAGCCTCAACCCCGTTTTTAGTAATCAAACAAAGCTTTATCTGTGTGGCAGATTATGACTCATGTATTCCATCCCAGCGCCAATCCACCCATCCATGCCCTTCGACGCGCGTTAATGATGGTTGTTGCACTCATTGCCTTGTTTTGCCAACCGGGTTGGGCTGACAAAACGACTCAAACCGCACCTGAAAACCCGGTTGCCGTACCTGAGATTCATGCAAGCTACCGCATTGACGGCATTTTGGACGAAACTTTCTGGCAACAGGCAGCCACCGTGGAATTACCGGTGGAAGTCGACCCGGGTATCAATACGCCCGCGCCGCAAAAAACCACCGCATATCTGGTGGATACCGGACAGGCTCTGCTAGTGGCCTTCAGGGCTGAAGACACGCAACCGGAGCATATTCGCGCCCGTCTGCGCGACCGTGACAACCTGTTTGATGATGATTTTGTCGGTGTGATTCTGGACACCTATAACGACAACCTGCGGGCGCTGGAGTTTTTTGTTAATCCACTGGGGGCACAGGCCGATTTGATTCGCGACGATAACAACGGTGGTGAAGACAGTTCCTGGGACGCCATCTGGAACAGCGCAGGCCAAATCACCCCTACAGGCTATGTGGTGGAAATGGAAATCCCCTATACCGAGATGCAAATGCCGGCCACGCGTGGCAAAAAAATCTGGGGCATCGCATTTTTGCGCAGTCTCCCACGCAGCACCCGGTATCAAATACTGGATCATCCGCTGGATCGGAACAATTCCTGCTTTTTGTGCCAGTCGCGGCGCTTTACCGGTTTTGCCAATGCCCATCGTGGGCGGGATCTCGAGATAACCCCCAGCCTCACCTTAAAAGCCGAACAAAACCGGCCCGATATCAACGCCCCTTATTCCGGCATCACAACAGACATTCAGCCGAGCCTGGATATCAACTGGGGCATCAGCCCGAATTTAACACTCAATGCCACCATAAACCCGGATTTTTCCCAGGTCGAAACCGACTCTGCGCAACTCAACATCAATGAAACCTTTGCCCTTTACTATCCGGAAAAACGGCCTTTCTTTCTGGAAAATGCCGATTATTTCAGCACACGCCTTAATCTGATTCACACGCGGAATATTGCAGCCCCGGATTACGGGCTACGGCTGGTGGGGAAAACAGGCGATCACGCCTGGGGCACTTTCTTGACCAATGACAGCCTGACAACCATCCTGCTGCCGGGCACCTTTGGCTCCCGTTTGGTTTCCCTGCAGCGGGAAAGCCTGGACTTTGCCGGCCGTTTTCGTCATGACTTTGGCAATTCTTCCACTGCAGGCGCCCTGGTCACACACCGTAGCGCCAGCGGTTATCAAAACAGCGTTCTTTCTGCAGATAGCCGTTACCGTTGGTCTGATAGCATCACTCTCAGCGCCCAACTGGCTCATTCCCAAACACGCAACCCACCTGAGGCCATGGAGTATGGCCTTGAAAAAACAACCACAGGCTCCGCCATCTATGCCGCCTTCGAGCATCGCACCCAACACTGGAATAACCGCCTGACATTTCGCGACTTTGACCGGAACTTTCGTGCTGATCTGGGCTTTATCAACCAGGTTGGCTACCGGAAAACAACCCTGGATAATCGCTATAGCTGGTTTCCGGCACAGCAAAGCTGGTGGAATCGTATCAATGCTTTTGTTGACTGGGATTACAGTCAAACCGACACACATCGATTGCTGGAAAATGAAGTGGTCAGCGGCGCTTTCATCAACGCGATCAAACAAAGCTATTTTGGTCTGATTGGTATCGCGCGCAAACGGCTGTGGAACAACGCCTATTACAACGAAAACAAAGTCGGCGTGGAAGCTGGTCTGCAACCATCCCCGGCCTGGCGCGTGGGTGTGGGTCTGCGTCGTGGTGATGCCATTGACTTTGCCAATGACGCTCTGGGCAATCAGGACAATGCCAATGTGCGCTTGCAAGCCAACCTGGGCATCCATTTTACTGGCGCCCTTAGCCACAGCTATCGCCATTTGCAACGCGAAGGGGAAACGGTTTTCATGGCCAATCAAACCGATATTCGCTTATCCTGGCAGTTTGACATTCGCCAACGGCTGCGCATGGCAGCGATTTATACCCGCTTGAACCGGAATCCCGCCATGTATGCTGAAGCTGTCACCGAGAAAAGCCGATCCCTGAGCACGCAATTGATCTACTCTTACAAAATCAACCCAAAAACCCTCGTCTATCTGGGTTATGCCGACGGCGCGCAAGCCACTGAAATGGACAACTTCACACGCACCGAGCGCACCTTATTTGCCAAGTTCAGTTATGCCTGGAAGTCCTGATTGGCGCCGGGTTGAGATAAACACCTTTTCCTTGTCACCAAATGAGTTTGGCGAAACTCCAACCACCTGAAGTTATTCTTCCTGAGTGGATTCCGGGTCTCGCTACGCTCGCCCGGAATGCCGGAATGGCGAAAATAAAAACCCTCGCCCGGAATGGCGAAGTAAAGAAAGCTGGTCTGATATGATAAAAATGGAAGCAGAAGTCTCCGCTCTCGTTATGCCTGCTAATGGCGGAAGTCCACAACACCATCGCATCCATCAAACCCCTGTCATTCCCGCCCCCTACGTCGTCATTCCCGCGGAAGCGGAAATTCTCTACCCTTGCTGCCATATCCCATGCCACTGACACCATCACTCATGCGAAAGCAGGCAAGGAATCCAACAACCACACACCGTCATTCCCGTCCCCTACATCGTCTTCCCGTCCCCTACATCGTCATTCCCGCGAAAGCGGGAATCCATACCACATATCGGGGCAGTGACAGCCCAAGAACTTCGCAAACTTAACACCCTTTGGCGGTACTCTGAAAGCCTGCGGGTACATGCCTGCTGGTACGCCGTGCCGCCTGAGGAATGGATTCCGGGTCTCGCTACGCTCGCCCGGAATGACGAAGAAAAACCCTCGCCTAGAATGGCAATGAAGGGGGGGACAGTGGAATGAAGAAAAGGAAAGTTCGCCTAAAATAACGGAGCCCAGGTAGCTTGTCGGAATAGCGGTGGAGGAAAGTCGTCCGGGTGGCGAAACAGGAAAATTCGTCTGGAATGATGGGGAGGTTGGGTGACTGTGCGTTCAGTCGAGTTCCCTAGCTAATACCAGAATTTGTATCTGCATGGCTGCGAAGAAGGTCTGACGATGGCTTTCAGGGCTCTGAGCCCCGCTTATGCGCACCTGTGTGAACATGACATCTTCAATCAGAAAGAGAAATGCACCTGAAAGACCATAACTATCTGAGGCAAATTCAACTCTGGTATCACGTTTAAAAACAGGGCGCTGTCACAGCTAGCCGCCAGCCATTAAGCGCTTGATGTTCAGATACAAAAAAGGGTGGCCGAAGCCACCCTTTGGTGTTGTAGTGATTGGCTCGCTTACCAGTCGTAACGGAAACCAATCTGGCCTCTCCAGGAAGAGCGCAAGCGATCAACACGGGTATGATCAGTGCGGCCATTCCAGTCGAGAATCCAGCGGCCTTGCTCGTCGATACCTTCATAATTGGCCACGTCGGCAGTGCCAAAGCTGACAAAGCGCACTTCGCCCCAGTCCTTGTCCAGCAGATTGGCCACGTTTTCAATATCAAAGAACAAGGTGGCGCGTCCCGGACCCATTTGTGGCAGCTCTTGGGAGATGCGCAGATCCCAGCGATGGCGAGTGGGTTGTTTAAACGCATTGCGAGGTGCTACACCGCCACGGTAGGCATCCAGCCCGCTATCCTGCAGGAACTGTTCAAATGCCGCTTGATCGGCCGGGTTGGTGAGCACATACTCACCCGGGTTTGGCACATAAAACAGGTCGTTGTAGGACACGGCATCGCCATTGGCGTCATTATCGAAGATATAGCTGAACGGACGGCCGTCTTCGCGGGTGTAAACCACGGAGAAACGGGTAATGGTGTCGCCAAAGAAATTGTTTTCATAGTTCAACCAACCCACAAAGCGGTTTTCCACTTCGTAATTTGACGTGCTCAGCTCTTCATCGTTGGGGTTCACCGACGGACGATTGCGCCAACCGGAAATGGCCCGGCTGGATACACCGGAGTTCACGTCTGTGGAATCGGTGTAAGTGTAAGCCGCCTTGGCGCTGAAATGTTCACCCAACGGTTTTTCCAGGCTCAGAGTCAGGCTCTTGGTGGAACCCTGGCTGGTGTTGGTAAGGAACATCACGTCACTAAAGGCCGGGTTGGCATTGGCGCGGGATTCACGCCGATTCGGATTGGCCGGATCTTCGTAGTAAGAATAACGGCCATCCGGCAGAGTACCTGTGGGCGCACCCAGGTTCAGATGCTGGTACATAATGTCTTCCAGATTGCGGGTATAAATGAATTCCGCGCTGGCAATCAGGCCATGCCAGGGCAGTTCCGCATCCAGGGCCAGGTTGGCGCGCAACTTGGTCGGGAACTGGAAGTCAGGATCCAGCGCATCCACACCCATGCGGCCATTGCCATCACCCGGACGGGGCTGGTTGTCAGGATCCGGGTTAAAGCCAAAGTCGCCAGAGCGATCGAAATACTCAGCAATGGCCAGACCAGTATTGGTGAAGCTGTTGGACAACCACACATCCGGCGTGGAACCCATGAATACACCCACACCGCCACGCAGTTGCATGTAGAGGTCGTCGCTCATGTCATAGTTAAAGCCAAGACGTGGCTGGAAAACGCCGGTATCCAGCACAGCATTATTGGGGAAGCCAAAAGCCGCTTCAAAATCAGGATTGAATGCCGGCTTGTCTTTAACGTCTGGCGTGTCATAACGGAAACCGTAGGTCACAGTCAAACGGTCATTCACCATCCAGTTATCCTGGGCAAACAAACCGGTCATGGCGTATTGCCAGTCAGCCGCAGGATAAGGATTATTGGGATCGCGGCCAATACGGAACACATAGCGGGAATAGTTGCCAGCGGCAAAGTCTTCGATGCTGTCGAACTCGTAACGGCCCAAGGAGCTTTCCACAAAGACGTTGTGGGTGTCCTTGTCTTTATAGTCGAAGCCAAACTTGAAGGTGTGCTGGCCCATGAAATACTCACCGGCGGCAAAAGCGCTGGTTGTATCAACCACCAGGTCGTTGGCATGGCGGAAGCGCTCGCGACCCAGATAAACTGTACCATTGTCTGTGTCAATTTCCACATGCGGCAGGCGAGCGTTCACCTTGGGGTATTTGTGCATCTGGGACTTGGACAGACGAATTTCCGTGGAGAAGTTCGGTGTCCAGTCTGAATACAAAATGGCGGATGTGTTGTCAAAATCGAAGTTATTGTCGTACCAGTGCGAGCTGAAGGAACGACGGGAACCGCCGTTGTTGGCCAGACGCACATCGACGTCTTCGGACTTGTTGTAACGCACGCTCAAACGATGCGCGTCATTGATGTTCCAGTCAATTTTGGCCAGCAGTTTTTTACTGGTGGCGTCCAGTTCGGTTGGCGCATTGTAGGAGCCTGGATCAAAACCATAAACATTCTGGGCAATATCCGCAATGGCTTGCATATCGGAATCCGGCACGAAAGAGTCGAAAGCCACTTCGGTTTCTTTCTGATCTTCGTAGGAAATAAAGAAGAACAATTTGTCCTTGATAATCGGACCACCAACATTGACAGAATAGGTGCGGTCAGTAAATTTATCAGCCACACCGGAGCGCAGCATGTCTTCATTGCGGTAATACGCCGATACGCGGCCGGAAAATTCGTTGGTGCCGCTCTTGGTTACCGCATTAATGTTGGCGCCGGTGAAGTTGCCCAGTGCCACATCATACGGAGAAACCTGAACGCTTAACTGCTCGATACTGTCCAGCGAGTAGGGTTGACGAGTGCCTGGCAGACCACCGGCTTCCAAACCAAATTCATCATTGGTCGGTACGCCATCAATGGCAATGTTGTTGTAACGGTTATTGGTGCCAGCCACAGAAATGCCGCCGCGATCATCCACAGAAACCCGCGGATCCAGGCGCACAAAATCCGCCAGTGAGCGGTTAATGGAAGGCAGGTTATCCATTTGTTCGCGGGTCACTGTGCTACCTGCACCCATGTTATCCGCACTAAAGGTATCGGAAGTGGCCACCCCCACCACCTGGACAGTGTCCAGCTTGTAGGAATCAGGCACCACAACCGCATCCACAGTCCGGGTTTCGCCCAGTTTCAAGGACAGATTTTCTTCCTTGGCGGTTTGGTAGCCGTCTTTGCTGACAGTGACTTCATAAGGACCACCCACGCGCAAGCCGCGGGCGTAAAAATGGCCTTCTTCGGAAGTCGTTGTGGTTTTGGTTGTACCAGTGGGTTGGTGAACAATCACCACCTCGGCGCCAGCCACTGGATTGCCTTCGGCATCCTTGACCGTGCCCTGGATGGCAGATGAGGTCACTTGCGCCACAGACACGCCAGCTGTCAAGACAGCCAGGGCCAGCACGGCAAATAACCAGCTAACTCGCTTAATGTTTTTCATGAAAGCACCCTAAGTTTTTTTAAAAAAGACCAAATTAAGTCCGGAACTACTTCTACGCATCACCCTGTATCAGAGCAAGACGCTTTGCCATTTTAGGAAAGCATTGTGACAGTCATGTTAAGCTTGCGTTTTTCCGCACGCGCAAAAGCCTTGCCACAGCAATGGCGGCATTATTTTCGCATACCAGGGCCCTGTCTCAAAGTTTTTTGTTAATCTTTTGTAAAACCTGCACTGACACTCAACGGAGCCGTCCGCCGATTCATGTGCTGTTGGTTCGCCAGCGCCACTTTCCTTTGCTAGAATGCGCCCTTGATTTATTCATTAATTTTGACCTAAGGTAGCTCAGATGACCACTTTTCCGTTCCCGCAACAAAGACGCCGCCCTACTCCGCACGCAATCGGTTTTGCCGCATTGCTGGTGCTTGCACTGATAGTCAACCAGGCCTCGGCAAACGAGATTCAAGCCGGCCCCATGCTCGGCCATACGGCCCTGCGAGGGGCCAGCATTTGGGTTCAAGGAAAAGAACCCGGGCTGGTGAGTATGCGCTACTGGCGAAAAGGCCAACCTGATTTGCCCTTTACGATTGACGCGCAGCTAACGGCTGAAAAGTACAGAACACACACCTTTGAGCTGGCCAATCTGGAACCTGGAACCGAATACCAATACCAGATATTTTTCGACGGCACACAGCCTGAAAACAGCCCGGTCTATTCCTTTAAAACCCAGCCGTTGTGGATGTGGCGTACCGACCCACCACAATTTTCTGTCCTGGCAGGTTCATGCAATTTCGTCGTCGATACACCTTACGACCGCAAAGGAAAACCCTATGGCGGCGATTACGAAATCTTTGACGCCATTGCCCGGCAAGATGCGGAGGCCATGTTCTGGCTGGGGGATAACTGGTATTACCGCGAAGTGGATTTTGATAGCCACCAGACCATGAACTACCGGGCAGAGCGCAATCGTATGCAACCGTATTTGCAGCCGATTTACCACAAGTTCGCCAACTATGCGATTTGGGATGACCACGATTTTGGCCCTGATAACAGTGGCGGCTATTTTCCATTTAAAGAGACTGCGCTGGATTTATTCAAGGCTTATTGGGCTAACCCTTCCTATGGCCTGCCGGAAACACCCGGCGTATTTACCAAGGTACGCATCAACGACGTCGATTTTTTCCTGCTGGATGACCGCTACCACCGCGACAATGAACACTACCCGGACGGTCCGGACAAAGCCATGTATGGCAAAGCCCAAATGAAGTGGCTCAAAAACCAGCTGGCCGCCAGTCGCCAGCCCTTCAAGTTTATTGTTGGCGGCAACCAGATGCTCAATGACTACAGCCGTTTTGAAGGCTGGAGCCAGTATCGTCATGAGAGGGACGCTTTTCTCAAATGGTTGGCGGAAAACAAAATCGAAGGCGTCTTTTTCCTTAGCGGCGACCGTCACCACACCGAGCTGCTGAAAATCAAGCGGAAAAATGCCTATCCCTTATACGAACTGACCTGCTCCCCCTTTACTGCCGGTACCCACCTGGATGCCATCAAGCGGGAGCTGAAACCCATATTGGTGCCCGGCTCGCTGGTGGGTGAAAAGAATTTTTGCAAACTCACATTTTCCGGCCCGCGCAAAGACCGTGATTTAACCATTGAGGTTTTTAACAAAGACGGAAAGCGCAAATTCAAGACCAAAATCAAGCAAAGCACACTGACCTATAGCCAGTATAAAAATCGGCAGAAGAAGCGCCACCATTAAGCATGAGAAAGTCCCAACTTAGCAAGCTGGAAAGCATCACAGGGGAGACCCAGCTAATTCGCTATCTGAATCTTTTCAGGGTGCTGATGGCCGCCCTTTATGCGGGTTTGCTGTTTTCAGGCCACGCCGAAAAACTGGGTGTTTACCCTGTGCCCTTGCTGGGGCGCGAAGTGACTCTGGCTTATTTGTTATTTGCCATTCTCGTGCTACTGGTCAGCCTGTTGCACAAAAAGTGGATACTGAAACTGGGCAAAGCCGCATTGATGCTGGATGTTTTCGTATTGATCTATCTGGCCTGGAGTATCAATGGTGTCGACAAGGGCTTTGCCATTTTACCGGTGGTGATGCTGGGCGCCATTGCCGCCTTGTTTCATACCTCGCTGGTTATCCTGCTGATGCCCTTTCTGGCGTCTGTTTTTTTATGGCTGGTGCCGGTTTTTTCTCATCTTCCCTTACAAAACGCCACCCATTCCACCTTGCTGTTGCATTCGCTGATTTATTTTCTTATCACCTGGTTGGGGCTTCGCCAATCAGCCACGGCCAAGGAAACCCTGACCATTGCCCGCCAGCAACGGAAAGATATTGTGTCGCTGACCCAGCTTAATGCCGCCATTATCGACAAAATGCGTACTGGCGTGATTGTGCTCGACAATAGCCACCAGCCAGTTTATTGCAATCGTGCCGCGCGCCGTTTACTTGCTATTCCAGCCAATAATGCCATCCCCCACCAGTTGCTGGATGCCGCTAACAAACAGGAAAAATTTATTTACACCTCGCCCACAGGCGACAAAATCAGCGTCTATCACCAAATGCCTGATGGCGATTCGGATATCTCCCTGCTGTTTATGGAAAACTCTCGCGAGCTGGCCAAAACGGCGCATGAAATGTCTCTCAGTGCCCTGGGACGATTATCCGCCAGCATTGCCCACGAAATTCGAAACCCCTTGTCCGCCATTTATACCGCATCACAGTTGCTGGGAGAATCCCCGGCCATCCGGGATGAAGATCGAGACCTCACCCAAATTATCAGCAAGCAAATCGAGCGCGCCAACATCATTATTGAAAACGTCCTGAACCTCTCCCGGCAACATGTAGCCAATCCGGAAAATATCGAGTTAAAAGCCCATTTGAAAGACTTCCTGATCCAATTTTGCGACAACCAGAAACTGGATATTCGCCTGGTTAAATTCTATACCCCACAACAGTCGGTGCGGGTCTTGTTTGACAAATCCCACTTAAACCAGATTCTCTGGAACCTGTGCAAAAACGCCATCAAACACGGGCAGACCGATAACGGCATTCCCAAACTGTCCTTAACCTTGCACAACAGTCCATCAGGCACTCACCTGGATATCATGAATCCAGGACCACAGATGGATCCCCATGCAGAAAAGCAACTGTTTGAACCTTTTTTTACCACCCACACCCAGGGAACCGGGCTGGGCCTGTACCTGAGTCGAGAGCTCTGTCAGTCCAATAACGCCACCTTGAACTATCGCTACATTGGCAATCAGCATCGCTTCCGCATTCACTTCGACCAGTAACCGTTACCTCAAACCTTTTTCCAGCTCAAAAGCGAGAATTCTGTATGACTCTTATCAACGAACTCCAGCAACGCGCCGGCCACTGCTGCGAGCTCTGCGGCGCCGATAAAAATCTTGATATCTATCTGCTGCCGCCGGACACCCGCGAAACAGCAGATCAGGCCATTCTGGCTTGTGATGTGTGTCGGGACCAAATCACCCAAAAAGCGCCATGGCGCCCGGAGCACTGGCGAGACTTAAGCGAAACCATGTGGTCGCCTGTTCCCGCGGTTCAGGTGATGGCCTGGCGAATTTTGAACAGCCTGCCGGACGCTCCCTGGGCCATGGAGTTACTTGATACGCTGTATCTGGAAGACGACGTGCTGGCATGGGCCAAGTCCGGATTACCCAAAAGCACCGAAAACGACTGTCGTCATCGTGACAACCATGGCGCACCCCTGGCCGCAGGAGACAATGTGGTTCTGACCAAAGACCTGAATGTCAAGGGAGCCAATTTCACCGCCAAACGCGGCACCGTAGTACGCGGCATCTCTCTGTCAGCCGACAACCCGGAACACATTGAGGGAAAAGTCAACGGCCAGCGCATTGTCATATTGACGCTGTTTGTCAAAAAAGCCAAATAACGTCATTCCTTAAAACGCAACTCGCCCAAACACAAAGAGGCCTCAAGGGGCCTCTTTGCTGGTTCGGTTCTCACCCGCGTGGTGCCGTTAACACCTCAGGCGGCAGCCTGGCTCCGATAACGGCCGGGGCGCTGCGAGTTTTTTTTGCGCTGACCATGACCACTGCGCGCTGTACGGGCGCTGCTTTTTTTCGCGCCTGCGCGTCCACCCGCGGAATGCCGACGTGGCGCCCGATGGCCCTTGCCTTTTGTGATGGGTTCCGCTTTGATGCAGGGATCAACCTCATAGCCTGGCATCACTTCACGCGGCAAATCGCGCTGCAACAGGCGTTCAATATCCCGCAAGAGTTTTCGCTCATCGACGCATACCAGGGAAATCGCTTCACCTTCATGCCCTGCCCGACCCGTTCGGCCTATGCGATGCACATAGTCTTCCGCCACTTGTGGCAGCTCAAAGTTGACAACGTGGGGCAGCTGGTCGATATCCAGTCCGCGAGCGGCAATGTCCGTGGCCACCAGCACCCGGGTTTTGCCCGCCTTGAACTGACGCAAAGCCCGGGTACGCGCCGCCTGGGATTTGTTGCCATGGATGGCATCGGCTGACAAACCTGACTTTTCCAGGTATTCAGCCAAGCGATTGGCGCCATGTTTGGTGCGGGTAAAAACCAGCACCTGCTGCCAGTTATTGGCACCAATCAGGTGGCTCAGCAGTTCTGATTTGCGCTTTTTGTCCACCGGCATAATGCGCTGGGAAACCGTTTCCGCCGCCGTGTTCTCGCGCGCCACTTCCACTGTCGCCGGGTCATGCAAGAGGCCTGAGGCCAACCGCCGGATATCCCGCGAATACGTGGCTGAAAACATCAGGTTCTGACGCTGTTTGGGCAACTGTTGCTGAATCTTTTTAATATCGTGAATAAAACCCATATCCAGCATGCGGTCGGCCTCGTCCAGCACAAAAATTTCAACCCGGGACAAATCCACATTGCCCTGTTGCACATGGTCCAGCAAACGCCCGGGGGTGGCAATAACGATATCCACACCATTGTGTAATTGCCGAATTTGAGGGCCGGGCTTGACGCCACCAAAAATCACAACCGATTTCAGCGGCAGATATTTTCCGTAGCGGCGCACGCTTTCGGCCACCTGCGCGGCTAACTCCCGCGTTGGGGTCAGCACCAAAGCGCGAGGCGTCCGTTTGCCAGCTACGGACTTCTGGCTGAGTTTCTGCAACATCGGCAGGGTAAATCCCGCCGTTTTCCCTGTGCCTGTCTGGGCACCGGCCAATAAATCCCGGCCGGAAAGCACCAGCGGGATTGCCTGGGCCTGAATGGGGGTGGGTTCGCTATAACCTTGTTCGGACACAGCGCGAAGTAATTCGGCTGACAAGCCGAGGTCATTAAATGTCATGATTTTTCTCCAGAATCGACCTGACACAGCACGGTGCTTGTGGAACGATCCAGGCGAAATTCAAATAAGGGGGTAGTTGAAAGGGACAGAATGTCGGAATTCAAGAGCCGCCATGATCGTTAAATGGCAGCGATAAAGTCATTGTAACACGGAACCGAACAAAAACATCAACAGTTATCGAAAAAACAAAAGAGGCGCGTTGGCCTCTTTTGTTTCCTTAACCCCGACCAAGAAACAGGCAAGCTACAGTTCCTTCAGCTCCTGAATAAGCTGGGTAACCACTTCCTGCGCATCGCCAAACAACATGCGGGTGTTGTCCTTGTAAAACAGTGGATTTTCGATGCCTGCAAAACCTGTGCCGCGTCCCCGTTTGACCACAATCACATTCTTTGACTTATCCGCTTCCAGAATCGGCATGCCGTAAATCGGGCTGTTCGGATCGTCACGGGCCGCCGGGTTCACCACGTCATTAGCGCCGATCACCAACGTCACATCCGTATTGGGAAACTGCGGGTTGATATCCTCCATGTCTTCAATCAAATCATAAGGCACACCTGCCTCGGCCAGTAGTACGTTCATGTGGCCTGGCATGCGTCCGGCCACCGGGTGAATGGCGAATTTGACATCCACGCCCCGGTCCTGCAGCATTTTAACCAGCTCCCACAACTTGTGTTGCGCCTGAGCCACAGCCAACCCGTAACCGGGCACAATCACCACGCGATCAGCAAAACCCAGTTGCACCGCTGCATCCATGGAGTCAATGGGTTTCATGGAGCCGGTCACCGCTGCCGCCTCACCTCCGCCTGCAATGGCGCCAAACAACACATTAAACAGGGAACGGTTCATGGCTTTGGCCATTAACTGGGTGAGCAAAGTCCCGGCAGCCCCCACAAAAGTACCAGCGATAATCATGGCTTCGTTGCCCAGCACGAACCCTTCAAAGGCCACCGCCAGGCCGGTAAAGGCATTGTACAGAGAAATGACCACAGGCATATCCGCCCCGCCAATGGGCAAAGTCATCAGAATGCCCAACACAAAAGCCATCACAAAAAAAGCCAGAATCAGAGTGGGGCTTGGCTGTTGTACCACCAAATAACCAACCACGATGACAGCAATGGCCACCAGGGCATTAAAGACATTTTGTCCCGGGAAGGTATAGCGCTTGTCAATCCACCCTTGTAACTTTCCAAAGGCAATCAGAGAGCCGGAAAAAGACACCGTGCCAATAAAGGCGCCAATCACCGCCAGCCAGCCAATCACACCATGGAGACAATCATGCCCAGCGGAAACAACACCTGCGGCACAAACATCAGCATGCTGCAAGGCGTTGACCAACGCATAGGCTCCAATGGCGGCTGCCGAACCACCACCCATGCCGTTGTACAAAGCCACCATTTGCGGCATATCGGTCATGGGAACACGCTTGCCTTGATACCAAGCCCAAACAGCGGCCAAAAACAAGGCCGTGATAATCAACAGGCCATTATGGAGATTTGGCATAAGAAAAGTAGCGCCTGTGGCGATGACCATGCCAATACCCGCCCACACAATGCCACTGCGCGCAGTTTTGGGAGAAGTCATGCGCCGCAAGCCGGCGATAAACAGTATGGAAGCTGCGAAATAGGACAGTTTCATCACAAAGTCAATCATGCCGATTTCTCCCTGGTTTGATCCTTACGCGATTCCTTTTTGGATTTGAACATTTCCAGCATGCGCTCAGTCACCACATACCCGCCGACGGCGTTGCCCGCGCCAAGGAATACACCAATAAAGCCGATAATCTTTTCCAGTGTTGTGTCTGCGTGCCCCAGCGCCACCATTGCTCCCACCAGCACAATGCCGTGAATAAAGTTGGAACCCGACATCAGCGGCGTATGCAACACCACCGGCACTTTGGAAATAATCTCGAAGCCCAGAAAGGCCGCAAGCATAAAGATATAAAGACTGGCAAAACCGTCTATCATGATTTTTCTCCTGTCAAAACCGGATGCACCATCTGGCCGTCACGCGTCAACACGGAACCCGCCAGAATTTCATCATCCCAATCAAAGTCAAGCGCGCCATCCTTGTTCAACAAGGTGGAGAAATTATACAAATTGCGGGAATACATCAGACTGGCATCCATGGGCACAGTGGCCGGTACATTCAAGGGCCCAACGACTTTGATGCCATCGATTTCCAGCGTTTTGCCCGGCTCGGTCAATTCACAGTTGCCACCGCCATCGGCCGCCAAATCCACAATAACACTACCGGTTTTCATGTTTCTGGCCATATCGGCCGTAATAATTTTGGGCGCCGGCCGGCCAGGCACCGCTGCTGTGGTAATCAATACATTGACCTTGCCGAGAAAATCTTTCAGCGCCTGGCGCTGCTGCGCCAGTTCTTCTGGCGTCAATGCCCGGGCATAGCCGCCTTCGCCCACGGCTTGCACGCCCAAATCCAGAAATTTGGCCCCCAGGGATTCCACCTGCTCGGCGGTTTCCGGGCGCACATCGTAAGCCGTCACAATCGCACCCAGGCGTTTAGCCGTGGCAATGGCCTGCAAACCAGCCACCCCAGCGCCAATCACCAGCACATGGCTGGGACGGATGGTGCCAGCGGCGGTGGTCAGCATGGGGAAAAACCGCGGGCTTTCACCAGCAGCTATCAACGTGCCTTTGTAGCCAACCACGGCTGCCTGGGAAGACAGGGCATCCATGGCCTGGGCGCGGGTGGTTCGCGGAATCAGTTCCACCGCAAAAACCACCTGGTGACGCTCAGCGGCAACCTGAAACCGCTCAGGACTGGAAAAAGGCGACATAAAGCCAATGATACAGGCGCCGGTTTTGGTCGCCTTGAAAAAGGCCGCATCCGGTGGGGAAACACGGAAAACGATATCCGCCCGGTTCAATACGCTATGCGCATCGTCCACCACTTCACAATCACCATAATCACTATCGGGAAAACCCGCGGCAACACCCGCGCCACTTTCCAGCATCACATGCCAACCCCATTTGCGGATTTTGGCCGCCACCTCCGGAGTCAAGGCGACTCGCCGCTCCAATTCACTGGTCTCGTTGACGACACCGACGATTACACTCATAACAGGCCCTACATTGTTGACTTGACTGACTGCATTATAGGCAGTTTGCCATCAATGTTACAATCGCAAACTGTGAATGAAATCCATCGAAAAAACAAATGACTAGCCTGCACAATAAAAAACCGGAAGCCCTGGAATTATTGCGCACGCGCCGTTCTGTGCTGGCGCGCAATCTGACGAACCCCGGCCCTGATAAAGACACGCTCCGGGACATCTTTGAAATCGCCCTGCGTGTTCCTGACCACCGTAAGCTGGAACCATGGCGGCTCATTCTCATTACCGGCGAAAACCGCCAAAAACTGGGCGAAAAACTGGCGGCAATCAGAGCGGCCAACGGCGAAACCGAGCCCGCCTTGCTGGATATGGAACGGCAACGGTTTACCCGCGCACCCATTGTCGTGGCACTGGTATTTTCACCCCGGGATGATGGCAAAACGCCTGAAATCGAGCAGCTGCTATCCACCGGCGCTATAGGACAAAACCTGCAACTGGCCGTGGCCGCCCATGGTTTTGGCAGCCAGTGGGTGACCGATTGGTGCGCCTATGACGATCATGTCAAACAGGAGTTAGGCTTAAAACCACATGAACACATTGCCGGCTTTATCCACATTGGCACACCCCGCCAGCCTCCACGAGAGCGCCCCCGTCCCGCCCTGAAAGACAAACTGTCAATCTATTAAACCCGTCCCTGTCCAGCGCTTGTCGCCACGGCATTGCAGCACCAACAAAAAACCGGTCCAAAGACCGGTTTTTTGTGCTTCTTCAAGATCTTTTTCGGATCTTTGCAAGGGCAGCCTAGCTGCCAAAGCGTCTTCTGCCTGGCCATAACACAACCAGGATACCGGCCATTAGTACCAATACGCCAAACATGCCCATCACCGGAATCACTTCAGGCGGCAACAACACCACGCCAAAGACAATGGGCCCACCCGGCGGTTGTGGCGTACTGGTATCCAAAGCGATCGCCACTTCTGTGGGCAGGAAGGGAGAGTCGCAATCACCCAGAGCCGGATCAGTCGCATCGAAAGTCACCACATAACATGCTTGCGGGTTGGGCGGCGCAGGCGCCAGAGCCACCGGCACATTTGTAAAGCTGTAGTTACCATTGGCGTCTGTATTCTGGCTCATATACACCGTATCACCAGTGCCGTTACAGTCGGTGTCACGATAAAGCTGGATGGCCACATTGGGACGGCCTTCACCGGCGTCATAGGCGCCATTCTGCGGTGAACCATCACAGTAGAGCAGACCATCAATCTGACCAACGGCAGCATGAATTCCTGCATCAATGGTCAAATCTGTATTGGTCAAAGTAATGCTCTGCACTTGCCCTGTGGCTGGATCAGCATCCGAATCCATGATGTCACTACCCACATTGGCCTGGGTAAACACCCAACCTGACGGTAAATTGCTAAATGCCACGCAGTAACTGCCAGAAGGCAAGGGGCCGAAGTTATACCAACCATCAGCCACTGGCGTGCCGCCAGTACTCGTGGTGGTTGTGGCCACTGGCGTACCACTACATGTGGCATTGTTATACAAAGCCACATCAATGCCATTGACACCGGGCTCGCCAGCATCCTGTTGACCATTCTGGTTATTGTCGTACCACACATAATCACCCAGCATCAATTGCTCGTCAAAGCCAAAGTGATTGTCCGGGCTGGAAGGATTTGTGGCATCCAGGTCTGGTCCCGTACTGGTGGCGGTGATGGGGTTATTGCACACACCAAGGTCAGGGTCGGCGGTATTCACCTGAACCACGTAACAGACTGGCGAACCTGGCGGCCCTGCCATCAAACCGGTGTAAGCATAACCCGTGGCTGTGGTGGCCTGAGTGACGCCGCTGGCCACTTCACCGGCATCCACCACATTATTGCAATTGGTGTCTGTATAAAGCGTGACATCAATGGGGCTCATCACCACATCCGGCGGGCCATCAAAAGTGGTATTGGCAGGTGTCGAATGTTCGCACCACACCACACCGCTGATATCTCCGACCGCAAACAAGCCCAGATCATTGGTCGGATCGCTGGCTGTGAGAGTGATATTGGTAATCACCGCACCAGCGCCGCCTGCCACACCATCGGAGTCGATGGTATTGTCAGAGCCCTGATTCGCCGGGCTAATTAAATAAGTGGCGGGGTATCCTGTGAACTCCACACAATAGGTCGTGGCATTGTTCAAGCCGGCAAATTCATACCAGCCGTCAGTAGCGGGCGTGCCGCCATTGGCTGTCACGGTGCTGGCCGCCGGTGTGCCAGTGCAACTTCCGTTGGTGTAGAGATTGACCGTAACGCCATTAATGCCCGGTTCACCGGTGTCCTGCAAACCATTCTGGTTGGCGTCATACCACACAAAATCCCCCAACGTCAGGTTCACTTCCAGGCCAAAGTTGTTATTGGCGCTCGTTGGATTGTCTGCCGTCAAGTCAGGAAATGTCTGAACTGGTGTAATGGGGGCATTGCACACACCCAAGTCCGGATCAGTGGTGTCCACCTCAACAATATAGCAACCCGGCGGATTGGTGCCAGGCGGGCCGGTCACCAAGGGGGTAAAGGTATAATTCCCCGCTACTCCTGTGATGCCGCCAATGGCGGTGCCGGCTTCAGCGCCGTCCAGGGTGTTGTTACAGTTACTGTCTTCATACAGCGTCACCGTCACATTGTTCTGCGGCGTGTCGCCATCACCCGGATCATAGGAAGTGTTTGGATTCGTGGGGCTTTCGCACCACACCAACCCGGTAATACTGCCGGGCACATAGACGCCCATGTCTTCATCCAGATCATCCTGGGTCAGGGCAATATTGTCGATGCAGGCCGAGGCATTGGCATCGGAGTCCACAGTATCATCTGCGCCCTGATTGGCCGGGCTGGTCACAGCGCCTGTGGGCAAGTTTGAAAATTGCAGAGAGTAATTGCCCGACACCAAGTCCGTAAACAGATAATTGCCATTGGCATCAGTGGTCGCGGTAATACCTGTGGGGTTGGCGCAACCTGAGCCGGTATGCAATTCCACCTGCACATTGGCCACGCCCGGTTCACCGGCATCCTGAATGCCATCCTGATTGCTGTCGTACCAGACCGTGTCTCCCAAATCAAAACCACACAACATAATGTCTACATCACCGAACAGGCCTTTGGCGAAATCCGTCGGATTACCGTCCAGATCAGCCACCACAGACTCGTACAAGTCACTGGCCCACATGGACACGGTCGCACCCGGTGTCCCTGGAACCGTATCCATGTATTGATAGCCGTAATAAATGGTGGAACGCAGATCCAGGGCATCGGCAGTAATCAGTACGTAGTTATCACGCCCGGTAATTTGCGGACTGCCGGCAGTACCAACGTCGTGATAAGCCCAGGCCGCGCCGCCGCGGGCATTAATGCCTTCATAGTTGACAGCAGCATTGAAATCAATGGCTTCACCCACTCCGTATTTGGACTGGTTCATGCTGATGGTCCACACACCCGCATTGTCAATGTCATATTCCAGTAAACGCGAACGGTGCGCCTTGGTTTCCGGAACAGCCGAGTTAAACCCCACCTCGGACAACAACACCTTGCTGCCTGATTTGTTAAACTGAATATCACCCACCGGCATGCTGAAGTCATCCGTACGCGACACCGTCTGGTTGGGAAAAGCGCCCGGATTAATTACATTCAACTGGTTGCGTTGGGTCACATCCAAAAATGGCACATCCAGCACATGCTGGTCACTGGCCGTATCAAAGGCGCCGCCAGGCGTTAATCCCACTGAACGAATGGTGTTATGGACGGTATTGGTCTGGGTGGCGCCATCATCATCCAGAACATTGCCAGCGCCATCAGACGCATCAATGGCCCATACCGAGTAATACAACTTCCGGTCGCGGGGGTTCCAGGCCAAACCCAAAATCCGCTCACCCATGGGCGCCAGGACAGATGGGCCAGAATCTTCCGGAATCGCCGGGTCGATATCCGGGTTATAAACTTCCAGCACCGCAGTGGCGCCGGTGGCATTGGGATCAATGCGGTAAATGGAACCGGTATCCATACCCACCACAAACAGTTGCTGTGTGGCTTCATCGTAAGTGACATAACTGGCGCCAAAATTTTCATTGGCATTGACATCATTGGTGATATTGACGATTTGCGCGACTGTCCCGGTGGCGCCGTCAATGCGGTAAACGATCATGGGTCCAGCCGACAGCGGCGCTGAAATTTGCCCCGGGTTTGTGGGCTGCCCCCACAGGCGGGTTGAGACCGTAAAAATATCGCCTGTCACCGGATCAATGGCCGTGGCAAACACATTTTGCGGACCACTTCCGCCAATATCAAAATCACTGGGCAGCCAGGTTTGAATGGTCGGAGTCGCCCCGTCCTGATTGGTCTCCCAACGTTGGGCTGGCACATCATGCAAGGCGCCATAACCGGTGACATTTTTAATGGTTAACGTCCCCGGTATGCCTGGCAGCACCGCTGGATTCAACGGGTAACTGGTATGAATGGAGTAGCCGTTTTGCAACAAACGGCCACTTAAGTCGGTTTGACAGCTTTGCTGCCCCCACACCGTTGACGCCATGCTTAAGCTCGCCAGGCACAAGATCAAAAATCCTGTAAGCCTGCCGATTCCGGCTTTTTTCAAAGGCACATGCCCGCAAACCGGGCCACCAGGTTGACTCCCCGCCATAAGACTCTCCTCTATTTTTTGTGTGTGTAGAATACCCATTGAATGACTCTATCTGGCTGTGATTGCCCACCTTCCCGATGGGTGCTGCGTTCAGGATAACGCGGCAATTATGAATAGAGCATTCCCCTTTACCATACACAAATGTATTGACTTGTTCAATAACTTGCAGGTAAGCCTGGATGAGTAAGTGGTTAAGGTATGTAAAATTGACTTCGGTTATGAAAAAAAATAAAACCAGCCTCTTCGATGAAATAAATAATGGAAATTATTGTCACCTTCCATGTAAAACAATCTACAAGTATTGTTTACAATTTAACACCCTTATCTCTTGTGCTAAACGTCCAAATTCATTTGGCAGGCCACCTGAGCACACCAGCACAAAATATTCACGCAACACGCTCACAAAATGAAGCCGACACAATGCATGCCATTGCCAGAAGATATTTTCCTCTGCACACAGATACCGACCGGTGTAAACCAAAGGCTTTGCAGTCAAGTCGCCCGAACAGTAAAATACGCGACATGGAAATTATCTTGAACGGCCAACTCCACACCTTGGCCGAAAACACCACCCTGGATCAACTTGTGGAACAACTGGGCCTGTCTGGCCAGCGCTATGCGGTGGAAATCAATGAGCGCATAGTGCCGCGCTCACAACACGCGCGCACCCACTTGCACGAGCAAGACAAGGTAGAAATCATCCAGGCCATTGGTGGCGGCTAGCCATTTGCAAAAAAACACATTCAGGACCACAACATGACCGCTGATCCGTTGATTATCGCTGGCAAAACCTATACATCCCGGCTGCTAACAGGCACCGGCAAATATGCCGATTTTGAACAAACGCGCCAGGCCACCGAGGCCGCAGGCGCTGAAATTGTAACGGTGGCGCTGCGGCGAACCAATCTGGGGCAAAACCCGGGCGAACCCAATTTGCTGGATATCCTGCCTCCCGATGAGTTCACCATTCTGCCCAACACCGCCGGCTGCTACACGGCCGCTGACGCCATTCGCACCTGCCAGCTGGCGCGCGAGCTTCTGGACGGACACGCGCTGGTCAAACTGGAAGTGCTGGGCGATGAAAAAACCCTTTATCCGGACATTGTCGCCACACTGGAAGCGGCTGAGTTTCTGGTCAAAGATGGTTTTGATGTCATGGTTTACACTTCTGACGACCCCATCATCGCCAAAAAACTGGAGGATATTGGCTGCGTGGCGGTCATGCCTCTGGCCGCCCCCATTGGCTCAGGACTGGGCATCCAGAATCGCTACAACATTCTGACCATTGTGGAAAACGCGCGAGTCCCCGTGATCGTGGATGCCGGTGTTGGCACCGCGTCGGATGCCGCCGTCGCCATGGAACTGGGCTGTGATGGCGTACTCATGAATACCGCCATTGCTGGCGCGCAGGATCCGGTCCTCATGGCGTCGGCCATGAGGCACGCTGTTATCGCCGGACGCCAGGCCTTCCGCGCCGGGCGCATCCCCCGCAAGCGTTATGCCTCAGCCTCATCGCCCATTGATGGCACCTTTTTTTAAGGACATATCCTGCGTGAGTAAAAACCACAAAGCCGCCAAGGACAAACAGCGCCCCTATACCCACCGAATTCGCAGCTTTGTTATTCGTGGCGGCAAGATCACCCCGTCCCAACAACGCGCCCTGCATGAACTGCTGCCCCGTGTTCGGCTTGACAGTGGCACACCGTTTTGTGCCCGGAAAGTTTTTGGCAACGACGACCCGGTATGGATGGATATCGGCTTTGGCAATGGCGAGTCCCTGATTCACGCCGCCCAACATTACCCGGATGTCAACCTGGTCGGCATTGAAGTACACCCCCCTGGCGTGGGCCATTTACTGCTGGCCATGGAAAAATATGGCCTGGATAATATCCGCCTGTACCAAGAGGATGCGGTGGATGTGCTGGAAAACAGCTTTGCCCGCAACAGCCTGGATGCCGTCCACATTTATTTTCCCGATCCCTGGCATAAAAAGCGCCACCACAAGCGGCGCCTCATTCAACCCGAGTTTATCGCATTGCTGGAACAAAAAATCCGCCCCGGTGGCCGATTGCACCTGGCCACCGACTGGAAGCCCTATGCAGAAGCCATGCATGAGGTCATGCAACAATTCCCGGCTTTTGAGAATCAGGCCGTAGCCAGTGGGTTAGAACCACTTGCCGCACCCCGGCCACCATGGCGGCCGGTCACAAAATTCGAACGCCGCGGGCAACGTCTGGGCCATCACAGTCACGATTTGATCTACACCCTTCACAAATCTGCCTGACAGCCAGCGCAGCAAACATATCAACCGGCCTTTTTCACAGCGGCACCCTGTTCACCCACCAGGCGATGGCCCTGCTTTTCACACATGGCGCTGGCCAGTTGCATTT
>JALSHI010000057.1 GCA_026982315.1 Lysobacterales bacterium
GTTGTCGGGGTTGGTTCGCACATGCAATACATGGCCGGGCAGCAGGCTGTGCATATGGACAAAAAAACAGCCATCGGCAGCCACGCCACTGGCGGCAAAATGACTTAGCAGCCGTTCCCGGTTGAGTCTTACAGGTCCGTTGGCGGCCAGTAATGACAACAGAGGTGCTGGTCGCTCGGCCAGGTGAATATGCTGGTCGGTTTCTATCCAGTGTGCGCGCATATTGCCCAAAGGATCGGCGCACACCCAGGCGTGCCCGCAGCGGCGGTTCTCAATGACTGCGATAAACTCGCCATCGCACTGCGCCAGTTTTTCCCATTTTGGCCTGGCCGCGTGGTGGAGTGGTTCGTCACCGGCTTCCAGTAAATATTCCATCAGCGCCCGGGCCGAAAGCGGCGGCCCGGACATATCAGTTCGAAAAACCCGCCCGTAAACCCGGATTCGCCTGTCGTTGCAAAAATAGGCATCGACGGGCAAATCTGCTGAAAACTGCAGGGAAATCGGCGAATGTGTCATATGGGCACTTAATGGTAGACGAAAACATTTTATGCGATTTACGTGATCGGTTTTTTACCTTTCCGGCACACACGCTGTTGTGTCACGGCTTGTTACAAAAAAGTATGCGGGCCAACGTATTTGTGGGATTGTGGTAATATTGACAATGGGAATCTGTAAAGCAACTGCAGAGGGTAAGGTAAACATTAAGGGAAGGGATAATGGGAAACGGTTTCTATGGTCTATTGATGCTGGCCATGACAACGTGGGTATTTGCCGCCGGGCCAACAGCGGTTGAAGGCGATCTGAAGGCCGGTATGTCGTTGACCACCGTGGTGGATCGGGCGCGTGACGCCGGCTGGCAGCCAGAACCACTCTTGCACACCCTGGTTGATAACGGGGTTGACCTGGTCAAGGGCGTGCAAACCATCAGCCGCGAATGGCATCAATGTGACGCCACCTATGCTGTGGCCGGTGCGGCGGCCCGCATGGCGCCGTTGCGGGCGGATGAAGTGGCTGCGGCCATCGCCAATTTGCGCAGCTGCCAGTGTGACGCCAAAAGCCTGTGGGCCAAAACTCGCCTTAATCGGCGCCTGCGGCCGGAAATCCAACGGGTGTTGGTGAAAGTGGGGGATGTTTGCAGCTGCGCGGCGGCCGGGATTGAGGCCACGGTCGAGGCGGCCCCCGATCAGGCTGAAAATGTCATAGAAGCCGTTATTAATGCCAAAAATCCGCCGGACAATACCAGTGACCGTTTTGGCGAAGTGGGGGCATTGCCGGAATCAGGCCAATGGCTGTCGGCGGATGACCCGTCGTTGCGTTCCCGCGATGTCAACCTGGAGCGTCTGTCCGATGTGTGCGAGGGCGACTACAACGAGCGGGGTGATTTTGAACTCGCCCGGCAATGGCGGGCCTTGCCGCTGGATGATATTGACTCCCTGGGTCGGCATCAGGCCCGTTGTGACGAACCGGAAATGTCCGGGCGGGATGAACAAGAAGAAAAAAGACATAGCGGTTCCGGCTTGATCTTATCGCAGTATTACGAAGGTCAGAATCACAATCAGGCTCTGGAACTGTACAACCCCACGGACAAGACCATTTACCTTTCCGAAGAGCCGTATAGCGCGGAAATCTATTTTCACGGCTATGCCGTGCCCGGTGAAGTATTAAACCTGAAGGGAGAGGTGCCGCCGCGATCCACTTTTGTGGTGGTCAATGCCCTGGCGGACAACCCGCGCCTTAAGGCCCGGGCCGATCAGTTGGTGTTCGGCTTGAATTTTTCCGGCGCCGATGCGGTGGTGCTAAAAAGTCGCCTGGACTGGAATGATTGCGATTGTGCGGTGACCTCGGTGGCGGCCACGATGCGCGCCGCGCATACACAGGCTGTTGCAGATAATAGCCATAACAGCCAGTCATCAGTGGATGCGGATGAATTCTGGCTGACGCGTTTGAAGCAGCATTACGCCCTGAACGACACACCGGCCCTGGTAGTGGATTCCGCAGGAGAACTGCCGGTGGCACCGGAACAGGAAAAAACTTCCGCGCTAGCGGAAAATCCGCCCCTGCTGCATCCGGGCACCTGGCGGCGTAAATCCGCAGTCTGTTTTGGTGACAGAGTGGAGCTGGATCCCTTTGAACCGGAATATCAGTGGCGTGTGCGTCCTGAGGCATTAACAGACAATCTGGGCCGGCATCAGGTTCGCCATTGCCCGGAAACCCCGCAGGAATTGTTGTTATCGGAAATGGTGATCAAAGACACCAATAACCAGGCACTGGAAATCTTTAACGGCACAAGCGAGCCCATCGATTTTTCCCGTGATCGTTATGTGCTGGAAATTTACCGGGATGACAATCTGGTTCCTGACGAACGCATTTCACTTTCCCGTGGCCGGTTGCCTGCCGGGCAGGCTTTTGTGCTGGTCAATGCGGATGCCGACGAGCAATGGCAAGCCAAGGCGGACCAGAAGGTCAAGCAGTTAATGCTGAACAACAGTTATGCCGTGGTTTTGCGGAAAGTGGTGGCGCCGGCCTACCAGTCTTGCTATGCGGAAGTGGCCAGTTGGCTACGAAAAAATCCCGATCCGCAATATCTGAGCTATATTCCGATTCTGGTGGTAGATCCCTATATTGGCCCGCAATCCGGTGACGACCCGCGAGACGGCGACCACGGCGGAGACCTGGCCAGCCCGAACTGATTGGCCCATCTATCATCAAATGTCCGCTCCGTATTGCCGGACCGGCAGTATTCGGGGGAGCCGTGTGCTTACGGCTTCGGTATCTTTCATTGTCTTACAGGCGGGGTTGTCGCACAATAACGCGGTGTGGCAGATTCCGGTCTGTTTTTAGTTTTATCAAGTGAGTTATATTAATGTGAATGCCGATACCAGAATAGCGGTGATTGGCCTGGGGTATGTGGGGTTGCCCTTGGCGGTGGGTCTGTCCAGACACTTCCCCACGGTGGGTTTTGACATTGACTGCCAGCGGGTGCGTCAGTTGCGCCAGGGTCATGATCGTACCGGAGAAATTTCTGCCGAGGCGTTGCGCCAGGCCAGTGATCTGGTATTGACAGACAAGCTGGAAGATTTGGCGACCTCAACAGTCTATATCATCACTGTGCCAACGCCGGTGGACGCCAATAATCTGCCTGATCTGGGCCCCTTGGAAAAAGCCTCGCAGGCCATCGGACAGCAATTAAAGCCTGGCGATGTGGTGGTTTATGAATCCACGGTTTACCCCGGCGCGACTGAGGAGGTGTGTGCGCGCATACTGGAGCAGGCCAGCGGTTTGACGCTGAACCGTGATTTCAGCATTGGTTACTCGCCTGAACGCATTAACCCCGGGGACAAGGTCCACCGCCTGCAGACCATTACCAAGGTGGTGGCGGCATCCACGCCGGAAACCGCCGCCCGTCTCAAAGCCATTTACGAAAAGGTGGTCAGCGCCGGTGTTTATGTGGCGACGGATATCAAAACCGCGGAAGCGGCCAAGGCCATTGAAAACACCCAGCGGGATGTCAATATCGCCTTTATGAACGAGCTGGCGCAAATGTTTCATCACTTGGGGCTGGATACCCACGCGGTGATTGAAGCGGCGGCCACCAAGTGGAACTTCCTGCCGTTTACGCCGGGTCTGGTGGGCGGACACTGCATTGGTGTGGACCCTTATTACCTGATTCACAAGGCGCAGGAAAGTGGTTATTTCCCCCGGATTATTACCACTGCCAGGCGCCTGAATCAGGAGATGCCGGCTTATGTGGCCGATCGTTTGCTGAAATTACTGGCGTTGCACAAAATTCATGTGGTGGGCGCGCGGATTTTGGTGCTGGGGCTGACCTTTAAGGAAAACTGCCCGGATTTGCGTAATACCCGTGTGGTGGATGTGGTGCGGGAATTGCAACAGTATCATGCCCGGGTGGACGTGCATGATCCCTGGGCCGATCCGGATCAAGCTCGGGAAGAACTGGGCTTTTCGTTGACTGACAAGCCACAAGACCAGGCTTATGACGCCATTGTGTTGGCGGTGGCTCATCGACAATTTGTTGAACATGGCGCCGAACTTATCGCCCGCTGGCGCAAGCCCGCGAGTGTGGTTTTTGACCTGAAAAACGCTTTGCCGGATCATTATGTGGATGACAGACTATGACAACAGACGCGGTTTTGGTGACTGGTGCGGCCGGTTTTATTGGTTACCATGTGAGCCAGGCGCTGTTGGCGCGTGGTCAGCGGGTAATTGGCATCGATAACCTCAACGATTACTATGACGTCAACCTGAAAGAATCCCGCCTGGCGCTTTTGCAGGCTCATGCGGATTTTGTCTTCCAGCGCCTGGATATTGCCGAGCATGAGCGTCTGCGGGACTTGTTTGCCCAGCATAACATCAAGCGCGTGGTCAACCTGGCCGCCCAGGCCGGGGTACGGTATTCCATTGAAAATCCCTGGGCCTATCTCAATAGCAACCTTGCCGGTTTTTTATCGATCCTTGAAGCGTGTCGGCAACATGGCGTGACGCATCTGGTCTATGCCTCCTCGTCATCAGTCTATGGCGCCAATACCGCATTGCCTTTTCGGGTGGAAGACGGTGTCGATCACCCGCTGTCACTCTATGCGGCCACCAAAAAGTCCAATGAACTGATGGCCCACAGCTATTCGCATCTGTATGGCATCCCCAGTACGGGTTTGCGTTTTTTTACCGTATATGGGCCGTGGGGACGGCCGGATATGGCTTTATTTTTGTTTACCCGGAAAATTCTTGCCGGGGAGCCCATTCAGGTTTTCAACCATGGCCGTCACACCCGGGACTTTACCTATATCGACGATATTGTCGAAGGCGTTATCCGGGTGCTTGACAACCCTCCCGAGCCGCAACCGGATTATGATTTTTCCCAAGGCACTCCGGCAGCCAGCAGCGCGCCATATCGGGTGTACAACATTGGCAATAATCAGCCGGTGCAGTTACTGGACTATATTCAGGCTATTGAAAAGGCCCTGGGCAAAAAAGCTGTAATGGAAATGCTTCCCCTGCAAAAAGGCGATGTGCCGGATACCGCCGCGGATGTTTCGGCGCTGGCGCGTGATGTGGGCTTTCGCCCTTCCACGCCGGTTGAAACCGGCATTGCCCGCTTTGTGGACTGGTATCGCAACTACTATCAGGTGTGAGTAATCAGCGGCAGCATGGTTCATATGATTGGCCAAGGCCCGAAAGCCGGCCTCAGGCCCTCAGGAGACTGGTGGCGGCCGACTGTATCTGGCCTGAAAAATATTGCTTGTCGCAGGATACGAAACCGGCCTTAGAGCCGAGCACTGGCGCGGAAAAAATCTGGGCGGTGCGCCATGGCATGGCGCCTGTATTGGCCTGGTATGGTCAGCAGGACAGCGCGCCTGGAACCACCGGGAGCCTTCGGACGTGTCAAACGCCTTTACAACGCGCCTGGCTGTTATCCCTGGCCATGCAAAAACACTGGGACGCGCTTTGTGTGAATGTGACCAGCCGGGGACAGGCGCACCACCGGCCTGTGCTGGTCTTCAAGGGCCAGGCGTTGGCCCACGCCATTTACCCACATCCGGCGCTGCGGGCCCGTTCGGACATGGACATACTGGTGCGGCAGGCGGATAGAGACTGGTGGCACAATCAGCTGCAGACCCTGGGCTTTTGTGTGCTGCCGTCACGCCAGGGGCGCTGGGTTAGCTTTCAAAACACTTACGTCAAGCCCTTGCCTGGTGGCCGCCGGCTGTTGGTGGACATGCATTGGCGCATCAACAACCGTGTGGACTTTCACCGGCAGCAAGCTTTTTCGGTTTTGGCAAAGCGAGCCACAGCCCTTTCGCTGGGGCGGCATCAGATCCATACACTGAATTCTGTGGATGCCTTGCAACTGGCTGTTTTCCACTATTATGGCCACCGGCCGGAAGACCGCAAGCACTTGTGGCTTTATGACGTGGCGTTGTTGTGGCCGTTAGTGGCCGAACGAAATAACGCTCAGGGATTGTTGCCGGACATGGCGGGGCTACTGCATTCCATGCGCAAACAGCTGGAGCGGGTGTTTACTGGTTGTGTGTTCCCATCCATTGCGCCAAAGGCCGCATCGCAGGGCCAAGGATTTATGCCCTATGCGGAACAACGGCAAAGCAAATGGCGAGATTTCCGCCACCGCTGGCGGCAACTGGAATCCTGGAAAGCCCGCTGGGGCTTGCTGGCGGATTACCTGTTCCAGCCGAGAACTTATGTGGCCAGGCGCTTTTCCGCACCAGTGGATTGGCGGATATGGCTGTATTATCCACGCATGTGGTGGCAGGATTTTCGCCGTTTGCTAAAGCGTCATTGACAGCTTGTGAATTGATGTAGAGTCAAGCGGGCTTTACTCATTGGGTTCGGTTATTCCTGCCTTCTCCATTTCAGCATTGATTTTTTCCTGCCATTTTTCAAACCCCGCGCTTGGATGCAATGTGAAGATAACATCTGTGAGGACAGGTTTTTTTGAGCCTTTTACTTTTTGGGTGATATTTCTGGCTTCAAACTTTCTTAGTGTTTTTGTGCATTCATGTTTTTCTGATCGGTTGATTTGACAACAGGGGCAGATCATTTTTTCGAGTGTGAGTTTAACCCTTCTTGATGCACGGGAAAGTGGTTGGTCTTTTTTGATTCTTCCTGAGTTTTCGATAATGGAGGAGAGTGTCAGGTTGAAAGCGGGTTCTTTCCCATGAATGCTTGAGGCCACGGAGCCTGGATTGGTAAATTCGAGCAGCATGACCTTGTTTATCCATCTTGACAGCGGGCTGAAGCTAAACAGGTGGTGGGGGAGGGCTTTTCTTAATCTGTTATTGGAAACAGCATCGGAGATGGATCTATGAAGCACCCGGATACCGATTTTTGAATCAAAAACATCGTCATCACTTTCTTCGAGCACCCAGCCACCGAGCAGGCTTCCTCTCCATTTTTTTGGGGTGACTTGATGATTTCGATATTGCACCCGGAGAGGACTGATATTGATTCGATGATTTGGTCGTAATTGATGGAGACTCCGAATCCTTTGAGTTTTTTTTGCAGTTCCGAGGCTGAGAACCATACCAGGAGGTTTTCATCCACTTGTTTCAGTTGTTTTTTTTCGACCACCAGTTGGATGATGCCATCGAAGACGGTTTCTTCCATGGATGACGGGAATATTGGCAGTCCTTTTCCGTTTGTGGTTGAGATGATGGCGGGGAATATCTTGACGGTGGCGTATTGTGTTTCATGTTCCAGCACCGGCACTTCGCCTTGTTCCACGGATTCTGCCAGTTCTTTGCTTTTTTTTCTGGTGGTGGTAAAGATGGGGAGTTTCGACCAGGGGGAGAATATGCTGATATTTTTTTCACCGCCAATCTGTAATTTTTCCGGCATGTTTTTGGGTTTGTTCATGGGTTTCTTTCAGTCCAGTTCGATATTGATCCCGCCGAGAATGGCCCATTCTGGCATATTGTCAGAGAGTTCATCAACGGCGCTTTTGGGGCCGAGCAGCACGGGGCCTTCGGCGGTGATGGCGAAGGGTTGGAACCCCAGTTTTCCGCCGATGCTGTAGATACGTTCATGGAGCCGCCGGCAGCCTTCATACAGGCAAAGTTCAAGGTCGCCATCATAGAGTTCATCAACGGCTTTTTCCAGCACTTTTGCTGTGATTGGGTGGTTTGGCAGAACCACCTGGACATTGACTTGTTCTTTGTTCATATTGTCTCCTCACTGGTTAAAAATTAGCCAAACCAATAAAAAACGCAAAGAATCTTGTTCTTTGTTGTATTGTGTTAAGGTTTATCCACAGAAGCTGTGGATAAGTTTTTTTACGGATTATGTTTGCCAATTCTGCTGGCACCTTCAGGTTCAGTTTTGCTCTGGTGATGGCAACATAAAGTACTCTGACTTCCTCGTCGCTCATTTCGTTTATGGGGTTGAAAGCCCTAGGATGGTATTCACATAAGCGGCAATGGGATCAACGCCGCGCTCTTTCAGGCTGGCCTTGCCTCAGTTTTTTACCAGGTGCTTCAGGGAGCTGACTTGCTAATTCAGTCGTTTTTTGGCGTCACTAACATTATCAAAATTAGACACATCCACCCAGGTTGTCACGGAGGTCTGGGCGGTAACTATTTGCCCTTTGTGCTCTTTTGAGTAGGCTGCCATGCGTGTATAGCTTTCCCGCAAGTCGCCGAAACTGAAAATTTTTGAAATGTTTGCGTACTTGGCTTTCCAATGCTCATCCTCCCGGCTGGAGATCATCATGGAAAATCGGTAGGGAAGCCTGTCAATGGCGGCTCTTTCCGCGAACTGCTGAAATGTGACGGCCTCTGAAGGAAAGTAGCTCAGATCGAAACTCGAATAAATTCTGTCGCCTATTCTTATTGTTTCAAAATCCTCTACGATAATCTTGGCTTCTGTTAGTTGTCTATTCAGCTTTTGAGGGAGGATGAGGATATTTTTATCCTCATCCTCTCTTGGAAATCTGACATCATCCGGGAG
This sequence comes from Lysobacterales bacterium, assembly GCA_026982315.1. Taxonomy (GTDB): domain Bacteria; phylum Pseudomonadota; class Gammaproteobacteria; order Xanthomonadales; family Marinicellaceae; genus S144-45. Next base: position 8,479 of record JALSHI010000057.1, read on the forward strand.
CAGTTTCGGGGTTTTCTGGCTTCCCGGGTTGAATGTTCTGTGAATAAACTCGCCGGCGCTGTAGCAGTCGATCAATTCACAATCAATGTAATGTGATTTAAGATCGACGATAACATTGCTGACATAGCTACCGTGACTATCAAACAGTCGCCGTCCGAATTCCTCGGAAATTTCAGAAACCGGGGAATTGTCGAAAAATTTTTGTACTTCATCGGCCTTTTCAGATGATCTCCGCGTTGTCCAGATGGCCATGTAAATATCCACAAGAGAGCAATACTCGGCCAGTTTCTTGTTACGGCTATCTATCAGCCAGGATATATCCATGCCGATGCGCTGGGCGGCTTTCTTGTTGGGCAAGGTAAGCCGCTCGACGGTGGACGACACTCTGTTTCTCGTAGAGTCGTACTGCTTACAAACATGAATGGCATGTCCATATTCTTCCATAATTGGGGACAGGTCATTGGCGAAACCATTAAGTATTCGCCCATAAATTCCCTTTATGGGCTGAATTCTGCTGTCACGGCCACGAACAATACTGCAAAGACTTCCATTTCCTGTGGAAAAGATATAGCGACCGACACTACCATCGAGGTCGCTATAGTTTTCCAGCTTCATGATCTTGGGGGTCATTACCAATCCCTTACATTTTCCATGTATTGATCGATATCATCCCAGTATTGATCTCCGGCAGCCTCTTTTTTGGCTACAGCCATGAAAAGTGCCAATCCGATGATAGCGAGAAACACGGCCCCACCCAGAAATCGAAGACCTTTCCTCCTGCTGTATAGTCGATCATGGTCAATAAAAAGGAACTTCGCTGCCATTACCCCCAGCAAGATAGCTCCGACGATTGACAAGCGCATAAAGAGTTTCACAACCCAGATGAACAGGTTATCTATTCGGGTCACCATATCCTCAAAACTGGGAACGGCGCCAAAAGCCGCACATGAGAAAAGGGTCAAGGCAAAGCCAAGATAGATAATTTTTTTCTTGCTCATAATTTTTCTCCATTTCAATAAAAATAAGTACCATACATAAGTTTTTTATCCTGTCTTATCCGAAAATCAAGTAGTCAGAGGAAATAATATAGACTCGTTTATTCTTTTTTTGCTGCATTCACAGGTGACTTCAAAATCATTCAGGTTCTTCTCTAGGCTGGTTTTCGAATCTAGAGACTCTTCTGTTGTCCTTTCCTGATGGTTTCCGTAGTTTTCATATGAGTTGATTGGTGGAAGCTTCTGTTGCTCACTTGAAGTTTCGTGCCCAACCTAGAATTTAGGAAGATGCTTGCTACCTGTCTTATCGCTGACAGGTTCTTCCCGGTTTGGGCGGGCTGGTTCGTTATTGATGGACACATCTTCCTAAATTGTCGTGTGATTTTAGGCGGCTGCCAACAGGGCTTTTGTGCCGAACGCTGTTTTCTTCCTTATGTTTCTCCAAAGAACCACCAACCATCTTGATATTTTCAAATCATGGCATATCGCGAATAATCAAGCATTTTTTCAGCACAATTACCCTGACCAGATTTTCTTCCTTGATATTGTCTGCTTGAGTGACGCAATTGGACATGGAAACAAGAGAATCGCTTTCTATGGGGGGGTGGAAAAAAGGTTGTGTTTCCCGTCAGAGATAGAAACCAACCAGGCATCGGCACTGTTAATCCTCTTCAGTTCAAATCCTTCAGAAACGGAAATGCTATTGCCTGAAAAATAAACATCCTCCAGAGTTCTATCCTAAACTGAACGCTTGGTACTTTTTGAAAAAAAACACTTTTTGTCATGACAAAAAGTGAATGCAACGTAATTTTTTTGTATATTAGCTCTAGCTGGTGAGCAAATAATCTTGCTAATCGCGTGATTCACGTGATGATCGTGCTCCTCTCTTCGTCACCGGGATCGTATAGCATTGGCATAAATTACTGCCAATATCAAACTGGCAGGATTTTCGCCGTTTGCTAAAGCGTCATTGATGCGATGGGCTGTGGTGTTATCTAAGTGCTTGACTTGCATTGTTTTGATATTTAGCTTATAGTCTAAATATGAGTGAGATTCACACCAATGAGCGCACCCAGTCGGTTTTTCATGCCCTGGCCGATGCCAGCCGGCGGGAAATACTGCGCTTGTTGCGGGATGGAGAGATGACAGCCGGTGAAATTGCGGCGCATTTTGACTTCAGCCGCGCCAGTTTGTCGCATCACTTGAGCCAGTTGCGGCAGGCCGAACTGGTGCGGGTTCGTAAGGATGGCCAGCGGCGCATTTACTCTCTGAATACGTCCCTGTTTGAGGATGTGCTGGCCTTTGTTTTTCAGTTTATCGGCGAGAAAAAACCATGAAAAATGTGTTCAAGATCGGTCTCTTTTTAATAGCAGGTGTCAGTTGGTTGTTATTGGCGATTTATTTTTCTCGTCTGCCCGAATTGATTCCCATTCACTGGAACATCCACGGCGAGATTGACCGCTGGGGCAGTAAAAACTGGGCGATTTTGCTGCCGGGCATCATTAGCCTGACGGTGGTTTTGGCCTTTGTGTTGCCGCTGATTTCCCCGCGCGGGTTTCGTCTGGATGGCGCAACGCATGCTTTAGTGAAGGTGATCTTCTGGATTAGCGCATATTTGCTGCTGGTGCAATGGTTGATTCTACAGGCCAGTCTAAACCCTGAAATGGATCTGATACGCTGGCTTTTCATGGCCACAGGCGGCTTGCTGGTGGCTGTGGGCAATTTGCTGGGTAAATTCCCCAAGAATTTTTTTGTGGGTGTTCGCACACCCTGGACATTGGCCAATGATACGGTCTGGGATAAAACCCACCGTTTGGCGCGGACCTGTTTTGTGGTTGCCGGAATGATCCTGCCGGCGAGTGCCATTTATGCCAGGCAGTCAGGTTGGCTTGTGGCCGGAGCCATTCTGTTGGCGGTTTTGGTTCCGGTGGTTTATTCTTATATCGCTTATCGCCAGCAAGAAAGGTCTGTTTATGGCAAGCGCGGGTGAATGTGTTTTGATAGCGGCTTTTCACCGCTTTCAGCGTTCCGGTTGTTTTTTGGCCTTCTGCTTTTGCCGCTGATAATCCAGATAGCGGCTATACCCGCCTGCCAATGTGTGGACGTTATCAAATCCAGCCAGTTTCAGGCCCATCATGGCCTGGGCGGCCACCACCCCGCCGGTGCAGTAGAGAATGATTCCCCGGTCTCTCGGCAGTTCATTTCGGCGTTCAAACACTTCGCGCCACTCTATGTGGATGGCACCAGGAATATGGCCTTGTTGGTATTTTTCCTGGCTGCGGGTGTCCACCCATAAAAAATCCCGCATCTTGTCGGCGGGGATTTGCTGAATGGCGATGGCGTTGCCTTGCGGCGGCGCAAAGGCATAGAAGTCTTCCAGGGTGTCATAGAGCGTAGACAGGTTATCCGGCTGGGTGGAATCCCGGGAGGAAAGCGTGTCCGCTGGTTTGGCAGACAAGAGCTGTTGCAATGTTTTTTGAACCGCAGCGGCCACTTCTTCAGGATTTTGACCACTTTGGCGGCGATAAACCAGTTGCATGTTTTTGTTAAAAACCAATACTTCCGGCACCGCCTTGACGCCGTAAAGCGGCGCAATTTTCTCCCCGTGAATCAGTACCGGGAACTGATAATCATGCGCCATCATAAAGGCTTCAGGATCAGCGGAGTCCCAGGCATTGATGGCGAGAAACTCTACGGTATCCCGGGGCAGTTGTTGATACAGGCGCTCCACTTTCGGCATGAGCTTGTGACAATAGGGGCACCAACTGGCCCAGAAAACCAGGACATGAGCTTTTTTGCCAGCAGACGGGAAAGTATAGGTTTCTCCCCAGGCGTCATTGAGGCTCCAAGTGACTGATTTCGTCGTTGCCCGGGAGGGTTCGGCCTGGGCATTGGGGCTGGATAACAGAGCAAACAGGAGCATAACGCCGGAAAAAACCGCCAGAGAGGCGGTGTGAACAGAAAGGTGGCCGGAAGCCTTGGCACCAGAGGTCAAGGGAAAAGTGACCATAATGTTTATGCGCTCTTTGGGAAAACGCTTTATTGTACCCGAGTGGGTCCAGCATGACACCTTCGGTGATGGGTGGTGACTTTGGCAACGCAAGATTATGCGGCGCCAGGTTTCATAATAAGCGAGGTCCCGGTCCCATATAAAAGGCCGGCGCAAGGCCGGCCTTTTGTGCTTTGATTAGGAACGTTGCTTACTGGGCAACGGTTTCCATATTCACCCCGGAGAACGTGCTGTAGGCGCGGATACTAATGTACCAGGTGCCTGCAGAGGGGTTGTTAATGGTGCAGTTTTCGTTGTTGCCAACCTTGTATGGGCGGCAATTGTAACTGCTGGTGGTTGGCGCGCTACCGAAGCGAACATACAGGTCAGCATCGCCGCTGCCACCCCAGATATCGGCGGTGAGCTTGCTGGTGCCTGCCGGTACATTGATGGTGTAGCCCACCCACTGGCCGGTAGAGGCCGAAATGTTGGTGTCGGAAATGGTGTTGCCGCCACCACCGGTGCCGGGTTCGGTATAGCTACCAACCAGGCTAACGCCGGAGAAGCTGCTATAGGCGCGAACCATCACGTAATAGGTGCCGGTTTGCGGGCTGGCAAAGCTACAGGTTTCGTTATTGCCACTCTTGTATGGACGGCAATCGTAGTTGCTGGTGGTGGGTGCGCTGCCGAACTTGACGTAAATATCAGCATCACCGGTGCCGCCTGAAATGGCGAAGCTCAGATTGCTGGCGCCAGCAGGAACCGTCATGGTGTAGTTAAGCGTGTTGCCAGTGGAGGCGGACAGGCCGGTTTTGGCCACACCGTTTTGTAGTTCCTGGGTGCCGCCACCGCCACCGCCGCCACCGCCGGAGTTGCCGTTAAACAGCGAGTTCAGCAATAAATTGGGCGAGCCGGTTTTGGCATCGGTGACCTTGTTGGGTGTGGCTCCACCAGTAATGGCATTGGTAACCGCCGAGGGTGTCGCACTCGGGTTGGCCTGCAAATACAGTGCGGCCACACCAGCCACATGGGGAGAAGCCATGGACGTGCCGCTGATGGTGTTGGTGGAGGTATCGCTGTTTTTCCAGGTGGATGTAATGCTGGAGCCCGGCGCATAGATGTCCAGACAGCTGCCATAGTTGGAAAAGGAGCTGCGGGCATCGCTGCTGGTGGTGGAGCCCACGGTGATGGCAGCCGCAGCCCGAGCCGGCGAATAATTACAGGCATTGGCGTTGTCATTGCCAGCGGCCACAGCCACGGTGACGCCCGCGTTGACCAGGTTGGTAATGGCGGTGTCCAGCGCGCTGGATGCGCCGCCGCCCAGGCTCATGTTGGCCACGGCTGGCTTGGTGTGATTTTGTTTCACCCAATCGACCCCGGCAATAACGCCGGAGTTGGAACCGCTGCCTTGGCAGTCCAGTACACGCACTGCGTAAAGGCTAACGCTTTTGGCGACACCATATGTGGCGCTACCGACAGTGCCAGCCACATGGGTGCCGTGGCCGTTACAGTCATTGGTGCCATTGCCATCATTGATGGCAGTGTAGCCGCTTTGCGCCCGGCCGCCAAATTCGTTATGGGTGGTGCGGATGCCGGTGTCAATAATATAGGCTTTTACGCCGCTGCCGGTGTAGTTGTAAACGTATTTGTTATCCAGTGGCAAATTGGACTGGTCAATGCGATCCAGGCCCCAGGTAGGACTGTTCTGGGTGGCCGTGGTGTGCATGATTTGGTCTGCTTCAATGAATTTGATGCTGGGGTCTTTGGCCAGTTGGCGCACCATTTTTTCACTGGCATTGCTCAGCACAAAGCCCTGCAAGGCGTGCTTGTATGTGCCCTTGACGGTGCCACCGGCCTTGGTGGCCGCCTGGATGGCCATTTCCTGAATGGCGGTTTCCAGATTGGCCTGTTTGTCGTCGCTCAGGGCTTTGAGAGAGTCAGCGCGTTTTTGCACCATGTTTTCATCAAAGACCACAATGTATTGGCCCTTGATGCGGTTGGCGGCGGAAAAGTTACGCAGCTTCTGGCTGATGGCGTCTTCGATACCCTGTTCGCTGAAACCGGTATCCGCCACAGGGGTGGAGGCCAGTACAGCGCCGGAGACAGACAGGGCGATGGTGGCCGCAATGGCCTTGGTCAGGGATTTTACCTGGTTTGTTTTCATGGAAAAACCTTCCTCTTTAGCGTTATTGAAATGGTTAATCTTTCGGTCATTTGCGTGCAAACAAACTGGGTGAGTCGCCCTCCGCTGGCCTGGTCAATTTGTGGCACGAAATGAACCGAGCGCTGAATATAGCACAGCGATTTTAAAAAAATGCGAAGCGATTCACATTTTTTTGCAATCTCTGAAAAAAGATGTGGCAATCACGCCAGAACTGTGCGCAATATCAGGCGAGCTGATGAAGCAATAAGAAAAACAGATGCCGCGTCATAATACGGCCGGCATGTGCTGCCGGCCGTATTTGTTTGTGAACGCGTGATTGTGGGAGGCAGGCATCAAATCGCAAATGGTGGCAGTTTTTTTTCAGCCAGTTGTTTTTTTAGTCGCACATAACGTGGCAAGCCATTGGCATAGGGCGGATAATCCTCGCCCTCGATAAGCGGTTGCAGGTAACGGCGACATTTTTCCGTGATGCCAAAGCCGTCCTCGGTAATATAGTCGCGAGGTAGCATTTTCTCTACATTGGCCATGTCCTTGAGCTCCGCCACGTCGATATCCCATCGATAAGGAGAGTCACTCAAGCGCCGAATCACTGGCATGACCGAGTTGCGACCTTGCAGCGCCAGTTCAACAGCGGCCTCGCCCACCGCATAGGCCTGGGCCACATCCGTGGCCGAGCCCAGGTGGCGCGCCGAGCGTTGCAGATAATCAGAAACTGCCCAGTGGTATTTAAAGCCGAGTTTGTCCCGCACCAGGTTGGCCAGCACCGGCGCCACGCCGCCGAGCTGGGCGTGTCCAAAGGCGTCTCGGGTACCGGCATCGGCCAGAAAACGGCCGTCAGGGTAACGCACGCCTTCTGAGACCACCACCGAACAATAGCCGTATTGGTCAACGGAATCTTTGACCCGCTGCAAGAAAGCCACTTCATCAAAGGGAATTTCGGGGAAAAGGATAATCTGTGGCGGGTCATCATGGGTGTGCCCGGCCAGGCCGCCAGCAGCGGCGATCCAGCCGGCATGGCGTCCCATCACTTCCATGATGAACACCTTGGTCGAGCTTTCGGCCATGGATTCCACATCCAGTGAGGCCTCTTTAATAGAAACGGCAATATACTTGGCGGTGGTGCCAAAACCCGGGCAGGTATCAGTGATGGGCAAGTCGTTATCAATAGTTTTGGGCACGCCGATGCACGATACCGGGTAGCCCATTTCATCCGCAATTTTGGAAACCTTGAATGCGGTGTCAGACGAGTCCCCGCCGCCATTGTAGAAAAAATAGCCAATGTTGTGGGCTTTGAACACTTCCACCAGGCGTTCATATTCCTTGCGCTGCTCGGTTAAGTCCTTGAGCTTGTAGCGACAGGAGCCAAAAACCCCGCCGGGGGTATGGCGCAAGGCGGCAATATCGGCATCCGATTCACACGCGGTGTCAATCAGTTCTTCCCGTAACACACCAATGATGCCGTTTTTCGCACCATAGACGGTGCCGATTTTGTCCGCATGTTTTCGAGCGGTTTCAATCACGCCACAGGCAGTGGCATTGATGACGGCAGTGACGCCTCCTGATTGGCAGTACAAGGCATTTTTTGTGCTCATGGCAGGCAGGTTCCTCATCATAGGGTTAACAAAAAAGCCATTCTACACGAAAAAATCCCCCCAATTATTGCGAAAAACGGGCGTTTTTGTTGACTTGAAGGGCGCAAAACACCAGAATATCGCCTCTATTGCGGTCCGTTAGACTTTTCTAATATACGGGCCATCGATCTTGGTGAACTAGGACAATTAAATGAGACTGGTATTACTCGGCGCGCCGGGCAGCGGTAAGGGCACGCAGGCCAAACTGTTAACAGAAAAATTGCACGTGCCACATATTTCCACCGGCGATCTATTGCGTGCGGCGGTGGCGGCGGAAACTCCACTGGGTCAGGCGGCCAAAGAGGTTATGGATCGTGGCGAATTGGTGTCCGATGATATTGTCCTGGGTATGCTCAAGGAGCGTTTACAAGCCGATGATGCGGCAAAAGGTTTTATTCTGGATGGCTTTCCCCGCAATCTGGTGCAGGCGGAAATGCTGGATCAGTTGCTGGGTGAGATTGACATGCCGGTGGAGCATGCAGTTTTGATTCAAGTAGATCCGGAAGAAGTGGTGGCGCGTATCGCCAAACGGGCCGAGGCTGAAGGCCGGGCGGATGATACCGAAGAAGTTGTGCGTCACCGCTTGGGGGTTTACCGGCAGCAAACCGAACCTGTGGTGGAGCATTACCGGCAGGCCGGTGTGCTTAGCGAAGTTCATGGCACAGGCAGTATTGAAGAAGTCCAGCAGCGTATTCTTGAGGTGCTGCGGTTCTAGAAGGTGGATGGCCGTTGCCGGCTTTACTGATTTAACAATCCAGAAAATCCGCCACCAGCTGGCGGATTTTTTTGTGACTGTCTGCGGTGCTTGGGTCCAGCCACACCGCGTCTTTTTCCTTGCGTAACCAGGTCCATTGGCGTTTGGCCAGTTGCCGTGTGGCGACAATACCCCGGTAACGCATTTCCTTCCGGTCCAGTTTTCCGTCCAGATATTGCCACACTTGCCGGTAGCCCACGGCCCGCATGGCCGGCAAATCGGCATGGATGCGGGGGTGTTGCCGCAGTTGTTTGACTTCGTCAATAAAGCCGGTGGCCAGCATGTGGTCGAAGCGGTGTTCAATCCGTTGATGCAGCACAGAGCGGTCAGGTGGGGCAAGAATAATTTTCAGGGCCCTGAAGGCGCAAGCCTGTGACGGGTTTTGTTGGGCGAACCAGTAACTCAATGGCTTGCCTGTCACGTGCCACACTTCCAGGGCGCGTTGAATACGTTGGGGATCATTGGGGTGGATCCGCGCGGCGCTGGCCGGGTCAACGGCCTGTAATTGCCGGTGCATGGCCGGCCAGCCAATGCGTTTTGCCTGTTGCTCAAGTTGCTCGCGCGTGGCGGCATCAGCCTGGGGCAATGTGGACAGGCCCTGTTGCAGGGCGCGAAAATATAACATGGTGCCCCCGGCCAGCAATGGCACCTGGCCGCGGCCTGTGGCTGTATCGATTTCTGCCAGCGCATCAGTACGAAAATCGGCGGCCGAGTAGCTGTGCCACGGATCGCGAATATCCACCAGTGCATGGGGCGCCCGCTGCAATGTGGCGCGGTCGGGTTTGGCGGTGCCAATGTCCATGCCCCGGTAAACCAGCGCCGAATCCACGGAAATGATATGGCCATTGAAGCGCTCGAACAGGTCGATCACGGCTTCGGTCTTACCGGCGGCGGTCGGGCCCATGATGCAAACGACACGAGGGCGCTGGTGGTGGGTGCTCCTCATTGGCCGCGCAAAAAGAACTTGTCCAGCTGTTTCATGTCCAGTTGCACCCAGGTGGGGCGGCCATGGTTGCACTGGTCGGCGCGCTCGGTGCGCTCCATATCACGCAACAAGGCGTTCATTTCCATGATGGTCATGGCACGGTTGGCCCGGACCGCGCCATGACAGGCCATGGTGGCAAGAATATCGTTGATGGCTTTTTCAATGGCGGTGGATGAACCCAGGGTGACGATTTCCGCCAGCACGTCCCGAAGCAATGATTCCACATCGGTGTTGGCCAGCAGGGATGGGACGCTGCGCACAATAAGTGATTCCGGCCCGCTGACATCCAGATTGAACCCCAGTTTTGCAAACCATGGCCGGTATTCTTCGACGGCCAGGGTTTCCTTTTCACTGACAGCCATGGTAATGGGCACCAGCAAGTTCTGGCTGCGAATGCCTTTTTCATGGTTGTTCATGGCGGATTTCATCCACTCGTAAGTAATGCGTTCGTGGGCGGCGTGAATGTCCACAACCACCAACCCATGAGCATTCTCCGCCAAAATGAACACGCCGTGTAACTGGGCTTTGGCGTAGCCCAGGGGTGGGATTTCCTCCTTGTGTCCGCTATCAGGCTGTGGGGAATCGACAGGTTCAGGTATGGAAGGTACTGTGGCCATTTGTGCCAAATAGCTCAGGGACGACTCCGCCACTTGTGGTGAGACGGTGTGACTTTGGTTCAAGCGCAATCCTTGTTGCCAGGCGTGGCTGGCCAATGGCGTGTTGCTGGAGTTGGTGTGGTTGTCCGATGGAATCACAGCGCTTTCCCTGGGTGCATACACCTCGCTGCCAGGGCGGGTATGGGCCAGGGCGTGGTGTAATGACCCAAAAATAAAGTCATGCACGCGGCGGGCATTGCGGAAGCGCACTTCGTGTTTGGTGGGATGGACATTGACATCCACCAGCACCGGATCCAGTTCCAGATAAAGCACAAAAGCCGGATAGCGGCCGTGGAACAGCACGTCCTGGTAAGCCTGGCGTACCGCATGACCAATGAGCTTGTCGCGCACCATGCGGCCATTGATATAGAAAAACTGGCGATCCGGCTGGGCGCGGTTCCAGGTGGGCCGGGCCACCCAGCCATGAAGCCGCATGGATCCCCGCTGTTCATCAATGGTGATAGCGTGATCGAAAAAGTCCGCGCCCAGTAACTGAGCGATGCGATTTTTCTGGGTGGATGCGTTATCTCCGCCAGTGGAATTGCGTATGACCTTGCCGTTATGGCTCAGGGTGAAGCCGACATCAAAGCGCGACAGGGAGATTTTTTTAATCAAATCGTCAATGCGCAAGAATTCGGTGCGGTCGGTTTTCAAAAAACGCCGCCGGGCTGGTGTGTTGTAAAAAAGGTCGCGCACCGTTACCCGGGTGCCAGGTGGCGCAGCTGCCGGTTTGGGTGCCTGGCAGCGGCCGCCATCACACACCAGTTCACAGGCATGCTCGGCCTCGGCGGGGCGGCTGGTCAGGCTAAAACGCGATACGGAAACAATGCTTGGCAAAGCCTCACCCCGAAACCCCAGTGAATGCAGGGATTCCAGATCCTCCAGGGAATGGATTTTGCTGGTGGCGTGACGCTGGATGGCCAGGCGCATTTCGTCCGGACTCATGCCGCAGCCGTTGTCGCTGACCCGAATACATTTTTTGCCCCCCTGCTCAATGTCTATCTGAATCTGGCTGGCGCCGGCATCCAGGGCGTTTTCCACTAGTTCCTTTACCACCGAAGCAGGCCGTTCGATGACTTCACCGGCGGCAATCTGGTCAATCAGCAAATCAGGCAGTTTATGGATACGCATGACGTGCTTAACAGCTTAAAGGTCAAACTCGGCAATCACCGGCGCATGGTCTGAAGGCCGTTCCCAGGTGCGTGGCTCCACATCAATCCAGGCGGCCTTGAGTGTTTTTGCCAGCGCGGTGCTGGCCAGTATCAGGTCGATGCGCAACCCCCGTTTTCGCCGAAAAGCGGCGGCGCGATAGTCCCACCAGCTAAAATGACCGGCCTCATCGTTCAGCGCCCGGAATGTGTCCACCAGCCCCAGGTCGAGCAGCCGCTGTAACCACATGCGCTCTTCTGTGGTGCAGTGTATGCGCTCATGGCATTCTTCCGGGTCAAAGACATCGCGATCATCTGGCGCGATATTGAAATCCCCCATCACCACCAGGTAGGGGTACTTTTTTAGCTCCTGGGCCACAAAGCCGGTGACTTTTTCCAGCCAATGTTTTTTATAGGCGAATTTTTCACTGCCGGGTTCCTGGCCGTTGACCACATACAGATTAATGATCCGGATATTATTGATAGTGGCGGCGATCACACGGCGCTGGGTATCTTCCAGCCCGGGGACATTCTTGATTACATCAGCAGGTTCTTCCTTGCTGATAAGTGCAACACCGTTGTAGGTGCGCTGGCCATTGAAAACGGCGTAATACCCTTTTTCAGCAAAGGCATCCAGCGGAAACTTGTCGTCAGGAATTTTCAGTTCCTGCAAGCCCAGCACGTCCGGGTGTTCCTTGTCCAGCCACTGCAACACATGGGGCAGTCGTACGTTGAGGGAGTTGACATTCCAGCTGGCGATTTTCATATTATGGATATCCTTTGGCGTTGAATGAAAAAGACAGCCTGTTGTGCAGGCAGAAGAACCGCATCATGCCTAAAATGGCTTGGCAAACACCAGCCAAAGAATGCCCAGCAGGGCGAAAACCGGCATTTCATTGAACCACCGGAACCACACATGGCTGTGCTGTTCCTGGCCCCGGAGAAACCTTTTGTGGATGCGGATGCACCAGTAATGGTAAGCGAGCAATAGCGCCACCAGGGTGATTTTCGCATGAATCCATCCGTGCTTGAAGTAAAGGCTGTTGAAGCCACCAGACTGCATATAGAGTAACCAGGTGCCGGTGATCAGCACAAAAACGGCGGTGAAATTCATCATGCGAATCAGGCGTGCCTCCATGCCCGATAACAATTGTTTTTCGCACGTATCCTGTGCCATGGCATGATTCACAAACAGCCGGGGCAAATAAAAAATGCCGGCAAACCAGCTAATGACAAAGAATACATGAAATGTTTTAGCCAAGATAATTGCAGACATAACTTGCCCCAAGGGAGTCAGACGGCCCCTATTCTAACCTGTGGAATGCGTTATCCTGCCTGCGATTGTGAAAATGAGCCGGTTTCAGAGGCAGAGAGGTTGTTCATGTGCGGTTGAGTCATGTTTATGGGGGGGCGATTGACAGCCCCTGATATAATTAACCCTTTAATTCAGGAAAGACCGTGGCCATTACGCCTCCGCAAACCCCCAAACTGGTTATTCAACCGGCGCCAACACACTCCAGACTGACTGTTATTAAACGATGGCTGTTATGTATCGTAGTGGTGTCGATGGTCAGTGTTTATCTGGGGTATCAGTGGGGCCAGGGACAGGAGAAAAAATGGCAAAAACGGTTTCAATCGCTGCAAAATGAATACCAGCAACAGCAAAAGCAATGGCGGCAAACCCGGTCCCAACTGGTTTTGGTCAAAACAGAACACGAAGTTCAGCAAGTGGCCATGCAGGAGCTTCAGGCGCTTTTGCGTAAACAGGCCGCCGCTCTTGAGACACGCAAACAGGAACTGGATTTTTACCAACGCCTGTTAAGCCCGGAAGTCAGTGGCAAGGGGTTGCGGGTCTTTGAGGCTCGGGCACAACCTTTGTCTGAAAACCGCTGGCGCCTTTCAGTGATTTTGGTGCAGCGTATTGAGCGGGCCCGTCAGGCCGAAGGCGATCTGGATATTTTTGTGCAGGGGCGTAAGAATGGACAGGCCGTCACCGTACCGGTGAAGTTGATGGTCGATCAGGGTGGTAACTCCACGATTTTTCGCCACTTCAAATTCAAGTATTTCTTGCCGGTGGGTGGTGTTTTGACATTGCCTGCAGGTTTACAGCCGGAAGAAATTCTGTTTCGCTTGAAGCCGCGAGGCAAAAGGGCCAAAATAGTGGAGAATCGTTTTGACTGGCAGACCATTACCGCGCAGCAATCTCAAGCCGCAGACGCAAGTCAAGCGCCGCTTCTGCAGAAAGAAATGCTTCATTAACCGCATAGCAACAGGACATAAAAATGTTTAATCACAAAGACAAGCCGCAAAGCGTGGCCAGCACACAAACTCACCTGGATTCACTTATTGGGCAGGGCACTGAAATCAAGGGTGATGTGAAATTTACCGGTGTGTTGCATGTGGATGGCACAGTGGAAGGCGCGCTGGTGGCCACTGGCAGTGAAGATGTGATTACCATTAGCGAAAATGGTCATATTATTGGTCGTATTCAGGTGGCCAATGTGGTCATTAACGGCCAGGTGGAAGGCGATATTGAAGCCAATGGCAAGATAGAGGTGGCCAGCCGCGCACGCATCAACGGCAATATTTACTACAAGAACATTGAAATGGAAGCCGGCGCCCAGATTAATGGACAGTTAATCTACAAAGGGCAGGTTGAGGGAAAGGCCCCTGCGCCCCATCACGGTGATAAAAATTCCCCAGGTAAAACCCAAAAAGCAGTAACCAGCTAACATGACCCAAATCACGCTCACTGATAACGCCGCTGAAAAAATTCAGCAACTGGTTCTGGAAGAAGGCAACCCCGACTTGAATTTGCGGGTTTATATTATCGGCGGCGGCTGCTCCGGCTTTCAGTACGGATTTGCTTTTGAAGAAGGCACTGAGGCGGGTGATTTAAGTGTGGAAAAAGATGGCGCCCGGGTGATTATTGATCCCATGAGTTATCCTTATCTGCGTGGCGCCACCATTGATTATCTGGAAGACCTCCAAGGTTCACGTTTTGCCATTCATAACCCCAACGCCAAAACCACCTGTGGTTGTGGCAGTTCCTTTTCTATTGAATAAAGCGGGAAAACATGGGCCGTATTCTGCCGTCCATTTTCTTTACTGACAGCCGCTTGGACCGCGCCACCCATTTGCGTGGCCGCCCCGAACAACTGGCCGCTTTGGCCACTCAGGGAAAAACCTGCTACTTGCCCGTTTACAATGGCCGACACCTGTATACCACAGGAGCCGGCAAGCAACTGTGGACACTGGACAAGCCGGTGCCCGGGACGACCCCCTGCTTTCTGGGGGTTCTGGAGGAGACTTATTGGTTCGCCTGTCCTGTCGATGGCCAACAGGCCCAGACGCTGGAAGCCCAGGCTGGACAACGATTTACCTCCCTGCGGCGTTCAGCCTTGCACATGGACTCGGAACAGGCGCATATTGCCATGTATTCCCGCGGGTTGGACCTGTGGCAGCGGAATCGGCGTTATTGTCCCCGATGTGGCACGCCCAACCGTGTGCATTCGGCCGGTCATCGCTTGTTATGTCAAAACGGCCATGAGCAATTTCCTCATATTGAACCGGCGATTATCGTGTTGATCAGCAAGGGTGACCGGTGTTTGCTGAGTCGTAAGGCCAACTGGCCGCCGAATGTTTACTCCACCCTGGCAGGGTTTGTAGAGCCAGGGGAAACCCTGGAAGAAGCCGTTTGTCGGGAAATGCTGGAAGAGGCCAATATCCGCGTGACGAACATACAGTATCAGGGCTCTCAACCCTGGCCGTTTCCGGCCTCGTTGATGCTGGCTTTTACCGCCACCGCCCTTAATGAAGAAGCACGGGTGGATGACGAGCTGGAAGATGTTCAGTGGTTTTCCCGGGAGGATCTGAAAAGCGCCATTAAGCAAGGACTGGTTACCATTCCGCCACGCTTTACCGTTGCCCATACCCTGATTAGCGAGTTCCTTCAACGTGCCTGAGCTGCCGGAAGTGGAAACCACCGTTGCGGGCATTCGCCCCTGGCTGGAAAATAAAACCATCAGGCAAATGACCATTCATCAGCCCCGCTTGCGCTGGGCTGTTCCCGCAGATTTGCCTGAGCGTGTTGGTGGCCAGGTTATTACTGCCGTGCGCCGCCGGGGAAAGTACATAATCGTAAATACGGCTGCAGGCGATATGCTGGTTCACCTGGGCATGTCTGGCTCCTTGCGAATTGATACTCATGGCAACGGACGTCGAAAACACGATCATGTCGAATGGCAAATAGGCGATGCGGTATTACGCTTTCATGACCCGCGCCGGTTTGGTTGTGTGTTGTTCGCTGAACAGGCCGAACAGCACCGGTTGATTGCATGTTTGGGCGTGGAGCCGCTGGACGAGGCGTTTCATGCCGATTACCTTTACCGGCGCTCCCGTGGCCGGCGGCAGGCCGTCAAAAATTTCATCATGAATGCCCGGATCGTGGTGGGGGTGGGTAATATCTATGCCAGCGAAGCGCTGTTTGCCGCGGGGATCTGGCCGGAAGCCGAAGCCGGTAGGCTATCACGCGCCAGTTACCAACGTTTGACCGAGGCCATCCGGCAGACGCTTTCTGAGGCCATTGGAGCCGGGGGCACCACCTTGCAGGATTTTGTCAATGCAGATGGTCAGCCAGGATATTTCGCACAGTCCCTCAAGGTGTACGGCCGCGCCGGGCAAGTCTGTATCCGCTGTGGCGCAACGATTGTTAAGCGTCAAATCGGCCAGAGAAGCAGCTATTTCTGCCCCCGCTGCCAGCAGACGGGGCGCTACCGCTAAAAAGAGTATCAGCGTCGATCCAACTGGGGTTGTTGGGCGACTCAGTCACAGGCAATTGCCCTTGCAGAATCCTGTTAATGCATTTTTTTCTGTATGGGCTGGATTTATGGCCGCTGAAGCTGGTAATATTAGTGATTGCTAATTCAAAATGGCCGCGTTAAACAGACAACAATGCCCGGCCGGATAAAAGTTGATCGGAGACCAACCCATGAGTAAAGGCACAAACAAAGGCGCAATAGATTCTCAGCCAGAAGCATTGAATCGCCTGTTGCACAGCGAAGCTGATAAACTCAGCGGCGTCGACCGGCGCCGGTTTATCAAAAATGCGGCGGTATTTTCCTCTGCGGTTGTGGCCGGTTCGGCCATGGCCAGCAGCAATCTGCCACCGAATACACCCGAATGGACCAAAAAGCTGGGCTTGCCGGTCAATACCCACCCTTATGGCCAGCCTTCGCCTTATGTGGCAGAAAAAATCGTGCGCCGCCGGGTGCCCTGGCTGACGCCGGACGCCATTGCTTCCATCAGCTTCACGCCGTTGGCGGATATCAAGGGGATTATCACGCCCAATGGCTTGGTTTTTGAACGAGACCATGCTGGTGTACCCACCATTAACCCCGATGAGCATCGCCTGATGATCCATGGTTTGGTGGAAAGGCCCATTATTTTTACCATGGAAGATCTGATGCGTTTCCCCAGTGAGTCGCGTATCCATTTTCTGGAGTGCCCGGCCAATGGCGGCATGGAGATCAAGGGACCGCAAATGGGTCGCCTGCAATTCACCCATGGCATGAATAGCTGTTGCGAATGGACTGGTGTGCCTTTGCGTTATTTGCTGGAAGAAGTGGGCGTCAAGCCTGAAGGCAAGTGGATTCTGGCCGAAGGCGCCGATGGCGCCGCCATGAGCCGCTCCATCCCTATCGAAAAGGCTCTGGATGACTCCTTGGTGGTTTATGCCCAGAACGGTGAGCCACTGCGGCCGGAAAACGGTTTTCCGATTCGCTTGTTCAACCCGGGCTGGGAAGGCAACACCATGATTAAATGGCTGCGCCGCCTGGAGGTGGGAGACAAACCCTATTATCAGCGTGAAGAAACCTCCAAGTATACCGATCTGTTATATCCGCGCCGCGAAGACTACAAGGACCGCTATGGCAAGGCGTATATTTTCTCCATGGAGATGGAGGCCAAGTCCGTGGTGACTTTTCCCTGCCCGGAAAAACCCCTGAAAGGCAAGGGCAAATATATCCTTGAAGGGCTGGCCTGGTCTGGCAAGGGGCGCATCAAGGCCGTTGACGTTTCCTTCGATGGCGGTGTTACCTGGCAAACGGCTCAGTTGAAGGGGCTGGTGTTGCCAAAGGCCTGGACCCGGTTTGCACTGCCGTTCAACTGGAATGGCGAAAAACTCCTGGTCCAGAGTCGCGCCATTGATGAGACCGGCTATGTGCAGCCCACATACAAGCAAATGCGAGATGCCCGTGGCACGCACTTTATTTACCACAACAATGCCATCCACACCTGGATGGTCAAAGAAAGCGGAGAGGTGGACAGTGTTCAGATTTTCGAAAAAGGTTAAAAACTCAGGCATGCTGGCGGGGACTGCGCTGGCATTGGCTGGATTGCTTTCTGCTTGCCAGGCGGAAATCGATGCACAACCCCAGGCTCAGAAGCCGGTAACGGACAAGGCCGCTGAAAAGGCAGTTGAAAGCACGGGCAGTCCTTATCGGTCCCTGAAAGTGGATATAGCAGGCATTAGCGTGGGCAAGCCGGCAACACCAGAAGAAATCGCTGGGTGGGATATTGACGTTCGCCCTGATGGTCATGGTTGGCCGGACGGTTCCGGTACGCCGGCTCAAGGTGAGGGACTGTATGATGAGAAATGCGCCAGTTGCCACGGGACTTTTGGTGAGGGTGAGGGTGCTTGGCCCAAACTGGCCGGTGGTATTGGCACAATTAAGACGGGAAGCCCGGAAAAAACCGTGGGCAGCTACTGGCCGTACGCATCCACCCTGTTGGACTATGTCCACCGCGCCATGCCGTTTCCCAGCCCACATTCCCTGAGCTGGGATGAGGCCTGGGCGATCAGCGCCTATGTGTTGTATCTGAACGAAATCATCACAGACGAAGACTTTGTGCTGAGCAAGGAAACTTTTGCCAGCGTACACATGCCTAACGAAGACGGGTTTATCCCGGATATGCGCCCGGATACACCACAGGAACGCTGCATGAAGGACTGTGTTGATCCGTCGAAAATAGAAATCAAAGTGGCCTTGCTGGGCTACTGCTCGGGTGCAGAAGACTGCATTGATAACGGAGCCAGTGGCAAGGAAAAGCCGGATCCGGCCCAATTGGTGGGTAAAAAAGTCTATGAAAGCGCCTGCAAGCTGTGCCACGAAGGTGGTTTGGGTGGCGCTCCCAAACTGGGAGATGTCGATGAATGGCGCAAACGGGCGGAAAAAGGCATGGATACCCTGATTAAACATGCCATTGAAGGTTTTCAGGGCGAAGCCGGTGTCATGCCGCCCAAGGGCGGACAGACCCAATTGAGTGACGAGGATGTCGCCGCTGCGGTTCGATATATGGTCGAACAGAGTCAATAAACCAACCAAAGCCAGGCGGTGTTATCGCCTGGCTTCCATCACAGGGGTAGTAAGATGATAAAAAAAGCCTTGTCGACTTTCCTGCTGATATTGTTGGCCAGCGCCAGCTTCCATTCGCAGGCCCAGGAGGATATGGATATTGAAAAAATCCGCGCCATGGGTAAACAAGTGGTGGCTGACCGGAAGAAAGGTAACTGCGTCGCCTGTCACGTTATTGAAGACATGGAGGCACCGGGCACATTCGGGCCGCCTTTGATCGCCATGAGCGCTCGTTATCCGGACAAGGCGAAGTTGCGCGCCCAGATTTGGGATGCCACGCGGCGAAACATGCTGACTTCCATGCCGCCATTTGGCAAACACATGATTTTAACCGAGGAAGAAATTGACTGGGTCACAGAGTATATTTACTCTCTGTAAGTGCTTTCCAAGCAACAGGTGATGCAGATTTTTTCCTCAAACTCGATTTATGACTCTTTTTAATTGCGGAGAAAAGCGATGAAACTAAGTAGAAGAGGCGCCCTCAAGCGCCTGTTGGCCGGCAGCGCCGCGGTTTTTCTGGTGCCTGTCAGCGCCTTGGCCAAGTGGGCTGAAAAAGCCTTTAATGCCACCAAGCTGGATGAAGCCATCAAATTGTTATGGCCCAATGCCAAGCTGGAAAAAAGTGACAAGGTCCGCTTGAAAGCGCCGGAAATCGCCGAAAACGGCGCAGTGGTGCCTGTCACCATTGGCAGTGATTTGCCAAATGTAAAGTCCATGGCCATTTTTGTCGAAAAAAACCCGTCTCCCTTGACCTCCAAGTTTGATCTGTTCAAGGACGCCAAGCCGGAATTCTCCCTGCGAATTCGCATGGGTGAAACATCCAAAGTCATCGCCGCAGTGGAAACCACTGACGGCAAGGTTTATTTCACCGAAAAAGAAGTCAAGGTCACCATTGGTGGTTGTGGCGGTTAATCCGGTCAAACACAGGAGAGTTTATTATGGGTATGAAAGTAAAAGTGAAACTTGCAGGTGATCAGGCCAAGGTCAAACTGCTGATTCGTCATCCGATGGAAACCGGTCGCCGCAAGGATGACAGCGGAAAAATCATTCCGGCCAAATACATCCAGACATTGACGTGTCACGCCAATGATGAACTGTGCTTTGAAAGCCAGTTTGGCACAGGTGTTTCCAAGGATCCGTTTTTGTCCTTTACCTTGCTGAACCGCAAAGCTGGTGACAAACTGAAGTTCAAATGGGTGGATTCCACTGGCGATTCGGATGAAAAAGAGGTTGTTATCAAGTAATCAACACACCGGCACCCGAGATATGGTGCCGGTTTTTTTCACACGCCAGGTGTTGTATAAAAAACAGCACAGGTTTTGTAAAAGAGGTAAGGCATGATCAGGTTATTGACTTTCGTTTCGCTTCTGTTATTGGGCACAGTCAGTGCATGGGCGCAGACCACTGACACCACACCAGCAGAGGACAGAGAAGCCTTGCGCAAGTTTTTCCAGAGCAAGTTTCCGGATATTCCCCTGGATGCCTACAAGGACGGTGCCTATATTTTTGACCCCAAGGCCCGTGCCCAGTTTGAGGAAATTGAAGAGTTTCCGCCATGGGAATTTGATGTTGAAGAAGGCGAGGAGCTGTTTAACACACCTTTCAAAAACGGCAAAACCTACGCCGACTGTTTTGAAAACGGCGGTATTGGCATTGCACAAAAGTATCCCTTATGGGACGAGAAACGGCAAGAAGTTGTTACCCTGCCTTACGCCATCAACCTGTGTCGGGAAGCCAATGGCGAGCAGCCTTTGCCGTACGAAAAAAGTGATTTGCTGAAGGTGCAGGCCTATATGGCCTACACATCGCGTGGCAAACGTATCGAAGCCCCGGAACCAACGGGGAAAGCCCTGGAAGCCTATAAAAAAGGCCGGGAGTATTATTATTCCAAGCGTGGTCAGTTGGATATGACGTGCGCCAATTGTCACCTGCAGCACGCAGCCAGTCGTTTGCGCTATGAATTGCCTGGCCCATTATTGGGGCAAACCACCCATTGGCCGGTATACCGTTCGAAATGGGAGGAGTTGGGGGATATCCAGCGTCGTTATAAGGAATGTAACAAACAGGTGCGGGCCAAGGACCTGCCGTATCAGGCCGAGGAGTACCGGAACCTGCAATATTACATGCACCTGATGGACGTTGGTTTGGAATTTAATGGCCCTTCCAGTCGTAAATAAGGTCCTAACCTGAGGAAAAATCATGAACAAAACAATTCTGATGGTGACACTGCTGACAAGCCTGTTTCTGGGTGCTTGCAGCTCAGGCAGCGACAATGCGCAAACACCTGCGGCTGGTTCGGCACCCCCAGAAAACAGCCAAGCGGCTGAATCTGCCCGGCTACCGCTTTCCGAGCAAGCGAAACAAGCGCTCGAGCAGGCGATAAAGCACTATGAAGACTTTGCCCGCCAGCACCGCAGCTTTTTATGGCGGGATACCGAGCTGTTGATTGCCCAGACGAAAGAAGCCCTGCAAAAAGGCGAATTTGACCTGGTGCTCCAAAGCGCTGAAAAAGTGGAAAAAGAAGTCAGGCTGATGCAGGGACAGGTCGAATTCGCGAAAAAGAACTGGCGCAAGTTTATGGTCAACCCATAAATATGGCACTGCCTGACTGGCTGAAGCACCACAAGGTGGATAACAAGCATTGTTTTCCACCTTTTTTATTCCACCGATAATTCCTTACTGATTTTTACAGTCAATACCCCTGATAAACGGCGGGATACCTGGTTGTTCAGGGACTGCTACGGAGAAAACCCATGGCCCTTAATCGCAGAGAATTTATTCACCTTTTGGCAGCTGGTGCCGGTGCCGGACTCCTGAGCGCCTGTGGCAGAGACATGTCGCCGGGTGCCCTCAAAGACGGACTGGCTTATGACCTGCCTACATTTGGCAATGCCCGCTTGTTGCATATTACCGATACCCACGCACAGTTATTGCCCATTTATTTTCGCGAACCCAATGTGAATTTGGGCGTGGGCCCCATGAAGGGACGGC
Organism: Lysobacterales bacterium; assembly: GCA_026982315.1. Classification (GTDB taxonomy): domain Bacteria; phylum Pseudomonadota; class Gammaproteobacteria; order Xanthomonadales; family Marinicellaceae; genus S144-45. The sequence goes on from JALSHI010000057.1 coordinate 30,207, forward strand.
CGCCGCATTTGGTGGGCCACCACTTTTTGAAATACTTTGGCATCCCTGAAGGCACGCAGCTTGCGCATGCCTTGACCTATCTCGACTTTGAAGAAATGGCTCAGCGCTACGGAAAAGTCGGTGGCTTTGCTCATCTGGCCACCCTGGTGAACAAATACCGGAATGAGTTTGGCCCGGACAACACCTTGTTACTGGATGGTGGTGACACCTGGCAGGGCTCCGGCACGGCTTTGTGGACCCAGGGTGAGGACATGGTCAAGGCCTGTAATGCGCTGGGCGTGGATGTGATGACTGGCCACTGGGAATTTACCTATCCAGAAGAAGTGGTTCTGGCCAATGTTGAAAAATTCAAAGGGGAATTCGTCGCCCAGAATGTGATCGCCACCGAAGAGGCGCTGTTTGACGATGTTCCGGTCTTTGATGAAGACACCGGCCATGTTTTCAAGCCATATACCATCAAGACCCTTAACGGCCACCGCGTGGCGATTATCGGCCAGGCTTTCCCCTACACCCCCATTGCCAACCCCAAACGCTTCATTCCGCACTGGACATTTGGCATTCGTGACAGTGAGATGCAGAACATCGTCAACAAGGTGCGTGAACAAGAAAAGGTTGATGCCGTGATTGTGCTGTCTCATAACGGCATGGATGTGGATCTGAAAATGGCCTCAGTGGTCAGCGGCATTGATGTCATACTGGGTGGCCACACCCATGATGGCGTACCCAAGCCGGTGCTGGTGGAAAACACCGGCGGCAAAACCCTGGTGACCAATGCCGGTTCCAATGGCAAGTTTCTGGGCGTGCTGGATCTGGATATTGGCAAGGGGCGTGTCAAAGGTTATCGCTATCACCTGATGCCGGTTTTCTCCAGATTGCTGGCGCCAGACCAGGCGATGGAAAGCCTGATTACGGAGCTGAGACGGCCTTATGTGGACAAACTGGAAGAGAAGCTAGCTGTTTGTGACGAGCTGTTGTACCGGCGTGGCAACTTCAATGGCACATTCGACCAGATTATCTGTGATGCCCAGCGGGTGGTGGGTGATGCCCAGATATCCCTGTCGCCGGGCTTCCGCTGGGGCACCACCGTTTTGCCCGGGCAGGACATCACCATGGAGCGGGTGCTGGACCAAACCGCCATGACGTACCCGGAAACCTATGTGCGGGAAATGAAAGGCGCGGACATTAAACGCATCCTGGAAGATGTCTGCGATAACCTGTTCAACAAAGACCCCTATTACCAGCAAGGTGGGGACATGGTGCGTGTGGGTGGCATGGACTACGTTTGTGAACCGGGCGCGGAAATGGGACAACGCATCAGCCACATGACCCTGGATGACGGCACGCCGATTGAGGCAGGCAAAACCTACAAGGTGGCTGGCTGGGCCACGGTGGGTTCCAAAGCGCCGGGCGCCCCCATTTGGGAGGTGGTCAGCACCTATTTGCGTGACAACAAGAGCGTCAAAATCAACAAACTGAACGTGCCCAAGCTCAAGGGCGTCAAGGACAATCCCGGGATCGAAGACTACCCCGGCGAGATCCTTTCCTGAGCAGCGTATCGCTACACAACACAAAAAGCCCCGCGGAAACCGGGGCTTTTTTATGGGAGGCCGGGCGGATTAACAGCGGGTGCCTAGTTGGACAAGAAATCTCCAGGCAGCGCCCGCTGCCATTGGGCGGCAGATAACTGATATGTGTCACCTTGCTGCTGGAACTCCAGCTCGAATGCCAGCAAGTCGGCGCGAATGGAGGCAAGCAGTCCCGGATCATCCACGGCTTGTCCACTCATGGCGGTCAGAAGGTACACCCGAGCCTGGCTGCGCTCGGAATTCAGCCATTCAATTCCCTTGATGCGCACCAAAATATGGGGTGAGCGGTGGCGCAGAAAATAAAATCTGGCCAGTTGCCGCAGTTCGGCTTTTTGCCGCTGGGCGCTGTCATGGTAGTTATCGGCGATATATTCCATGAATTGCCTGACATCCCGTGCCTCGGCGGCGGCCTGCATAGCGGCGATGGTCTGTCTCAAGCGACTTTCAGCACTGTCCGCGGGGGCCGTGCTGCAGGCGCTCAGCAGCAGAATCAGTCCGGGCCAGAGGCCAAGCAGAAAACCGCGGCGAAGGGCGTTAGTGCGGCGGCTAATCATCGCCAAAAAGCCCCTGTAGCAGTTTTTTCTTGAGCTTGTCTTCTGTGCTTTGGGGTTTTTCTTCGTTTGTCTGATCCGCCTTTTTCGGCTGACCGGTGGACTCATTGCCGTTGTTTTCTTTTTCGTTTGCTGATGATTCCTTGTCATCTTCTCCCAATAAGCGGCCGATCAGCTTTTTCTCAAGGGCTTTTTTCTTTTTGTCGATTCGGGCTTTCTGGGTTGTCAGCAGCAATTTGGCCACGTCAATGCGCACAGATGGCGCGGTCAGAGGCCCGGACAGACGCACAGGTATGGGCACATTCAGCAGTTGCCGGTACTTGGGATCAACCCAGTCATCCGGTAAATGGGTGAGTGTGGGCGCAATGCTGCCGTCGATGGTCATGGCGTCCAAATCAATCCTGATCTGCCCGCCAACGGTCAGAAAAGGTGTGATTAGCGCCAACTCGCGGCTGGCCAAAATGCCTTGGTTAATGTCACCGATAAAGCGAATTTGGGCAAACTCGGTTTTTTTGTCCGTGCCGGAGACACCGGCGGCCGGGGCATCACCGGTTTTGTTTGTTGCGCGTAATTGCTGCAGCGTATCGAGCGCCTGTTTGATGGTGGCCAGAATGTCGACCCCGTAGAAAGCGCCATCGTTCAGTTCGTAGGCCACTGTGCCATGGGCGGTTTTCAGCGGTTTAGGCGCAAAAGGGTCATCTATGGCCACGTTCAGTGTCAGCTCGCCCAGTCCTGTCAGCCACTGGTCACCGGCCACATCCGCCAGCAATGGGCCGACCTGGATATTTTCTGCACGACTCTCCAGTGTCACCTTGTTACGGGGCGCATTGGCATCAACCAGTACCTGCGTGTTGAGCAGGCCCTGATAGAAATCGGCCCGCATGGGCGTGATGCGCAAACGGCCGCCATTGGTGACGATTTTTAGGCGGGTGTTTTCAAACCGGGCGCCAGCCACTTGCAGGGTGTTAATGGTCATCTGGCCATTCAGGTGACCAAAGTTCAGGGCGCCAGAGGCGGTGTTCGTTGTCGTGGCTTCATGGCTGGCCGACTCGGGGTTATCTACAGGGAAATAGTCATCCGCATTGAGCGTGTCCATAGTTAGCTCGAACTGGCCTGAGAGCTGGTTGATGTCGCTAAAATCAAGCTTTCCGGAAAGGCGGGTTTTGTCCAGTTGAGCCTGAATGTCAGAAAGCTGCAAGCGGCTTCCCTGTAACCGCCAGGGTGTTTGCACAGAAAAACGGGACATGGCCTCGGCATTGGCAAAAGCCAGCGGCGCGCCACCTGTGGTGGATAAAAAGTCCCGCAAGTTGATATCCTTGGTTTGGATTGTCCCGGCGTAGTTTCCGGCTCCGCTCCAGTGCCCTTGGGCAGTGGCGCGCACCTCGGCATTGGCCAGTTGCAGGCGAATATCAGGAAAATCCAGACGGGATTGGCCAAAATCCAGATGCGCCGGTTGCGTTAGAGACAAATTTACAGGTATCAGGCTGGTGCCGTTTTTTAACTGGCCATCCAGGGTCAGTTTTTTGATATCGGCAGTCATATCGGCTGAATCCAGCACATGCGCCAATAGAATCCGCCCCTCGAGTGCGCCGCTAAAGCCATAGTCCGGGAGGGCCACAGTGGTGTCCAGACGCACATCCACCGGCTGGCCGGCCTCAATGCGGCTGGTGCTCAGATTGGTCTCTTGCAGTTCCGCCCGAATGGCGGCGGCCTGATCGTGGTAGTGAATGGCCGCGTCAGTGATTTCGATACCGGAAATTCTGATATTGGGACCGGCCCCGGCGCTTGTGTTGTCCTGCGCCCCGGTGTCACTGGCCAGGGCGTCAACAATGCCCTGCCAATTACTGCGGCCATCGCGCGCCACCTGCAGGTTGATATCGGCGCTCCTGGCGGCCACGGTGCCCACACGAATCTGCTTTTTCAGCAGGGGCATGATTTTGACCCGTGCTGATAAGGTTTCTGCCCGGGCCAGGTGGTCGCCGGAAAAGCCCGGCGCATTGGCAATCGTGACGTCATGGAAACTCAAGGCCAGCCAGGGAAAAACCTGCCACTCAATGGGGCCTGCCAAAGACACAGGTCGCCCAACCTGCTGGCTGATGAGTTGCTCGATCTCTGTTTTATGTTCATTGGGGTCAAAAAAACGGGGCAATAATATCACTGCGGCAACCAGCACAAGGGCCATGACCAGTATGGTGCCAAACAGCCACTTGATGAGTTTTTTCATGAGAATTTCCTTGGGCTTTGTGGGATTTTGCATAATACTACGCCCGTGCGCCGAGCGCGTTTAAACTTCGTTAATTATGACATGAGACAACCAATGCCCTTAACGGTTGCAGACCCGAACATACGCATACTGCCCTTTGATGATTTGTCGCTATCACAGCTTTATCAGCTGCTGGCTTTGCGGCAAAAGGTGTTTTGTGTGGAGCAGCAGTGTCCCTATCAAGACGTAGACTGTCTGGACCAGCATGCCTGGCATGTATTGCTGTCTGAAAGGCACCCTGCCAATGCACCCCTGCTGGCTTACGCCCGTATCCTGCCACCGGGCGTGGTGGAGAAAAACGACGCCTGCATCGGCCGGGTGGTTTCCGATCCGGCGTTTCGCGGGCAGGGATTGGGCAAAAAGGTCATGCATGTGGCCATAGACTTTTGCCAGAAACAATTTCCGGCAGCAGGCATCAGTCTTTCGGCGCAATCCTATTTGCATGACTTTTACCACTCGCTGGGCTTCAGCAATACGGGCGAATTTTACCTTGAAGACAATATTCCGCATCAAAAAATGCGGCGTCCAGCCGGCCTTACGGCCACGCTCTCGACAGGAAGTCCGGCATGAAATCCGCTTTGTTTCGGGCATTGTTATGGACAAGCAGCCGTTTTAGCCTCAAAACCAACCAGCGCCTGGCGGAAATACTGGCCGGAGGGGTGTGGCGCTGGTCCCGGCGTCACCGGCAGGTGATTCAGGCCAATATCCACGCCTGCTTTCCCGAACTTTCAGCCGAGCAGCAGTCGCGCCTGGCCCGCCAGTCTCTGGCCGAAACACTGAAAACCCTGCTGGAACTGGGGCCGGTATGGAAAACCCATGGATCCTCTGTTGATGATTTGATCCGGCAGGTGCATGGCTGGTCAGCCGTCCAGGAAGCGGTGGCGCGCGGTCAAGGTGTGCTGATCGCCGCGCCACATCTGGGCAACTGGGAGGTGCTGGGGCTGTTTTTGTCTCGCTTGCCGAATTTCTCGCTGCTATACAAGCCGCCGGAGGCCCGGGGGCTGGAAGATACCCTGCGACGGTATCGCGGCCAGAATGGCGCCAGACAAATCGCCGCCACACCCACCGCTGTGCGGCATATCTTGCAAACCCTCAAAACAGGGGGCGTGGTCGGTATCTTGCCGGATCAAAAACCCAAGGCTGGCCAGGGCGTTTTTGCGCCCTTTTTTGGACAACCGGCCTACACCATGACTCTGTTTTCCCGGCTGGCGGCAAAAACCCGGGCGCCGGTGTTTATCGCTGCGGCCATTCGCCGGGCCCATGGCGACGGTTTTGATGTCCATTTTATGCCATGCGATGCCGCCATTTATAGCCCAACGGAGGAATCCGTGGCGTGTTTGAATGCGGCCCTGGAAGCCATGGTGCGCCAGGCGCCAGCGCAGTATCAGTGGAATTACAAGCGGTTTAGCATCACGCCGGCAGGCTGTGCCAATATCTACCAGCGTCCCGTTGAAAGCTAGAACAGGCGGGGTTGCTCCGGTTTGTTCCGGGGGGCGAAGCGCACACCCAGACCAATCAGGCGCACTGGCCGCTGGCTTCTGGACCAGGCAGTCTGCAGCAAGGCGCTAAAGTCAGCCAGACCGATATGTTGCCCGCGGCTTTGCGCCGTGGTGGTTTTAAAATCGGCAAAGCGCAGTTTGATATGGCGACTGTGTATGCTATCCCGGGGATGTTTGTGCAAATGCGTTTGCAGCCGCTTGAGAAACTCCAGATACAACCGGTGTAGCTGCTCCTGGCAGGCAGGCAAGCTGGCCATATCGGTGGGGAAGGTATCTTCCACACTCAGAGACTTGCGAATTCGGTGGCTGACCACTGGCCGGTCATCACGGCCATGGCTCAGTTCATGCAAACGCTGGCCAAAAGCCCCAAAGTGCTGTTGTAAGGTCAACAACGGAACCTGCTGCAACTGGGCGCAGGTTTGAATGCCCAGTTTTGCCAGTTTGGCAGCGGTGACGCGCCCCACACCGGGAATTTTGGAGACCGGCAAGGACCGCATAAAAGCGCCAACCTGTTTGGGCGTGATGACTTTCTGTCCATTGGGCTTGTGCCAGTCACTGGCCACCTTGGCCAGAAACTTGTTGGGGGCTACACCGGCAGACGCCGTGAGTTGCTCGCCGTCGAAAATCCGCTGGCGAATGGCCTCGGCCATCCGCGTGGCGCTGCCTTTGCAGGCATCGCTATGGGTCACATCCAGAAACGCCTCATCCAGGGACACCGGCTCAACACAAGTGGTGAATTCCCGGAAAATGGCCATGATTCGGGCCGAAACAGCGCGATACAGGGGCATGTTGACTGGCAGGACGATAAGATCCGGGCACAGCTGTTTGGCCCGGGCCATGGACATGGCCGAATGTATGCCAAAGCGTCGGGCCGCATAGGAACAGGTGGCCACAACGCCACGGCCTTGCGGGTTGCCGCCCACGGCGATCGGCTTGCCGGCCAGGGCCGGGTTTTCGCGCACTTCCACTGAGGCATAGAAACTGTCCATGTCGATGTGGATGATTTTTCTGCGGCTATTCTGCATGGGCGTATTATCGCGCCGGAGGCGGGCTGGTAACAGACCCTGGCATGATAAACTTGCAGACCTCGATGCTGTCCAATGCGGGCAGACAGGTTTCCCGGAGGCGGAAGAAAATCATGGTAATCGTCTATGCATTGGTGATGTTGAGCGTAGTGCTGGTGGGGTTTTCGGTATGGGCCTTTTTCTGGGCGGTGCGCAATCACCAGTTTGATGACCTGGATACACCGGCTTTTTCAATACTTGAAGATGATGATGCACCACCGGCCCCACAGGCGACAAAAAAAACAGCCGCGGTCACAAATCACCCCGATTCTGCGGATTCGTTGTAACGATGGCTGGCTTTATTGACTGGCCTGTAACCGGATGAACCCATGAGTGGTCTGGCGCCCTTTTTGATTGGCCTGTTTTCCAGCGTGCATTGTTTGGCCATGTGCGGCGGCTTGTGCGGCGTGTTTTGCGGCCGCCGCAGCCGCTGGCAGGATGTGGCGCTGGTGAATATGGGGCGTATTATCACCTATACAGTGCTAGGCGCTGTTTTTGCCGGCCTGATTCAGGGTTTGGCGCTGCGTCTCCCAGTGGCGCAGTGGGGCTTCTGGTTACGTACAGCGTTGGGACTCACATTGATATTTATGGGGTTGGCCCTGCTGTTTCGGAGCCGCGGCTGGTCCATGCCTCTGGCCGAAAGCCCGTTATGGCGCCGCCTGCAAAAGCCCTCGCAGCGTCAATTACAGAAAAACAGCCCTTATGCCAATGTTCTCAAGGGGCTGATATGGGGGTTGATTCCTTGCGGTCTGTTATATGGCGTGCTGGTGGCCGCGGCCACCACCGGGCATTGGTTGAAAGGCGCCGGGTTTATGTTCTTTTTTGGCCTGGGCACCTTGCCGTCCATGTTTGTGGCCGCCGGTTTGCTGCACCGCTGGCGAGAGGTTTTAACCGGGCCGGCCTGGCGTGCTGGCGCCGGGATTTTTATTGCCTTGATTGGCTTGTGGACACTGGCGGCGCCCTGGGTTGCCGGAAACCTGTTTCCACAGCAGGCGGTTTTTACACCCATTGCCGCTTTTCTTGAAAGTTGTGTGCCCTGAAACGAGGATTATGCCATGCCCGCAACCACAGCCGTTGAGCGTGTAGAGAGCCTGGAGGCTGGTGTGCAACGCATACTGGCCCATGTCCAGGGGCACGCGGTGGTGGGCGCCCCGCTGGGCATAGGCAAGCCGAACCCGCTGCTGAATGCCTTGTGGCGCCATGCAGTCAAGCACCCGGAATTTCGCCTGGAGCTGTTTACCGCTTTGTCGCTGGCGGTGCCCAAAGCGGCTTCTTCCATGCAACAGCGCTTTCTGGAACCTTTCGTGCAGCGCTATTTCGCTGGATATGAGCCGCTGGAATACCTTGAGCCTCTGCATAACAGCCAGGTGCCGGACAATATCCGCATCAGCGAATTTTACTTTCAGCCTGGCAGCATGCTGCGATCGCCCCAGGCCCAGCGCTGGTATGTGAGCAGCAACTACACCCACGCGGCGCGGGATATGCTGGCCACCGGCATGAATGTGCTGGTGCAGCAAGTGGCGGCCCGGCAGGAAAATGGCCGCAGGCGCTTGTCACTGGGCTCCAATACCGATGTCACCCTGGATCTGGTGGCGCGTTTGCGGGAGTCGCCCGAACTACCCCGGCCACTGCTGGTGGCCCAGGTAAATCCCTCCATGCCTTTTATGACTGGTCAGGCGGAAGTTGATGAAGACTTTTTTGACCTGATTATCGATGATCCGGCGCATTACTTTTCGCAATATGCCGTGCCCAGACAAGCCATTAACGATACTGATTATGCCATTGGGTTGTGGGCCTCGACCCTGATTGAGGATGGCGGCACGCTGCAAATTGGCATTGGCTCGCTGGGTGATGCCCTGGTGGCTTCTCTGGAATTGCGCCATCGGGATCCGGCGACCTGGCAGGCGGTGCTGGATCAACTTGGCGGCCTGCAAAGAATTCCTGCCAGTGTCAGAAAATATGAACACATGGGGGTATTTTCTGCCGGCCTGTATGGCGCCAGTGAAATGTTTACAGAAGGCTTTCAGGCTTTGCGGTCGGCAGGTATTTTGAAACGGCATGTCTACGATGATGAAGTGTTGCAGGCATTGCTAAATACCGGACGGATTCAGGAACAGGTGGATGCCAACACCGTGCAGGTATTGCTGGATTGCGGCGCCATTGAACCGCAGTTTACCGAGGCGCAATTCAAGTGGCTGCAATACTGGGGCATTCTCGCCGATACGGTGAGCTGGCAAGACGGGATTCTGGTGTTTGTCGATGGCACCACGGTTCCGGCCGATTTAAGCCGGCCCGAGGTGATGCAAATGTTGGTTGAAAAAGGCCTTGGACAGCGTTTGAAACACGGCGTGTTGTTGCACGGCGCATTTTTTCTGGGTTCACGCCGATTTTATCAGTGGCTGCATGACATGCCGGAAGCAGAACGCGAAAAATTTCAGATGGTACCGGTGAGTTTCGTCAACGAACTGTACGGGCGGGAAAAACTTGACCGGTTACAGCGCCGCAAAGCCCGCTTTATGAACACCACCATGAAAGTGAATGTGCTGGGTGCGGCGGCCTCGGACGGCCTGTCCAACAACCTGGAAGTCAGTGGTGTGGGTGGTCAATACAACTTTGTGGCCATGGCCCACGCCTTGAGGGACAGCCGCTCGGTGCTGATGTTGCGCAGTGTGCGCGAAAAACAGGGCCAATGCAGCAGCAATGTGGTCTGGACCTATGACTATGACACCATTCCCCGTCATTTGCGGGATATCGTGATTAGCGAATATGGCATTGCCGATTTGCGTGGGAAAAATGACGAGGAATGCATCAAGGCCATGCTGGGCATCTGTGACGCCCGTTTTCAACACAGGCTGGCGGAAACGGCCAAGAAATACGGAAAACTGGACAAAAACTGGCAATTACCGGCCCATTACGCCAACAATACGCCGGAAAACTTAAGCCGCATTCTGGATAAATACCGGCAACAGGGGCTGTTTTCGCCTTATCCTCACGGTTGTGACTTTACGGCGGAAGAATTACGCCTGATCGCGGCGCTTAAATGGTTGCAAGCGGCCACCGCCAACTGGTGGGGACGGCTGCGCACGGTACTGCGCGCCTTGACAGTGCGCCCGACAGATGCAGAAAAGCCCGCTTTGGAGCGCATGAATTACGCTCAGGTCAGCGGCTGGCGGGATATCCTTGAAAAACGGCTGCTGGTGCTGGCCTTGCGCCAGGCGGACTCCACGATAACTATTAAGAAATAATTATTAAGAAGCAGATTACGGTTTTTGTAGGTCTAGGCAGCATATTGAGCGTAAAATACACTCCCTTAGCTTTCTGCAACCTGCAAGCAAATATCACAGGAACATGCCATGTACAGTATGACCTCAGAGCCATTCAAACTGGAACGCGATGTGGAAGCCATTGCGGTGCCCAGTGGCGAAACGGTTGAATTGCCAGCCGGCGTGGTGGGCTATATTACCCAGGCGCTGGGCGGCAGCTTTACGGTCTATGTGGATGGCAGCATGTTCATGATTTTGGGGCACAATGCCGATGCGCTGGGCAAAAACCCGCTGCCAGCGCCTGTGCTGCCGGAAAATGCCACTCAGGATGAGGTGGAAAAGGCGGTGTGGGAACAGCTGAAAAACGTTTACGATCCGGAAATTCCCGTTAACATTGTCGATTTAGGGTTGGTTTACGAGTGTGATGTGCGCCCCAGTGATGGCAAAGACGGCTATGACGCCCATATCAAAATGACCTTGACCGCACCGGGGTGTGGCATGGGCGATGTGCTGATTTCCGATGCGACCACCAAAATCAAGTTAATTCCGGATATCAACCAGGTGAATACCGAGCTGGTGTTTGATCCGCCGTGGAGCCATGACATGATGAGCGATGTGGCGAAGCTGGAAACAGGGATGTTGTGATTTTCCCTGGCAGCCGTCCATAAAAAACCCGGCCAGACGCCGGGTTTTTTATGGACAATATGCGTTGGCGCTAGCCGGAGCTGGACCCCGAAGCTTTCGCTAAACGGCTTTTTTGCAGTTGCAGCCAGTCGCTGACAATGCGGGCGGCCTCAAACAGTTCATAATCCACCCGGTTTTTGTCGTCCTCCTCTTCGACGGGTTCGCCGTCTTCATTGAGCAGTGGCGGTTTGTCCGTGCTTTCGCTGCTGTCAAAAACAATATTGACATCGCTTAATGCCGGGTCATGCTTGCCGGCGGCAATGGCTTTGCGCTGGGCTGCGCGTTCGGCTTTGCGGGCTTCCAGCTTGTCGGCTTCTGCCTGGCGCTGTTTCAGATTGAGACTGACTGTCTTATCGGCCTTCATTTCGGCATAACGGGCCTGATCTTGTTTCAGAAACTCAAACTCGGGATTGACCTTCTCCCGGGCTTCAAACCGCTGTCTGAGGATGGGAATGAGCGCGGTCAGGTCGTTCCAGATACGGTAGGAAGCCTGCTTGATGCTGCTCCACGGCAAGGCGTTTTCCAGCTCGCTTTCGCCATATTTGTCCGACCCCGGGTGGCGAGGAAAGGCGATATCGGGAATCACGCCGCGATGCTGGGTGCTGCCGCCTGATATGCGGAAAAACTGCGCCATGGTCAGTTTTAGCTGGCCGGCTGGGTGCGCTGTGTCGTTGACATAGGAGTCCAGTGGCAGCATGTTTTGCACCGTGCCTTTGCCAAAAGTCCGTTCACCGACAACAACAGCCCGGCCATAGTCCTGCAAGGCAGCGGTAAAAATCTCCGAGGCCGATGCGGACAACTTGTTGACCAGCACAACCAGCGGCCCATCCCAGGCCACGCTGCTGTCATTGTCCCGGTTGACTTCCACGAAGCCGCGGGAGTCCTTGATTTGCACCACAGGCCCCTTTTTAATGAACAGCCCGGTCAGGTCGGTGGCCTCCACCAGAGAGCCGCCGCCATTGCCGCGCAGGTCCATGACAATGCCCTCCACGCCTTCGGCCTTGAGCTTGTCGATAATTTTCTTCACATCGCGGGTGGTGCTGCGGTAGTCGGGATCGCCACGCATGCGGCCTTCAAAGTCCAGATAAAAAGTGGGCAGGGTGATCACGCCAATAGTGTGGTCCTTGCCATTGGCATGCACCTTCAGGATTTTGTACTGGGCGGCCTGTTGTTCGAGTTTGACTTTGTCGCGCACCAGTTTGACTTCGTGGGGTTTGGCGGAAGCGGGCTCATCCTTGTTGATAACCAGCAGGCGCACGGTGCTGCCCTTGGGGCCGCGAATTTTGTCCACCACGTCATCCAGCCGCCAGCCAATGACATCTTCCATGGGGCCGTCCTCGCCCTGGCCAACGGCCAGAATGCGGTCACCCTTTTTCAGGCGTCCGTCCATGCTGGCCGGGCCGCCTTTGATAACACGCTGGATCGTGGTGTATTCGTCTTCCGCGCCCAGCAAGGCGCCAATACCCTCCAGTGACAGGCTCATATTGATCTTGAAGTTCTTGGAACTGCGCGGCGCCAAGTAGCTGGTGTGCGGTTCAATCAGAGAGGCATAGCTGTTAATGAAATACTGGAAAACATCTTCAGCACCGGTTTCGGCCACGCGCTTTTGAATGCGCTGGTAACGTTTGCGCAGTGTTTCGCGGGTTTTTTCGTCATCCTTGCCAGCGAGTTTCAGGCTCAGGAAGTCATTTTTGACCCGCTTGCGCCAAAGCTCATCCATGTCCGCCCGGGTTTTTGGCCAGGGAGCGTCCTCCCGGTTCCACTGGTAGGTTTCGTCCTTGCTGAAATCAAAGCCCTTGTCCAGTAATGCGCGCGCGGTTTCCATGCGTTCGTTAATGCGTTGGGTATACCGGTTCCAGATCGCAAATGCAGGCGCCACCTTGCCTTCGGAAAGTGCATCATCCAGCTGCGTGGCATATTTCTGAAACTCGGCGATATCACTGGCATAAAAATATACCCGGTTGGGATCCAGCGTCTTGATGAAGTTATCCAGAATTTCGCGCGAAAAATCATCGTCCAGCTTATGGGGTCGGTAATGGGCTTGGGACAACAGCCGCACAATCCACTGGCTGACCTTTTGCTGGTAATCCGCCTCTTGCAGCGGCTGAGCGCCTTTGGTGGTGGCAGGTTTTTCTTTCGCATGTGTGCTGATAGGGGCATTGGCCACCGCTTGAGCCTTTTTCTGCGTGGCTGCCAACGTCAGACTGCCCAGGGCAATGACAAGTAGCGCCAATATCAGCGGGCGTGTTTTGGCAACTGAGAAAAAATTGGCCTTCATGTATAATCTCCGTGAACTTTATGGGGTCAGCTTTGCCTTAAAGGCAGACTTTAACGGCTGTTTCCCTGGTTTTGAAGCCCGTTTGAGCCTTGTTTGACATGAATGCGACTAGTGTAGCCGCCACGCCCGGGGAAAACAACCGGCTGATTTCGTGGCTTGTAGGACAACCATGTTAGTGTCGTGGTTCAACCCGAAAAGTGCTTTGTGACAATTGGGCCATCTGAGTCCGGAGAACGCAAAATGGCGCGTGGCTCCATGGCCTGGCGTTACCAGCAATAATCGTTAAATATTTTTGACAAATGGAGACAACAATGAAGAAAATTTTCGCTACGGCCTCACTGGCTGTGTTAATGAGTGGCGCTGCAGTGGCAGTGGACTTCAAATCGGATGATGCCAAAATCAACTATATGATCGGCAGTGACGTGGGCCGTTACCTGAAAGCTTCGGAAACCACATTCGACGAGGCGGCTTTTGCCAAGGGTGTCAAGGACGCCATAGCCGGGCGGGACATCGCGCTGACTGATGATGAATTGAAACAGGTGCGCATGATTATGCAGAAAAAGCAACAGGCGGCCCAAGCCAAAATGCGCGAAGAACAAATGAAGAAGTTTGAAGAAGCCAAGAAAGCCAACAAGGAGAAAAGCGAAGCTTTCCTGGCCAAGAAAGCCAAGGAAAAAAATATCAAGAAAACTGATAGCGGCCTGATGTACGAAGTCCTGAAGGAAGGCAATGGCAAACAGCCCAAGTCAGCTGAAGACACCGTGGTTGTGCATTACCGTGGCACCACCATTGACGGCAAGGAGTTTGACAGCTCATACAAGCGGGGCCAGCCGGCCACTTTCAAGCTGAATCAGGTGATTAAAGGCTGGACAGAAGGCGTGCAATTGATGAAGGAAGGCGCCAAATATCGCTTTTACATTCCGGCGGATCTGGCCTATGGCGAAAACGCGCCACCGGCCATTGGCCCCAACCAGGCGCTGATTTTCGAGGTTGAGCTGCTGGAAGTGAAAGACGTGGCCAAAGATACAGCGAAAAAATAAACCGCTATTGAAATATGTGACAGAAACAAAAAACCCGCCTGCCTTGGCGGGTTTTTTGTGGGCGCAGAGACACAGTCATTGATATATCACCCATGGCTTACAGAGTGCTCACTGGCAGCCGCATAACCCAGTTTTTCCACCCAGGGTTGTAAAATCTGCAAGGCTTCCCGCATATAGGCCAAATAATGTCGGTGACGATAACGCGATGCGGTGTAGACAGGTTGATTGGCCTGGTTGAAGCTGGGTGTGGTAATGGTGCCACGCTGGACAGTTTTTTGATGATAGCGTAACACATCGTCATGCCAGGGCAGGCCGCTTTGGGTGATGAGTTCCCGGGCTTGAGGCTCAAAATCGCTCACCAGTTTTTCATACACCACAGTGTGATAAGGGATTTGCCAGCTCGTTGTAGCGCTTTCCCATGCGGACAGCAAGGCGTTGTAAGTATGAGCAGCCTGGTTAATATCCAACAGGTTAGTCATAAAGCTGTTCAGTTGAAAATTTTGCATAAAGCAGCTCAGTATCACATCAGCCGGATGCCGTTGGGCGAAAATAATCTTCGCTTCTGGAAACAGAGTGTGTACCAGCCCTGCATGCAATGCGTTCATGGGGGATTTGTCTACAACAGTTGGTCTGATTTTGCCAGCAATATAATCAGGCAGCAAATCAAAATACAACTTCCGTAGTTGCTGTTTTTCTTTGTGATTAAGTTGTTGAAGCCTTTCCGCGTAATTGATGGCAGAAATGTTTTCTATGCTTTCGTAAACCTCGTTCAGGATTTGCGCTTCCTCAAGCACGCTTACGTCGGGGTGGGCGGCGAGGATATTATCAATCAGGGTGGTGCCTGAACGCGGAAAGCCCACCACAAAAACCAGTTTATGAGGGGAGTCTGCCGGTTTGTCCTGCTTTTCTGCCTGTGTGGTTTGTGTGGGGCAGGCGTTAAAACTTTGCGCTATGGCTTGCGCCCGCTGAATAAATTTATCTTTTTGGGGAGAAACTTTCCGCCATATGATCCCCATTTGTTGGTTGGCTCGATAAAAAGCATCCCAGGCTGCGGAAAAATCCTTTAACTTGTCGGCATTATGTCCTTTTTCATAATCGATATCTGCCAGTAAGGCCGGGTCGGGTTCTGGTTTTTTTGCAGCGATTTGTTGTGCGGTTGAGAGCACCTTCAGCGCATCAATGTGGGCTTTTTGATGTCTGAGGTGTTTGGCTTCCTGTAGTGTAATTTCCAGATTATCGGGCCACTTGCTTTTGGCTTCTCTTAATGTGGCTTTGGCAGATGCGGACTGACCGCTCATTTCCTGCAACTCAATCACAAAGGCATAAGCTTGTGGTGTATCTTCCTGTAATATGACGGGAAACAGGGCCGAGGCTTTTTTCCGCTGTCCACCGTAGCTGTACGCGCTGGTCAGTTCTTTTATTGCCTCGGCCATGTGTGGCCGTTTCTGCAAGCACGTTTCCAGGTGGGTGATGGCTTTGGCGTATTTTCTGCGGTCAATGCATAAACGCCCCAGCCACAATAATAACTTCGGTTCGTCGGGGTAATATTCAAGGGCCTGTTCTGCTGTGGTTGTGGCCTCTTTAAGTTGAATTAATACAGCCTGGGCTTTAATTAACCCTAGCCAGTCTTCCAATAAGGGCTGGGGTGCCTGGGTCAGGATGCGCCAGTGGGGAGATGCCTCGGAAAAAGCATGAGTTGTCTGCAGTACATTTGCCAGATTTCTTCGGTAATCCAGATTATCTGGTTGAAGATGCAGGGCTTTTTCCAGGCATTCAATCGCATACTCGAATTGTTCTTGTTCGCTTTTAATCAAGCCAAGATTATTGAGAGCTGCGGCATGATGGGGGTTCAGTGCCAGACAGCGCTCATAAGCCTGGCAGGCTTGGTCAAATTGCCCATTTTCCTGATAAAGCACGCCACGGTTATAATGTACCTCGGCATTCTCGCCAATGCGCCTGGAAAGCTCGTCAAACCACTTTTCCGCCGTGTTCAGATCGCCCTTGCGACCATGAGCGAGGGCAAGAAAAAGAAATAGCTGTGGGTGTTGTACTCCGGTTTTTCTTAATTTGTGGCACAGGTCAATGGCCTTGTCAAAATTCTGGCTTTCCAGCGCTTGGATGATATGTTGGGGCGAAATGGGCATAAAAATGATTTCGAGGGAGTTGGCTTGTTTTGTGGTTTTTGCGGCAGCCCATTGTACCATGGCCCATGAATAGGCCATTGCTGGTTTATAACTCCCAGGTTATCGGGCTTCTTATTTTTCAAGAGCCTAAATTCAAAATCGGTCATTGCCTAAAACCATCCGCATTGAACATTATTCACTATAAAAGACCAATTTGAACCCGCGTTTATGGCGGCGATCAAAATGCCTTCAGCATTATTATCAAAATTTACTGTCCCGCCTATCCAGTTTGCAGAATCCACATCGATTCCTTTCCAAGGGGTATGGATGATCCAGTTTGATCCTGTAAATCGCCAAATCCTGTAAGCAACCCAGTGTGAGGTGTTGGCATGCAGCTCCAGTCTGTATCGAGGGAAATGCTGATAATCAGGCTCAGAAGGCGTGCCAGCATTTATAGTAACTGGGCCGTCGAACATTTCCGCACCACAAGTTTGGCTGAAAACAGCTGATTGCCAATATGCGGTATTGCCAGTATTACTTGGAATGATTTGGTACCATGCCTCAACTTCGCTATTAAAGCGAGAATTGCTTCCGCACCCTGCAGACCCCCTCGGGGTTCCCCCATTATGGTTGTCTCCTAAAATGTTTCCCCATCCATGTAGTGTTTGATTAACTAGAGGCTCTTTAAAAAATAACATGTTTACCATATGGGTGGAGCCCCTGAAGTTGAAGGTGAAAAAGTCAAAAACGAGCCATTGCGTGCCTGTGTTGGGCGGTCGGTTTGTATTCAGGAACTTTTGTGAGCCGAGGGATTGTTGGTTGGCAGGGGTGTTGATGTCTTTGACCAGACTGAAACTGCCTGGTAGAGGGCATACGGAAGTGCTGGATTTGTTATCACGAAACTTTTGTTGTGAGTTTTTACCGGGTAAGTTTTTAAGAATAACGGGGTATTTTGAGTGGATCCTGGCCACTGTTTCCAGCGGAATTATTGTGTTTTCTATGTGGTAGCCTCCAGACTGATTTTGGGTTAGCTGTATGCTGTATATATTCCCCTTCGAGTCAACATCCAGGTATACAGGGGGGGGCGCTTAAATCTATTGGCTGTGGAGGCGCATTGATGTCCAGGTTTGGGATAGGCTGAGGGACAAACTTTGCGTTAAGCTCAGTTTCTAAGAAGCTTTCTGCAGCGATACCAGAGGAAGCAAGACCCAGCAATGGCAGGAAGAAAAAGTGAATTTTTCTCATGATGACTCCTTAAGCGGCTGTTGTGAACTAATTTGTATCATTAAATAAATAACGCTGTCAATATCCTTATGACTAGTTTCATGCTATTTTTATGCGCAATTTAATTTTTTTATCAGGATGTGGGTTTGATGGAGCAGACTTAGGGAGTTGTTTTGGTGTCTGTTCAGTGTATTATGGCCACACCTTTCCCCTTGCAGCAGGTATGGAGAAAACCTTTGAATCTAAACGGTGGATTAGCATTGATGAAACGCATTCTTTTTTCTGCATGGCTTGCGTCCGGCCTTGCACAAGCGAACTTGAGTGACAAGCTGAAAGAATCCGGCATTGATTTTACCCATTTCAATGGCATGACCGGCAAACTGTACTTTCACGAAATGATGGGCGGCGGCGTGGCCTTGCTGGATTACGATAATGATGGTGATCTGGATATCTATTTTGTGCAGGGTAATTTTAT
>JALSHI010000058.1 GCA_026982315.1 Lysobacterales bacterium
CACAGCATGGCCCAGGGCGTTAAACAAGATGCCATAGGCCACCGCGTGCATGGCGCCACCGGCGGCGGTGCCTGCGCCGGGGAAGGATTTCAATGCGTTGCCGGCCACGGCCAATAACAGGGAGGCGGAGGTTTTGAGTTTGCCGCCTGCCAGTTTGATGAGCTGGTCAATTTCCATGTCTTTGGGACTAACACCGTACAGGTCGCAAATCTGCCGCACCAGGCGCGTGGCCAGGGTGCCCTGAATCACCAGGTCGGACCCGGGCGTGATGGCGGCCATGGCCCCCAGGACGGCATTGCGGGTGGCCTGGCGGATGATTTTTTCGGCCTGCTGGCGGTTATAGGCTTCCCGGGCGTGGTGCAGTTTTTCCGCCGCCAGCAAAAGAATGGCGGCATCCCGAAAACGGTTTAACGCCTCGGGGTTATTGGCCACCACCTGTTCGATGGCGTTCAGTAAGGGCTGTATGTCGGCGGGCCGGGGACGGGTGTGGCGTTGTTCCCGGCCACTGGCGTCCCGGTAAATGACGGTTTCGACACCGCCGGTGCTGACCGCGGCAATGGGTATGCGCGCGCCACTGCGTTTTTTCAGTTGCTGAATAAGCCGGGATTTTTCCTGGCTGTCGTAGCGATCGGTTTTATTCAGCGCCACCACCAGCGGTTTGCCGGTGCGTTTCAGTTTTTCCAGCACTTCTGTTTCGGTGCGGGTCAGGTCCGAATCGGTGAGAAAGACCACCACATGGGCGCGCAAGGCTTCTTCCAGCGCGGTTTGTTCAATATCGGGCTGTGGGTCGTCCAGCCCCGGCAGGTCGATGATTTCCAGGTTGTTGTGGCGATAACGGCGAATGTCGCGGGTGGTTCCGGCGCGAGCGTCAACTGCAACGTTTTGGTCCGGAAAAAGCGCGCGGATAAAGGCGCTTTTTCCGGCGGATACTGTGCCGTACAGGGCGATGTGGAAAGCGTCTTCGCCACGGCGGCGGTGCAGTTCGGCCAATTCGGCCTCGGCGGCGGCCACGTCCACGCCGCGGGCGGCTTCTGCGCGGATTTTTTCGCTCAGGCTGGTTTCGTCCACGGCCTGTATCTTTTCTGCGGCGGGTTTGACCCGCACCAGGGTCAGCCATAACCACAGCCCCAGCGCCATGACGGCAAGCAGGGCGAGCAGGTAAAGCCCCACCACCCACATGGGTGCATTGTGTAAAAAATGCCAGATATTGAGCAGTTTTTCCGCCAGTATCAGCACCAGTAACAAAGCCGCCAGCACGGCAAACACAACCAGGGCTGTCAGCAGGGCTTTGGAGTGGACTTTCATGCGGTTATTCTACCGTGTGTGGCGGGTCAAAAGCCGGGCCTTGCAGGGTGATGCCGTAGCAGGCCAGTTCCTGCATGATGCGGGTATACCAGCGGGCGCTGGCGCCGATGGTTTCCGGCGGCAGTACACCATGGGGCAGGGTGTCATTGAGCAGCAGGCGCACGCCGGCTGCGGCGGTATAGCCGGTGGTGCGGGCCATGGACGAATGGCCGCTTTCGGTGTTTTGCCGATCCACCAGCTCCCAGCGGCGGGTTTCTTTTTTATCAATGGCGTCGTCCCAGCGACCTTCGGCTTCCACGGCGAAATAAGTGATATCAGCCTCTCCCGGAGCGTATTGCCACTGCTCCAGGAGCACTGCGGCGGTGGTCTGGCGGTGCGCCGGGGTGAAAAAGCCGGCATCCACCAGTTGTTGGATAAAGGCAGCGTGGCCGGGGTAGCGCACGGTTTTTTCCACCATGTTCGGCAGTTGTTCCGGTGCGATGGTGTGTAACAGGCTGCGCAAACCGTCGGTGTTAAAGGCTTCCAGTGGTGTTCCGCCAATCCGGATGGCTTCGATTTCCGACAAGGCCGGCAAGGTAATGTCTTTGCCGGCTCGCCGCAGACGCGCCGGACGGGTGTATTCCTCGATAACGTCCAGGGGTGCAAACGGGGCTTTGTAATTGAACGGCGGTTGCGGGTTTTGCGGCAAGCCGCCCACATAACAGCGAATGGCATCGAGCCGCTCGGCCTGTGCCAGCAGGCGGCCGGTGATGAGGTTGGTCAGCCCCGGGGCCAGGCCAAAATCCACCAGTGCGGTGGTGTGGTTGTCCTGCGCCAGGGCATCCAGCGCCAGGGCGTCTTCGGCAAAGAAGGAAATGTCCACCACCGGTTTGCCGGCCTGCAAGACGGTTTTTAGCGCCTGAAAACCGAACTGGCTGGGTAGCGCCCCGACGATGGTGTCGTACGGACGCACCAGGTTGAACAACGTATCATCATGGCTCAAGTCCGCCAGTTTGATGCCCAGACCGCGATTGTTCGGAACAGCCAGCGCCTGGGGATTGTTGTCCGCCACGGTAACATCGTAATCGGCGCTGAGGTTATCGGCAATGGCCGCGCCGATGCGGCCTGCGCCCAAGACCAGAATTTTAGCTGTCATGGCAGGATTCCCAACCAGTGCTTATGCAGCAGAATCTGCAAGAGGCCCCAGGCATACAGGCCGGCGAGGGCGTCGTCCAGCATAATGCCCAGCCCGCCGTGGACTTTTTTGTCCAGCCAACCGATGGGCCAGGGCTTGAGAATATCAAACAGGCGAAACAGGGCAAACCCGGCCAGCAGGGTTTTCCAGTGTAGCGGGACAGCGGCCAGCGTAATCCACAGGCCGACAAATTCGTCCCAGACGATGCCGCCATAATCGGGCACGCCCAGGCGCTTGCTGGTGATGCCGCAGACATAGACGCCGACCACAAAGGCGGCCAGTACCAGCAGTGTGTAAGCCCACAAAGGCAGCACCGATAACAGGCAGTACAGAGGCAAGGCCGCCAGTGTGCCCATGGTGCCCGGCGCCACCGGTGCTAGTCCGCTGCCAAAGCCAAACGCCAGCCAGCCGGTGGGGGTTTTCCAGGCGATGTGGCGAATCTGGCGGACAGTTGGCGGATTCATGAGAAGTGCCGGAAACCGTCTGTGGGCAGGTGCAGCGGCTCGCCATGGTGACAGACTTGCACCTGTGGCGGTTGCCGGCTTTGTTGCAGGTGACCAATGACCTGGCAATCAGCCGGAAGCAGGTGGCGATCCTTACTGGCGCATGTAAACAGCAGTTGATAGTCGTCGCCACCGGCCAGAACCAGCTCGGGCCAGTGTGGGTCGTGCTGTTTGACCAGTGGGTGCACGGGGATTTTCTCCAGTGCGATGTGTGCGCTCAAGCCACTGGCCTGACACAGATGGCGGGCATCGGCCAGCAGGCCGTCGGATATGTCAATGGCGGCATGGGCGAACGGGGCGATGGCCTGGCTGATATCCAGCCGGGGTTGCGGCCATTGCAGGGCACGGCTTAATGCCCAGCCTGCCGGGTGGTGGCGGTGCTTGAGCGCAAAAGCGGCGCTGCCGATGTGGCCGCTGACGGCCAGCAAGTCCCCGTCCTTGGCTCCGCTGCGCAGTAACGGGCGGGGGCTGAAACCCATGACGGTGACGCTGATGGACAATGCGCCAGCGGTGGTGTCGCCGCCAATCAAGCGCGTGTTGTGGGTGCTGGCCAGTTTCAGGAAGGCTTGCATAAACCGCTGCAGCCAGTGACGGTCCGCTGTTGGCATGGAGAGATTGAGGCTGGCCCAGCGAGGTGTGGCGCCACAGGCGGCCAGGTCGCTCAGGTTAACAGCCAGCGCCTTGTGGCCGATGGCCTCAGGCGGGTCACTGGGAAAAAAGTGGACACCGGCATTCAGGGTATCGCTGCTGACCACGAGTTTCTGCCCGGCGGCAGGCTGCAAAACCGCGCAATCATCGCCAATGCCGACACACACGCCCGAATCGGGAATGGTATTGCTCGGAAGTTGCTGGCGAATAACGGCCAGCAGATCAAATTCATCCGCGGTTGAACCGTGCTTGTTTTCAGTCCGCCGGGCCATGGCTGTTGGCGTGATTGGCGGAGGAGTCCTGGCGCAAGTCGCGGGCGGTTTTGTCCAGGACTCCGTTGATAAAGCTGTGAGCGCCTTCGCCGCCGTATTCCTTGGCCAGCTCAATGGCCTCATTCAGAATAACGGCTTTGGGGGTGTCGGGGTGGTTTTTGAGCTCATGGGTGGCCAGGAGCAAAATGGCGTTTTCCACCACACCCACGTCCCGGGCGTTGCGCCCCAGGTGGCGGCTGAAATGCGCGCGCAGTTCATCGGCCTGTTCCACAATCTGGCGGAAGTTCTGCTGAAAGTAGGGCACGTCCACTTTGTTCATGTCCTGTTCCAGCATGAATTGTTCGATAATGTCATGAGCCGGAGCGTGATTGAGCTGCCATTGGTATAAGGCCTGCATCAGACGCTTTCTGGCGCGGTGGCGGCGAGCCAGGTTTTCCGGTAGTTTTCTGGTTTTTTTCTTGCTCATGGCGGTTATCCGTAAACAGGGAAACGCTGGCACAGTTCGGTGACATGCTGGCGCACCTGTTGCACGGTTTCCTCGTCAGTCATGTTATCGAGGATATCAGCCACCCAGTGCGCCAGTTGGGTGACTTCTTCCAGGCCAAAGCCGCGGGTGGTCACCGCCGGCGTGCCCAGGCGCAGGCCGGAGGTGACAAACGGCGAGCGCGGATCATTGGGTACGGCGTTTTTGTTGACGGTGATGTGGGCTTCTCCCAGGCGGGCTTCGGCATCCTTGCCGGTGATGTTCTTGTCCACCAGATCCACCAGAAACAGGTGGTTTTCGGTGCCGCCGGAGACAATGTTGAACCCCCGTTCGGCCAATGTGCTGGCCATGGCGCGGGCGTTGGCGATAACGTTTTTCTGGTATTCGACAAATTCCGGCTGCAAGGCTTCCAGAAAGGCCACGGCCTTGGCGGCGATAACGTGCATCAATGGGCCGCCCTGAATACCGGGAAAGACAATGGAATTGAGTTTTTTCTCAATTTCTGGGTTGGCGCGGGCCAGAATAATGCCCCCCCGTGGGCCGCGCAGGGTTTTATGAGTGGTGGAGGTGGTGACATCGGCCACGCCCACCGGGTTGGGATACAGGCCGGCAGCCACCAGCCCGGCAATGTGGGCCATATCGACCATGAAATAGGCGCCGACTTCATCAGCGATTTCGCGGAATTTATTCCAGTCAATGCGCTTGGAATAGGCGGAAAATCCGCCGATAATCATTTTTGGCTTGTGCTTCAGGGCCAGTTCCCGGACATGTGCAAAGTCGATTTCGCCGGTGGCCTCGTCAATGCCGTACTGGACCGCGTTAAACAGCTTGCCGGAAATGTTGACTTTGGCGCCGTGGGTCAGGTGGCCGCCATGGGCCAGGCTCATGCCCAAAATGGTGTCGCCAGGCTCCAGCAAGGCGAAGTAAACCGCCTGGTTGGCCTGGGACCCGGAATGTGGCTGAACATTGGCGTAATCGGCCCCGAACAGTTTTTTGACCCGTTCCAGGGCCAGGTTTTCGGCAATATCCACATATTCGCAGCCGCCGTAATAGCGTTTGCCCGGATAGCCTTCGGCATATTTGTTGGTGAGCACGCTGCCTTGGGCCTGCATCACCGCCGGTGACGTGTAGTTTTCCGAAGCGATGAGCTCGATATGGTCTTCCTGACGTTTTTCTTCTGCGGCAATGGCTGCGGCCAATGCGGGGTCAATGTCGGCAATGCGGGTATTTTTATCAAACATGGCGCTCTCTTGTTTGTGTCTGGAACAGGCTGTGTCGAAAGCGGCTATTGTACTATGCCGCAAGGGCGCGAGCAGCGGTCAATCCGGGCTTTTTTGGTCGGCGCCAGAAGGGCGGATCTCGGCATTAGCCGTTGTTATGCATGTTGACAGTGGCTTGTTTGAGGTAAAAGGTGACCGGCGGGGTTTTGGCGACCACCTTGCCCGTATTCAGCGCAATAACTTCCGCTAACAATTGATGCTCGCCCCGGATGACATCCCTGATGACGTAGACTTTTTTGCGGGTGGGTTTAAGGGGTTTGCCATCCAGCACAAAGCGAATGGCATAACCGCGCGGCAGGCGGCCGGAAAACGCCGCCTCGGCGGTAACTGTGCCCCCGGTGCCCCAGAGATTTTCTTCCGGTTTTGGACGCACCAGACGGATATCGCTCAAACGCATGGTTTGCTGTTTGTTTTTTTCTTCGCTGTCGTCGTTTTTTTTATCGGTGTTTTTCTGCTGGTTTTTTGGATGGTTCTTTCGCGCCGGAACAATGGTGATTTCCGGCAAGTCCGCCGGTTGGGCGGATGTATCCGGCGGCGCGTCGCTGTAGTGGATGGTGCCGTTTTCATCCACCCAGCGATAAATGACGGACTGGCCGGCCTGGGCGGAAAAGCCAAGCAAGACGCTGGCGCAGAAGCCGAAAGCTGTAAGCGCATGGTATCGGGACAGGGTTGGCATGGTGCGGGCACCTCCGCTGAGTGTGTTATGAGGAAAACAGCATGCTTTCCCTGTTATACAGCTTCACTGCTATCCAGGCAAGCCCGAAGCCCACCAGAGCGGTGCCGCCGGTGGCCAGGAGCAGATTAACGGTTGTGATGTCTTCACCTTTGACCAGTTGGTTAATCAGCAGGTTCTGGCCAAGAATGGGTGTGGCTATCATCCAGGGGGTTTCTTTGACAGGCATGACCATGACTGCGATGGAAGGCAGCATGGGCAATAGCAGCAGAATCGACAGGTAGGTTTGGGCCTCGCGAAAATTGCGGCTGAAAGCGGCGATAATGGTTTGCACCGCTCCGGCCAACAGGGCCACGGGCATCAGCAACAAGAAGATAAGCCCCATAACGCGGCCATCCAGCTTCAGCGCCATGCCCAGTTCTTCAAAAGGGATAAAGTGAAAGGCGATTTTGAAAGTCAGGATGGTAATGGCCACGGCCATCAGGCTGAAGGCCACCGTGGCGGCCAGTTTGCCGGCCAGTATGGTGGAACGGCGGACCGGGTTGAGTAATAACGGCTCCAGAGATTGCCGTTCCTTTTCGCCGGCTGTGGTGTCGATGGCCAGGTACATACCGCCGGTAAAAATACCAATCATGAGTACATAAGGCAGTAATGCCAGAATAATCGCCGCCCGGCTTTGGGGTGTGGACAGGTCGTGGTTTTCGATAAAAGCCGGTTGGTTCAGCATCGGGCTGACGCCGCGCAGTTGCAGCCGCGCTGCGCCAATCTGGTGGCCATAGCGCTCTATCAGGACGCGGGTTCGTTTTACCGGGGTGGCGCTGTCCTTGTCTGAAGCGTCATAGTAAAGTTGAATCCGGGCCGGCTGACCGCTGCGAAATTGCCGGGCGTAATCATCATCAATGCGTAATACCAGTTTGTGTTCCTTGGCGCGGATAGCCTGTTCGGGGTCTGATGGCCCCGGGATAATGCGGGCGCCGCGCTGGCGGGCGTACTTGATGAAACTTTTGGCGTTTTCAGCGCCGATGACGGGCAGTTCAAGCGGGGCTTCGGACTGGCTTTTTTGCTGCTGGATCATAAAACTGAACAGCACCGCAAATAAAACCGGCCCCATGAGCGGCCCCATGACCAACGCCGAGGTGATGGTGCGTTTGTCGCGCAGGTTCTCTTTGACTTCTTTCCAGAAGATAACGGAAAAGGGGCTTTTCATGGGTTGTTCCCCCGAGCATTGTTATCACCATTGTGGCTGATCAGGTGGACGAAGGCATCTTCCAGGTTTTTTTGTCCTGTCTGCGCCAGCAGTTCGCTTTCGCTGCCGGTGGCGCAAATGCGCCCGTTATGAATCACCACAATGTGGTCGCAGATGGCCGAGACCTCCTGCATGACATGCGAGGAAAACAAGATGCACTTTCCGCGGGCTTTTTCCTGGCGCAAAAAGTCTCGCACACTTCGGGTAGCCATGACATCCAGGCCGTTGGTGGGTTCATCGAGGATGATGTTTTGCGGATCATGCACCAGTGTCCGGGCCAGCGCCACCTTGACGCGTTGCCCCTGGGAAAAGCCTTCGGTGCGCCGGTGGGCGAATGACTGCATGCCCAGTTGTTCAATCAACAGGTCGCAGCGGCGCTGCACGTCGCTTTCTGCCATGCCGTGCAGGCGGCCAAAATACTCGATGTTTTCCCGCGCGGTGAGGTTTTTGTATAACCCGCGGGCATCGGGCAGCACTCCCAATGTGTGCAGGCTTTGTTCACGGTCGTGGTGCGGATCAACACCATCGATGCGCACCTGGCCGGATTCTGGTCGAATCAGGCCGTAAATCATCCGCAAGGATGTGGTTTTACCGGCGCCGTTGGCGCCCAAAAGTGCGGTAATGCGGCCATCCGGGGCTTGCAGGCTGACGCTGTTAACGGCCTGGACGTGGCCAAAGGTTTTGCTGAGTTGTTGGGCTTGAATCATTCTTCCGGCCCCATCAGGTCAATGAAAAAACTGGGCGAGTCGAAGTGTTGCAGGCATTCATCCTCAACGGGTTTGTCTGGTGCGTCAAAAAACCGGGCCACCAGTTGCGGCAGACAGCCCTGGGGGAAAACATTGTGACCTTGCCCCTTGATGACAATGTGTTGGCTGTGGCCCAGGGTGCGCGCGGCCTGCTCGGCAAAAGCCGGCGGCGTAATGGGGTCCAGCTCGCCGGATAACAGCAAAACCGGTTTATCAGAATGTACCGGCGCCTTGAAATCCGCGGGTATGTCCGCATGGGGCCAGATGGAGCAGGAATGGCGAATGGTTGCCAGCTGGCGTCCTCCCAGTACTCCCGGAGCCGGGTCATCGTCAGGGTCTGGATAAAAAGGCGCGTCTTCGGCACAGATGATGGATAGCTCCAGGCCATTGGCAATGCTGTCCTTGAGGGCTTTTTCCACAGTAATGGCCTGGGCGGCGAGGTTTTCCGGTTGGCCATTGGCGGCGCGGTGCAGTAAAAGTGGAATCAGGGCCATGGTGCTGGGCGTGTAGGCAAAGAGCCGCACCGCCAGAGCCAGGTTATCGCCGGTGAGCTGAAAGTCGGTGTGCTCGCCTGTGGTGGGGTCAGGCAGGCGTATGGTGGCAGGATGGTTACGGTAGTGGGTCAATAACGCCCATAACGTGCTGTTGATGTCACCAAAGGCTTTTTGGCAGGCGGGTTGTTTTTCGCACTCGGTAAATTGCTTTTTCAGCGCTTCAGTGAGGTTGGTGTCAATGGTGCTGCCCAGGGCTTCATCCTGGGGAACAACGCTGTCCAATACCACTGAACGAATGGCCTGCGGATGGTATTTCAGATAAGTCAGCGCCTTGCGTGTGCCATAGGAGACACCCAGCAGATTCCATTGTTCAATGCCCAGGGCGCGGCGCACGTCTTCCAGGTCTTCAATGGCGTTGGCGGTGGTGTACTGGCGCGGATCGGCGTCAAGTTTTTGCAGACACTGGCGCAATGCGGCCTCAGCGGCGGCCGTGTCTGTCGAACCGGTATCAAGAATGGGGCTGGGCAGATCAAAGTCGCAGGTCAGCGGGTTGGACTTTCCCGTGCCGCGCTGGTCCACCAGTATCACATCCCGCTCCTTTAATATATGGCGCCAGGCGCTGCGCATGGCGGGAAAGGTTTCCACGGCACTTTGTCCGGGGCCGCCGGCCAGGAACAGCACCGGGTCTTTTTTGGGGTTGGCGGCGGTGGCGGGAATCCGGGCGATATTCAACGGGATTTGCCGGCCGTTGTTATTCCCATGGCGGTCTTCCGGTACGTTTAGTTGGCCACATTGGGCGGCCACGGACACCGGATAGCCAGGAGAACGGATGTGGCAATCGGTTAGAACCAGCGTGGCATCAGGGCTTTGTGTGGCGATGGCTGTAACAGCCATCAGACCAAGGCCCAACCACATACCCACAGGCAGGAGCCGGTGAATACGGTGAGATGGTGATGCATGTGGCGTGTTCATAATTCCCCTTTGACAGCCATGAGTGATCTGTTCTGACAGGCAAATATTATGCTGCCAGGTGGTTCATGGTGAAATAGGCCGGAGGTCACTATTTTAGCTTATTGGTATCTATGCTAGTTGCTGCGGACTTTTGGAGAGACATACTTTTCACGCCGGATTTGCGCCACGGGCAGACCCGCTTCTTTTAGCAGGACAAAGCTCTCGTCCACCATGGCGGGATTGCCGCAGAGATAGGCAATGTCTGTGGCTGGGTTGATTTCCAGTTGTTCCAGGGCTTTTTGAACGTGGCCGTTAATGTCATTGGGCTTGGGTTTGTCCCGTGGCTGGCGGCTGAGGCAGGGAATGTAATGAAAATGGGGAAACTCTGCCTGGACGGCTTCGAAGTCTTGCTCGTATAACAGCCCGCTGGCGTCGCGCGCGCCCATGATAACGAACACCTCGGCGCCTTGAGCCAGGCGGTTTTTCAGTTCGGAAAGCATGGCGCGGTAGGGTGTGACGCCGGTGCCGGTGGCAATCAATAGATAACGTTGCCAGACAGGCTCTGGCAGAATAAAACGGCCATAAGGCCCGCTGGCGGCGATGTTGTCTCCCGGTTGCATGGGTTGCAAGTGCCCGGTGGCCAGCCCGCCGGGCACCCAGGAAACAGCGATTTCGATATCATCAATGGCCGCTTCATTGGCCGGTAGCCGGGTGGCCACGGAATAACTGCGGAAAGCCGTGCCTTCAGTATTGGGAAAGTACAGACGGATAAACTGGCCGGCGGTCAATTGCAGGGGCGCGCCATCGCTGCGGCGGAAGGTGAAATGCGCGGTGTTGTCATTGAGTTCGCGGCGACCGTGCAAGGTCAGGTTAAATTGTTCAGTCATTGGGATGCATTGCCATGG
>JALSHI010000059.1 GCA_026982315.1 Lysobacterales bacterium
GTTGCCGCAGCCAGGCGGGGTCGTAGCTGATATACTCCACTTTGGGGTTGAGGCGATGGTTGGCGATGAGCTGTTCAATCTGGCTGCTTGTGGCGTTTTTGGCGGGTTTCAGCAACAACTGGGTGGGCAGGTCGCCAGTGGTGATAAGTTGTAATGCCTGATGCAACTGTGGATCCTGCTGCAGTTGCTGCCGGATTTCTTCCGGGGTGATAAACAAGGTCGATTCAATAACCGGTTCTTCTTTGAGCTGTTGCATGAGCAATCCGGCTTGCTGGGCGCTGACCCCCGGTTTGAGGAAAACCGCAATGCTGCCTTGATGCTGCCAGGCTTTTTTGATGCTTTCCACATTGATCCACAAGCTCCAGAGCATCAGCGGCAGAAAAAAACTGATGGCCAATGTGACCACAGTCATACTGGTGCTAAATGGCGATGATTTGGGTGCGGCCAGGCTTTCCTGCAGCGCTCGCAGGTGACCGCGTAGCCAGCGGCGAATGGCGCCAGGGGGACTTTCGGTAATGGGCGCAGGCTGAATGGTCGGGTTTTCAGAATCTGTGTGGTATGAAGGTGGCCGGCTCATGCTAAAGACTCCGGTCGAAAGTCGTCGATCAGCGCCCCGTCCTGCAAGACCAATACCCGTTTTTGCAGACGTTTAATCAGAAACAGGTCGTGGCTGGCAATGACAATGGTTGTGCCTTGTTTGTTCAAATCCAGAAACAGCTCCATAAGCTCCAGGGACAAATCCGGATCGAGATTACCAGTGGGCTCGTCAGCCAGAATCAGGGGCGGGCGGGCCACCATGGCTCGTGCAATGCCAACCCGTTGCTGTTGGCCGCTGGATAATTCCTGCGGGTAAAAGTTTTCCTTGCCATTGAGTCCCACCTGGGTCAGGGCCGCCCTGGCACGCCGCTGGCTCAAGGCGGTATCGTAACCGCGGATGAGCAAGGGCAGGGCGATATTGGCCAGTACGTTGCGGTCGTCAAGTAAGCGGTGATCCTGAAATATCATGCCGATACCCTGGCGGTAACGGGGGCGTTTGCGAGGCGTTAATGCGCGCAAATCATAGCCATTGACCATCGCCTGGCCATAAGAGATCTCTTCCATGCCCATAATGAGTTTGAGAATGGTGGTTTTGCCCGCGCCGGAGTGACCGGTGAGAAACAGCATTTCTCCAGGCTGAACGGAAAAACTGACATCATGGAGCGCGCGGTTATGCTTCCCGTAGCGCTTGCTGACGCGGGTAAAGGCAATCATGGGCGGAGCGGCTGTCTGATCCGTGTTCATGGTCTGTGTTAGGTCA
The DNA here is from genome assembly GCA_026982315.1 of Lysobacterales bacterium. Classification (GTDB taxonomy): domain Bacteria; phylum Pseudomonadota; class Gammaproteobacteria; order Xanthomonadales; family Marinicellaceae; genus S144-45. Next base: position 1,298 of record JALSHI010000059.1, read on the forward strand.
GCAAGGTATTAATCTGGAAAATGGGTAACAGCATGGCCAGCACAATGAGCAAAATCAACACGCCGACGATCAGAATGGCCACCGGTTGCATGACGCCAATCAGTGTGCCCAGACGGTGGTTGACATCGCGTTCCTGGGCTGAGGCGGCCCGCTCCAGCATATCACTAAGGGTGCCGCTTTGTTCGCCGGAATGAATCAGGCGGACTGTCAATGGTGGAAACTGGCCGCTTTCGCGCACGGCCCGATTCAGACTGCTGCCTTCGCGCACACGCGCCGCGGCTTGTTCCACGGCCTGGCGAATGACCAGGTTGCTAACCACTTGGGCCGACAGTGACAAGGCAGGCACTATGGGAACGGAGCTTTTGGTCAAAATGCCCAGCGTACGGGTGAATCGGGCGGCCTGAGCCGTGCGAATCAGTGGCCCAATCAGTGGAACACGCAACAGAATGGTGTGCCATTTGAGGCGGAAATCGGGATGACGAAGCGCAAGCGCGAAGACAATGCCGGCAATAAAAAAGAAGGACAACAGCCACCAGCCATAACGGGAGAACCAGTCCGTTACGGCCAGTAATCCCCGGGTGACGGCAGGTAGCTGGGCATGGCTGCGTTCGAAAATCTGAATCACTTGCGGCACGATATACACCATCAGACCGGAAACCACGGCGATGGCGGTGATGACCAGAATCAGTGGATATAACAGGGCCATCAGGGATTGTTTGCCCCGGTCTTCGCGTTCTTCCAGGTAAGCGGCCAAACGGTCGAGAACTTCCGGCAAGTGACCAGACTCCTCGCCGGCTTCAATGGTGGTGACAGCCAATTCATCAAAAGCGCGGGGAAACTGGCGCATGGCCCGGGCCAGGCTATGGCCCTCCAGAAGTCTGGCCCGCAGCTTCATCAGCACTTTTTTGGTATTTTTTTGCTCACTTTGCTCGATGGTGGTGCCAATGGCCTGTTCCAGTGGCAGCCCCGCGGCTACCAGGGTAGCCAGTTGCCGGATCAGCAATGGCAGTTCACCACGTTTGAGGGTGGTTTTACGGCTGTGCAAGGTGTCATTGTCAGCGTGCTGGCCGGTAATCCGGCGAATTTCCAGGGGAACCAGGTTCTGTTCCCGCAGCAATTGCCGCAATTGGCGCTCATTGTCGGCTTGCAGGGTGCCGCGCCGCTGCTTGCCCTGCTTGTCCAAAGAAACATATTCAAAAGCATCCATCAGTCACAACACCTGCTGCTATTGGCGTTTTCGATAGGCTCGGGTGCGACCACAATAGCCATGCTCAGTGACCGTGCTGCCGGGTAACGCGCAGGACTTCTTCCACACTGGTGATGCCGGCACGGATTTTTGCCACGCCATCGGCCAGAATGGAAGGTGTGGATTGACGGGCAATGGTTTCCAGAGCGTGCTCACTGGTGCGGTCGTGAATGGCTTTTTGCATTTCAGGGCCAATGTCAACCAGTTCGTAAATGCCGGTGCGGCCGCGATAGGCTTCATGCACGGGTAAGTCCGGGTTGGCTTTATACAGGGTGATATTTTCATCGCCCAATCCCAGCAAGGCGCGTTCCCTGGCATCGGGCGTATAGGCGATGCGGGTTTCGGGGTTCAATACCCGAACCAGCCGCTGGGCCAGGACACCCTTGAGGCTGGAGGCCAGCAGAAAAGGGGCGATGCCCATATCCACCAGTCGGGTAATGGCGCCCACGGCGGTATTGGTATGCAGGGTGGAAAGCACCAGATGCCCTGTCAGACTGGCCTGAGTGGCGATTTCCGCGGTTTCCAGGTCGCGGATTTCCCCCACCATGATGACATCCGGGTCTTGCCGTAAAAGCGCGCGCAGCCCTTTGGCAAAGCTCATGCCGACTTTGTCGTTGACCTGGGTTTGGCTGACTCCAGGCAGATTGTACTCAATCGGGTCTTCAATGGTCATGATGTTGCGACTGCGGTCATTAATGGTGGCCAAGGCGGCATACAAGGTGGTGGTTTTCCCTGAACCGGTGGGCCCTGTAACCAGCACAATGCCATGGGGTTGGTGGATGAGCGCTTGTATCCGCGACAGAGTGGCTGCATCCATTCCCAGGGCGCTTAGGTCCAACGCGCCGGTTTGTTTGTCCAGCAATCGCATGACAATGCGTTCGCCGAAGGCGCCGGGAATGGTGGAGACCCGCACATCTACTGGTCGCCCGGCAATACGCAGGGAGATGCGGCCGTCTTGTGGCAGGCGTTTTTCGGCAATATCCAGTTGCGCCATGATCTTGACCCGGGAGGCAATCAGCGGGGCGATGGATTTGGCCGGACTGATGACTTCCTGCAGTACACCGTCGATGCGATAGCGTACGCAGAGGCGGTCTTCAAACGGCTCAATATGAATGTCGGAGGCTTTCAGCTTAACCGCTTCGGCCAGCAAGGCATTTAACAGCCGGATAATGGGAGCATCGTCGTGACTTTCGAGCAAATCATCCGGCTCGGCCAGGTCTTCAGCGATTTGATCCAGGCTGGATTCGTCCTGGAGATCCGCCACCACATCCCCGGCCACATGCTGTTGGTTGTGGTACAGGGTTTGGATCAGTTGCTGGTATGCTTCGGGTGGATAATAATGCACCGCCGCGGTGTGTTTGACAAAGCGGTGCAATTCGCTCAAGGTGGCCAGCGGAGCAGCCTCCGAGAGCGCCAGAACCGCCCCGTTGTCATTCCAGCTCTCTACCGTGCCACCGCGTTTGCGGGCAAAGGAAAACGGGGGCAGGGGATGGTTTTTTTCAGTGTCCGCAGGCGTGTCGCTCATGGTTAGTTGGGGTTCTCACTTTGAGAATTGCCTGTTTCAGGCAGAGACTTGAGTTCAGGCTGTACCTGCTTGTCCCGGTCGCGGGCATTGGCTTTTTGTTGCAGTTGGCGAATGCGGTTATAGGCTGAATGGGTGAGGTCACGGCTGGTTTCATTATCGCGTAAGATAACCGGCCGTAAAAAGACCATCAAGTTGCGTTTTATTTTGGTTTTTTTCTTGTGCCGGAACAGGTTGCGCACCACCGGTATGTCGCCCAGTACCGGCACCTTGCTGATGGTTTCCTGGACATTTTCATCAATTAGCCCGCCCAAGACCAGAATCTGGTTGTTGGGAACCATCACCGATGTGTTCAGGGTGCGTTTGTTGGTAATGAGATCCACGGCGTTTTGGGAAGTCTGGGCGATGCTGGAAACTTCCTGGGAGATGTCCATTACGATTTGGTCACCGTCGTTCACATGCGGGGTTACCGTGAGCGTAATGCCGACATCCTCCCGCTGGATGGTCTGAAAGGGGCTGGCGGCGCCATTGTTATTGCCGGTATTGGTGTACTGACCGGTCACAAACGGCACTTCCTGGCCAACCGTTAGTTTGGCTTCCTTGTGGTTCAGCGTCACCACCGAAGGTGTTGAAAGGATGTTGTTATTGGTGTTGGAGGCTAAAGCGGAAAGCAATACGCCCAGCTGGATATTGCCATTGCTGTCGGTATCGATAAACCCCAGATTGAGGCCTTGGTTCAAAGTGGCCAGAGATTCCACGCTGTTCAGGTTCAGAATGTTGCCACGGGTGCCAAAATTGGTGCCGCCACCGGCCCCTGCACCCAGGCCTTGCCACTGCACCCCCAGTTCTTTGACAAAATCCAGGGAAACCTCGGCAATAATCGCTTCGACCCGCACCTGTGGGCGGCGAATGTCCAGATGGCGGATGGTATTGCTGATTTCCCGCAATATGGGTGGTGGTGCATTGACCACCAGGGAATTGGTTTCCTTGTGTGCCTGAATACTGACCTTGCCTGAATCGTTTTGATCGGCGCCAGTGTTGGCGAGCTTTTCCAGAATCGGCACCAGGGTTTCGGCATCCGCATAGCGCAGGTAGATAACTCGGGACTGCGAATCGCTGGCCAGGGGCTGGTCAAGCTGCGCCACCAGTGCCCGCACCTTGGCCTTTTGGGAAGCGTCGGCATTTATCAGGATCGAGTTGCTGCGTTCATCAGCCACCACTTTAACCGCGGGACCGGCATTGCCGGTGTCGGTGAGGGCTTCGATGGTTTGCGCCAGGTCACTGGCGTTGGCATAACGAACAGGAATCATCTCCAGTGAGGCGTCGGATTTCTTGTCTATGGCGCGGGCGATAGCGCTTAACCGCTCGACTTCATTCTTGCGTTCGGAAATGACCAGCGTGTTACTGCCTTTATGCGTGACAATCTTGGCCTTGTTGTTCATGCCTTTGAGGATGCTGGCCACCTGGGTGACAGGCACATGCTGCACCTTGATAATGCGGGTAATAAATTGCTCATCATGCCCGTGCGTATCGAGTACCGGGACAGCGTCGGTATCAGGCACGATTTTAATGGCTTGACCAGTATCGACAGCGCTTAATCCGTTGACACTCAAAATGGCCAGAAAGGTGTCGTAAATTTCACTGCTGGGCACGGGATGGCCGGAAATAACAGTCACCTTGCCGGACACCGACGGGTCCACAATAAAATTCTTGCCGGTGATATCCGCAACAGTTTCAATCAGCAGGCGGATATCGGCGTCCTGCAGGTTCAGGGTGTGGGTGTCATTTTCTGGTTTCGGGGTGGCAGCATGGGCCATTGCCACCAGCAGGTAAAAGAGCGCAACAGACAGGCTTGGGGCGATTCGCAATAAAAAATGGCGCGGTTGGCTCGGGTTCATGCGGTGTTCCTGCAACAGAATGGTTGAATTCGTATAGCACCGGTCTGGCCGGTCAAGCTGTCCGCATTGTAGCATCGAAGCCCGGCGCTTCAAGTCACAGCAGACTTTTTGCCCGTGGAGTTTCAGTGTGGCTGTTTGAGTGCGTCCAGATTCAGCTGCAAGTTTTGGGTACGACCATTGCGCCGGACAGTGAGATTGATCTGGCTGGCGTTTTCCAGTTCGCTGGCCAGATTCATGATATTGGCCGGTGAAATGGCTTTGCCATTGATGGCGGTAATCAGGTCGTTGGAACGCAAGCCGGCGCGTTGAAGCAGCGCCCCCTGGCGCAAGGTGGACACCCGTAGCCCGGATCCGGAAAATGAGCCATCGGTAATGGGGACTACCTGAATGCTTTTGGCGATTTCTTGCGGGTCCAGCAGGTATTTGTCACGAATGGCGTCGATCTGGTTTTGTTGTGCGCGGTCGGGCCGGCTGGAAGTTGACGACCCCCGGATACCGGGTATGGCCGAGCGGTTGCCACTGCTATGTTTTCGCTGAGCAGATGGGTGAGAGAACTGACCAGCTGTGGCCAGAGGGAGTTTTTCTTCTCGACCGTTACGGCGCAAAATCACATAGTCAGGGTGGATTTCCACCAGCTCGGCCAGTCCAAAAACCGTGTCGCCGACGGCAAAGCTTTTTTGCTGGCCTTTTTTGTTGTCAAGAAAGGCCAGGCCAGTGGACGGATTGCTGCCCGCCATGGTGCCGGTGAGCCGCAGTTCCAGTTGCGACACTGGCGCATTATCTGGCGCGGTTTTGCCAGGCTGACCGAAAAGGGAGAAACTTTTAGCCTGGCCGGGTACTACCGGTTGTGAAGGCGCGGCGGTTTTAACCGTGGCCTGTGGCTGTAAATCCGGTGGTTGCCAAAGAAAAAAGCGTAACCACACCCAGGCGGTTAACAGTATTAACAGCCAGGTTCCCCCAGAAAGCCAGCGTGGGTGCAATGATCCCAGGCCGGACAGCGCATACCCAAGGCGAAAGGCATGGTGTGGCGCCTGTGAGTTCACTGATTATCCGTTGCGTGATTGCTGTCGCTGGCTTCTGCGGCTTGCAGGGCCTGACGGCGTTGTTTGTCATGTTGCATCAGTTGGCCTTTGATGGCTTTGGCTTTGTCAAGTTGTTGTTTATAGCCGGACAGGGCGTGTTTGCTGTGGTTCTCGGCAATGCTGTTGTTCTTGTCATGGTTGCTGGTCTGGGTGTCACTGCAACCGGTGGTGCAGGTCAGCAGCACCAATAACCCGCAAAGCAGAGTCAATTGCCGTGGTTTCATGTTTAAAATTCCTCCTCCGCCATGGCCATCAGGTTGTCTGCGCCGCTACGCAGAGTGGCAGCATGGATGGCGGCGCGTGGCAGAATTCGATTGAAATAGAATTCCGCCGTTTTTTGCTTGGCGCGATAAAAGTTTTTGCCTCTGGGGCCGTCTGCATCCAGCTGCTGTGTGGCAACCTCAGCCATGCGGGCCCAGAGCCATGCCAGAAGAACATAACCGGAAAACATCAGAAAGTCCACGCTGGCCGCCCCGATTTCTTCGGGGTTTTGTTGTGCCTTGGCCGCCAGTTCCTGACTCAATTGCTGCCACTGGTGCAGGTGTTGACGGAGTGTGTCAACATAGGGGCTATTTGGATGTTGATCGATAAATGCCTGAATTTCCTCAGCAATGGGGCCAAGTTGTCCGCCTTGCATTTTCAACAGTTTGCGGCCCAGTAAATCCAGCGCTTGAATACCGGTGGTGCCTTCATACAACGTAAAAATGCGTCCATCACGAATCAACTGCTCCATGCCGTGTTCGCGAATATAGCCATGGCCGCCATAGACCTGTACCCCCAGATTGGTGGCTTCAATACCGCTTTCAGTAATAAATGCCTTGACGATTGGTGTTAAAAAGGCTTGCAGTGCCGCGGCCCGGCGACGCACATTTTCATCATCGGAATAGCGGGTCTTTTCGATTTGCTGGGCGGTAAAATAAGCCAGCGCCCGGTTACCTTCAGCCAGGGCTTTCATGGTCAGTAGCATACGGCGAACATCCGGGTGAACAATAATTGGGTCTGCTGGCTTGTCGGGATATTTGGGGCCGGCCAGGGAGCGGCTCTGCAGGCGTTCCCGGGCATATTGCACAGCGCCTTGATAGGCGGCCTGACTGACTGCCAATCCCTGGACGCCCGTGCTGATACGGGCGCCATTCATCATGGTGAACATGTGATTCAGGCCACGGTTTTCTTCGCCAACCAGCCAGCCGGTGGCGCCATCGAAATTCATCACACAGGTGGATGAGCCCTTCAGTCCCATTTTGTGCTCCAGCGAACCGCAACTGACCGCGTTACGGATACCCGGCTGGTTATTTTCATCGGGAATGAATTTTGGCACCACAAACATGGAAATGCCTTTGGTGCCAGGGGGGGCGTCCGGCAGGCGCGCCAGAACCAGGTGGATAATGTTTTCCGCCAGGTCATGCTCGCCGGAGGTAATAAAGATTTTGGTGCCGGTGATGGCATAGGTGCCGTCTTCCTGGGGGACGGCCTGGGTTTTCAGCAAGCCCAGATCTGTGCCACAGTGGGGTTCGGTCAGGCACATGGTGCCTGTCCATTGTCCAGTGGTGAGCTTGGGCATGTAGGCCTGCTTGAGAAAATCGCTGCCATGGGCGGTCAACGCCTCGCGGGCGCCATGCCCCAGCATGGGATAGTCGGCCCAAGCTGGGCAATAATAGGTGTTGAGCTCGCCAAGAATCACAGCCAGCAGATAGGGTAATCCCTGGCCGCCATATTCTGTTGGCGCATCCAGACCATTCCAGCCGTCATCACAGTATTGCTTGTACAAGGCTTTGAAACCATCTGGGGTGGTGACCTTATCCCCTTGCAAGGTACAGCCTTGTTCATCGGCATTGCGGTTTAATGGACCGGCGGTTTCCAGCAAAAAGCGATTGGCCTCTTCCACCACGGCTGCAAAAGTTTCGGCATCCATGTCCTGGCAGGGTGGTAGTTGCTGATAGTGCTTTTCCAACTGGAGTAATTCATCGGCGACAAACTGAATATCCTGGGTATTGGCGGAAATAACGGGCATGGGGTAATCCTTTGTTAACAGTGAGACAAACGCCAGCAATGTGCTGTGGCCTGAGATGGCCGTATTCTAGCAGGAACTGCCAAAATTGGAACAAGCGTTTTAATTCTGTCGGCATGACAACCTGCATACTGCCGAAAGCGTGTTATTTGGTGAAAATGTGTTTTCGGGCTTGAATCACGTGTGGTCACCCCCAGATAGGGAATCAGTTAAACCAACCATTATTACTTCACATATCTGTTAACAAACTCGGAGTCTGCATGCTAATCAAGAAACAACACGCGCAAGCCTTATTGAATTTACTTAAACACGGTGCCCAGGGCGATGCCGTGGAAAACTATCCCTCCCACATTCTGGGAGACCTGGAAATTGCTGGTTTGGTCTCCTTTCCGGTGCCAGCTAACGCGGCTTTGACTTACAACGGTCAGTTGCTGGCGAATTTGCTGGAAGAAAGTCTTGATTCCGGCCTGGTGGCGCCTGTGGATGAGTGGAAAGAGGGGCATCGCTGGATTGCCTCGGAAATTATTTCCATGCTGGACAGTGCCCACCGGGCCCAAAACGTGCCGGAAAGCACATGGGCAGCGCTCAAGGAGCGAGGTTTTGCCCATGAGGTCAAGGACAAGGAACGCAAGATTACACGCCGTGAACTGAATGAAGCCGGCGAAGCCGTATTGGAGCTGTACTTTGTGCTGGAGCCCAATTTACACGTTGACGGCGAATTGGCCGAAGCCATCAAACGTTCCCCCATGGGGCCGACCCGTGCTGTCAACTTGACAGCCAGTGGAGACATCAAAGATCGTCTGGAAAACATGCGCCTGATTGCTTACAGCGTTCCCGACGGGGATGTGGTGACTTTTACGGGTCTGGGGCAGGCGGTCAAAAACACCCTGCAAGCAGGTGTTACGCCTATTGAAGGCGAAATGATTTCTCCTTCCATACTCAAAATGGTCGCTGCCGTGGCCGATGGCGATGAAGTCACCGCAGAAGGCCTGGTGACCCTGGAGGAATTGGGTTATTTGCTGGATGAGGAAACCCTCTCTCCGGCCGGTGAGCAAGCGCTGGAAGTTTATCGCTTGTTCCATGACAAGCCGGAACAGCCCTTGTATTCCTTTGCGATTAGCGAAGACGAGGTGGATGTGTTGGCCACCATTGATGCCTTGTGGAAGAAAAACCAGGAAAACCCGAAAATTGAAGCCAGCTTTGACGAAATCAAGCGTGAACTGGTGGACAGAAAAATCCGTGAATATAAGAAACTGCTGGAAGAATATGGGCGAGAACTCAAGGAAATGCCCAAGAAAAAACAGGAAATTGCGCGCAAATTTGCTGATGCCAAAGACAAGGCCCAGTGGTTTGAGGATAACTTTTCCCTGCGGGAGTTGCTGTATGCCCTGGAAGCATTCAGCCTGATTCACACCACTGAGGGTAAGGAAAATCCGGAAGTTTTTACGATAACAGACTATGGCCACGGTGTATTGGCCGATCAGAAAAATGATCGGCGGGAAATCTCTTCTGTGGCGCTAAAAAGTCTGATGCATGCCAATGAGTTATTTCTTTCCCCTAACCGCGAATGGGTGGAAAAAGCCCGTGCCGAACGGCTGCTGGGTGAATTTGAGGCCAGCAAGTCGGGGCGTTTTTACGAAGACCTGGCTCAACATCCCATCCGTCAGCCTTTAATGACAAAGTATGGCATGGAGATTTTCAAAAAAATTCCCTCTCAGGGCATGACAGTGGACGAATTGTTATCCCAGGCGCGTGATGAAGACGAAAAGCACGCCATGGAAATGGCTCTGAACCTGCTTGAAGCCCGTGGCTTTATTGAAGTTCTTCCCGATGGCAATATTGTCGAAACAGAAGCCGGTGAACTGATGGATAAAGCCATGAGTGGTGTGCCTGCAGGTTTTGGCGCACCCATTAACCCCGTTATGTATCGGGTTATCAAAGCCATTGCCCAAGCAGGCTCTCTGTACGATAAAGAGCGAAAAATTCGCATATTGCCCAAACACCTGAAGCAAGCTATCAAGGCTTCCGGCTTGCCACCGGCGGTATTTGAAAAGGCCTACACGGCCGCCAGAAACGCGCGTTATCTGGGTAAAAACTCCGTTAACGAAGCAGGCATTAATGTCTTGCAGGCTGTGGCGGCCATGAACCCCTGATTGACTGGACAGCCAGAAAGCGCCAGGGTATCCCGAGCGCTTTCTGGTGACTCAGGTCATACAGACCGAATTCTTATCTAACCCAACTTAAAGAGAAAACACATGATAAATCCTGTTGCATTGGGCACACTGGTTTTCGAATACCTGGAAGTGCCAGCCAATAGCCGTCGTATTAAAGTCAAAACCCTGAAATCCTGGGGATTTGACTTGCTCAAGGGACGCATTGATGGCCAGGCTGGGTGGTTTGTGGCCGAAGTGGGCGCGCGCCATGGCGGCGACAGCTATACCGAGAATGAAAAAACCTATGATGTGGACGAAGTCATCAAGGAACTGAGTTCCAACGAAAACATCGAAGTGGCGATTGAATTAATTGAAGGCACTGCCTGGCTGGCGGGTGTTTTGTGTGACGAAGACGATGTGGCTCACGAAATTTTCATGTTGCCAGCGGCGGCAACCTTGTCCGCTTTCCTGAAAAAACAACGCCTGGATAAGCTGGCCGGCTGTATTCGCAGTGTGGGCACCATGACCGGTATTGTCACCCATCGTGGTGAGCACGGAAAGCCGTTGCCTTATGAGGAACTGCCCAACGAGATCCGGCGCTTTTTGAAAGATGCGCGCAAGCAAGTGGCCAAGAAAACCGGTTCCAGCCGCATCGCGCTGGCCTGCTTTGGAGAAAACAAAGACCGATTGCCGCGTTACTGGTTGAGCTGGATGTTACCAACCATTGATTTGCTAGATGCTTCCATTGCCAAGAAAACTGACCAGCTATTGAAGGAATTGCCTTAAAGCCGGTTTGGCTTAATGCTGGCGGGCATATCTGCGGGCACAAAAAAGCGCATCATTTTGATGCGCTTTTTTGTGTCAGGCCAGAACCTGAGAGACGGGATAATGCCGCCTGTGATGGGTGTTAAGCCCAGTTACAGGACGTTGACATTAACGGCCTGTGGGCCTTTTTGACCGTCTTCTACGTCGAATTCGACTTCCTGGCCTTCGGCCAGTGTCTTGAATCCATCGCCTTGAATGGCGCGGAAGTGAACGAATACGTCGTTGCCGCCTTCGCGCTCAATAAAACCAAAACCCTTTTTCTCGTCAAACCATTTTACGCGGCCAGTAGTAGCCATAGTGTATCTCCAAAATAAATGTTGTTGCTTTTGGCGCCCTGTAAGGCACCAAATCTCAATAGCGTGGGAAGAAAAGCAGAAAGAACTTAAGAACTCACAAGATGTGGCAACCAGGTTGCAGTGTTGCAGAAGGTAAACTTTGCCGCTGTATTCCTTACCAGCGGGCTCATTCTAACCCACTCTTTACAAATATGGTGGATTTATACGCAAAAAAGCCCATTTATTTTGGGCTGTGGCATCATGCTGAGTGGTTTTTTTGCTGGGCTTCCGCCCATGCGCGTGCGTGAGTCATCAGTTCCGTAAAGGCATCAGCCTGATTGTTGCGAATCATGTCAATCAGACGCGCGATGGTGTCCTCCAGCGCGTGCAGTGTGCCGAGGTTGTAGTGATTCAGGTGCTGGATTTCAAAATACAAATAGGGGTTTTCATGCACAACCCTGCTGGCAATATTAAGCTGGGCGTCGAAGGTTGTGCTGGATAGTTGAGCCAGTGTATCAGCCGCCTCGCCAGATTCGGCCAGCACCGTTAAGAAGGCAAGGTTAATGGCGTGAGACAGCCCCAGCACATAGGCAATCAGGCGATCATGGTCTTCCAGCTTCATGGTGATGGCCCGGGCCATGGTAGGCTCAAACAATGCCTGGGCCTGTGTGAGTGATCCGCGGCCATCGATATCAATGAAGATAATGTGCTTGCCAGACAGCAGGCGGGTATCCGGTCCAAACATGGGGTGAATGGACACCACCTGGCAGCCAGCGTCAGTCAATTGCCGCAAAGGGCGTTTCAAGGGGCTTTTAATGGAGCCTACATCCATAATGATGCCCTCGGGCTTCATCTGGGCCAGTTCTTCAAGAATTTTGGCGCTGGCGGCCAACGGTGCGGCGACAATAATGAAATCATAATCCAGGGCTTGTTGACGAAAGTCGCCGATATTTTTTGCAGCATTGTCCTGGGTGTTTGGGTCGGAAATATGCACCATGAACCCCTGGGACTGCAGAAATTGCACAAACCAGCGGCCCATGGCGCCATTACCGCCGATAACCAGCGCTGTCTTGTTGCTGCCCAGCGTTGAGCTGGCCACTTTCTGGTTTTCCTGCTTTTCCAGGGAGGCGCGAATAATGACGCTAAACAGTTCATTGATGAGGTCAGGCTCCAGCCCATGCTTTTGGGCCAGATTGCGGGCGTGGGTCAGCAGCTGCTTTTCGCGGGCATAGTCGCGGGTGGCTTTTTTTGTGATGAGTTTCTCGCGGCCAATGGCATCGACATTCATTTGACGTTCAGCGAGCAGTTGGATAATCTGTTCATCGATTTCATCCAGCTTGTCACGCAATTGTTCGATTCGGGATTTGTTCACGGCTATTGACCTGTAGACAGTGCTTGATGCGTCTGGGGTATCATAGGGGATGGGTTGCAAAGGTCAACCCGGTTTTGCGAACTGGTTTCGCGTTAATTTTAATGAGGGGAATAATATGAAAAGATTTTTCACACTGGCCATTGCCTTGCTGGTTTCGTCTGTCGCTATGGCAGGAGGGCGGCCTGTGGTCGCGGTATTGGATTTTGTAAATGATACCGGCCATGGTGGCGGCAGCGGTAATCCGGCTTACTGGTTTACTGGTCGAGCTGGTGCTGATATGGCGGACATGCTCGCCAATGAGCTAGCGAATACGGATGCTTTCCGGGTTGTGGAACGCAACAAGCTGGATGCCGTCTTGCAGGAGCAGGATTTGGGCGCTTCCGGGCGGGTGTCTTCCCGCAGCGCAGCCAAAATCGGCAAGCTTACCGGTGCCCAGTATCTGATTACCGGCAAGGTCTCTGATTATTCTGAAAACAGCAGTGGCTCCGGTGGTGGTATCAGCTTTAAGGGGATATCTCTGGGCGGCAAGCGGAAGAAATCCTATATTGCCATTGACCTGCGGGTGATTGATGCCAATACCGGCGAGATTGTGCACTCCCGCACGGTGGAAGGCACGAGTAAAAGTGGTGGCATGCGTGTGGGGATACATCGCGGCGGTGTCGGCGCCAGTGTGGGCGGTGGCAAGAACACTCCGGCAGGCAAGGCCATTCGTGCGGCGCTGATTGAGGCCAGTGACTATCTGGCATGCGTCATGGTGGATCAGGATGGCTGTGAACGGGAATACCGGAAAAAGGAACGCCGTCGCCGGGCCAAAACCAAAAGCGCTCTGTCACTGGATTAGTGGCGATTTAGCGACTGGTTTTTTCTGGCAAGCCGTACAAGGCATTGTCGGCTACATAAGCGAAGACCGTTTCTGGCAGAAACGACTTCGCTTTTTTTATGGCCAGCGCATCTTGACTGTTTAGCCATTGCCGGATTTGGCGGGAGGCAATGGCGCAGGTGCTGGTTTGTAGATATTGCCACTGGCGACCAGCGTCACCAGCCTGTTTTTGCACAATGGCCCAGGTGGTTTCAGAGACATGATAGCCAGGCCGGGAGGCAATCAAGCCATCGGCCCGGGCCATCAGCTCTTGCCAGCGGTGCCAGCGAAAGAAAGCCGGATTATCACTGGCGAAGTGGTCCGCGCTGAGTAGCAGGGTCACAGATTCATGCCACAAATGCGTGTGCGCCAGCGTGTTTAGCGTGTCCCAGGTGGTGTTGTGAGCACATCCGGCCTGAATGCGCTGCCATTCGATATCCATGATCTGAACCGCGTATGGGGAAGACCCGACCAGGGGCTCAAAAGCGCGTTGGCACATGTGAAAGCGATGCCAGAAGCTGGCCGAAGCTTTGTATTTTCCGTTGATCGGGTTGATTTTGCCGACAGGCACAATCAGGATGCGCGTCGGTGTGCGATCCTGTTGTTTCAACCAGCGGCAGGCGGCCTGCACCACCTGGACATGGCCGTTATGGGGCGGGTCTGCGCTCAGGCCGAAAACCAGTGCGTGGGGGCGGGTGGCTGCGTTCACCACAGGCGCCAGTCAAAGGCGTGGGACAAAGGTATGCGTCGGTCACGGCCAAAGGCTTGGGTACTCAGGCGCGGCCCTGGTGGGGCCTGAAACCGTTTGTACTCGCTGGTTTTGACCATGTGCGCCACTTGCTGAACCGTTTCAGAGGGAAAACCGTCAGCAATAATGGCCTGAACGCCCCGGCGGTGGTCAATCAGTTGCTCCAGAATGGCATCCAGCATCGGGTAGTCAGGCAGGCTGTCACTGTCTTTTTGTTCCGGGCGCAACTCAGCCGATGGCGGTTTGTTAAGGGTGTTCTCGGGAGTGAGCGGTTTGTCAGCGGTGTCATTCAACCAGTGTGCGAGCGCATAAACCTGGGTTTTATACAGGTCTTTCAATGGCGCGAAAGCCCCAGCCAAATCGCCATAAAGTGTGGAGTAACCGACGGCCAACTCGCTTTTGTTGCCGGTGGCCAATACCAGGCCGCCGTGCTTGTTGGCCAATGCCATCAGGATATTGCCGCGAATCCGGGCTTGCAGGTTTTCTTCCGTCAGATCCGCCGGTTTGTTTTCGAACAGCGGCTGCAAACTGTCGAGGCTGGCCTGAAAAACGGGCTCGATGGAAACGGTTTTGGTGGCAATGCCCAGATGGCGTGCCAATGCCTCGGCATCGCTTATGGAATGCGATGAAGAATACCGCGACGGCATAAGCACGCCAGTGACATTCTCCGGCCCCAGCGCTTGTGCGGCTATGGCAGCGGTCAAGGCGCTGTCGATGCCGCCTGACAGCCCCACCCAGGCTCGCTTGAAACCATTTTTGGTGAAATAGTCAGCCACACCCATGGCGATGGCGGCATATTGTTGGGCGGGCACTGAACTGTCAACCCAATGCGCTTTTTGTAAAAATAATGGACGCTTGAGCGTAATGACATCTGATTCTGTCCATTGCCACTCTTGTTCATCCTCATCTTGTTGGCCGCGAACGGTGAGCAGGCTTTCGCTGAAAGCCGGGCAGTTGACAGACTCGCCTGTGGCCTGCACAAAAGGACTGGAGCCATCAAACACCAGTTCGTCCTGGGCGCCGACAAGATTGCAGTAGGCAATGGGCCGCTGCCAGTTTCTGGCGTGGGTTTTCAGCATCTCCAGCCGCTGCCCCGGCTTGTCCGTGGCAAAGGGCGAGGCTGAAAGGTTAATGAGCAGATCAGCGCCCATGTCAACCTGCTGCTGAACGGGTTTGGCCGATCCCCAGATGTCCTCGCAAATACTGATGCCCAGATTTATGCATTGGCCATTATTCAACTGATGGCGGTACAGACAGGTGATTTCCCCGGGGGTAAACCAGCGTTTCTCGTCGAAAACCGCATAGTTGGGCAGTTTCTGTTTACGGTGTTTATGCAGGATTTGGCCGTTGCGAATCACCAATGCGCTGTTGTACAGACAAGATTCAGTGTTTTCGGGAACGCCAAAAACAATGGCTGTTTTTTTACCGAGACTGAAGGTTTGAATTTCCTCAACGGCGCGCTGGCAGGCATGCAGAAAGTCATCGCGTAACAATAAATCATCCGGTGGGTAGCCGCATACCGACAGTTCGGGGAAAACCAGCACGTCCACACCACGGTGGTCGGCTTGCCGGAACAAGTCGCACAGCCGTTGTGTATTGCCGACGATATCGCCCACATGCAGATTAATTTGCGCCAGAGCCAGATGAAACCGGGCCGGTGTGATGGGTGGATGATGGGAAAACGGCGTATTCATGGCAGGTCAAATCCGGGCAGTTGGTATCAAGAATGGTTATCGTCGGCGGCATCTTCCCGATAGTGGCAGCCAATACTGTGTTTGTTGGACCAGGCCGCTTGAGTGACGATAACGGCGCTGCGTACGGCATTGCGCAGGCCGATCAGATCATCGGTGAGGCGGGAGTTTCGATAAAATTGCTCAATTTCTGTTTCCAGCGCCCGCAGTTCGCGCAGGGCTCGGGCCAGGCGGGGGGCGTTACGGCGCAAGCCCACATAGTGCCACATAATGCTTTGTATCCGGCGCAAGTCCTGGGCAATGAGCTCAGGGTCAGCGACTTCGCCGGCCGTGTTGCGCCAGGGTGGAATATGCTTGGCCTGCTCCTGGCGCAGGTGCGGAAGATCCTTGTCGATGGCCGCAGCGGTGAGGGCGCCAAAGGTCAAGCCTTCCAACAAGGATGTGCTGGCCAGCCGGTTGGCGCCATGGACTCCGGTGCAGGCCGTTTCCCCCACCGCGTAAAGATTTTCAATGCTGCTGCGGCCGTGGATATCGACCCAGACGCCGCCGCAACTGTAATGAGCCGCCGGGGTGACCGGAATATTATCGCGGGTGATATCGATGCCATATTGGCGGCAGTAGCGGTCAATGGTGGGGAAACGCTGGCGAATTTTTTCTGCCGGTAAATACGAGGCCAAATCCAGATACACGTTGGGCACGTCTTTTTCGGTCATTTCCTGGTGAATGGCGCGGGCCACCACATCCCGTGGTGCTAAATCGCCCCATTCCGGCGCATAGCGATGCATAAAAGGCTCGCCATCAGCATGAACCAAGCGGGCACCGGCGCCGCGGACGGCTTCAGAAATGAGAAAAGCCGGTGCGCCGGCTTTGTGAAACGCGGTGGGGTGGAACTGGATAAATTCGCTGTTGATAATGCGTGCGCCTGCGCGATTGGCCATGGCCAGACCATCGCCCCGCGCTCCGCGGGCGTTGGTGCTATGCAGGAAAATCTGCCCCAGACCGCCGGTGGCCAGCACGGTGGCTTTGGCCATGACGCGTTTGACCTGGCCGCTGCGGGTGTCAAGCACGTAAGCGCCCACACAATGTTTGGGTTGATAGCGGCGCACAAGGTCGCTGGAATGATGATCCGGGGTTAACAAATCAATGGCGCAATGCTTATGCAGCGGGGTGATGTTTGGGTGCGTCTGTAACCGTTCCAGCAAGGCCGATTGAATGGCTTTGCCGGTGGCATCGGCCACATGAATGATGCGCGGTTGCCGGTGGGCGGCTTCCTGGCATAAGGCCAGGTGTTTCCCGGAATCACGGTCAAACTGTACATGGAGTGCGTCCAGTAACAGGCGTTTGAGTGTTGCTGGGCCTTGTTCGGCCAGGACCCGGACGGCTTCGGGGTTGTTCAGATGGGCGCCGGCGCGGAAAATGTCTTCGGCCAGCAATTGTGGGGAGTCGTGCTCGCCACGATAAATGATGCCGCCTTGAGCCAGGTTGGTATTGTTGTCACTGGCATTGGCGGCCTTGGTGATGACTAGCACGCGATGCCCGGCATCGCCCAGTTGCCAGGCAGTGGTGGCGCCGGCGATGCCGGTGCCGATGACCAGCACATCGCATGAGAGTAATTCGCGGTTATCCTGTGCGCCGGAGGTGTCCATGGCGTTCAGGCGCCAATTTGCAGCATGCGGTTCACGGACTGCCAGGCGCGTTGGCGAATGTCTTCGGGCACGGTCACTTCATACTGATTTTTTTCCAGGGCATGCAATGTGTCGATTAGATGGATTTCGTTCATGTGAGGGCAGCGCACGGCGCACAGGCGCAACATTTCCTTGCCTGGGTTTTCCGCGGCAATGTTGTCGCCCATGGCGCATTCGGTCAATAGCAGATAGCGTGATATCTGCTGGTTTTTGACAAAATTGATCATGGCCGTGGTGCTGCCGGAAAAGTCCGCCGCGGCCACCACTTCCGGTGAACATTCCGGATGGGCCAATACCACCACGTCGGGAAACTGGGCGCGGACATTTTCAATATCTTCTACAGTAAATTGCTCGTGTACTTCGCACCGGCCGTGCCAGCCGATCATTTGGTAGTCCAGCTCCGCCTGTGTTTGTGCGGCTTTCAGCGGATCTTTGGTGGGGAAGATAATATGTTTGCCGGTTTCCCGGGCCACATTGCCAGCCAGGTATTCATCAGGGAGAAAAATCACCGAATCGCTGTTGAGAGACTCAACCACCGCATGGGCGTTGCCTGAGGTGCAGCAGATATCGCATTCGGCTTTGACGTCGGCATAGGTGTTGATATAGGTCACCACCGGCACGCCGGGAAAACGCGCTTTTAACTGGCGGACGTCTTCGGCGGTGATGGATTCCGCCAGCGAGCAGCCGGCTTTGGCTGAGGGGATTAGGACGGTTTTTTCAGGGTTGAGAATCTTGGCGGTTTCAGCCATGAATTCCACCCCGCAAAAGACAATAATGTCCTTATCCGTTTGGGCGGCCTGGCGGCTGAGTTCCAGCGAGTCGCCGGTGATATCCGGGACACTGTGGAACAGGGCCGGCTCCATGTAGTTGTGTCCGAGGATTAAGGCATTTTTTGCTTTTTTGAGCTGATTGATGCGGTGCGCCAGCCGGGCCTTTTCCTCAATTTCAAAATCCGGCATGACATCGCCCAGGCGTTCGCGCAAATGGGTGGTCAAGGCTTCAATACTGTTTAGATCAGTTGGCTGTTTGTGAGTCATGATGGCTCTCTAGTGAATGTGACAGAAGGGTTTCAGGCTGATTCCGGTGTGATGAGTAGGCTCATATCCAGCGCTTTGGGCGAATGGGTCAGGGCGCCAACAGACACACAGTCCACCCCGATTCGGGCCAGTTCGGGGATGAGCTCTTCGGTGACGTTGCCCGAGGCCTCCAACGGGATGGTGCCGGCTGTGATGCGGACTGCCTCAGCCAAGGTGGCATTATCCATGTTATCCAGCAGAATGCGATCTGGCCGCAGGGGCAGCGTTTCCTGCAATTCATCCAGGGTAGAGACCTCGATTTCGATAGCGGTATTCAGTCCTTGCGACTGTTGGTAAGCCCGAACCCGGTTGATTGCGGCGGTAATGCCACCGGCGGCTTGTATGTGGTTCTCTTTGATCAGCGCCATGTCATACAGGCCAAAGCGGTGATTATCCCCACCGCCGGCCAGCACCGCGTATTTGTCCAGCCAGCGCAGGCCGGGTACGGTTTTGCGGGTGTCGAGGATGCGAAAATTGTGGTTGCCGGCTTTGCGGGCAGCGGTGACGAACCGGTGTGTCATCGAGGCAATACCCGAAGCGCGTTGCAGCAAATTGAGCGCCACCCGTTCCGCGGTAAGAATATCTTTGACCGGCCCTGTAATCCGCGCCAGGACCTGTCCTGCCCGCACTGGCTGGCCGTCTTCACGCAAAGCATGAAGATCCATCGGCTGGTCTGCAATCAGGGAAAACACGCGCAAGAACACAGGCAAACCAGCCACAATGCCGTCATCTTTGGCGATCAGTTGGGCGCAAGCGATATGAGTGGGGTTGAATATGGCATCCGTGGTGATGTCGCCGGAGCCGACGTCTTCGGCCAGGGCCTGCCGGATGCTTTGATCGCAGTGTTTCTGAAAACTGCGGCAGTCACGGGCTTTTTGTAAACGTTTGCCCGGGTTTTCTGTATGAAAGCCCGGGGTGTTTTCCTGACTGGCAGGCAGGTGCGTGTTTGGGTATGTCATGGTTATGAGCAAATCGGGAGCGCGGGTATTTTATCGCGTTTGCGCCATGGAAGACAGGTTCATGAAGCCACGTGCCTGTCGGTTTTTCAAGTGATCTGTCAGATATCCTTGGAGGAAATGCGCGGCTTGATTTCCAGCTGCATCAACGGACGAAAATACTCAACCGGAATGCCTTTGGTGTATTTCATTTCGTATCGTTTGGTGACACCGTTGTCGCTCACAATTTCTCGGGCTGAATGACTTTTGGCCCAGTCTTCGCGCCGCAGACTGCTCCATTCGGTGGCATCAATGCGTGCATGTGGGTCCTGAAAATTGATTTGACGCACATATTCAGCCGGAACCGGGGCAGGGGTATCCAGTGGAAAACGCAAGGCATAATGGCCCTGGTCATCAAGCAAAACCTGCAATTGGCACCAGGGTTTGAAACCGGTGTACTGGCCATTCTTGTCTTTTTTTAGGAACACCAAATAACGCTCGCCTTCGTTGATTCGATCCGGGTAATAACACACCCAGTCTTCGAGCCCTTCCGCCTTGACTTCGATGTAGTCGTCTTTGTTTATGTCACCTTTATAAGGCACCAGTATCTTTAGCCAGGCTGTGCCGCTGGCATTCAGATTGCGTTTTTTTTTGTAGTCAATGTCCTCAACCTGGGCGATGGCGATGGTGTCCGCCCAGTTGGCGGCTTGGGCAAAGGATGTGAGTTCAGGGGGTGCCGGTACGGTTTTTTTGGGAGGTGTGGAAAAAGTCGGGTCGGCCGCGATGGCCACACTGGCCGACAAGAGCGACAGCGTCATGGCAATGGGCGAAAAAGCCGTAAAATAGCGGAATCCGGTCATGGTGTTCCCTTAAGTATGCAGAATATATGGTTTATTGATTTGACCACCAAAAGCAGTGATGGTTTCCTGGAAGTTACCATCGTAAATTATGATTGGGCCAGTGGTTGGGTTCCTCACTCACCTGTGGCTTCCGGAGTGCTCCAATGGCCAATTTTTTCGCCCATTTTAACCGGAGTGCCCGGCGCCAGTTCCGGCAGAAAGGTGATGCTGCCAGGGGGAAAAAGCAAAATCACGGTAGAGCCATAATTAAACCGGCCCATTTCCTGACCACGGGACAATGGCTGGGATGGACGGGGTTCAATCTGCGTTACCTGGCGGGCATAGGGCGGGGTCACCTGCCCATGAAACACGGTTTCCATACTGGATACCAGCATGGCCCCCACCATCACCAGTGGCATTTGACCCAAAGGGGTGTCGAAATAACACACCAGCCGCTCGTTGCGGGCAAACAGCCGCGGAATGCTTTGGGCCGTCCAGTCGGCGACGCTGAACAGCCGCCCGGGCACATGTGTGGAATAACGCGGTTTGCCATCCACAGGCATGTGGATGCGGTGATAATCCCGGGGCGAAAGGTAAATGGTGATAAACTGGCCGCCAGCATACTGCGCGGCGGTATGCGTATCACTGGCCAGTAATTCGGCCACGCTAAAATCAAAACCTTTGGCCTGAATAATGCGTCCTTCCCGGATTGGCCCTAACTGGCTGATGCGGCCATCCACTGGCGAAACCACGTCATGCGGGTCTGAGCTGATGGGGCGTACGCTAGGTTTCAGCGCCCGGGTAAAGAAGGCGTTGAAGTGCTCATAGTCATCCGGATTGTCGCTAATGGCCTCGTTCAGGTTGACATTGAAGGCCTGGACAAAGCGGTTAATCATCCAGTTTTTGATCGGCCGGTAACGAATGCGGGCCACCTTGTAGGCAATGTGGCTAAGGGTTTTATGGGGCAGGATGTACTGCAGCCCGGTGGCCAGCGCGCGTGCCAGTGTCATGCGCCGCTCCCGGAGGGTTTTTTTTTCGCCAGCTTTGTCAGGTCGGCTGCCATATCCGGCAATTGGTGCGGGCTGGTGAAAAGGCCATAAAGACGGCCTGCCGGATCCAGCAGGAAAATGGCGGCGGTGTGGTCAACCGGGTAGTTGCTGTCTCCGGGTTCGTGTTCGCCAATAAAATAAGCCGCGCCCACTTGGCGGGTGAATGCTTCAATGGCTTCGGGGGAACCCGTGGCGGCCTGAAAATCCGGGTTAAAAAATTCAATCCATTGCTTGAGTTGTTGCGGTTGATCGCGCTCAGGGTCAACAGAAACAAACAACACGTGAGGCGGAGTAAAGCCGGTTTGACGGATTTTTTTCTCCAGCGCCTGCATGTCAGCCAGGGTCGTTGGGCAAACGTCGGGGCAATGGGTGTAGCCAAAAAACACCAGCGTCCAGTGTCCCTTGAGCTGTTCTTCGCTCAATGGCTGGCCGTTTTTATCGACCAGATGAATACCCTTCAGAGGTTTTGGTTGGGGGTACACCTTCAAGGCTGCAAACTCAGGCTGGCTGTCTTGCTCGCTAAAAACCACTTTGGCAGCGTAAAAACCGCTGACAGCCGCAATAAGCAATAGCACAACAAGCCAGGGAGATATTTTTCCGGTGATTTTACGGCGCATGGTCAATGATTGTTTTGATAACATAAAGACAAAAGAGGTTAAACGCGGGCATTGTACCGCTTTTTCACATGGTTTTTGGCGGACATATGCTCCTGTGCGAGCTTGACTGGTATTCAGGCCGCGTTGTCTTGGACCGAGTGGACGTGAAAGGGTTTCATTAGTATTTAGTATTAGTAAACGTGTGATGACTTTGACGACAGGGAATCATTGTGGATAGTTTGCCAGACAAGCCATTTTCTCCAGCCTGTGAGCGCAATCAGAAGCCAATTCTGGCAAAATTGAAACAGGTGATAATGCCCAGTGACAGACACGTGCTGGAAGTGGGTTCGGGAACCGGCCAGCATGCTGTGTATCTGGCGCCGCATTTCCCATGGCTCACCTGGCATCCATCCGACAAACGCGAACAACACGCTGGGATACGGGGCTGGCTGGAGAGCCATTCTCCGGGCAATGTGCGCCCGCCACTGGCTTACGAGGTCGGCCGCGATCCGTTTCCGGTTGTGGAGGGCAAAACAGATAGGGGCGGCTTTGATGTGGTCTTTACGGCCAACACCTTGCATATCATGCCGTGGGTTCGGGTTAAGGCGTGGATTGCGGACTTGGGCCAGAACTTGCGCGATGGTGCGCGGGTGGTGATTTATGGCCCCTTTAACTACGGTGGTCGCTATACAGCGCCGTCCAATGCGGCTTTTGACCGGTGGCTGCAACAACAGCACCCGGACAGCGCCATTCGTGACTGTGAAGCGGTGGCCGCGGCCATGGATAAAGCCGGCCTGATATTGCAGGCTGACTGGTCCATGCCAGCCAACAACCGCGTGCTGGTATTTCGGCGGAAATAATGGCACAATTTTCCACCCTGACGGTAAATGGGTGCTACCCGGAATATTTCGGCAGATGTGCTTTGCCGGATCCCCATGGAATTTGAATGACTGCTCGTCAAAATGCCACCTCATCCAGTCATGACCTGTTTGAGGAAATTGTGCATGAACTGCAAGCCGCAGAGGTGTTTTTTGGTCATGGCGCAGCCAGTGCCGAAGAGGAAACCTTGTGGTTGCTGGCGCATGTGCTAAAAAAAGATCCCCAGTGGGTCAATGCCCATCCGCAAGTCATGCTGACCACTGCCCAGGAAGCCCGGTTGAAGACGCTGCTGCATCAGCGTATTACTCGGCGTCTCCCCATGGGTTACATTACCGGAACGGCGTACTTTGCCGGTCATGAACTGATCGCGGACCGGCGGGCTCTGATTCCACGTTCTCCCTTTGCGGAATTGATTGAAAAGCGTTTTCAGCCATGGCTGGGAAAAGAGCAACCGCAACGCATGCTGGATATGTGCACTGGTGGTGGCTGTATTGCCATTGCCATGGCCTCGGTTTTTCCACAGGCGCAGGTGGATGCTGTCGATGTGTCTGCAGATGCCTTGTCTCTGGCGGCGGAAAACCGCCATAAGCATAAACTGGACAGCCGATTACATCTGATTCAATCTGACCTGTTTCAGGCGGTGAACGGCCGCTATGATGTTATTGCCAGCAACCCGCCGTACGTGAGTGTTGCAGAGTATCGCCAATTGCCGGATGAATACAGACATGAGCCACCCTTAGGGTTGGTCAGCGAGGGTGATGGTTTGTGTCTGCCGCTTGAAATTCTGGTTCAGGCGGCGGGCTATATGACGGACGATGGCCTGTTATTCCTGGAGGTGGGCCATAGTGACGAGGCCTTGCAGGCGGCTTTGCCGAATGTGCCCATAACCTGGTTGCTGTTTGAACAGAGTGGCTCAGGCATTTGTGTGTTTTCTCGGGAGGAGCTGTTAAACTATCAGGCAGAATTTAGCCGGGCGCTGAAGGCCCTGACGGACACCCCTCATGAGTCATAACCGTTTTGGAAAGCTGCTGACTGTGACGACATTTGGAGAAAGTCATGGGCCGGAGATTGGCTGCGTGATTGATGGTTTTCCGCCCGGTTTTCCGGTGAATCTGGATATGATTCAGAATGAATTAAAGCGCCGGGCCACAGGGCGCTCGCGGCACACCTCGCAGCGCAAGGAAGCCGATTGCGTGCGCCTGATATCCGGGGTGTTTGAAGGCAAGACCACCGGCACCCCAATCGCCATGCTGATAGTAAACACCGATGCCCGCTCCAGGGATTATGCCAATATCAAGGATCAGGTGCGCCCGGGGCATGCGGATTATACTTACTGGAAAAAATACGGCCTGCGGGACTACCGGGGGGGCGGGCGTTCCTCGGCTCGGGAAACCACCATGCGAGTTGCCGCAGGCGCATTGGCCAAAGACTGGCTACAAGCCAATTTCGGAATCACCATTGCCGGTTGGCTGGGGCAGGTGGGCGAGTGTGTTTTTCATACTGAATTTAACGGTACGGTCAACAACCACCCCTTGTTTCTGGCAGATGAGGCTGATATGCCGCGACTGGAAAGCTATCTGGATGCCTTGCGCAAAAGTGGCGATTCCGTCGGCGCTCGGGTTCATGTGCGCGCCCGTGGTGTGCCAGCCGGTTGGGGTGAGCCGGTTTACGGCAAACTGGATGCCGATATTGCCGCGGCAATGATGAGTATTAACGCCACTAAGGGTGTGGAAATAGGCGCGGGTTTTGCCAGTGTGGCGCACAAAGGCAGCGAACACCGGGATGTTATTGAGAATGGCGCTTTTCAAAGCAATCATGCAGGCGGTATTCTGGGCGGAATTTCCAGTGGACAAGACATTACCGCCAGTGTCGCGTTCAAACCCACCTCCAGTCTGCGTTTACCCGCTCCCAGCGTTGATCAGTGTGGTCAGCCGGTGCAAGTGGTTACCAAGGGACGGCATGATCCCTGTGTGGGTATCCGGGCAGTACCGATTGTTGAGGCCATGATGGCCTTGACGTTAATGGATCACGCCTTGCGTCACCGCGGCCAATGCGGGGAAAAACCTTTGCATCCGCTGGTGATTGAATGACTTTGGGCAACCAGAATCCAGCCAACAACACAATAACGAACAACATCACAACAAAACAGTAGAAAATATGACGCAGCAACGCAAATACAATGTGGCCGTGGTCGGCGCCACCGGAGTGGTCGGTGAAACCATTCTGGAAATCCTCAAGGAGCGCGCGTTTCCCGTGGAGAACCTGTATCCAT
Organism: Lysobacterales bacterium; assembly: GCA_026982315.1. Taxonomy (GTDB): domain Bacteria; phylum Pseudomonadota; class Gammaproteobacteria; order Xanthomonadales; family Marinicellaceae; genus S144-45. The sequence goes on from JALSHI010000059.1 coordinate 26,308, forward strand.
TGGCCAGTGAGAACAGCGCTGGGCAGGAGATTTACTTTGGCCGCCAAACAGTCACCGTAGGCGATGTGGCCACATTTGATTTTTCCCGGGCGGACTTGGCTTTTTTTACAGCCGGGGCGGCGGTTTCCGCCGAGTTTGCGCCCAAAGCGGCCGCCAGTGGTTGTGTGGTGATTGACAATACCTCGCACTTTCGCAATGACCCGGAAATTCCCCTGATCGTGCCGGAGGTTAACCCGCATGCGTTGGCAGGCTATGAAAAACACAATATTATCGCCAACCCCAATTGTTCCACCATTCAGATGCTGGTGGCATTGAACCCGATTGAGCAGGCCGTCGGTATCAAGCGCATTGATGTATCCACTTATCAGTCGGTTTCCGGTGCCGGCAAAAAGGGCGTAGAAGAGCTGGCTCAGCAAACAGCCGCTTTGCTGAACTTCAAGGACGTCAAATCGGAAGCATTCAGTCACCAGATTGCTTTTAACGTGATTCCCCGTATTGATGATTTTGAGGACAATGGTTTTACCCGCGAAGAAATGAAAATGGTTCGGGAAACCCGCAAAATTTTCGAACGGGATGACATTCTGGTGAATCCAACCTGCGTGCGCGTGCCAGTTTTTTACGGGCACGCCGAAGCTGTTCATATTGAGACACGCAAAAAAATCAGCGTATCACGCGCCCGGCAATTGCTCAAAAAAGCACCTGGTGTTGGAGTACTCGACAGCCCGCGTCGAAACCAGTATCCAACCCCGGTAGCGGCCACCGGTAAAGACCAGGTTTATGTGGGCCGCATCCGTGAAAACCTCAATGTGGAAAACGGGCTCGATTTATGGGTGGTGGCGGATAATATCCGCAAGGGAGCAGCATTAAACAGCGTACAAATTGCTGAGCTGTTGATCCGCCATGGGGAAAACTAAAGGTCGGAATCCGGCGTCGAGGCAAGCAAATAGACGTGCAGAAGGGTGAATGAAAAACAAAAAAGATAGGTCGTTGGCGAAAATTATTAGTCTTTTTAAGGGTTTATGCACTGTTTTTGAGACTTATTCTTGGAAATTTTGTTGGTTTTTAGTTAATATCAGCGACAACCCTCCAGTGCGAAAAGCTCGGATCGGAAGGGAACTGGCAAGAGACTGCCAACCAAAATAAAAGTGGAGCGTGGTATGAAGAAACGAATTCGCGGGCTAATACTGCCCATTCCCCTGTTGCTGGCCGGTCAGACCGTACAGGCGCTGGGTTTGGGAGAGCTCAAGGTTGAGTCAGCTTTGAAGCAACCGCTTAAAGGGCAAATCCGGTTGATTCTGAATCCGGGCGAATCCCTTGAGAACCTGCAAGTGAAGCTGGCCGGCGTAGAAGACTACGAGCGCGTGGGATTGGACCCCACACTGGTGCCGCCCAGCATCCAGCTGGCCGTTCGCCAGGGTGCAAACGGCGCCTATATTGAGATAACTTCCAGCCAGCCCGTGAATGAGCCGATTGTCAGTCTGTTGCTGGAGGCCGACTGGCCCAAAGGGCGGCTGTTACGCGAATATACCTTGTTGCTGGACCCACCCAGTTATGCGCCGGTGGCTACCGTGGCGCCCGCCCGCTTGAACCAACCGGAAAGTTTTGATGATACGGCTCAGGAGCAGGTGACAACCGAGCCAGAGCCGACTGAGCCAGAAGCCCCAGTCGCACCACCTCCAGCCCTTGCCGCAGAAGAAGCCAATGCCGCCACGGCAGAAGAAAAACCAGCGTTGACGCGCGAATTTCCTGTTGAAGCAGCCACCCCGGCACAGAAAACAGTCACAGTCACCGCTGGCAGCACCCTATGGTCGATTGCATCACAACAACGGTCGCGGGATGTGAGCGTACACCAAATGATGGTGGCGATCCTGCGCGCCAATCCAGAGGCTTTCCTTGACGGCAACATGAATCGCCTGAAAAAAGGCAGTGTGCTTCATATTCCCGCTGCGGCACAGGTGCGTGATATTTCCCGTGAAGAGGCGCTGGCGGAAGTGGCGTCCCAGTCCCAGCAGTGGGTCAGCTACCAGGATAAAGCCCGGGGTCTGGTGCCATCGGCTTATCAAACCGAAAGCACAGCGGAAAAAGCACCCTCAGTGGCCAGCACGAATCAGGACTACAAACTGGATCTGGTTCCGCCGGCAGCCGACAAGGACAGTGAAACCCGGTCCACAGGCAGCGTCGGGGAGACGGACAACCGTCGCGGCGATGAGGCAGCGCTGGCATTGGCGCGAGAAGATCTGGCAACCCTGGAGCAGGAAAAACAGGAGCTGGCCAGTCGTATTGAAGAGCTGGAAAGCATTGTCAATGACCAGCAAGCCGTCTTGCAAATGAAAGACGCTGACCTGGCCAAATTGCAACAACAATTGGCGGCATTAAATAAAAAACGTCAGGCGCTGGAAGATGGTGCGCGCATCGCGCAGGAAAACCTGCAAACCTTGAATGGCTCAACACCTGAAAGCGATAAAAACCCGGGCGAAGAACCGACTTCGAAGGAAGAAAATACACCCCAGCAGGCAGAGGCGGGCGAGTCCGTGGCTGATACCGATGATGTGTGGGGTCAAGAGCCTGCTTTGGCCGCCACTGAAGCGGATTCCAGCGAATCAGCTTCAGCCAAGCAGCTTGCCGAAACCTCAGGGACAAAAAGTGTTGATACAGCACCTGAGGCCGCTGAGCAGCCGGATGACTCGGTTGTCGAAGAACCCGTTCTGGTGAGTGAGAACAGCCAGCCGCACGCAGAAACCACCCCGGTTGGCTCAGAGGAGCGCAGCTTTTGGCAAAAAATGCTGGACTGGATTAGTGCTAACCCATTATATGCGGCAGGCGCTGCGTTGTTATTGCTGTTGTTGGGACTGCTACCCAAAGTGTTGCGCAGGAAAGATGATGAGCCAGAAGACAGTGACGAAGGCAGTTTTCTGGACAGCATCGCAGTCAGGGCGGAGAAGCGTGATGACCAGCCGGAAGTCAGCATCGAAGAGTTGCTGGAGCGCATAGAACAGGAACCGGACAATGTGGATTTGCTCTATGAGGCCGCCTTGTACTACTACGGTGAGAATGACCAGCAGAAATTTGAAAATATGGCTGAGGAACTCTACGGACGCCTGGCGGATCCGGGGGATTCAAAATGGCAGGAAATTGCCGAGCTTGGCCGGAAAATCGCGCCGGAAAATGCCTTGTTTGGTGTGGGCGCATTAACAGAAGACCAGGAGGTCTTTGAAGAAGATTTGAGTGATGACAATGTGACAGGGGACACCCTGGATGACCAGCCGACATTCGATGATGCTTCGTCCTCCGAAGAATCACAACCGAATGAAGCTGTCAGCGATGACATTACAGAAGAAATCCCACAGATTGAAGCTGAGACGACTGCGGCTGCTGAGGGTGACTTTGAGTTTGACCTGGATGAATACCTGGAGGAAGAACAAGCTCCTGAGCCATCTTCCGAACACACTGAATCCACCGATAACAGCCGTGAAGATATGGCGGATAATGCCCGCTCTCTGGCCGATGAACTGGATACGTTAGACGATGTAACGTCACCAGAAGCGTTTTCTGAAACGTTGCAGGCAGATGAGCCTTTGCCAGAGGCGACGGAACTTGACTTGTCTTTGGAAGACTTGGAGAGTGAACTGGAGTCCATTTCCCTTGATGAAGAAAGTGGAGACAATGGTGCCAGTGTGGACGAAGCAGAAACGCCTGTGGTCGACTTGACTGGAGAGTTGGATATTGACGAGAGCGAGGACTTGATGGACTTTGACTTTGGAGAGGATCAGGCGCCGGAAAAATCCCAGCCAGGGCAAGAAGAAAACTTTGAGCCCGGCCCTGAAGAAAGCCCCGAAGAAGACGTTGACCTCGGTTTTAACCTGGATGATATCGTACCCGAAGGCGATGCCGTGGCGACCAAACTGGATTTGGCCCGCGCCTATTATGAAATGGGAGACATAGACGGCGCCCGCATCATGCTGGATGAGGTGATTGAAGAGGGCAATGCCGAACAACAGGCTGAAGCGCGCAAATTGCGTGAAGAGATGGATGGCAGTTAAAGGCTGTTGTGTCCGGTATCCACATGGCTGCCTTTGGCAGCCATTTTTATTCCCGCCTGTTCTTTGTGTCGGGTGATAATCGAATGACGGAAAAAATCAAGATCGCCTGCGGCGTTGAGTATGACGGGCAGGGCTTTTATGGTTTTCAGACACAGCGCCAGGAGCCGACGGTTCAGGCGTGTCTGGAAAAAGCCTTGTCACAGGTTGCTGATGAACCTGTGACGGTGGTTTGTGCGGGCCGGACAGATACGGGCGTGAGCGCGCGCGGACAAGTCATTCATTTTGAAACCACAGCCCTGCGCTCGGCCCGCTCCTGGGTATTGGGTGGCAATAGCGCTCTGCCGGGGGGCATCGCCTTATTGTGGGCCAAGGCTGTTCCGGCTGATTTTCATGCCCGTTTTTCCGCGACGGCGCGTCGCTACCGGTACCATATCCTTAATCGCTGGGTGCGGCCGGCCATGGATCGGGGCCATTTGACCTGGGTCATGAAACCACTGGATGAACAGCGTATGCACGAAGCGGCTCAAATCCTGGTTGGCGAGCATGATTTCAGCGCTTTCCGGGCCGCTGGGTGCCAGTCCCGCACGCCCATGCGGGAAGTTTTTCATATTGGTGTGAGCCGTAAGGGCAACCAGGTGTTGATTGATATTCAGGCTAATGCCTTTTTGCATCATATGGTGCGCAATATTGCCGGTGCGTTGATTCCCATCGGGACGGGAGAGCGACCGGTTAGCTGGCTGGCTGAAGTGTTAACAGGTCGGGACCGAAAAAAGGCTGGCATAACCGCTCCGGCAGAAGGTCTGGTGTTTGAGGGCGTGTCCTACCCTGCGGTGTACGGAATCCCGCAGGCACCGGTCGATTTTCAGCATGATGCCGGTGAACCGCTGGGGAGCGATGTGGCTTCAGCCCGGTCCAGCCGCGACTCTGCGGAATCCTTTATCGTCAAACCGACAGCCTCTGGCGATCATGGATAAGGCCAACCTGTCCGGCGGAGGGGCTGTCCGGGTCAAGTTCTGTGGCATTACCTCGGTGGCTGACGCCCAGGCTGCCGAACAAGCCGGCTGTGACGCCATCGGTTTGGTATTCGCTGAGCATTCGCCCCGTTATGTGAGTGTGCAGCGCGCACAAGAAATTTGTCAAAAAATTTCCCCGTGGATAACAGTGGTTGGCCTGTTTGTTGATGCGGAACATCAGCAGGTTCAACAGGTCGTTCAAGCAGTTCCGTTACATGTCTTGCAGTTTCATGGCAGTGAAACACCGGATTTTTGTGCGCAGTGGCAACGTCCGTGGATAAAGGCCGTGCCCATGCTGGACAATGGTCAACCACAGGATTATGTCAGACCCTATTCCCGGGCCAGTGGCTGGTTGCTGGATTGTTATGGAAAAAAACACTCCGGTGGCAGTGGCAAAGTGTTTGACTGGTCTCTTTTTCCGACTGATAATGACCCTCGCTGGATTCTGGCAGGTGGGCTGAATCCGGACAATATCCGTGACGCACTGCAGGCCACTGGCGCACGTTCTGTGGATGTCAGCAGCGGCATCGAATCTTCCCCGGGTGTTAAATCCCGAAGACTGATGCGTCAGTTTATCAAGAATATCAGGTGTGTATGAACGCAAACGAACCATTGGACTACTACCAATTCCCGGACGAAAAAGGCCATTTTGGCGAATTTGGCGGGGTTTTCGCCTCCGAAACCCTTATGCACTGTCTGGATGAATTGCAACAGGCCTATGCCTGGCTGAAAAGAGACGCGGGTTTTCAACATGAGCTGGATCACGACTTGGCGCACTATGTGGGCCGACCTTCTCCCTTGTATCATGCTCAGCGGCTAAGTGAGGAAAATCAGGGCGCTCAAATCTGGCTCAAGCGTGAAGATCTGAACCACACAGGCGCGCATAAAATCAACAACACCGTCGGCCAGATTTTACTGGCCAAAGCCATGGGCAAAAACCGGGTGATTGCTGAAACCGGCGCCGGTCAGCACGGTGTGGCCACTGCCACGGTCGCCGCCCGACTGGGGCTGGAGTGTGTGGTCTATATGGGTGAGGTCGATATTGAGCGTCAGGCCATTAATGTTTACCGGATGAAATTGCTGGGCGCGGAAGTGCGCGCAGTCAGCTCCGGCTCACGGACACTGAAGGACGCTTTGAACGAGGCCATGCGCGATTGGGTCACCCATGTGGATGACACGTTTTACATTATCGGCACAGTCGCCGGTCCGGCGCCTTACCCGGAAATGGTCAGAGACTTTAACGCGGTGATCGGGCGTGAGGCCCGCAGGCAATTCGCTGCCACAGTTGGCGGCTTGCCCGATGCACTGGTGGCATGCGTAGGAGGCGGCTCTAACGCCATGGGCTTGTTTCATGCTTTCTTGAATGACGACAATGTTCGTATTTTTGGTGTTGAGGCCGCAGGCAAGGGTTTGCACACAGGTCAGCATGCGGCTTCCATCCAGGCTGGCCGGGTGGGTGTTTTGCACGGCAACCGCACATTTGTGATGGATGATGACTGTGGCCAAATCACCGAAACCCACTCTATCTCGGCGGGGCTGGATTACCCGGGTGTGGGGCCGGAACATGCCTGGCTGCACAAAACAAGCCGGGCCACGTATGTGGGCATTACCGATGAGGAAGCCTTGCAGGCTTTCCATACACTCACGCGCAGTGAGGGAATTTTACCGGCGCTGGAAAGCTCCCATGCGGTGGCTTTTGGCTTGAAGCTGGCCCGAAGCATGTCGCCGGATCAGCATGTCATTGTGAACCTCTCCGGCCGGGGTGACAAGGATGTGCATACCATTGCCGCCCTGGAGGGCATCGACTTATGAGCCGTTTGCAAAAACGCATGGAATCGCTTCGTCATACCCGGCGCAAGGGCCTGATCCCTTTTATAACCGCCGGATTCCCGCAGCCGGATTGGACGGTGGCAGCCATGCACCAGTTGGTGGCCAGTGGCGCGGATGTGATTGAACTGGGTGTGCCATTTTCGGATCCCATGGCGGATGGCCCGGTGATTCAGCAGGCATCTGAACAGGCTATCAGCCAAGGCGTATGCCTGCAAGATGTGCTCTCCATGGTGGCGACTTTTCGTCAACAGGATAATGACACTCCCGTGATTCTCATGGGGTACCTGAATCCCGTGGAGCGATTTGGCCATGCGGAATTTGTTGCCGCTGCCGCCATCGCTGGCGTAGATGGTGTTTTGCTGGTGGATTCCCCTGTGGAAGAATCCGCCGAATTGCTGAAAATGCTGCGTGAACAGGACATGAGCCAAATCTTTCTGGTAGCTCCAACCACGGATGAGCAGCGCCTGGCACGCATACTGGAGGCGGCCTCAGGCTTTGTTTATTATGTTTCCCTGAAAGGCGTGACCGGAGCCGCCAATCTGGATACCGGTGAGTTGGCTGAAAAAATGGCTGTTATTCGCGCCCATAGTTCTCTGCCGGTGGCCGTGGGCTTTGGCGTGGCCGACGCCGACAGCGCGCAGGCAGTGGCGCAACAGGCGGATGCGGTGGTGATTGGCAGCGCCCTGGTCAAGGCCATGGCGGCCAGCCAGACCAGGGACGAGCTATTATCAGCCATTGACGCATTTTTGAGCCCTGTGAGAGCAGCGCTGGATACACTGACTTGACAAAAACCGGGCAAGGCGGGTTCGTCAACGTCTTGTGCCGATGCACAGTAGAGGTAATAACCCATGAGTTGGTTTCAGAAAATCATGTCTTCCCGCATTCGTACCGAGGGGGGGCACAAAAAACGCAATGTTCCGGAAGGGTTGTGGAGTAAATGCCCCAGTTGTGAGGCCATTTTGTATCAGCCGGAGCTGGAAAAATCCCTGCGGGTGTGCCCCAAGTGCGGCCACCATGATCGCCTGACCGGGCGCGCGCGCTTGTTGAACTTTCTGGATGAAGGCACGGCTGTGGAGCTGGACGCCGGGCTGGAGCCGGAAGACCCTTTGAAGTTCAGGGATACGAAAAAATACCGTGATCGTGTTCATCAGGCACAAAAGAAAACCGGCGAGAAAGAGGCGCTTATCAGCATGCAGGGGCAATTAAAGGGCCGGGATGTGGTGGCGTGCGCCTTCCTGTTCGATTTCATGGGCGGTTCCATGGGCTCTGTGGTGGGGGAAAAATTTGTCCGTGCCGCGCACCATGCCTTGGAAACCCGGTCACCATTGATTAACTTCGCCAGCTCCGGTGGAGCGCGTATGCAGGAGTCCCTGTTTTCCCTGATGCAAATGGCCAAAACCGCCGCTGCTTTGAAAAAGCTGAAAAAAGCGGGCATTCCCTACATTTCTGTTTTGACCAACCCAACCACTGGTGGTGTTTCGGCCTCTTTGGCGCTGTTGGGAGACATCAATGTGGCGGAACCTGATGCCCTGATTTGTTTTGCCGGGCCGCGTGTGATTGAGCAGACTGTGCGCGAAAAACTGCCGGAAGGCTTTCAGCGCAGTGAATTCCTGCTGGAGCATGGCGCGATCGATATGATCGTGGATCGGCGAGAACTGCGGGATCGGCTGGCGAATATCCTTCGTTTATTGTGCGACGCCAAAAATCCGCCACGGGAACCCGACGCGATTATCACCCCTGAAACCGGCTAGGCCAACGCAGCATGCCTCCTTTGACCACGCTGGCGCAATGGCTGCACTGGCTGGAAACTGCCCACGGTGGAAAAATTGACTTGGGCTTGGAGAGAGTGGGCGAGGTCTATAAGCGCCTGCAACTGGCGCCGGTGGCGCCGATGGTCATCAGCGTGGCCGGCACCAATGGAAAAGGCTCCACGGTGGCCATGCTCGATGCCATTTGCCGCCAGGCGGGTTATCGCACTGGCTGCTTTACTTCTCCACATCTGTTGCGTTACAACGAACGTTTTTCCTTGCAGGGCCAGCCGGCATCGGATGAGGCCGTTGTGGCGGCATTGAATGCCGTACAAAAGGCGCGTGGGGATGTCAGTCTGTCGTACTTTGAGTTTACGACGCTGGCGGCCTTGTGGCTGTTCAAGAAAACGCAGGTGGAAGTGGCCATTCTTGAGGTGGGTTTAGGTGGCAGGCTGGACTCTGTCAACGTGGTGGATGCCGATTGCGCCGTGGTCACCACTGTGGATATTGACCACACCCAGTGGCTGGGGCATGACAGGGAAGCGGTGGGGCGTGAGAAAGCCGGCATTTTTCGCCCCTTCACACCAGCCATTTGCGGGGATTTGAACAGCCCCTTAAGTGTGCGGCGCGTAGCTTGTCAGAAACGCGCCCGTTTGTTCAAGCGAAATGTGGATTTTACCGTGCAACGACACGAGGCCGGTGAGCGCCATGTTTTTGATTGGTTAGGCTGGTCGCGGAATTTGCGCGCTTTACCCATGCCGGCGTTGGCGGGTGATTGGCAGGTGGATAATGCCGCCACAGCCATTGCCGCCCTGGAAAGCGTGGCTGATAAACTAACAATTTCACCAGAAGACTACGCGGCTGGTTTGCGCGCGGTCAAGCTGGCCGGCCGGCTGCAACTACTGCAATCTGCCCCGGAAGTGCTGGTGGATGTGGCCCATAACGCCCAATCCGCCAATGCGCTGGCGCAATGGTTGCAGCAAAACCCGGTGGCTGGGCGCACAGTGGCCTTATTTGGTGTGTTGGCGGATAAACAGGCGGCTGAATGGTTGCCGCAATTTCGTTTTTTGGTGGACTCATGGGTGGCCACGGAGCCGGTATCCGGGCGTGCTGTGTCAGTGAACGAATGCCAGGCGCTCATTGAATCAGCAACAGGGACCACTGTAAAACTGGCCCAGGCTGACCCATGGCAGGCTTATCAGCAAGCGATCGGCGAGTTGCAGGAAAATGACCGCTTGCTGATCTTTGGTTCTTTTTTTGTTCTCGACCCCATTCTGAGGGGCTATCTTCGTACGAAATCGCTTGATTCCGATTGACTGGCTAAAGACCTTAGGGCAGCGTGGAAGAGGAATGGCTGCCAGGGCAGAAAAAGTTTCTTGTTCTGGGTCAATTATGCCAGTTTCATGGTGCCCGCGGGCACTCTCGCCTATAATACGCCCTTTCTAAAAATAACGAGGTGTCGGCATGACAGAGCAAAGGTCATATCGCATTGAACATGACAGCATGGGTGAGTTGAAAGTCCCCGCCGATGCTTTATACGGTGCCCAGACTCAACGGGCCGTTAATAATTTCCCGATTTCCGGTATTACCATGCCCCGGGAGTTTATTCGTGCTTTGGGTTTGATTAAACAAGCCGCAGCACGCAGTAACGAAAAACTGGGTTTGCTGGACAAACAGCGCAGCGAAGCGATTCAGGCCGCGGCGAAAAAAGTTCAGGCAGGAGAGTTGGACGCGCATTTTCCCATTGACGTGTTTCAGACAGGTTCGGGCACGTCCTCAAACATGAATGCCAATGAAGTGATCGCGCATGTGGCCTCTACAGAAGCCGTGCCGGTTCACCCCAACGACCACGTTAACATGGGGCAAAGCAGTAATGATGTGGTGCCTACAGCCATCGCCATTGCGTCGGTTTTGATGGCCAAGGAAAAACTGTTGCCGGCCCTGGCACATCTGGAAGAAACCATTCGCGCCAAGGCAGACAGTGTGCGTGACGTGGTTAAAACCGGCCGAACCCATCTGATGGATGCCATGCCAGTGACTTTTGGCCAGGAACTGGATGCCTGGGCGGAACTGATTCGACGCGATCGTGAACGCATTATGGATGCGCTCAAGCGCTCGGCGCATCTGCCCCAGGGAGGCACAGCGGTAGGTACGGGTATTAATGCGCACCCGCAATTTGCCGCTGAATTTGTTCATGCCCTGAAAGACATTACCGGTGTCGAGTTCACCCCCATGGAAAACAAGTTTGAGGGCATTTCCGCTCAGGACAACGCTGTGGAATTATCGGGGCAGTTGAAGACCCTGGCGGTGAGCCTGATGAAAATCGCCAATGACTTGCGCTGGATGAATTCTGGTCCGTTGGCTGGTTTGGGCGAGATCGCATTGCCCGCACTGCAGCCGGGTTCCAGTATTATGCCAGGCAAGGTCAATCCGGTGATTCCTGAAGCGACCGCCATGGTCTGTGCCCAGGTAATGGGCAATGACACCACCATCACCGTTGCGGGTCAATCCGGAAACTTCCAGTTGAATGTCATGCTGCCGGTGATCGCTTTGAACTTGTTACAGAGTCTGGAAATTCTGGCCAATGCGTCGCGTGTGCTGGCTGACTCGGCCATTGCCGGTTTCCGCATTAACGAGAGTCGCGTGGCGCAAAGCGTGGATAAAAACCCCATTCTGGTAACGGCGCTTAATCCGGTGATTGGTTATGAGCTCGGGGCTAAAATCGCCAAGCTGGCCTATCAGCAGGGGCGGCCAATTCTGGAAGTGGCCAGGGAGCATACCGATTTGAGCGAGGAGCAGCTCAAGACACTGTTATCCCCTTTGAAACTCACTCGTGGAGGCATTAACCAATGAGTATTCTTTTACGGCATTTCGCGCCATGGCTGTTGGCTGTCGGTTTCGGCTTAAGTGGGGTTGCGGTTGCCATTCCCAAAAGCGAGCTTCCCACTTTTGAATATGATGCCACAGCCTATTATGCGGACAAGGACCTGAAGAAAGTCCAGGAAGCCACCCGCTTGGCCATAAAGAACAACTGGCAGATACGCATTACAGCGCCTTCTGACTGGCACGATAAACTGATGGCGGCCGTCAAGCAAGCGGCTGGTGATAAACCGGTCAAGGTGGAGTTGACTAACACAATCATTGAAAGCGTGGTCATTAACTTGTCCAAGCCGGCAAAAAAACGGGCCAAAACACGTCGTCAGAAAGCCCGACAATCCCAGGCCGCTCCCGCACGACCAAGAGCGATGGCGAGTCAGCCTGGAAAGACTGCAGTTAAACAACTGACAGCCAGTAAACCAACCCGGGAAGGTGTTTTCGCAGAAAATGTGTCCTCAGTGAGCATGGATGATGTCAAAGCGACAATCCCCAAAATTACACTGGCAAACAACAGCCAGCCGGAGAGCGCCCGAACTGGAGACAAAGGCAAGGTTGCAAAGAAGGTACAACCGGTTCAAAGCCATGCCATGACTGAAGGAGCGACTGGTGAGGGTATGGCAAAAACTCAAAAAGACACGCCGACAGCTAATGCAACGGCGGCAGAACCGGTTTCCGCGCGTGAGTGGCTGCGGCAACAGTTTATGCAAGGCCAGCCATTATCGCGAGAGCTGAGTATTGAGAAAATCCGCAATGACGACCAGATTATGGTGCGAGATGACGCTTATTTATTGGTGCGTTTCAGTCATGGTCGGCGGGATGCCTGGTGGCTGAAATCGCCCATCGACACCACCTCCGTGGCGCTGGAAAAACTGGACACAGGCCGTTACCGCGTCAAAAATAAAATACGTCTGATTAAAGACAGTCGGCAAAAAAATGCCCAGCGGCCACAGATCCAGACAGAAACAGCAATAGCCAATGGGGACATAGATAACAAAGACATAGATAATGAACGCCGGCGGCTGGAAAAACTGTATAACAAGGGCCGCAAGATCAAGAAAACCTTGCTGCCTAAAAACATTCACAAGGATGATATTATTATTGTGGGCAACGGGCTTAAGCTTCTTGTTCGATCCGAGCGGGATGGCAGTTTGCGACGCTATTGGCTAGAAGGCGATGTCAACTTGCAGAATACGGATGTATTTCGCCAGGACTCTGCCCACAAATTTACCGCTTTGCGTAAGTACACCCCCAAAGATGCCCGATAAGACATCAAAGAGCGCCCCTGCAGGGCCATGGTTGCAACAGGCAGAGGCGGTGTTCTTTGACCTGGATGGCACTTTGGTGGATTCAGCCAGGGATCTGGCGGTAGCCTGCAACAGAATGTGCCAGGGGCTTGGCTTACCGCCGCCAGATGAAAAGCATGTGCGCCACTGGATTGGCAATGGAGTGCCCAAGCTGATCCAGCGCACACTGGCCTACTGTGCAAGCCAGGCGGGTGTGCCTGAACCGGATTTTCAGCAGGCAAAGGCGCTTTTTGATGCGGCATATCGTGATACAGTCGGCCAGTATTCCCGATTGTTTCCTGGCGTCAGGGCCGGGTTGGAGAAAGTCCGGGCCGCAGGCAAGCCCATGGTTTGCATTACCAACAAGCCGCTGGAATTTACAGAAACCTTGCTGAAACAGTTTGGCGTGTATGGGTGGTTTTCCCTGATTCTGGCCGGTGATAATGTGGAACGTAAAAAACCAGACCCATGGCCTTTGCGGCATGCCGCGGCTTTTTTGCGGCAGCCGGTTGAGCAGTGCTTGATGGTGGGAGACTCTCGACATGATATCCAGGCGGGGAAGCAGGCCCCATGTCCGGTGGTGTGTGTCTCTTACGGGTATAATCACGGGCAGCCAATCAGCGATTTTGGCGCCGACGCGGTTATCAACAGCCTGGCGGAGCTGTAGCTCGGGAGCCAACCGCAAGCCGCTGCGTCTTTGACCAAAGAAGGGCAGGCCGACTTGCAGGTAGCCATGATTTATCGTTTCTCACATATTAACCTTATTCGACTGGCTGGTCTGGTTATCTGGCTTAGTGTCTCTGTGCCGCTGATTTTCGTGTTGGTGCGCTCCGGTTTTGCAAGCGGTCTGAAAACCCTGATTTGGTTGGGTTGCCACTTGGCCTTTGGGGTCATTTTCTGGGTTTTGACCCAAAAACTGGGTTCTTATCGCCTCAGTGGCCGTTCCTGGTTGTTGCTGATTGCGCTGTTGTTGATGGTCTTTACCATTAACTGGGCAACTGGCAGCGCCATGGGCGTGCTGTACGCGCTAATTGTCTCTGTCCTGTTGCCATGGATTCTTGAGAATCGCTTAAGTTTGTTGATTTTGCTGATCCAAAACTCAGTGATTGGCTGGCAACTGTTTACCTATTCTATTGGTGATGAAACATCTTTGCTGGACAAAACCCTGTTCATCTTTTTGTTTGTGGGGTTTTCACTGTTTTCCTATATCATCTCTCTGGTGGCGCGCCGCCAACAACACGCCAAGGAAGAATTACGCAAGCTGAATTCCGAGCTGCGCGCTACACAGGTGTTGCTTTCTGACAGTTCCCGCATTAATGAAAGGTTGCGTATTTCACGCGAACTGCATGATTTGCTGGGCCATCACCTGACAGCCTTGAGCATGAATCTGGAAGTGGCCAGCCACCTGGCGGATGGGCAAATCAAGGAACATATTGATCGATCCCAAACCCTGGCGCGTCTGTTGCTGAGTGATGTGCGCGAAGTGGTTAGCGCCTTTCGTAACCGAGGGACACTGGATTTGGGCCGTGCCGTGCGGCAGCTTATTGAAGAAATCCCCACTCACCGCGTTCATCTGGATATGCCGGAAAAATTGCTGGTGGAAGACCCGGCACTGGCCCAAAGTGTTTTGCGCTGCACCCAGGAGCTGATTACCAATTGTCTCAAACATGCCCAGGCCAGCGCCTTTTGGTTGCGCCTGCAGAAAAAGACGGGGTATCTGGAACTGGAATTTTCTGACAACGGCCGGGGACTTAATGGTGCGTCTGAAGGTAATGGCATGACTGGCATTCGGGAGCGCGTGAAACAACTGAATGGTGAATTTGTTATTATCGACCCGGATTTGCCCGGTTTTCGGGCGCGGCTGACTTTCCCTACAGGTGGCTAAAATGATAAAAGTTTTTCTTGTTGACGATCAAAACCTGGTGCGGCAAGGTGTTCAGGCCTTACTGGATCTGGCCGAAGACATTGAAGTTGTGGGAGAAGCGGCCGATGGCGCTGAAGCCGTGCAAAAAATCCCCCAATCCGGCGCGGATGTGGTGTTGTTGGATATGCGCATGCCAGGTTTGTCGGGTCTGGATGTATTGCAGGCACTTGAGGGGCAGCAGCAATTGCCACCAACCATTATTTTGACCACTTTTGATGATGATGAAATGGTGCTGGCTGGCGTGCGCGCCGGTGCCAAAGGCTACCTGCTCAAAGACGTGCCGCTGGAGGAACTGGTGGATGGCATCAAACAGGTGGCTGCGGGAAAAACCATTGTCCGCCCTCAAGCCACAGAAAAAATCCGGGAAAACATCAGCCACCTGAAAAATGAATTTAGCAGCATTGAACAGCCAGAGAACCTGACAGCCCGGGAAACCGAAATCCTGCGGCTGATGGCCGGTGGACACAGTAACAAGGAAATTGCCAACTCCCTGTTTGTGGCTGAGGGGACGGTGAAAAATCATGTGTCCAACATTCTTTCCAAACTGGGTGTCCGCGATCGCACCCGTGCGGTGTTAAAAGCCCTGGAACTGGGGTTGATTTAGGACCTGGTTTCACAAAACGTGACGCAGATAATGCGATGAGACGCTTTTAATCGCAGGCATGCGTCAGCCGAAATGTGTCACTTCTTCCCGGCAGCGGCTTTCCTTCTCTATCCATCATTCTGGGCGGCTTTCCTTTCTCCTCCGTCATTCCGGGCGAGCGTAGCGAGACCCGGAATCCATGGTCTCAGGTGGCTCGGTGTGGGTTGTTGTCAGGGGGAAGGGGATGGATTCCCGCTTTCGCGGGAATGACGGGGCATTTTTATTCCGGGTGGTGAGCCTTCTCTTCTGTGATTCCGGCAGCTTTCCTGTTTCCTCCGTGATTCTGGGCGGCTTTCCTTTCTCCTCCGTCATTCCGGGCGAGCGTAGCGAGACCCGGAATCCATGGTCTCAGGTGGCTCGGTGTGGGTTGTTGTCAGAGGGGAATGAGATGGATTCCCGCTTTCGCGGGAATGACGGGGAGGAACCGGGAATGACGGGGAGGCGTGGCGTCCTCAATAATACGTTTGGCTTATTCATCCCCGCGGTTTTTCTGGCAACGATCTGAATGCTGTTGAGGTGGACAGTATCTTCATTGCTGGTTTTGCCAAATTTTCGGACCAACGTCAAAAAAACCGTAGCCGCCCGCCTGAGCTGTATCCTGATGTGGCGTGAGCACGCAGGCAGTTGATAACGTGCGAATTTATTGAAGCCACAAGGAGATCGCACTAGAGGGCATACCAGTTCCGCACAAAAGGCAGTGATGTTTTTTGGAAATTAGGCGGAAAATCCATCAATGAGGTTGACAATTTCTTCTGGAATCCGCATAATTCGCCATCCTGAACGCGCCCGTAGCTCAGCTGGATAGAGTACCTGGCTACGAACCAGGTGGTCGGAGGTTCGAATCCTTCCGGGCGCGCCAGTTCAGGGTTATCAATAGAGAAAACGGTGACTTACCGTTTTTGCCCGCAGGAAAAATCCCTGGTTTAGCAGGGATGTTATTCTGGCAACACTTGGCTTTAATTATTGGATATAATCATTGACCTGCAAGGCCGATTTCTTTAAGATTCAGCGCCTTTACAGGTAAGTGGTTAACCACAGTCGGGGTATAGCGCAGTCTGGTAGCGCAACTGCTTTGGGAGCAGTGGGTCGGCGGTTCGAATCCGTCTACCCCGACCATTTTATAGAGGCGCCCGTAGCTCAACCGGATAGAGCATCGGCCTTCTAAGCCGAGGGTTGCAGGTTCGAGTCCTGCCGGGCGCGCCATAAAGAAAAGATTGTGGTGGGCGTAGTTCAGTCGGTAGAACACAGGATTGTGACTCCTGATGTCGTGGGTTCGATCCCCATCGTCCACCCCATTTTCCCTCCGCTTATCCTGTAAATCATGCACCACTACTAGCCAGTGACTGGTTTTGTGTGTGCCAGACAAAATAACTGTTTTATGCCAGATGATTGTTCTCTGGCGCTTGAGTAAAACACTGCGAAAGTGGCGGAATTGGTAGACGCGCTGGATTTAGGTTCCAGTGGGGAAACCCGTGAGAGTTCGAGTCTCTCCTTTCGCACCATATTTCCTGATATTACGGAGCCAGCATGCAAATCTCGATTGAGCCTAAAGACGGCGTTGAAAAAATTCTCAATGTCACTATTCCTTCTGAAGAAATCCAGTCTCAGGTGGAATCCAAAATCACTGAATACGGCAAGGAAATTCAGCTCAAGGGTTTTCGCCGTGGACGGGTTCCTAAAAAACTGTTGATTCAGCGTTTCGGTTCCCAGGCGCGGCAGGAGGTTCTGGGTGATTTGATGAACGAGGCCATCAGGAAGGCAGTCGAAGAAAACGAACTGGCCCTGGCTGGCAATCCGGAAGTACAGGAAGTGAAAGATCTGGACGATGGTGGCTTCAGCTTCGTCGCCAAACTGGAGACATTCCCGGAAATTCCTGATATCGACTTCTCCGCCATCACCATTGAGCGGGATGTGGCCGAGGTCACCGACAAGGACGTGGATGACATGCTGAAAAAATTGCGCAAGCAGCGTCAGGAATGGAAAGACAGTGCCGGTAAAATCGCCAATGGCGACTTGGTGACGCTACAATATAGCGCCCGCTCCGCCGAGGAAACCTTTCCGGCCGAAGGCTCCGAAAAAATGATTGCCCTGTTAGGGGAAAGCCCCATTCCCGATACCCTGAAAACGGCGCTGATTGGCATGAAAAAGGGTGAAAAGGGCGAGTTGAATGTGACTTTTGATGAGGATTTTGCGGTCAAGGAACTGGCTGGCAAAGAAGTGGCATTCAACTTTGAAGTTGAAAACGTCAAGAAAGCCAAATTACCCAAGGTCGATGAAGAGTTTGTGAAGTCCTTCGGGGTCGAATCCGGCACAGAAGAAGATTTGCGCAAGGACATTCGTGCCAACCTGGAGCGAGAGTTGAAAAACGCGCTGGAATTGCAAGTCCGCAATGCCATTTTGGCTGAACTGCGCAAGCAATGCCAGGATGTCAAACTGCCTGAAAGTATGGTGCAAAAAGAGGCGGGTGTTTTGGCGCAGCAGGCCACTGAACGGGCCCGCCAGATGGGACTTTCCAATATAGAGCCGATCCCCCCCGAGGAATTCCGTGAGCAGGCTGCCGAACGTCTTTTGAATGCCCTGATTATTGGCGATATCGCCCGCAAGGAAAATGTTCAGGTTGACTATACGCGGGTGCGTGAAAAGGTGAATGAAATTGCAGAAACCTTTGAAAATCCAGCGCAGATCGTGGAACTTTACTACAGCAACCCTGATCTGATGAGTGGAGTGGAAAACACCATTCTGGAGTCCCAAGTGATCGAGTTGATTGCCGACAAGGTCAACAGCACGGAAAACAAGAAAACATTTGCCGAAATTCTGGAGCCGGCGCAGTAGCGTAAGGATATACACACCCTGTCATGGCCGATTCGGCACGCAGCAGTGTTTCGGGCAGGCCATGATCTTCTGGGCTCCTTCACAAAACATATCGAGGTTAATGGCATGAATAAAGGCGAATTGATGGCACTGGTTCCCATGGTGGTTGAACAAACCGCCCGGGGTGAACGCTCATACGACATTTATTCACGCCTGCTAAAAGAGCGCATTATCTTTCTGGTCGGCCCTGTGGAAGAGCACATGGCCAATCTGGTTGTGGCACAGTTGTTGTTTCTGGAGGCGGAAAATCCGGACAAGGATATTTCCCTGTATATCAACAGTCCTGGCGGGGTGATTACCGCTGGCATGGCCATTTATGACACCATGCAGTTTATCAAGCCTGATGTCAGCACCATCTGCATGGGGCAGGCGGCCAGCATGGGGGCGTTCTTGCTCACCGCCGGCGCGAAAGGCAAGCGCTTCTGTTTGCCCAACAGCCGTGTCATGATTCATCAGCCGCTGGGCGGCTTTCAAGGACAGGCCACGGATATTGATATTCATGCGCGAGAAGTCCTCAAACTGCGGGATCAGCTCAACACCTTGATGGCCAAGCACACTGGCCAGCCCAAGGAACGCATTGAACAAGACACTGACCGCGACAACTTCTTTAGTGCCGAGGAAGCCAGGGATTACGGTTTGATCGATGAAGTGATCAGCCAGCGCGCTTGATTTTTTCGACGCAGGCCTTATCTCAAGAAGTGACAATTTAAGGCGGATTGCCCAACGCCATGCCGGAAATGTTGTGTTAATGGCACAACAGGCGGTGATTTTGCTGGCATTTTTTGGGTTTTCTTCCGGCTTGCTTTATACTTTGGGCAGACGCAGACATCTGTCAGTACACACAAAGAACGGCACACAAACTCCATGACAACTGAAAAAGACAAAAACCTGTATTGTAATTTTTGCGGAAAAGGCCAACAGGAAGTGCGTAAGCTCATCGCCGGGCCCAGTGTCTTTATTTGCGATGAATGCGTGGATCTGTGCAATGAAATTATTCGCGATGAGCTGGAGGAAACCAAGCCGGAAGGCCTGAAAGAGCTGCCTTCGCCCAAGCAGATTCACCAGCACCTGGATGACTATGTGATTGGCCAGGAAAAGGCCAAAAAGATTTTGTCCGTGGCGGTTTACAACCACTACAAACGCATTCAGTCCAATCAGTCCAAGGATGATATTGAACTGTCCAAAAGCAATATTTTGCTGGTTGGGCCGACCGGCTCAGGCAAAACCCTGCTGGCTGAAACCTTGGCGCGGATTCTGGATGTGCCTTTTACGATTGCGGATGCCACGACACTCACTGAAGCCGGTTATGTGGGCGAGGATGTGGAGAATATCATCCAGAAACTGCTCCAAAAATGTGATTATGACGTGGAAAAGGCCCAGACCGGGATTGTCTATATTGATGAAATCGACAAAATTTCCCGTAAATCGGATAACCCCTCCATTACTCGGGATGTTTCGGGCGAAGGTGTCCAGCAAGCCTTGCTCAAGCTGATCGAGGGCACTGTGGCGTCGGTGCCGCCACAAGGTGGGCGCAAACATCCCCAGCAGGAGTTCCTGCAAGTGGATACCAAAAATATTCTTTTCATCTGTGGCGGTGCGTTTTCAGGTCTGGAAAAAATCATTCAGCAACGGTCGGAAAAATCCGGCATCGGGTTTTCGGCTGAAGTTACCTCGCCGCAGGAAAAAAGCGACAACCTGGCTGTGTTCGAAGAGCTGGAGCCGGATGATCTGGTCAAGTTTGGCCTGATTCCAGAATTTGTCGGCCGGTTGCCCGTGGTGGCCACGCTGGAGCGTTTGGATGAAGACGCCCTGATACGCATTCTGCAGGAGCCTAAAAACGCCATTACCAAACAGTTTGCCCACATGTTTGACATGGAAAATGTAGAGCTGGAGATTCGCCCTGATGCCCTGTTGGCCATTGCCCGTAAGGCATTGGAACGAAAAACCGGCGCACGTGGCTTGCGTACCATTATGGAAAAGGCGTTGCTGGACATTATGTATGAACTTCCTGACATGAAAAATGTCAAAAAAGTTGTCATTGATCGGGCGGTGATAGAGGAAGACGCCAAGCCCTATGTCATTTATGAAAATCTCAGCTCCTCGGCCTGATGCCAGCGCAGGGACAGCCTGAGAAATACA
>JALSHI010000060.1 GCA_026982315.1 Lysobacterales bacterium
AGTGGAACGGTAAATGTTGTAGCGCACGCCGCTGGCCGCTGGGCAGGTGGCGGTCGCCGGGTTCCAGGCCAGTTCAATCTGACAACTGTTGTTGACATTGTTGACCACGGTGACGCTTTCGCCATCAAACACCGGTGGCAGGGTGCAGATTTGTTGCGATTGCGCGCTGATGCAGGTGGACAGGGGGCCAAGTTCACTGGCGGTTTTCGCCCGAACCTTGTAAGCATAATCGAAGCCACCCACGGTTTTGGCGTCGGTGAAGGTCGGTGTATTGCTGCTGCCAATGTAGTAATAGCGGCGATCATCTGCGCTGGCGCAGGTGCCGTCGGCGCGATAGATTTCATAAGCGGTGGCGTTTGGTTCTGCGTCCCAGGCGGTGCTGATGCCGCTGCTGTCGTTGCTGGTTATGGTCAGGTTTTGCACAGCTTGCAGGTTGGTGGGCGTTTCAAACCCGTGGCGGAAAATCAGGTCGTTGTCTATGCCGTCAATGCGTACCACCAGGGCGAATCCTTGCTGGTCGGACAAGGCCGAGCCGTCGCCAGGCACATCTGCAGCGTTGACGGTGAACGTGTAGGTGCCCGCGCTGACATTTTCCAACCGAAAGCCTTCCACGGTGTTGATGTTGTCATAGTTGGCGGCGGGCACGGGAACCGGCTGTGGTGTGGATTGGATGCCGGTAAAGTTGTTGCCGATCCACATGTTTGTGCCATCAGTCACGGTCAGGTTCAGGTCGTTGACCAGCGTGCGGCCGGCGCCCAGCGGCCCGGGCAGGTCGTACCAGACCAGGGTGGCGCGCAGGTTCTGGCCAGTGGCGACGGTGACTTCGAAGCTTTCACTTTCGCCGGTTTTCAGGCCGCGGGCGTTGGTCACTTCCCACAACCAGATCTTGTGCGGGCTGTCGGCGAACCTGAGGGACTGGCTGAGATTGGTGCGGCCCCAGCCAGTGTCATTGGCGAAAAATCCGGAATCAATGCCAGCGCCGTTGAGTAACACGGCTTTCATCAACGGGCCGGTGGGGTCATGGGCGTCGGCGGGGTTGGCCCCGCCAGTGGGGTAGAAGCCGTCGGTAAAATATTGGCGCATCAGGGCTGCGGCGCCGGCAGTGGTGGGTGTGGCCATGGAGGTGCCGGATTTGCTGCTGCGCTGGGGCGTGGTGTCGAGAATGTCGCTGTTGTCGCTATTGCCGGCGGCCGATTCGGTGCCGGTGCCGGGTGTGGCGATGTCCGGTTTCAGGCGGCCATCGTCGGTGGGGCCCTTGTTGGAGAAAAACGCCACTGATGTGCTGTTGCCATGGCCCAGGGCGCCCACGGTGAGGACATTTTTGGCATTGCCCGGCGAGCTGGTGGAATTGACCTGGCCGTCATCATTGCCAGCGGCAAACAAAATTAGCATGTTTTCCAGCTCGCGCAAGGCGGAATCGGCGGCCGCATCGCTGGCCACATATTCGCCCAGGGTGGTGGCGCCATAGCTGTTGGTATGAATGCTGGCGCCAGCGGCTGCGGCCTGCTGGAACATGGGTTTGCCGCCAGCGCCGGACAAGCCGGAGTTCCCGCCAATGTCCTGAAAGAGGATTTGCGCGTTGGGCGCCATGCCGTCGTCGTTGTCATAGCCGGAAGATGTGGGTGAGGCCACCGAACCGGGCGGACCACTGCCAATGGCCGCGGCCCGGTCACCAGCCACCGATCCGCTGACGTGGGTGCCGTGGTAGCCAAAGGCGCTGTTGTCGTAGGCCACGGCGCCGGGCATGGTCCAGTTGCCCACCACCTTGTTGTTGGGCCATAAGGTGCCAATGGCCGGTGGCGTGGTGTCTTCAGCGATGGTAATGGCGGTATTGGCGCCGTTGCCACTGTCGTAATGGGCGAACCAGTCTTCGTTGTGGTCAAGGCCGGAATCGGCAATGGCGACAATCTGACCGCTACCCAGCAACCCCTTCTCCCAAATGGGCGCAACCGTTGGGGTGTAGTTGTCATCGCTGGAAGTGCCGCCGGAAGGCGCATTGGCTTGCACGGCAGAGACCGCTTCGGTATTGAACAGGCGCAGGGGGCGATATTCGCTTATCCAGCGAATGCCCTCTGCTGCGGCCAGGGCGTTGATGTCACGGGCATAGTTGTCGGTGGAGATTTCAACGGCGATGCGCCGGCTGGCCGGATCCGTCAGGAGAATGGTGGCGTGTGGTACGATTTTTTTGATGAGCGCTGGCAAGCGGATGGCGTCATAATCGGCAAAAGCGGTGATGTCCAGTTGTGTCCGGGAAAAGGCCGCGCGCTGGCTGGGCCACAGAGAGGGAGCCACCTTCCAGTCGGATGACCAGGCTTGCAGGTGGCGCACGGCTGGCAGGCTGGACAGCGTTTGCCGTTGTTTGTCGTTCCAGCGCACCAGCCAGGCATGGTTGGGCACAAAGGACAATACCCGCACACCCAGGGATTGCAGAATTTTCATCCCTGGCTGACCGGGATAAAACTGCACCAGTCCGTGGCTGCTGTCGGGTTGACTGATTAGCCCGGTGGCGCGGGTGTCCAGTTGTTCGTCCACCGGGTTGAAAATGCCGGCCTGGAGAATGATGACATGGCTGCCAATGGCCTGACGGATGTGTTCAGGAGAAGGTTGGGCGGCGGTGATCGTGGCGGGTTGTTTGGCGCTGGCCATGGTGGTCAGCAGAACCATGATGGTGGTCCAAATGTTTTGGTGTATGGCTGAATGACGCATATTATCCCCTCTTGTGACAGGTGGCAACCTGCGGAATTGCTGCAATCGCTGTGTTTCCAGGTGGCCGTGATAGTTGTGCGGCGCGTACCGCCGTTTGGGCCTATTGTGCGCGACAACTCTGGCGCATGCAACTAATAGGCGTTATCCTGCGGCAGATTGAGCCAGATGGGGTTACAATATCCGGTTTAATCGTGAAACCCCTGTGAAAAACGCCATGCATACCTCCGACTCCCCCAAAGAACAGAAATCCGTTCTGGTGCTGTGCACAGGTAATAGCTGCCGCAGCATTATGGCAGAAGCCTTGCTGGCCCATGAACTGCCCGGAGTGCAGGCATTTAGCGCCGGGGTGGCGGCCACCGGTCGGGTGCATCCATTGGCGCAGCAGGTGTTGCAGGAGGCCGGTTTGTGGCGGTCTGGGTTGCATTCAAAAAACCTGGATGCGTTGCCCTGTCAGGATTTTGACCTGGTGGTGACCGTATGTGACCATGCCCGCCAGAGCTGCCCGGTGTTTTCCGGGCAGGCGGCGGTGTTGCATGTGGGCTTTGTGGACCCCGATGGCCAGCCGGTGGAAGCTTTTCGTGAGACCCTAACGGCCTTGCGGCAGCGGTTACTGCCGGTGGTCAAGGCGCATGTGGACGGGTAAGAGCGCCAATCAGTCGGCGCTGGCGGCCAGTTTCAGCCAGGTTTCCACCACGGTGTCGGGGTTTAGCGACACGCTCTCAATACCTTGATCCATCAACCATTGGGCCAGATCGGGATGGTCTGATGGCCCCTGGCCGCAAATGCCAATGTATTTACCCTTGGCCCGTGCCGCGGTGATGGCCATGGAAAGCATTTTCTTGACCGCCTCGTCGCGTTCGTCAAACAGATGTGCGATGAGGCCGGAATCCCGGTCCAGACCCAGTGTCAGTTGGGTCAGGTCATTGGAGCCAATGGAAAAACCGTCGAACAGTTGCAGAAACTCATCCGCCAGCAGGGCGTTGGACGGGAGTTCGCACATCATGATGATCTTCAGGCCGTTTTCGCCCTGTTTAAGGCCGAATTTCTGCATGATATCCAGCACCTGGCGGCCTTCTTCCAGCGTACGCACAAAGGGCACCATGGCCCAGATATTGGTCAGGCCCATTTCATCGCGGATATATTTCAGCGCTTCGCATTCCATGGCGAAGCAGTCCTGGAAACTGTCGGAGATATAGCGGGATGCGCCGCGAAAGCCCAGCATGGGGTTTTCTTCGTGGGGCTCATATTTTTGCCCGCCGATAAGGTTGGCGTACTCATTGGATTTGAAGTCGCTCAAGCGCACGATGACGGTTTCCGGAGCAAATGCCGCCGCCAGTGTGGCGATGCCTTCGGCCAGTTTTTTGACATAGTAGTCCCGCGGTGAATCGTAGGCGGCGATCATGGGGTCCACAATGGCGCGGATTTCAGCGTCCTGCTGGTCGTATTCCAGCAACACCTTGGGATGTATGCCAATCATGCGGTTAATAATGAATTCCAGCCGCGCCAGGCCGATGCCGTGATGTGGCAAGCCGGCAAAGTCGAAGGCCCGGTCTGGGTTGCCCACATTCATCATGATTTTCAGCGGCGCCGGTGGCATGTTCTCCAGGTCGGTGACGTTTACCTCGAAGGGCAGTTCGCCTGCATAGATATAGCCGGTGTCGCCTTCGGCGCAACTGACAGTAACCGCCTGGCCGTGTTTGATGGATTCGGTGGCATTGCCACAGCCAACCACGGCCGGAATGCCCAGTTCCCGGGCAATGATGGCTGCATGACAGGTGCGGCCGCCACGATTGGTAACAATGGCCGAGGCGCGTTTCATGATGGGTTCCCAGTCCGGGTCGGTCATATCGGTAACCAGGACGTCGCCGGGCTGGATTTCGTCCATTTGTTCAATGCTTTTTATCACCTTGGCGGTGCCGCTGCCGATTTTCTGGCCGATGCTGCGGCCTTTGCACAAGACTGGGCCGCGTTCCAGCAGGTGATAGCGCTCAATTTTTTGGCCGCTGTTTTCCTGGCTTTTGACGGTTTCCGGCCGGGCCTGAACAATATATAACCGGCCATTGATGCCGTCCTTGGCCCATTCGATGTCCATGGGGCGGCCATAATGTTTCTCGATAATCAGCGCCTGGCGGGCCAGGTCCTCGACTTCTGCGTCGGTGAGAGAAAACTGTTGTCGGCGCTCTGCTTCAACCGGTCGGGTGGTCACTCCTTCGCCATTCTCGGCATACACCATTTCGGTGGCCTTGCCGCCCAGATTGCGCCGCAATACGGCCGGGCGGTTGGCTTCCAGTGCGGGCTTGTAGACATAAAACTCGTCCGGGTTGACAGCCCCTTGCACCACCATTTCGCCCAGTCCGTAGGAGGCGGTGATAAACACCACCTTGTCAAAACCGCTTTCGGTGTCCAGCGTGAACATGACGCCGCTGGCGCCCTTGTCGCTGCGTACCATTTTCTGGATGCCCGCAGACAGGGCCACATTGTTATGGTCAAACCCCTGATGCACCCGATAGGCAATGGCGCGGTCGTTGTACAGGGAGGCGAAGACCTCATGGGTTTTTTCCAGTACCTGGTCAATGCCGCGCACATTCAAAAAGGTTTCCTGCTGGCCGGCAAAGCTGGCATCTGGCAAGTCCTCGGCGGTGGCCGAAGAACGCACCGCGACGGCTGGTTCCGGCTCGCCGCTTTCTGCCGCCAGCTTGGCATAGGCGTCGCGAATGGCGTGTTCCAGTGGCGGTTGAAAGGGCGTTTCCAGCACCCATTGGCGAATCATTTTCCCGGTTTCGGCCAGTTTTTTGACATCATCCACATCCAAATTGGCCAGCGTCGCCTCGATACGCCCGGCCAGGCCGGTCTGGTTCAGAAAATCCCGAAAGGCCTCGGCCGTGGTGGCAAAACCGCCTGGGACACTCACGCCCAGTTGGCTCAGGTGCGTTATCATTTCGCCCAAGGAGGCGTTTTTGCCGCCCACGCGTTCAAGGTCATTCATGCCAAGGGCGTTCAGGGGCAGGATGTATTCGGACATGGCTGGCTCCGGATCAGTCAATAAGAATGAATCAAGGCGCGTATTCTACCATTCCCTGGCGTATGGCGGCCAGTTCAACAGTGACTTGTCGTAATCCGCGCAATAAGTTACCCGGAGATGGCTTCCGGTGCGATAAAATGCGCCCATGAAATTTGTTGACGAAGCAAAAATCCGTGTGCGCGCCGGTCATGGTGGCAGCGGCTCGGCGAGTTTTCGCCGGGAAAAGTACATTCCCAAAGGCGGCCCTGACGGTGGTGACGGCGGCAAGGGCGGTGATGTGATTCTGGTGGCCAATGAAGGCCTGAATACCCTGGTGGACTTTCGTCATGCACGGGATTTTCAGGCCGAAAAGGGCCAAAGCGGCTCCGGCCGGCAAATGACCGGCAAAAGCGGTGAGGACTTGCTCATACAGGTGCCGGTGGGTACGGAAGTGTACGATTTGGAAACTGATACCCGGCTGGGTGATCTGACCAAGCACGGCCAGCGTCTGGTGGTGGCCCGTGGCGGCAAGGGCGGCTTGGGCAATGTGCATTTCAAAAGCTCTACCAACCGTGCGCCCAGGCAGTTTACGCCCGGCGAGCCAGGTGAAGAACGGCAGTTATTGCTGGAACTGAAGGTGCTGGCCGATGTGGGCCTGTTGAGTTTTCCCAATGCCGGTAAGTCCACCTTTGTCAATGCCGTTTCCAAGGCGCGCCCCCGCATTGCCGACTATCCCTTTACCACCCTGTATCCCAGCCTGGGAGTGGTGCGTATTGACGGGGACACCAGCTTTGTGGTGGCTGACATTCCCGGTTTGATTGAAGGCGCTGCGGAAGGCGCGGGCCTGGGGATTCAGTTTCTCAAGCATTTACAGCGTACCGGTTTGTTGCTGCACATGGTGGAATTGCCTGCGTATGAAGGCATGGCCGATCCGGTACAGCAGGTGCGGGCACTGGAAAAGGAACTGGAGCAATTCGACGAACAACTCAAAGACAAAACCCGCTGGCTGGTTTTTACCAAGGCGGATGTGATGGCGCCAGACGAAGCCCGTGCCAAAGCCCGGGAATATGTGCAAGAACTGGGCTGGCAAGGCCCCTGGTATGTCATATCTTCCGTGACCAAACAGGGGCTGGATACATTGACCGGCGACATAGCTGCTTTTCTGGCCGCGCAAAAAAATCGTTACGCGGATTAGAAGCAATATCCGCTGCTCATCACAAAATTGCCAAAAAACCGGAGTGGTTAAGGAAAGATTAACCTTTGATGGAATAGGCTGTGCGCATTGTTAACCATGATCCAAGGAGAAAGTCATGACACATCTTCGACACCACAGCAGAAAATGGCAAGCCAGTACGTACCGACCCCTGGCCGTTCTGATAGTGATAACCGCGACCGTACTAAGCAGTTGCGCCACTTATGACCCGTATACCGGAGAACGCAAGGTCAGTAACGCCACCAAATATGGCGCAGGCGCGGCGGTGGTATGCGGCCTGATTGGCGCCACCCGCAATGGCCGCAGCGCCCGTAACGCCGCTTTGGGCTGCGGTGCGATCGGCGCCAGTATCGGCGCCTATATGGATCACCAAGAGGCTGAGCTGCGCCGGGAACTGGAAGGCACTGGCGTGCGAGTGGTGCGCGACGGCGACCGGATACGTCTGGTGATGCCCAGCAATATCACTTTTAATGTGGATGAATACAGCATTCGCAGCGAATTCTACCCGGTGCTCAACTCTGTGGCCAAGGTGTTGAAAAAGTACAAGGACACACGTTTGAATATCGACGGCCACACGGATTCCACCGGCTCGGACGACTATAACCAGAAATTGTCTGAGGAGCGCGCCTATAGCGTGGCCGACTATCTGGCCAGCCAGGGCATCGCGCCACAACGGTTGGTGCCGCGCGGTCATGGAGAGCGCTACCCCATTGCCAGCAACGATACACCGGCCGGTCGGGAGCAGAATCGCCGCGTGGAGTTGACCATTACGCCCATGCCGCCGGCGGAATAGCGCCAAAGGGAACAAATGGGCAAGCGGCTTGTTATTCCCGTGGCTTGCCATTATAATGTCGCACTTTTACGAAAACCGGTAGCGTCATGAAAGTACTATCTTCTTTGAAATCCGCCAAAACCCGTAGCCGTGACTGCAAGGTGGTTCGCCGCCGCGGTAAGGTGTTTGTGATTTGCAAATCCAACCCCAAGTTCAAAGCCCGCCAACGTTAACTGGCCGGCACGTGGCCAATGCGCCACACCGCGAACATAAAAAAGCCCGCTCAAGCGGGCTTTTTTATGTCCTGGTATTCGCCATATTCAGTTGTTTTTGGGCTTGTCGAGGATAAAAAAGGCGGCGGCCTGGCGGTTTTCGGCCACGACCACATCGTAGGTGCGGGCGGCCGCATGGGTGTCCATGACTTCCACGCCGATGTTGGCTTCCAGCAAGGGGCGCATCAGATCCGGGTCGGGGAATACGATTTTTGGGCCGGTGCCGAGGAAGAAAATTTCCGGTTTCAGGCTAAGGACTTTGTCGATAACGGCCTGATCCAACTGGGCCACACTGGTAATGTCCGGCCGGTGCCAGATGTCCTGATTGCTGATGAGGCAGGAATGGCAGATTTTTTCTTCCGGCAATACCAGGCAATCGTCTTCAATGGCTTTAATGATGTAGTCACCGCTCAATGGGTCTTGGTTCAATAACATTGGGGTCTCTCTGGGCTATTGGAAAAGGTTTTGTTGCGTTTTCTGGGCATGGCCGCCATCAGGGCAGTTCAATTACTGGGTTGTTGGCATTGCGGCGAAAAAGCGTGACATTCTGGCCAATGGCATGCACCAGATCAGCGCCGGTGGTTGAAAGAATATGCTGGGTAAAGTCGTTGCGCTGGGCGCGGTCGGCGCGCAATTTGACCTTCACTAGTTCATGCTTGTTCAGGGCGTTTTCGATTTCCTGCATGACAGTTTCGGACAAGCCTTTGCCGGCCACGATCACCACAGGGTGGATGTGATGGCTCAGGCCGCGCAGAAATTTTTGCTGTTGTTTGTTCATCGGGGGTGCTGCGGTTGTGTGATAAAATACCATTGTAACGCGCCCGGCCGGACAAGTCAGCCATGGTCGGTGCTTCCAACCACAACAGGCCGTCTGCAGGGCGGAATTCTTCATGGCACGCAGCAAGTCTTCCCACCGTTGGCTCAAGGAACATTTCGACGACCATTTTGTCAAAATGGCACAGGAGCAGGGGCTGCGCTCCCGGGCCGCTTTCAAGTTGCAGGAATTGCATGAAAAAGACGGTCTGCTGGATCAGGCCGCCAGTGTTGTGGATTTGGGGGCGGCTCCGGGTGGCTGGTGTCAGATTGCCCGGCAATTATTACCAGCGCAGGCCCGCATTGTGGGCCTGGATATTTTGCCCATGGAACCGCTGGAAGGCGTGGAATTTATCCAGGGCGATTTTCGGGAACAGTCGGTTCTGGATGAACTGACCCGGCAGCTGGGTGATGAGCGGGTGGATCTTGTGTTATCGGATATGGCCCCCAATATGAGTGGAGTGGCTGCGGCAGATCAGGCGCGCGCCATGTACCTGGCGGAACTGGCGCTGGATTTTTGTCAGCAAAAACTGGCCCCAGGCGGTAATTTTGCCATTAAACTGTTTCAGGGCGCCGGATTTGATGAATACCTGAAGCAACTGCGCCAACAGTTTGATAAAGTGGTAATGCGCAAGCCTGCCGCCTCGCGGTCACGCAGTCGCGAAGTATACGCGGTGGCCAAGGGTTTCAAGAACCCTGTCTGACCGGAGAGGGTTCACCCGGCGCAAACACGACCAAACGGATAACAGATACAGGGAGGGCGAATGGAATCGTCCTCTGAACGAATTAAATTTTTGGAGAGGAAAACGATTTGAATAATGTAGCCCGAAACATCCTGTTATGGATTGTCGCCCTGATGGTGTTGGTGACAATTTTCAGCGCCACCATGCAAAAACCGGAATTGGCCAAAAAGGTGGCTTATTCCGACTTTATTCAAATGGTGCGGAATAATGAAATTACTGAAGCGGAAATGGACCAGCAAAGCCTGGTACACACCGAAATTCATGCCAAAACGCTGGACGGCGACAAAATCGTGGTACAAAAACCCGATGACCCCGGCCTGATTGATGACCTGCTTAAACACGGCGTCAAGTTTGACTCAAAACCCCCCAAGGAAGACAGTCTGCTGTTTACCTTACTGCGTGATTTGTTGCCGGTGATTCTGTTTGTCGGCTTGTGGCTGTTTATCATGCGGCAGATGCAAGGTGGCGGCAAGGGCGGCGGCGCCATGTCCTTTGGCCGCAGCAAGGCCAAATTACTTGGCGAAGATCAGGTCAAGGTGACTTTTGACGATGTGGCCGGGGCTGAGGAAGCCAAGGAAGATGTCAAGGAGTTGGTGGATTTTCTCAAGGACCCCACCCGTTTTCAGCGGCTGGGCGGCCATATTCCTCGTGGCGTGCTGATGGTTGGCCCGCCAGGCACAGGGAAAACCCTGCTGGCCAAGGCCATTGCTGGTGAAGCCAAGGTGCCGTTTTTCACCATTTCCGGCTCGGACTTTGTGGAAATGTTTGTGGGTGTGGGCGCCAGCCGCGTGCGGGATATGTTCGAGCAGGCCAAAAAGCATGCGCCGTGCATCATTTTTATCGACGAAATTGACGCTGTCGGCCGTCACCGTGGCGCAGGTCTGGGCGGTGGCCATGATGAACGCGAGCAAACC
>JALSHI010000061.1 GCA_026982315.1 Lysobacterales bacterium
CGTGTTTATTTTTTTCGTGTACCAACCCGCTCTGCTTTTTTTCTGGCGGCCTTTTGCGCCCGGTTTTTGGCCACGGCCTTTTGTGCGGCCTTGGTGATTTGCTTTTGAATTTTCTTGTTTTTTTTCTGCTGCTTTTTCTGCTGCAACGCAAAATCGCTCACCTGGTTGCGAATGGCCTTTTTGGTTCTTTTCACTTCTTCGACGGCCAGCCGCGCTTTTTGTGCCGCTTTCCTGGCTTTTTTTGCCGCTTTTTGGGCCTTTTTAATGGTTTTTTTCAAGAGCTGTTCCATTTCGCCGATGTCTTTTTTTCGGCTTTTTTTCTTTGTACTGTGGCGTGACATGGTGATTTCTCTCCGGTTATGCGCCATTGTGACGCAATTGACGTGCTATTCGTAGTGGTTTAATCGCGGTCTTCATCCTGATTGGCGTATATGTCACGCACCGAGCCAATAATTTTGGGGTCAGGCGTGCCGACAATGATTTCATCCTTGTCGGGATAGTCCAGGTTTGACAAAAAATGTCGCATCACATTGATACGCGCCCGCTTTTTGTCATCGGATTTCACCACTGTCCAGGGCGCATCCGCCGTATCCGTGTGAAAAAACATGGCTTTTTTGGCTTGGGTATAGTCGTCCCATTTGTCCAGGGATTGCACATCAATGGGACTGAGTTTCCATTGCTTGAGTGGATCGTTTTTGCGGGAATGGAAGCGTCGCAATTGCTCCTGCCGGGTGACCGAAAACCAATACTTGTTCAAAATCAAACCACTATTGACCAACATACGTTCCAGCGCCGGTACCTGGCGCATAAATTCCAGATAGTCCCGATCCGTGGTAAAGCCCATCACTTTTTCAACGCCGGCCCGGTTATACCAGGAGCGATCGAAAAAAACCATTTGCCCGCGCGTGGGCAGGTGCTGAATATAGCGTTGAAAATACCATTGGCCACGCTCGATCTCAGTGGGCTTTTCCAGGGCCACCACATGCGCGGCCCGCGGATTCAGGTGTTCCATAAAGCGCTTGATGGTGCCACCCTTACCTGCCGCATCGCGGCCTTCGAACAAGGACACAATCCGTTGCCCGGACTGTTTGACCCAGTTTTGGGCCTTGAGCAACTCTGTCTGCAACAAGTGTTTTTCGTGCTCATATTCTTCCAAGCCCATCTTTTCCGGGTAAGGATAATCTCCCGACAAATAAGAGAGTTTCAACAGCTTTTTCCCCGAAAGCACTTGCCCCTTTTCCATCACCGCCTTGGGATCGATATAGGTTCTCAGCTGCTTGCGGGCGGCTTTTTGCAGGGATTTTTTTCCGGATTTTTTCTTGCGGGCTTTCTTTTTGTCCGTTTTTGGCTGGTCCATTGCCAGGGAACGCTCGGTCCTATCGGTGGAAGCGTGGTGCTTGATGGAGGCGGTATCAGCCAGTTTTAGAGTCATGGGAATCTCCTTGCAGTTGTGAGGGTCTTTTCTCAGCGCAAGCCCTAAATTTAGCACAGCCACTGCTGTTAACCCATGATCTGCGTCAATTCCGCGCATAAAAAACCCCGGGCTGTCAGGCACGGGGCAGTAAGAGTCCGATCTGTGAATTGTTCATGTCACCACTTCAAAAACCGGGGTATAGACACTGCCTGGCAGTTTCATGCGTCCTTGCTCAACGAAGGTGCGGAGCAGTTTGTCCAGCTTTTCCATAAGTTCAGGGTCGCCGGAAATCTTGTAAACCCCTTTTTCCATGATTTCCTTGCGGCCAAACTCTTTGACATTACCTGCCACAATGCCGGAAAAGACCCGGCGCAGGTCCCGTGCCAGATCTTCGATGGGTTGGTCGCGATGCAAGTTCAGCGCCGCCATGTTCTCATGGGTGGGAATAAAGGGCTTTTGAAAGCCTTCGTCGATTTTTAGCGCCCAGTCAAAATAGTAGGAAATCTGGTTTTTGCTGCGGTATTCTTTGACTTCGTTAATGCCTTTAACCATTTCCCGAGCCACTTTTTCCGGATCGTCAATAATAATCTGGTAATGCTCGGTGGCTTCCTTGCCCAGCGCAAAGGCAATAAAATCGTTAATCTGCTCAAAATAATCCGCCGATTCCGCCGGGCCGGTCATGATAAAAGGGTATTTCATGTGACGATTGTCCGGATGCAGCAAAATCCCCAGCAAATAGAGAATCTCTTCGGCCGTACCGACGCCGCCGGGAAAAACAATAATGCCATGGCCCAAACGCACAAAGGCTTCCAAGCGCTTTTCAATGTCCGGCATAATCACCAGCTTGTTGACAATGGGATTTGGAGCTTCAGCAGCAATGATGCCCGGTTCGGTAATGCCGATATAGCGGCCATCATGAATCCGCTGCTTGGCGTGCCCCACTGAAGCGCCCTTCATGGGGCCTTTCATGGCGCCGGTGCCACATCCTGTACATGTATCCATGCCCCGCAAGCCCAACTGATAGCCCACATTCTTCGTATACTGATACTCATGCCGGGGAATGGAGTGTCCGCCCCAACACACAACCAGGTTGGGTTCCTTGCCAAACTGATGCACTTCGCCACGCCGCAGGATTTCAAAAACAAAATTGGTGATGCCCGATGAGCTGTTAATGTCATAGTGACTGGGCCGAGCCAGCTCGGTATTCTGGAAGATAATGTCCCGGAGAACAGAAAAAATCGAGTCGCGGATACCCTCGATCATCTTGCCATCAACAAAGGCCTGAGCCGGGGCATTGAAAAATTCCAGGTGAATCCCCCGCTCACGTGGCAACAGACGCACATCAAAGTCTGGATAACGCTCCAATACCGCCATGGCGTCATCTTCCTTGGCGTCGCAGTTCAAGACTGCCAGACAACACTTGCGAAACAAGGTATGCAGCGGGCTGTTACCCACTTCCATCATTGACTGGACTTCTTCTTGCGATAACAGTGTCATATTGCCACGGGCGGCAATAATGCAGTGGTCGATGGTGGGCAGGTGCTTACAATTCATAAATTTTTCCTTTATTGTTGTTATTGGTTAACAGTCTGACAGGCGGCCAGCTACCAATCAGGGCATAATAAGCAGGCCAAGGGATGATTGACTGGAGTCGGGGTTAAAACCAAACGCATTACGCGCTACAGGTGACAGCTTCCCAGCCCTTTTTTCTTCAGGTAGTGCTGATGATATTCCTCAGCAGGATAAAACTGGCTGGCCGGAGTGATTTCCGTCACAATGGGACGATCGTAGCGGCCACTGGCCTGAAGGGCCGCACGCGAGGCTTCCGCTTGTTGCCGCTGGGTTTCACTATGGGTAAATATCGCACTGCGATACTGGCTGCCCACATCCGGCCCCTGCCGGTTTTTTTGAGTAGGATCATGCAGCTGCCAAAAGCGCTCCAACAGTTCCTGATAGCTGATGCGTTGCGGGTCATAGGTGATTTGCACCACCTCTGCATGGCCGGTGTTGTCCTGGCACACTTGCTGATAGGTGGGGTTTTCCACATGTCCACCCAAATAGCCTGCCTGGGTTTTCAGAACGCCTTCCAACTCATCAAAAGCCGCCTGAACGCCCCAAAAGCAGCCCGCGCCAAAAGTGGCCAGCTCCGTCTTTTCTGTCATTTTTCTGTTTTCACTAATTACATCGAACACGGCATTCTAGCTCATGCCATCAGGGATGAAAACCCTTGACCGGGCGATAAAACCCGGGAATGAAACATGCGTATGCGGCCTACAGGGACTTTTTCTCCGATAAGTACAGTTTGTCAGAAAAGCTTTTGACCCATTGGGGTCGGTAAACCACCATTAATGTCAGCAAAGCTCCATTGAGAAATCCTTCTCCAAACAACAGCAAGGGAACCACAAACAAAAACTCATGTAGAACCTTCTCATGTGGCACCTGCCCTGTGAGTTCCAGCCACACCGCCCAGGCCACCGTGGTGACGACCAGGGTACTCAACGCCCCCCAGAAACCCGTCGCAAAAACATAAATGAAAAGATGATGCGAAAACCGCTTTTGAATGATTCTATGAACCTGCGTAATCCAGGCAATGGGTAAAAAACCCCAGATAACGGCTTGTGGCACCACGTCCTGCCAGTGAATCACCCCGGTTAACGCCAGCCCCAGATAGACAATCACCACGCCCAACATGGCTGCTGGCCACAGAAACATCAAGGTAAACGTGGTGAGCAGCAAAAAATGCAACTCCAGCCCAGGTGTAATGGCCGCGCGCGCAGTCCAGAAAACACCCAACACCACCAGACTGGCAAAAAACAAGTGTTGGCGCCATTGGGGATACTCCCGGTTAAAGTGTTTCCACGGAAAGTGACGTAACGCCATCACAATGCCCAAAACAAACAGAATCTCGACAACAAGAAACGGCCATTCAGTGTGCATGTCGAGACACTCCAGGATAAATGGAACCGGCATATGCATGCCGGATGGTGAAGGAAGCGTTTTCCCGTTTTAGCAAACGCATCATTCACACCACTGTGAAACAACTGCGAATTGACTCCAGCAACTCTCGCCCTGGCCGATTGTCATTGAGATGAAGCACACACAGCGTGTCACCCACGGCAATGCGGCTCTCCAGCGGCTGAATGTCACTAAACCCCACGGACGGATCGATCTGGTCTCCAGCCTTTTTGCGTCCTGCTTTCAATTCCACCAGCCACAGTCCCAGTTGGCGGGTATCAATGGCTTGCAGCCGGCCGGTTTTATGGCTGCGAATTTCAATCTGGTAACGAGCCGCGGGAAGGTATTTGTCCGGGTTTTCAGAGAAGTCGTTCGGTGCCCCCAGCGCACTGATGGATTGTTGCCAGCGCTCCAGCGCCTGGCCGCTCTGTAATGCCTGCAATAACTGAATTTGCGCTTCCCATTCGGAGTCCGCCATGCCCGTCATCACCAACAGCTCTTGACCGAGAGATAACGTGGTATCCAGCAAGCGGGACTCGGTAATTTCTCCAGTCAAATGCCGCACTGCTTCCCTCACCTCGAGGGCGTTACCAGCACATGCGGACAATGGTTGGTTCATATCATGAAACTGGGTGCTGCAACGCAAACCGGCGTCCTCTGCGATTTGTGTGATGCGGTCGGCCAGTGCGGCAGCCTGGTTGATATTGCGCATAAAAGCGCCGTTACCAACTTTAATATCCAGTATCAGGGCATCCAGCCCTTCCGCCAGTTTTTTGCTGAGAATTGAAGCCACAATCAGCGGCAATACATCAATGGTGGCGGTGGTATCACGCACGGCGTAGAAACGCCGATCAGCCGGTACCAGTACATCGGACTGGCCGATAATGGCCATGCCGGTGGATTTAACCACTTCACGAAGTTTTTTAAGGGGAATATGGATGTCATAGCCGGGGATGCTTTCCATTTTGTCCAGGGTGCCGCCGGTATGCCCCAGGCCCCGGCCGGAAATCATCGGCACATAACAGCCACAGGCCGCCAGCAGTGGCGCCAGCAGCAGACTAACGGTATCACCCACCCCGCCGGTGGAATGCTTGTCCACCACCGGGCCGCTAAGCGCCAGATCCTGCCAGCCAAGGCTAACGCCAGAGTCCCGCATGGCCATGGTCAGGCTGGCCGTTTCTTCCGTGCTCATGTCCTGAAAATTAACCGCCATGGCGAAAGCGGCAATTTGCTCATTGCTGACCGAACCATCGGTGATGCCGCGCACAAAGGCCTGAATGTCCGAGCGACTCAAAGGCTGACCCATTTTTTTGCACTGGATAAATTCTTCAGTCAGCATGCCCAACCCTGGCTGTGTGTAAAATGTCATCCAGTAAGGCACTGGCGCCAAATCGCAAGCGCGCCGGAGTCACCGCGTCCGGGCCCAAAATAGTCCGGGCCAGCTGAACATAAGTTTCAGCCTGCCCCACCCGGCTGATGCCTCCGGCGGCCTTGAAGCCTGCTGCTCGCTTGTGCGTCGCCAGGCATTCCAGCATGATTTCGGCCGCTGCGACAGTGGCGTTGACTGGCACCTTGCCAGTGGACGTTTTAATAAAATCTGCGCCATTGTCCAGACTCAGGCAAGAGGCGGTACGAATCAGCCTGGCGTTACCCAGTTCACCGCTTTCAATAATGACTTTTAAATGGGCGCCGCTGGCATGGCAGCGATCAGCCACTTGCGCCACAAGGGCGCCAGCAGCGGCGGTCTTGCCCTGGCTGACATCCCGGTACGGTAAAACCAGATCGATTTCATCAGCCCCTTGCGCCAAAGCCGTCGCTGTCTCGGCTAACACAGCAGCCGGTGTTAATTGTCCATGAGGAAAATTAACGACGGTGGCCACGGCAGTGGGACTTTCCCGCAATGCATGGGCGCACAGAGACACCCATCTGGGCCACACGCAAACCGCGGCCACAGGCCCCAGCGGCGTTTGCGAATGTTTGCACAAGTGGCGAATATCCTGCTCGATTTCCACCGCTTTAAGGCTTGTTAAGTCAACCAGGGAAACCAAGGTCGGGAGCATGCTCGAAGGCGAGGTGGGCATAGCGTCATCATAATCAGAAGAAAGGCTCGCTATTTTAGCGCAAAACCCCACGAAGCCAACGACGGCTCACACATTGCAGTGGCCTGCCCAGCCGTTTAGTGGGGCGAAGAACCAGGCGGTTGATACTTTTTTTCACCCGCCGTAACAAATTCCCGCAGACGATTTTGTGGCGGCGGTAACGGACACGTGGAATAATCGGTAAACGCACATGGTGGATTATAGGCCCGATTAAAGTCCACCCATGTGTGGCCGCTGGCGTCCGATCTGCTGACAGACAAAAAGCGGCCCGGGCCATACGTGCTACGGCCATTGGTGCGGTCGGCAAAAATCACAAAATAGTCATCACCACCTTCGTCGATCACATCCAGCCGATGGATTTTGCCATTGATTTCAAATTCCACCGCGCCAGGGCTGGGTGCCTTGCTAAGCAGGCCCAGCACGTTAACAATCTCAATGGATCTGGGCGGCGTGTAAGGAATAAAGCGGGCCTGAAGACGCCAGGCAGGATCTGCCGGAAAGTATTCAAGGCCAGAAAAATTGATGCGAGTCGGCGCTTGCGAGTCTTTGATTCTGACGGCGGGCTTGCCCCGTTCAATCACGTAAAACTGAAAGGTATCATG
Organism: Lysobacterales bacterium; assembly: GCA_026982315.1. Taxonomy (GTDB): domain Bacteria; phylum Pseudomonadota; class Gammaproteobacteria; order Xanthomonadales; family Marinicellaceae; genus S144-45. The sequence goes on from JALSHI010000061.1 coordinate 7,071, forward strand.
GGTAAATCGAGTGGTGTTGTCCTGCTGATCAGTCGCCACGGGTATGGTGTTTGTCACGGCTACGCCATTGGCCTTCACATCCACATCGGCCGCTGGCGTGAAAGTGATGGTATCACCATCGTAATCAAACCAGCCGATATGGGCGGCCCCATGGCCAAGGCGGATACGATTATCCTCCGCCTGGCCAATAGGGTTGCGGCCCTTGTGTAACCATTCCATCCCCACCAGCGACAACCAGCCAAACGGCTTTTTCAGGTTTTCCACGCGCTTGTGTTTCCACGCTTGCAACGATTGTCGCCAATCGTCGTTCTGGGTGTATCCTGGCGCTGGTAACACCACCATCAAACCAAAACAAATCACAGGCCAGGCCAGAAAACGGCTCATATGTATTGTAAAAAAAGACTGATATGTGCGCATTTCTGGCCTCGCAACGAATGGTTTATGGTTTGACTTTCATCTCTTTTAACAAACGCTGGGCGTTGTCAACCTTGTCCATGATCCACAACATGTAGCGAATGTCAACATGAATGGTGCGCGCCAGCCGCGGATTGAAAATCCAGTCAGCATTGATGCTTTCGTAGTTACCATCAAACGCCAACCCCGCCAGACGGGCCTTGGCATCCAGTGTCGGCGAGCCGGAGTTGCCGCCAGTGATGTCCAGATCAGTCAGAAAGTTTACTGGCACGGAGTCAACTTTCGGGTCGTAATAAGTCCCAAAGTCGCGGTTTCGTATTAACTCAATTTCTTTTTTGGGCGCATCGAAAGGTGGCTGGCCGGTATATTTCTCAAGGATGCCGCGCAAGGTGGTAAACGGTTCGTACCACACGGCATCCCGTGGCGAATAACCTTTTACGGTGCCGAAAGTGATACGCAAGGTGCTGTTAGCGTCCGCATAAACCGGCTGCCCGGTTGCTTTGGCGTACTGCAACAACGCCGCCATATAGTTTTTACGCGCTTCCTGAATGTCGGCCGCCAGCGCCTTGCGATGCTTTTCCTGCTGCATGCGCCATGGATACAGGATTTTGGCCAGGCGAATAAACGGGTCTGTGCTGTCATTTAGTGATTCTGGTGTTGCCGATAACAATGACAAACGCTGGTCTTGCTCGTCCAGCCCGGTTTTAGCGTACATTTTTTTCAGAGCTTTGGCAATGCGCCGGGAATTCCTGCCATCGCCCTTGATGCCAAACCACTGGTCGATGGCCGCCACATGCTCGTCCGCTGGCAAGGCGGCATATTGCTCCAGCGCATATTGCGCCAACGCCTGGTCCACTGGCGCGTCAAAACGCCGGTCGATGCGAACCAGACCATTGCGGATCCGGTCCCAGTTGCGCTCCTGATAAGCCGGGTCGCGTTCTATATCCGGTTTTTGTTTTTCCTGCGCCAGCCGGTAAAGCCGGTTGGCAGCACTCATCAAGCTGGTGCGATTCAGCATGCCAAGGAAAAAGTCACGGTCCCGATGCGCGCGGCTTTGTTTGAGCAAGTCATGCAGCCTGGTCAGGCTATCCAGTGCCTCGGTTTTGTTGTTTTCTTGCGCCCACTGACGAAAAGCCGCTTCGGAGGCTTTTTTCTTTTCAATGGGAGCGATGTCCCTGAAACCATCCAGCATGCCCTCGGAGTTTTTGGTGTAGTTATTAATGCTGGCGATATATGAAGCATATTTAACCGCTGCATCAGGACGATCTCTTGTTTCTTTTTCAATGATGTCAACAGCTTTCTTATAGTGCTTTATCACCATCGGGTAATGCCAACTCACCGCATTTTCAACTTCTTCGGCCAGGCGGTGCCGGTTGGTGCGTCCGGGATAGCCCAGTACCATGGCGAAGTCTCCTTCATGTAAACCTTGGGGGTTGACTTCGAGAAAACTCTTGGGGTGATAAGGCACATTGTCAGGGCTGTATTCCACCGAGCGGCCGTCAGGCGATACATAGGCCCGCAGAAAAGAAAAATCACCGGTGTGGCGCGGCCACATCCAGTTGTCAATGTCGCCACCGAATTTGCCGATGGAGTCCGCTGGCGCATAGACCAGACGCACATCCTTAATCTGCCGCTGCTTAATCAGATAATATTTGAGACCACCGTGAAACGCTGCCACCCGACACCGCGTGGCGTCATCACTTTCGCACTGTTTGAGCAGCTGTTTTTCCATGCCTTCCAGCGCGTCATAGCGCGCCAGCCCGTGCAAGCCTTCAGCCGCCTTCAGCATATCCTGGCTAACATCCCTGATGTCTTCTGTCACATAGAGATAGAGCCCGGGGCCACCGGGTAATTCGTCACTGAGCTTTTCGGCATAAAAACCTTTCTCAATCAGGTTGTTTTTTTCTGTGGAATTGTACTGAATGGCTCCATAGGCGCAGTGATGATTGGTGACAATCAAGCCTTGGGGAGAGACAAACGAGGCCGAGCAAAAACCCAGGCTGACTACAGCCGTCATCGGGTGTTTGTCAAGATCGCTAATGGCGTCGATGGGTAGCTCAAAGCCGGCAGCCTTAACCGCTTTTTCCAGAGAAGGCATCTGCCAGGGTTGCCACATGCCTTCGACCGCCGTGGCGGTGCCTGCGGTCAGGGAAGCGGCCAGCGCCAATGCGCTCATGCGCAACGGGGAGCAAAAACGCGCGAATCGGTTCAGTTTTGACATTGATAATTCCTGCTGAGTTTAAGAGATGCTGCCGAGCTGCTCCAGTGCCCTTGCAAGGGTGGAGCCAGTTCCAGATCAGCGCTTAAATGGCCGTGATTATCGTCATCATAGCTGGTTGTCATAGTGCCAATAGTCACGAATTCAATCGGGATGGCCGCGCAATCTGGGCAAAACCCTTCACGCACCTGGCGCATGCTGATTGCGCGGCCTGTTTTGCTGGCAGGCACATCGCTGTTACCAATCACCCAACGCGGCAATCCCTGCTTATCGTAGAAATAAAACACCGCGTCTTCGTGACTGCTACGAACAAACGTAGTGGTGCCATAGCCAGGCTGATTGGGCGAAAACCAGTGTCCGGTGAGATTAAACGTCTCGCCATCGAGTACAGGGCATGGCGGATTTGCTGGTAAAAGCGCCTGAAATGGCTCGCTGTAAGTGCGATCATCTTCAGCGACAGTCATCAATCCGTGCCGGTCATCAATGACAGTTGTCGCCACCGACGCCACCGGGTTGGCCCGCGCCCGGAAGCCGTCCCAGGTGTAGTGATTCACTGGCGCTCGCCAGGTGTTACTGTTGACATTGACTGGCGCGGCCGCTTGGTACCACGTGGGCTGGTTATTGCGATCATAACGATACCAGGTCAGCGCCAGAAAATTACCGCTGTAGACCATATCGGCGCCCCAACCATCCCGCTGCGGGTTATACCACAAGCTTTGTTGGGCTTCGATGCGGCTGCCTTCTGCATAGCTGGCTTCGGCTTGCAAGGTCGCGTACTGTTCTTGTGTGCCAGCGGGGTTGGGCGTACCGTCGTCCAGCAAAACCTCGGCATACCAACGCCCCGGCGGGTAGTCGCTAATGTCAAAAGACACCTGGTGAGAGGCGTAAAAGTCGCCATTCGGTGCTTGTTCCAGCGGGCCGGAAACAAGGGTTGGTGTCATGGAAGACACATCCGGCCGTAATTCCAGCGGTTCAAAATCAAAATCCGTACGATACAGGTTGATGCGTGCTGATGGCAGATGCTCAAGACGCATATCCAGACGGACTGCGCCGGGGCCGGTATCCATAAAGCCCACCAGATAGCGGCCCTGCTGTTCGGGAACCGTAAACTGGGCCACTTCATTGTTGAGTGAAAAGAACTTGTGCTGCAAGGCCCCGGTCTGCTTGATAATGACCGCTATTATCGCCGTTTCGCCCACGCTGTTCTCGTTACCACCTACAGCCACGGCGGCAAAATACGTCTGGTCACGAGTCAACGCTTTAGTCGCGATAGGCAGTTGGTAGGTCACCAGTAGCTGCCCTGCGCCTTCCGGAAAAGCCGCCGGTCCAATCACATGCATGGCGCGGCCTGTGACCGGCTTTGGGTCGCTCAGCAGAAACCCGTCACCAACCGCCGTGGCTCGCGGGCCGTCATCAGGACCCAGAAAGGCGACCTGCGCGCCAATTTCCTTGGTCTGAGAGCCACGGTTACGCACCATCACCCAGTAATGCCCCAGTGTCGGGTTATCAATGCGGCAGGTTTTACGCGGAGCCGCTCCACGCCTTTCGCACAACACTTCGCTTTCGTCCGGGGTGTCATCAATATCCGCATCCCGACCCACGTACAACTCCACATCGTAGCCGCCGCCCGATGGCGAATAGGTTTGCACCAACAACACCTTTTTGCTGGCATTGAGAGGGAAAACCCGAAAAGCCGTGCCATTGACATCAAAAGCATCAGCCGGTGTGCTGTCTGGCGCAACTGACTGGACAAATGACTCAGGTACCACCGGCCCCCAACCGGCAAACGTCGCCTGCGTCATCGGCGCCAGATTATCCAAATCAATCGTAAATCGATCAGCCGCCCGAGAACTGCTGTGATAATGCAGCAAAGGGAATTCTCCGGCAGTGGCGAATACCACCACCGGCAAGGCGGTAGCGGTGAATGCGGTGTCATCCGGCAAAAGCACCACCTTGGCCTCACTCCAGCGCCCCAGAACATCACCGGCACTGGTGTCGACGGTAAAGTCAATGCGGCGGCTTTGTCCGTCGGCCAGTGTGAAAGTGGCTGGATTCACGGTCACTGCCAGGCCATTATCGCTGTCCACCGCACTTTGCCAACTCAGGGTTCGCCCTGAGCGATTGGTCACAGTGCGGCTAAACTGGCAAGCGCCATCGCACTGGCCGGAATACAAATACGGCAGATTCATGCGTTCCGGCTGCCCACCTGCTTGCGGATTGCCATTATTGAATCCGGCTACTGTTTCCTGAAAAACCAGTGGCATCGAAACAGCCCGGTCCACACGGGCGCGCCCGGCGCCACGATCCCGCGCCTGGGCCGGTGTGGCCTTGTCTTCCTTGCGAACAGTTTCAGCCTGGGCTGACAACACCAAAGCGGAAATGAGCTCCGAAGGGCCAAAATCCGGATGGGCGGATTTAATCAGCGCGGCCGCGCCAGTCACATGCGGGGTGGCCATGGAAGTGCCCGTCAGACTACGCAGGCCATTATCAAACGCGCTGGCTGCCAGAATGGATGTGCCCGGAGCGGCAATGTCCGGCTTCATGTAATTGACCCGGTGGCGCACTTCCGCCGTTGCATTGGCGGTCGCATAAATCATTTCCACCGGACCGCGGGATGAGCTGGCGTTCATAATGTCGCCATTGGCCGGATTATATTCCAGGGTTTGTCCCTGAATCCGTGCCTGGTGGTTTGCGCCGCTGGCCAGCCAGTCACGCAATTGAGAACCCGCCTGATTGCCCACATGGGTGGCTGGCAAACAATGGGCGTCTGCCACTACGCTTTCGGCCTGGCCGGATGTATTCGCCAGCACATAACCACCAGCCCCGGCCTGTTTGACATTAAAGCCTTTTTCCACCCGACCATACGAGCCCCGGTCGCAGACGACAATCTCACCGTTGAAAGTCCCCGGTGGGAAAGGATTACTGGCGCCGGTGAGGGAATCCGGGCCACCCGGCTCACAATCGGTTTTTAACTCCGGTTCACCAGTCCCGCATAAGGCATTCCCATAGTCTCTCGCATGCACGATGCGCCGCGGACCAATGCCTTCGGTCAAACTTACCCCGTCCAGAAAATCCGGCATGGACGCATCGCCACCGGAAAAATCCAGCAAGCGACTGGCCACCCAGCGATCATGGGTCAAATTGCCCACCGTTAACACCCATGGCGCCAAACCGGGATAATCAATGGTGCCATCTCCCGGCCCTTCATTCCCGGCCGCCACCACATAAAGCACACCGGCGTTGCGGGCGTTCAGCATGGCCTGGGCTTCGCCGCCATTGCCATACTGGCCACAATATGGCAAGCCGACATTACCCCAGGGGGTACATGGTGTGGCAGAGCCAATCGAATAATTGACAATATCCACGCCGTCGGCGACCGATTGGTCTATAGCGGCCAGCAAATCATCGCTGAAACACACATCATCGTTTTCTTCAGGGGTGTTGGGGTTATCCTTAATGCAGGCTTTGTAAGAAATGATATTGGCCCGGGGCGCCACTCCGGATACGGCATAGGTAAATCCCTGGAACTCGCTGGTCACCGGGTTGCCCGCTGCTGTCGAAGCCACGTGAGTGCCATGGCCGTTGCTGTCAACACCCCGGGTGCCTTCGTCGGTAAAATCGTAAATACCCACAAGCTTGTGATTGCAGGTGGCCTGGCCACTGGTGCATAGCCCCTTGAACGCAGAAAAAGGATTGGTATGGGTATAACCGTCACTGGCTGTTTCAGCAAAGGACGGATGATCCGGCTTGATACCGCCATCGATGATACCAATTACCACCCTTTCTCCACGATGCGCGCCCTGACCTGCCTGACCGTTCCACACCTGATCCGCACCAATCCAGCGCGGGCCCGCGTCCGTCAGCAAGCGGGATTCTGTCCGCTGTTGAACCGATTTGACCTCCGGATTGGCCCGTAACATTCGGGCCTGTTCCGGCGTCAAGTCCACAGAAAAGCCGTTACTGGCATAAAAATATTCATGCCGAGGGGTGATGCCCGTCTTGCCCAGACTGTTCAATACAGCTTGATGCGAGGCTGCCAGCTGTCGCTTGTAAGCCGTTTTCTGCGCATTGGAGGCGGATTTCCCCAGCTCGGCTGTCACCGGTGGTTGTTTCAGAATAACCACATAGCGGTAATGAGATGCCTCATGATGGCTCTTGGCGGCCACAGAAAAGCTCAGGCAAGTGAGAACAAGCCCACAAACAGCAAACCAGACAGCGGAAAAAATACGATGGCCAGAATACATGAGACTCTCTCCAGAAGGACAAAAAATACGATGGCTATTTGCCAATATATCTGCTTGTAAGACCGATCGGCATGGCGCAGGTTCAAGTGTAGCACAGGGCTTTTTCTGAACTTTAGATCCGAAGGCTTGCACGCTTTTTAAGCTTGATGAATACTTGGTGGCGCAAAGCAGTGCCCTATCTGTCACAATCACTAGCGTAAAGTGACAATTTCCTCAGCGGAGGTGGGATGAATACCAATAGTCGCGTCCAGACGCTCTTTTGTGATACCCGCTTTCATGGCCGCCGCAAAACCTTGCAGTATTTCCGCCGCATCGGCTCCGGCAATGTGCAAACCCACCACCTTGTCATTGGCTTTGTCGACAATCATTTTGATGAAGGTTTTTTCCTCGACGGTGCTCATGGCGTACTTCATTGGCCGGAAAGTGCTGGTATAAACGGCAATATCACTGCAGTGGGCCTTGGCCTGCTCCTCGGTAAAACCACAGGTGGCAATTTCCAGAATGGAAAACACCGCCGTGGGCACATTGTCGTATTCAGGATAACGCGAGCCGCCGGCAAACAATCGTTCGGCCAATAAATGTCCCTCCTTGATGGCCACCGGCGTTAAATTGTAGTCATTACACACATCACCCACCGCGTAAATGCTTGCGACGCTGGTTTGCTGTTCCCGGTTCACCAGAATCTTGCCGTCTTCCGCCACAGCCACGCCCACCTCGTGCAATCCCAAGTCCCGGGTGTTGGGCCGCCGACCGGTGGCACACAAGAACGCATCCACAGTCAAGATCTCGCCATTGGACAAACTCAATTCCTTGTATTCATCTACCTGGCGAACAGCCATGACATCCGCATTGTTAATCACCTGAATGCCATTGGCGGAAAAGGCTTTCTGCGCAAATATCCGGATATCCATATCAAAGCCCCGAAGCACAGGGTTGCCGCGATAAACAAGATAAACTTCTACGCCTAATGCATTGAAAATGCTGGCAAATTCAACGGCTATATACCCGCCACCTTTAATCGCCATGCGCTGTGGCAGTCGCTCCAGAGAAAGCGCACCGTCAGAGTCAATGGCCAGTTCAATGCCGGGAATATCCGGACAGACATTGTGCGATCCGGTGGCAATAAGAATATGCCCGGCAGTCAGTGTTTCGCCGTTCACAGTCACGCTGTGGGCTCCCGTCAGGCGGCCATGTCCCTGATATAACTCCACCCCGGAGTCCGCCAGCAGGCGAAGATAAATTCGGTTCAGGCGGTCAACTTCCGCGTCCTTGTTGGCTTTCAGCGTCGACCAGTCAAATTGTGCCTGCATATCCCAGCCAAAAGCTGGCGCCGCCTGTAATGACTTGCGATAGGCCGCGGCATAGGCAAGCAGCTTTTTCGGTACACAGCCACGAATAACACAGGTGCCGCCAACCTTATCCTCTTCAATAATCGCCACCTTGCGGCCCAGGCCAGCAGCCACGCGAGCCGCTCGCACCCCGCCGGAACCGGCGCCAATCACAATCAGGTCATAATCGTAGGGTGAATCATTTGCCATGTTTTTGGTCCGATGTTTTCAGGTGGGTAAAGCAAGGCCGCGCCATGGGCAGCGCATAAGCCATAATTGTCTCGTTATCTGGATTGCCGCTGGTCAATCGCCAGGGACAAAAACAGCACGGCCAAGGGTATCAGTCCCGGCGCCACCAGTGGCACAAAAGCCAAGCCTGCCATCAGCAATGCAGCCAGGGCCATCAAAGCCAGGGAAACCCAGGTAAAGGAAAAAATGACAAAAAATATCGCCGTTGCCGCCAGCAACACCAAGGGCAACAGCATGGCCACCCAGGCCCCCTGCCATACTGGTGAAGCCGTTATCGGCTCGCCATTGATAGTGAGCTGAACACCATTGCCAAAATAGCTCAGAAAACCCCAGACAAGAAAGAAATACGGTCCGAACAGGGCCAGTCCCAAGGCAATACGACTGCTTTTATTCATTCAACCTCCGACCATTGCGCCAACTCAACAGACAGCTCGGCTTCCAGCCAGCGTAAATGCGTCATGTCAATACAGCCTTCCCAGGGCTGCATTAAAATCGCCAGTTCCAATGCCTCAAATTCCTTGGGGAAAAACCGAATCACTTCCTGAGGTCTGGGAATCAGGTTTTTATCTGCTATCAGACCAAACTCCACTTTGCCGTTATAGGACAAGATACTCACACCCACGCCAATACTGCCATTCTGTGGCACCCAAAACATGACCTTGCGGATACCACAACCGGCAATATACAGCGGCACCTGGGGGCCTGGCACATTGGTCAGCACCGCACTGGCCTTTTGGGAAAACTGCTCCAGCAAGAGGTTTTGAACCGGCGCCGGCGCCATCCCCAGAAGACTTAACAGCCCCAGTGAAACCAGCGCCTGGCGCGATGATTTCAGACGATTCATTTCCTCGTGTACCAGTTTCAGACGGCTTAGGGGATTGGCCTCGTCAATGGGCAGCTCCAGAAAAACCAGGCCAAAATGGTTCCCGAGTTCCCGGGCATGATGCAAAGGCCGTAAATTGACCGGAACAGTGGCGCGAATGCGGACATCCTCCGGCGTTTCTCCGTGCAAAACCAGATAATTGCGAATCGCACCGGCCAAACTGGAAATCAGCACATCATTCACCGTGGTCCCGGTGGCGCGCGCCAATGCCTTGACCTGCTCCAGATCCAGCGAATGTGACCAGGCCACGCGCTTGCGCACACCCAATGGCTGCTTTAACAGCGTTTTCGGATCATCCGGCAAGGTCAGCGCTGTCAGCAGTTCTTCGGTAATCTCTACCGCCTCGTGCAGCCCTTTTTCCAGCAGGGATGGATCCTGAAGAACTTTCAGGCCCAGCTCCGATGCCTTGGCCACAAGTTTTAGTGACTGATTCAACTGTTTTTGCGCCGGATTGATAATCTGTTTGAGCATGCCAAGTTTCTGATGTTTTTCCCGGGGCTGCTCATTTGCGTCCAAGGCCAAACTTTTGTGACGGTTGGTGCTGGTCATGGCCAACAGCACCTGAATCAATGCAATACCATCCGCATAACAATGGTGAATCCGGGCGACAATCACCGGGCCGTTAACGTAGTTTTCAATAATATGAAACTGCCACAGGGGCTTGGTTTTATCCAGTGGTGTGGACGCCAGATGACTGACCATGTCCTGCAGCTCACGGTAATCAGCCGCGCCAGGCAAACCAATGCGCCGCACATGCGCCTTGATATCAAAATAAGGATCATCCTGCCAAAAAGCGCCACTGGCGGTCTGAACCGCCTTTTGCCGAAAACGGCGAAACTTCAGAAAGTTTTTTTCCAGCACATGCAAAAACTGGTCATATTGCGGCAATTCGTCCAGAAACAGCAGGCCGGTTATCATCATCAGATTATGCGGCGTTTCCATGCGTAGCCAGGCGGTATCAACCTTGCTCATGGGTTCCTTATGTGAGGCTGACAAGTCGCGCATGGATGCTGTGGCTCATTGAAAAAAGCTATTGTGATATGGGCGTCAAAATATAGCAATAGTGAATTTTGCGATTGCGAAAGTCCGGTGGAATGGTTTTTTCGGTGATGTCTTCAATACGAAAATTCCGATGCAAGCTCTCGTCCAGCTTGAAGCGGCGAAAATTGGTGGAAAAAACAATTCTCCCGCCCGGCGCCAGTACACGCCCGCAGGCCAGCAACAAGCCTTTATGATCGCGTTGAACGTCCCAATCCCGTTCACGAGAGTGGGAATTGGAATAAGTGGGCGGATCCACAAAAACCAAGTCGTAGCGGTCCGTGCAGTTAATCACATAATCGAAGCTGTCCTGTCGGATCAGGCGATGTGCCGGTTGCTCAAAAGCATTCAGTGCAAAGTTCTCTCTGGCCCAATTAAGATAGGTTCTGGACGTATCCACACTGTGTGTCAAAACCGCGCCGCCGCGTGCGGCCGCCACGGAAACGGTTGCGGTATAACAAAACAGGTTCAGAATTTTTTTGCCAGCCGCCCAGGAGGTCTGCATAAACTGGCGCACAGGCCGATGGTCAAGAAACAAACCGGTATCCAGATACCGATCCAGATCCACCTTGAAACGACAGGCATGTTCTTGCACCACCAACTGCGTGGATGGCATGTCTTTTTTGTGATACTGGCTGGCGCCAGATTGCTTTTGACGAACCTTAACGTGAATATGCGATCGAGGCGCCTTGAACGTCGCCTGAATCGCCAGCACACCTTCTTCCAGCCGTCGCCTGGCGCGCGCCGGGGGAATGCTTGCCGGTGCCTTGTATTCGGCCACATGAAAATGGTCCTTGTAAACATCCAGCGCAAAGGCATATTCCGGCAAATCCGCGTCATACAGGCGATAGGCTTCAATGTTTTCGCGTTTGAGCCACTTTTTCAGCTTCCGCTGGTTCTTCAACAAGCGGTTCGCCAGCATTTGGGCGGACTGGGGAATGGCAAAATCCAGCTCCGGGGATTTTTTCAACTGCTGGTCATCGTCCACAATAAATCGCTGCAGACGCACAGGTAGTTCGCCATTGTATAACTGCCAGGACTTGTCCTGGCGCAAGCCCAGCAAAAAGCCGTGGGCCTTCTCATGGGTCAAAACCAGAGCCTCATAGCCTTTCGCCCTGGCCAGCAACCAATGTCCCAGTTGTTTGAGGCTGCTTTCCACCCCTTTTTTCAGGCGGACGCCATAAGGCGGATTAACCACCACCAGCCCCGGTGGTGGTGGCGGACTAAACCGTTCCAACGGCTTGTTTTCACAATGAATGTGTTTGTCCGCACCCAGAAAATCAATATGTTGCTGCGCGATGGCCAGGGATTCCGCATGCACATCATTGCCAACGATTCGGCCACGAAACTGAGCTATACCCGCATTTCGGCGGGCAGCCGCTTCTTGCAACAACGCCTGCCAGCGTTGCGGTTCATGGGCGGCCCAATATCTCAGACCAAAATGGGGATTCAGCAAACCCGGCGCCACATCGCAGGCCATCAACCAGCCTTCGGTCAACAACGTGCCCGAACCACACATGGGATCTATCAGGTTTTCATGCTTGGCGGCTTTTTCGGACCACTGACCGCGATACAGAATGGCCGCGGCCAGGTTTTCCTTTAACGGCGCCGCCGTGGCCTTGTGCCGATACCCCCGCAAATGCAGGCTGCGACCGGACAAATCCAGGGAAAAGGTGAGCCGGTTGTGATGCAAGCGTGCCGAAAACAGGAGATCGGGATTGTGCTTGTCCACGCCTGGGCGATAACCCTTATGGCGAGTGAACCAGTCCACCAGGGCATCCTTGGCTAATTGGGCGCCATACTGGCTATTGCGAATAACTGCATTGGTGCCGGAAAAATGAATCCATAAAGAACGGGGTTTTCCACGAATCAGTGCATCCCAGTTCACCGCCAGCAGTTGTTGATACAAATCATCTGCCGTGCGTAGGGAAAACTCACTGACTGGCAACAGAATGCGATTGGCCAGTCGTGTCCAGAGAATGATTTTTTCGACAGTCGCCGCATCAGCAGAAAAATCCACGCCAGCCAGTTTTTCTCCGGCGGTATGAGCCCCCAAGGCCAGCAATTCCTCTTTCAACAACAGTTCCAGGCCCTTGGGGCACGTGGCAAACAGCCTCATCAGCGCCATCAATTCAACCGGATGCGGATGGTTTCGGCCATGCTGCGGACCTTCTTGCGGGCCGCATTGGTGGAATGATCCCGCGCCAGACAAACCCCCACACGGCGTTTACCATCCACAGTGGGTTTGCCAAACAGGCGCACATCGGTCTCGGCTGCCTTCAGTGCTTCCCGCAGGCCGGAAAAAGTGGGGTTCTTGCCCTGCCCTTCGGCAATCAGGACATGGGAGGCGGCCGGGCCATAATGGACAATCTTGGGAATCGGCAAGCCAAGAATGGCGCGCACATGCAAGGCGAACTCCGACAGGTTTTGCGACACCAGCGTGACCAGGCCGGTGTCATGCGGCCGCGGAGACACTTCGGAAAACACCACATCATCGCCCTTGACAAACAACTCCACACCAAAAATCCCGTAACCGCCCAAAGCATCGGTAATTTTCCGGGCAATATCGCGGGCTCTGGCACGCGATACGTCAGTCAATTGCTGGGGTTGCCAGGACTCACGATAATCACCATCCACCTGGGTATGACCAATGGGCTCGCAAAAGTGTGTGCCGTCAGCATGGCGCACTGTCAGCAAGGTAATCTCAAAGTCAAACTTGACAAAACCTTCAACAATGACACGGCCACCGCCACTGCGCCCGCCTTTTTGGGCGTATTCCCAGGCGGAATCCACATCGGCCTCGTTTTCAAGCACGGACTGCCCCTTGCCCGAGGAGCTCATTACCGGCTTGACCACACAGGGAAAACCCAGCTCCCTGACGGCATTCTCAAAAGCCTGTTTGTTGTCAACGAATCGATAGCGGCTGGTCGGTAACCCCAACTCCTCGGCGGCCAAACGGCGAATACCCTCCCGATCCATGGTTAAACGCGCCGCCTTTGCCGAAGGCACCACATGGAACCCTTCGTCTTCCAGTCGAACCAACTCATCGGTGGCAATGGCCTCTATTTCCGGCACAATCAGATCCGGCCTCTCCGCCTCGACCAGCGCGCGCAAAGCGGCGCCATCTAGCATGTTAATCACATGCCAGCGATCCGCCACCTGCATGGCAGGCGCCCCGGCATAACGATCCACGGCCACCACTTCGCAACCCAAACGTTGGGCCTCGATGGCCACCTCCTTGCCTAACTCACCTGCGCCTAACAGCAAAATTTTAATTGGCGTCGTGCGTTCATCTGTGAAAAAATGGTTCATGCGATCCCTTTGTATTCCTGTCCTTATTTTTGAAAACCATAGCGATGTCAACATCCATAACAGCCATAACACCGCATCCCCCTCGGCGTGCGCCGCGGATTATAGCATTGATTGGCCTGGCCCTTGCGATCGGCTGCGGTTTGTCCGCCCATGCCCGCGACAAACACCATGACAACACAGACGAGTGGATGGCTATCCTGGTCGATGGTCAAAAAAGCGGCTATGCCCATCATAGCCGGCGCATCGTGGATGGTGATATTGAAACCAGCCAGAAAATCCACTGGCAACTGCATCGCAGTGGCGTGCCAATCAGCATCGAAATTCACGAAACCAGCCGCGAAACCGCAACGGGGCAACCCGTGTCATTTTCCAGCGAGCAGAAAATGTCTGGTCTCGGCCTGCGCGTCAGTGGAAAAATGCTGGATGACCATACCTTGCAAATCACCAAAACCGGGCCTGGTTCACACAACCAAAAGACCCTCACCTGGCAGCCAGACTGGATGATGCCAGAGCACCTTCGGCGGTCGCAAATCGCAGCTTTCAAAAAAGCTGGTATGCAACCGGGCAGTACAATTACCAGCCGGGTTTTCGTCCCCAGTCTGGAAAAAGCTTTAACCAGTGAGAGCCGTCTGGGCGCCATGGAAGACGTTGACTTGCTGGGCCATACCCAGCGCTTGCGCCACATCACTGAAACCACTGATATGGGTGGTTTTTTGCAAGTCTCCCAGGCATGGGTCGATGACGATTTCAACGTCAAGAAAATGCAAATAAACATGATGGGCATGACGCTGGAAATGATTGCTTGCCCCAAGGCCTGCGCCACCGCACCTGACCAGCCGTTTGATGCTTTCAGCAATACCCTGATGCCAGTACCGGTTTCCCTGTCCCCTGATGAGCTCAAACAACCCCTGCAATGGACATTTCACCTGCGGGATAAAGTGAGCCGTGTGCATCTGCCCAACAGCCTGGAACAACAATCCCGCATTGAAACCCTCGCTGATGGTCAGCAAAAACTAACCGTCACCATTTATCCTGATCGTCCTGTGGCCCGGGCTTCAGCCGCATCCACCGATCAATCCTCCTCGCACGTTACTGAAAACCCGCTTGCCAATCACCTTGAAACATGGACCCGGCCCACGCCCTGGCTGCAAAGCAATGCCGAACTGATCAAAGGGCTGACAAAAAAAACCATCCGGAAAAACCAAGGCCCGGCGGAAAAAATGCAAGCCATCACCGGTTTTGTACGCCAGTACATCAGCAATAAAACCCTGTCTGTGGCCTATGCCTCGGCGCTGGAAACCGCGCGTAATCGCAATGGCGACTGCACCGAACATGCTGTGCTGACAGCCGCCATGGGACGCGCCGCCGGCATTCCCACCCGCATCGCCACCGGACTGGTATACACCCCAGAATTTGAAGGCAAGAAAAATGTGCTTGTGCCTCACGCCTGGACCCAGGCCTGGGTGGATGGGGCCTGGAAAAGTTATGATGCGGCCCTTGGCCATTTTGACAGCGGCCACATTGCCCTGGAGTATGGCGATGGGGACCCTGTCGCCTTTTATTCCAGCGTCCAGCTCATTGGTAATCTGGCCGTGGATTCGGTACATGCGATCAAGCCGGCCAACCCTGGACCAAACCAAATCCCGTAAAACCGCCAACCTTTTCTTTTTTCTCATGACAGACTGACATAATCACCCGGATCTTGGTCTAAGGGTTCCTCGACACAAACCCATCCGGGAGCAGTCTGCACCCGGAATGGCGAAACTCGCCGTTATTTTGAAACCATCACTCTTTCAATTCCTGGATCGATAATGAGGCAATACACCCCACACTGGCGCAAATGAATCGGGACAATTACAATGCATGCATGAAAATAGCCAAACACCCATTGCCTTATGTGGGCAAACTTGCTCAGCGCTCGCCTGAAGCCATCGACACAGTGGTTATCCACTGTACGGAGCTGCCTGACATGGTCACTGCACGGCAATATGCTGAAAAAATCCACTATGCCAGCGGCACTGGCAATAGCGGGCATTTCTATATCAGCAAACAGGGTGACATCCGGCAGTGGGTTCCTGTTGAGCGCATCGCTCACCACGTGGCGGGGTATAATGCCCACACCATTGGCATCGAGCTGGACAATCGCGGCCGTTACCCGCACTGGTTTTATTCGACCTTTCAGACACCCAACGACCCTTACCCAGCCGAGCAGATCGAAGCGCTTGTCAGGCTGCTCCAGTTTTTGCAAAAAACACTGCTGTCGCTGAAATATATCGCAGGCCATGAAGATCTGGATCGCCGAATGATACCGGCAGAAGATAACCCCAAAGTCATGATTCGACGAAAAATCGACCCCGGGCCACTGTTTCCATGGAAGCAGGTGATGCCACACATCCGACTTATCAATATTGGCCAGCAACCCGTCAATCACAACACCTTAAAGACAAAAACGCCATGAGTACACTGAACGAAATTGAACAATTACTAAAATTTTTTAACCTGGAAACCATTGAGGAAAACATTTACCGCGGACAAAGCCTGGACATTGGCACTGGCCGGATTTTCGGTGGCCAGGTGCTGGGACAAGCCCTGGCAGCGGCCAGCCGGACAGTACCAGAAGATCGCCAGGCGCATTCCCTGCATGCCTATTTTTTGCGAGAAGGCGATTGCAATAAACCGGTGGTGTTTACCGTGGACCGCGCCCGCGACGGCCGCAGTTTTAGCAACCGCCGGGTGGTTGCCATTCAATATGGCCGTCCCATATTGAACCTGGCCGCTTCATTCAAAATCGACGAAACTGGTTTTGCGCATCAAATCGATATGCCATCGGTTCCATTTCCCGAGGAACTTCATGAAAAACCCTTGATACCCGCTTCAAAAATAAAGCATTTATCACCAAGAATGCGACGTACATTAACCACGCAAGGGCCACTCGAAATCCGGCCGGTCACCGATATCGACCCCTTCGATACTGAGCCCAAGCCTCCCATCAAACAATTGTGGTTTCGCGCCCGCTACCCGGTGCCTGATGATCGTGCCTTACAACGCGTGCTGCTGGCTTTTGTATCTGACTACCATCTGGTTAACACCGCCACGCATCCGCATGGCATTTCCTATCTGGATCCCACATTGCAAATCGCCAGCCTCGACCATGCCATGTGGTTCCACCGGGATTTTCGCATTGATGACTGGCTGCTATATGATTGCGACAGCCCGGTGGCCAGTAACGCCACCGCACTGGCCATCGGGCGTATTTTTAATCGGGAGGGTGTTCTGGTCGCCACCACAGCACAGGAAGGTCTGATGCGAAAACATGATAAGCCACGCCCGCCTCATGGCCGCCAGGCTTGAGCCATCAGGCAGCCGAGCTTTTGGCTGTTCTGACAAATCTCATGCCAGAAATGCGGATATCTTTTTGTTATCTGACAAAAAGGCCTTTGCCGGAAGCTGCAAGCCCTGTTTCGGCTACAGGACAAACCTGTAAAAAACGCAAAAGCCCCAATTGACGGGGCTTTTGTTATGGACTGTCAATACGCGAAATAACCTAGAACGGAATATCGTCGTCAAAGTCATCATCAACCACAGGCTGTTGCTGTGTGTTGGCCCCGCCATTGTAAGATGACTGCTGGCGGTTATTCGGCGCCGCCGGTGCGCCACCAAATGGCGCTTGACCACCGGATGGATTGCCACCGAGCATCTGCATTTCATTGGCCACGATTTCCGTTGTGTATCTGTCCTGACCGTTCTTGTCCTGCCATTTGCGGGTTTGCAGGCGGCCTTCGATATACACCTGGCGGCCTTTTCGCAGATATTCGCCAGCGATTTCCGCCAGCCGCCCGAAAAACACCACCCGGTGCCATTCTGTCTTTTCCTGCTTTTGGCCTGTGTTCTTGTCTGTCCATGACTCCGTGGTGGCCACGGTGATATTTGTCACCGCAGCGCCACTGGTGGTGTAACGGACCTCTGGGTCTTGGCCAAGGTTGCCGACCAGTATGACTTTGTTAATGCCTCTTGCCATAGTTTCTATACTCGTATATGAACCGTTTCAGATAAGTCGCATCCGGGGTCGCCAGACGCAGATTGCCGGATTGTAGCACGCCCGCGGTCACCCGAACATAAGCTTTGTGCCCAAAGAAATGCAGGAAACTGTTGATTACAGCTGTTGCCGAACATGTCCTGACTGATTCACTCGCCATACCACCAGCGCCGTGATAAACACCAGTATGGCTGTTCCAAAAAAGACCGAGGCATAGCCATGGCGAAGGAGATAGCCAGCCAAAGTCGACCCCACAAACGCTCCGATAAATTGACTGGAAGAATACATGCCCATGGCCGCGCCTCGGAATTTCTCACCCGCCAGCCGCGACAACCAGGCAGGCATCCCGGCTTCAAGAAAATTGAACATGCCAAAAAACAGCACCAAAACAGCTGCCACGGTTAATACCGAAACCAGAGCCAACGGCAATAGCAACTGAGACAAACCCAGCCCGGCCAGACCCGCCAGAATATATTGAGCATGCCGCCCTGATTTCTCCATGCGAATAATCAGAGGCAGCATGATGGCCACCGAAAGCACCAGTACCGGCAAATACATCCACCCGTGCCGCTCTGGTGGAAAGTGCAGTTTTTCGCTCAATACCAAAGGCAGGGCCACAAAAACCGCGGTCATCACGGCATGGAGCACAAAAACCGACAAATCCAGAGCCAGCAATCGCGGATTTTTCAGGGTACTCAACAGCTCTTCCAGCGAAAATCGGATGCTTTTGTGTTTTTTGGGCTCTGAAACAAAAACATGTAACTGAATCAAAGCCAGCGTAGCCAAAAGCGCGGTCAGCCAGAACAACCCGGACATGCCGATTTTGGCATATAACAGCGGGCCAGTCATAAATGCCAGCATAAAGGCCGCGCCAATGCTCATGCCGATAATGGCCATGACCCGGCCACGCACCTGCTCCCGGCTGATATCCGCCACCAGCGCCATACCCACCGAGGCAATGGCTCCGGCGCCCTGAATGGCGCGTCCTATAATAATGGTATGAATATCTGTGGCCAGCGCCGCCACCACGCTACCGGTGATAAAAAACAGCAACCCCACAGTCAACACGGGTTTGCGCCCAAAAATATCAGACAACAATCCCATGGGGATTTGCAAAACCGCTTGGGTCAGGCCATAAACCCCCAAAGCCAGGCCGATAAGCACGGGCGTGGAATGCGGTAACGAGCGGGCATAAACAGAAAATACCGGCATAATCAAAAACAGCCCGTACATGCGCAGAGCGACAAGAATCGCGACACTGATGGCCGCCCGCTTTTCTTCGGGCAACAATGCCACTCGTTTACTGGACGTATCTGTATGGTGCATGTTATTGGCCCAAAATCGTGATGCTAAACCGCTTTATAACCGTTGTCTCCCACTGGGGTCAGAAAATGCGCATATTCTTTTACGCGCCCGTGCACCACATCCTGATAAATTTGTTTCATCCGGGCCGTTACAGGACCAACCGAGCCATCACCAATGGCATGGTCGTTAATAGAACCAATGGGAGTTACCTCCACCGCCGTGCCTGTAAAAAACGCCTCGTCAGCGGCCAGGGCATCGTCCAGCGTTAAATTTTTCTCCAGGACTTTCAGCCCCTGATCCCGGGCCAGTTGCATAATGGTGGCTCGGGTGATACCCGGCAAAATATGCCCCAACGGCGGTGTATATATAACGCCGTCTTTGACAATAAAGAAATTTTCACCTGCACCCTCTGCTATATGATCGTCAGAGGTCAGGAACAGCGCCTCATGGTAATGGGTATTCTGAATTTCAAGAGAAGACAAGATACCATTGACGTAATGGCCGCAAATTTTGGCATCAATGACCGTCGCCTCGGGGTTGATGCGCCGGTATTTGCTGACTTTAACGTCAATGAATTCATGGGCAAAATAGGCGTCCCATTCCCAACAGGCGATGGCCAGCTCCGGCGGGTTGCCTTTGGCCGAAACCCCCAGCTCTCCATAGCCAAAATAGGCGATGGGGCGAATATAGCCATAACGCAACTGATTGGCGCTGACAGTGTGGACGATGGCATCAAAAATGCTGCGCGCATCCCAGGGCAGTTCCATACCCAACACCTGGCACGAATAGACTAGCCGCTCCACATGCTCCTGCAAGCGGAAAATGGCCGGCCCCTGTTGGCTTTCATAAACCCTGATGCCTTCGAATGCCCCGCCGCCGTAATGCAGGGTATGGGTCAGCACATGCGTCTGGGCATCATCCCACGGGGTTAACTGACCATTTTTCCAAATCCAGGCTGTTTTTTTCATAAGGCGCTCTTTTCAGGGTTCATTAAAATCAGTCACCGGCAGAACCATCCAGTCGCAGTCCCAGCAAGGTGCCCTGGCGAATGGCGCGTTTGGCATCCAGTTCACCAGCCTTGTCGGCCCCGCCAATCACATGCACGGGCAAGTTCGCAGGCAGCTCATCCAGTAAATCACGCACGGATTCCTGGCCGGCACAGACAATGACGTTGTCCACGGGTAATAACAGCGGCTTTTCATCCTTTAACAGATGCAAGCCAGCATCATCAATTTTTTGATAGCTCACCCCCGACAGCGTTTTGACACCGCGTTTACGCAGGGACAAACGGTGAATCCAGCCCGTGGTTTTTCCCAGGGTTTTGCCGGGCTTGCTGGTTTTGCGCTGCAACAACCAGATTTCACGGGGACTGGGGGCGTGTTTCGCTTCGGTCAGCCCGCCGGGGGTTTGGACCTGGGTATCAATGCCCCACTCCCGGCAAAACGCATCCGGATTCTCATAAACAGCAGGGTTGCTCTCAGACAACAGCTCCGCAACATCGAAGCCAATTCCACCTGCCCCGATAATCGCCACTTTGTCGCCCGCTGTCCGATGCCCGGCAATCAGCTCATTATAGACGATCACCTTGGGATGGTTAATCCCGGGAATGGGTGGAACACGTGGTTTGACGCCTGTGGCCAACACCACCTGGTCAAATTCTCTGAGCATGCCAGCGGTGGCTTGGGTATTGAGCCGTATCGTCACTCCATGACGTTGCATTTCTTCCTGGAAATAGCGAATGGTATTGTCGAATTCTGCTTTTCCGGGGATTTGCGCGGCCAGTTTGAATTGTCCGCCCAGGGCGTCAGAAGATTCGAACAATGTTACCTGGTGCCCTCGTTCCGCCAACGTTTTGGCCGCACTCATGCCCGCGGGCCCGGCGCCAACCACAGCGATTTTCTGAGGATTTTCGGCAGGCTTGAACACATATTCTGTTTCGTAGCAGGCCAGCGGGTTTACCAGACAGGTGGCTCGCTGTTTTTTGAACACATGATCCAGACAAGCCTGATTGCAGGCAATGCAGGTATTGATGCGCTGGGGCTGCCCGGCCCGGGCTTTTTTAACAAAGTCCGGGTCCGCCAGAAAGGGTCGCGCCATGGAAACCATATCCGCCTGACCCTGAGCCAGAATGGATTCGGCCACCGCCGGGTCGTTGATGCGGTTAGTGGCGATCAGCGGCACATCCAGCGTCGCTTTCATGCGCGCGGTCACCCAGGCGAAGGCAGCTCTGGGGACCAGGGTGGCAATAGTGGGTACGCGTGATTCATGCCAGCCAATACCGGTATTTATCAGCGTGACTCCCAATGCCTGTAATTGGCGACCCAGATCAACAGTTTCTTCCCAGGTACTGCCCTGATGCACCAGATCAAGCATGGAAAGGCGGAAAATGATAATAAACTCCTTCCCCACCGCCTCACGCACCCGTTGGGTGATTTCCAAGGCAAAACGCACCCGTTTTTCAAAGGATCCACCCCAATCATCGTGGCGTTTATTGGTGCGCGTCACCAGAAACTCGTTAATCAAATAACCTTCCGAACCCATGATTTCCACGCCGTCATAGCCGGCTTCCTGCGCCAGCAAGGCTGTGTTGACGTAGTCCTGAATCTGTTTTCCCACACCCCCGGCTGTGAGCGCTTTGGGTTTGAATGGCGTAATGGGTGACTGAATGGCCGAAGGCGCCACAGAAAACGGATGGTAACCATAGCGTCCCGCATGCAGGATTTGCATGCAGATTTTCCCACCGGCGGCGTGGACCGCGCTGGTGACAATCTTGTGTCGTTTTACCTGGAAGCGATATTTCAGAAAACCGGAAAAAGGCGACAGCCATCCACGGATATTGGGTGTAATGCCGCCTGTCACCATCAAGCCTGCCCCCCCTTCAGCCCGGCGGGCGAAATATGCCGCCAGTTTAGGATAATCCCGCGCTTTGTCTTCCAGCCCCGTATGCATGGAGCCCATCAGGACACGATTGGGCAAGGTGGTAAAGCCAAGATCCAATGGACGCAATAAATGCGGGAACATGGACACGCCCCGATGGTTTTCTTCTGTCATCGGCTGATTGTGGTGCATAGAATTAACCGCTTATCAATAGTTTGTGTTTATTTAAGGGTAGCACTGGCCTGCGCCTGCAATTCAACCAGATTGCGGCGCATTTCCACCCACTGCTTTTGTTGCCAGAATGGTTGACAGACATCCAGCATCGAGCGCCCCAGCAAGCGGTGGCACACCTGCACCACCGGAGCCTTCGGCGACTTGCGTGGCAACGACGCCAACAGTTCACAGGTCAACTCAGGCGTACAGGTCAAGGCCACATGGGCGCCCGCCTCGGAGCACGCATTGTAACGCGCCAGGATGCCGCCCACGCAAGTGGCCGCTTCCATTTCCAAATCATCGCTGATAATGGCGCCGGAAAACCCCAAGGCAGATTGCAGGATTTTCTTGCTCCAGTAAGCCGAGAAGCCTGCCGGTTGCTCACAAGCCCGGGCATAAACCACATGAGACAGCATGACCGCATCCAGTTTTTGTTCAGCAATCAGCCTGGCAAAAGGAACCATGTCGTTCTGTTGTATGTCCTCTGGCGTGCGCGTATCCACAGGCAACCGGTGGTGGGAGTCGGCCTGAACCGTGCCATGGCCGGGGAAGTGTTTGCCCGTGGTTTTCATGCCTGCAGCGTGCATACCGGCACAATATATCTCCCCTAACTCAGCAACCACTTTCGGGTCAGATGAAAAGGCTCTGTCGCCAATCACCTCGCTGCCATTATCGATATCCAGCACCGGCGCAAAGCTCATATCAACACCGACTGAAAGCAATTCCGCAGCCATCAACCAGGCATGCGTGTGTGCCAAGGCCCGGGCCAGATCCGGATTGTCGCCCCATACAGCACCAAGATCACCCAGGGCCGGAAGCTGGCTAAAAGGCAGTCCAAACCGCCTGACACGGCCGCCTTCCTGATCAACCGTAATCAGGAAGGACTTGCCCCGGATGGCCCGAATGGCGGTAATCAATCGCCGGAGCTGGTGATAGTCGTGATAATTCCGCTTAAACAGAATCACACCCCGCACCAGCGGATGCATCACTATCTGTCGGTCAGTCTGTGTGAGTTCAAGACCGGAAATGCCAGCGATGAGCGCGGTCACTGCGGCTTGGCCCCAGCATCTTTAGTATGTTCATGGCTGATAACATGCAGGCGATCAATAGGCAGCGTGGTGGTGATTTGTTCGTGCCCATCCGGCCAGACAACTCGTACACGATAACCCGCCGGATCTGGCTTTTTACCCAGGCCAAAAGTGACCACCGGTTCAGTTTGAGCCAGATAACTGCGGGTCAGGCTCTGCAATACCGCTGGCCCCAATGTCTCGCCATCAGCATCCAGTAATTGTACCCGGGCGCCGATGGCATCCGGATTTCCCTGCGGCCCTTGCAGCCGCACCCTGAGCCAGTGACCTGTATCGCTTTGGTTGATGAACAATAAGGCAGGCCGATTCACCTGCGTCAAAACAATATCCAAATCGCCGTCCGCATCCACATCGCCATAAGCCGCGGCCCGTCCCACAACCTTCATATCCGTCAAATCGCCCGCTTTTTCCACCGCCACGAAGGTACGGGCGCAATCTGCGCCACAATTCCAGAACAACTGACTTTTTTGTGCGTAATGCTGGGCTGGCTGAACGCGATTAATTTCGTTTTCCACATGCCCGTTAGTCTGAAAAAAGTCAAGGCGGCCATCCAGGTCGTAATCAAAAAAGAACAAACCAAAACTGAGCGCATGGCGGCTTTTCGGCCCCACACCAATAATGACCGAATCGTCAGTAAAGAAAGGTTGCTGCTGGCGCTTCACATAAAACGACGTCATTTCGTTGGCGAAATTGCCAATGCTCAAAGCCAAATCGGCAGAATTTTGGAAATGGGACACATCCAGCCCCATGGCACCGGTGGCCTTGCCGCTGGCGTCATAAGCCACGCCATAGCGGTCACCGGCTTCGGTAAAGTGGCCATGGCCATCATTGACAAACAAAAAGTTACCGCTGGTATCATTGGCCACTGCCACATCCAGCCAGCCATCCTCGTTCACATCCAGAAACACCAGTGCCAGGCCCTTGCCTGCAGGCTGGCCCGTGGCTGGATTCAGCACTTTCAAGCCGGTTTTTTCCGTCACGTCAACAAACTGGCCATCGCGATTTTCAAACAGACAATTCCAGCTGCCGGGGAAATTGCTGGGCGGCCCATAAGCGCGGCCAATGCCGTCCAGGCGATAGTCAGCCATATAGTCCAAGTCCTTGTTCCATTGCACATAGTTCACCACGAACAAGTCCAGATCCCCGTCCCGGTCATAGTCAAAAAAGCCCGCCGAGGTGCTCCAGGCATCCTGCATGCAATCCAGCGACTGTTTTGACTGTTCAAAGTGGGTGCCATTGCGGTTAATAAATAACCGGTTTTTCCCCACCGCGGACACAAACAGGTCGCGCCAGCCGTCGCCATTCACATCACCCACAGCCACGCCGGTGCCATAAAAGGACTTGTCCAGCCCAAAACGCCCGGTGGCGTCACTGAAGTGGCCACTGCCGTCATTCAGAAACAACTTTTGCGTTGGCGGGGAGCTGGGCTGCGGATCCCACGGCCAGGCCATGCCATTGGTTAAAAACAGATCATCATCACCGTCATTGTCCACATCAACAAAGGCCACGCCACTGCCCATGGTTTCCGGCAGCATGCGCTCACCGCGCGCGCCGTTATATTGGTGCATGTGGAGCCCCCGTGAAACCGATTGTTCACTAAACTGCGTGGCCGGCGGCGTCTTGGACAGGTTGCTGGCCTGCAAGGCTGCAGGCGCTTGAAACTGACTCTTTTCATGAACTGCATGCGCCTTAGAGTTGCGCTGCATTCCCCACCATAACAAGGCGGCTATGGCCATGACGACCACTATAACCAGCAATGACCGCTTGAAAAAGATTTCTATCACCGCCTCTCCTTCTGGAATGGCGGTTTGTGGCTTGTTCTTGTCCGGTGAAGATGTATTCATGGTTTTTCAACCTGCTTTACAGATAAAGGCGAATCAGTGGAAGCAAGCCCACTAGCCTGTTGCCCCAGGTATTCTTTAAAAGTATCCACAGGTTGCCACCGACCCGCGCTCGATAATGTGTAAATGGCAATGGGATTGGCGGCATGGTCAGCGGCTGGATCCTTGCTGCGGGCCAAAGCAATGGCGCGATCGCGGGCATTATCATCCAGCTTGTACTTTTGGTGCAAGGCCCGGTGTTTGTCCGCCTTGTTCATATCGCCCATTGCCGCGTAAACCTGGGCCAGCCCGTAATGGGCGTCCGGCCATTCCAGGTTCATGCTTAACACTTGCTGATACAGCTGCCGTGATTTTTCCAGGGCCTGTTGTCGGGATTCTCCGTGGAGTGTTTTGCTGTGCTGAAATACCGCTTCTGCAAAGCGTGTCACGAATGCATAGTCTTTTGAGAAGTCAAAGTCCGCGGTTTGTGCCGCTGCATAATTGCTCTGATAAATGCGGTTGAAATCTGCCACCGTTTTTTCCAGAAAACCACTCTGCCAGTCAATCAATCCGGAGAAAAAGTCCAACTGCCATGGCCAGGGATGATCCGCTTTGGCGGCAGAAACCAGCGCTGCGGCGGTCTCCTGCAAGCGGCCCTGCTGAAAATAGCTGCGCACCAAATTCACCCAGGCCAAAGGATATCCGCTTGCAGCCAGTGGTTGCAATACTTCCTCGGCCTGCCGGTAAGCACCGCTGCGCATGGCGCCAATGGCATAATCATTCCAGCGAGTCCATTGTTGTGAGTCAACGACCGAGGCTGGGTTGACATGTTCCTGACTGGCACCATTTTCATCAATGCGCAAAAGCAGGCTGTCCCGGTCCAGCGTGACAATGGGCAAATCATTAATTTTGTCTGGCTCATTCATGAACAGCCGATAGTAGTTGGTGTCGAATTTGCGGTAATGCAAAGCGGCTTCAATCCTGAATTGGCCGCGGGCATCCTCAGGCACTTCAATGGCGTAATGCACCAATGCCGCGGCCCCTGGCGGTATCTGATGGTTATAAAGCACGGTGAATATGTCTTCGACATTGCGCCGATCGATGCGGTTGCCGTCGCGATCAATCACATAGGCATTGACCTTGTAAGCCCAATCATCCAGAACGCCATTTTCATCCACACCACCATTAATCGCCACCAGTTTGTCGTTGTGATACAAGCGGACTTCCAGCCAGATCTGGTTGGAGTCGGCTGTTCCCTCGGTGAACCAGTGTCCCGGTGTCCGGGTGCGTAAGACTGTTTCCAGCAGGTATTTTTTACCTGGCTGCACCGTCAATTGTTTACGCTGCTCGTCTTTTTCTTCAGTCACCACAAGCGGATCGGTTAATTTGCCACCTGCGCGCAATGCGAATAAATCCACGGTCACCGCATGCGTCAACATATCCCTGCCGGGTTCCTTCTCCAGCCCGGCGATGTGACGCACGGCATCATTGGCGGCCGTAAACCAGTGGCTGTGTATTCTCGGCGTTTCATCCAACGCATCACTAAAAGCGCCGAAATCGGCTGAGGGCTGCTCGGGCATATGGCACTGGGCACAATTCTGCTTGGCCATCTTGGGATAATAAAAACTGTTCACTGCATGCCCGGATACACCACTGAGAAAGAAGCTGTCATAGTGATCTTGCCCCCGCATCCAGTGGTAACCATTCAACTCAACCGGCAAACCCACCTTGTGGCATCCACTGCAAAATTCGGCCGTTTTATGCACAGGCTTCAAATAGGTTTCCTTATGTAACTGCGGCTTGGCTTTAATCAGGGTTTTTCCCACCCAGGCCAAAGCCGGTGATTCGCTTTTACTGAACGGATAAACGGCTGGCGGCACCAGTGTGAATCCGCCATTGCCCTTGATGGTATGCACTGCAGCAATGGCATGGCAGGTGGTACAAGTCACACCGGCCTGGCCGATTTGCGTGGTTTCAAAACGCGCCTGAGGATCATCAAACTGACCGCTGAAAAGAATCACCGGATCATGACAGGCAGCGCAAAAGCGTGCGGCTTTGACATTGCCATCCCGCTTTAATAAAAACTCCCGGGTGTTATTGACTGCAAAGGTATAGGCCGGGTTGTTAAAACTGGACAGGTGATGGACACTATTTTCCCAGCCGGCATGCGCATCCTGGTGGCATTCCTGGCAAAAGTCCGAGTCATTCAGAACCGAGGCAGGAATGTACGCATCATTGGCCGTTTTGCTAAGCGCCGGATAAAACTTATCAGAAAACTCAACACCATCATCAGTCAATGCAGGCAGCGGCTTGGATAACCACAAAAACAAGGCCGTCAACACCACAGCGGCCAAGATACTCCACTGCCCCGGCTTCCAGTTAATGCGGCGGCCCGCCAGACGGTGCATGATAAAAAGCCAGATGACCGCCAGGGTCAGAATCACATGAAGCCAATAAGCCAGGCTTCTCATTTGTGGGTGCTTGAGCTCCAGATAAGGCACACCACGGGTTAACAACAATCCGGTCAACAACACCACAATGGCGGAAAAAAACAGCGCCAACCCGGCTTGAATTGCCCGCCGGTTGGGGCGATGACGGGCATTCCGGTAGTGGATGACTCCATAAACAATAACGGGCACCACGAGTAAAAGGCCAATGAGCAAGTGGAACAAAAACATGCTCAAATAGACCGTGTTTTGCCAGGATTCACCGGTCAGGCGCTCCAGCACTCGCACCGCCAGCAAATAAATGGAGTTGATCGAAATCAGGGCAAACAGGGCAAAAACCACCCATAGTAACTGCTTCAGGCGGGGACCCACCACGGCCCGGGCGCGAGTGGTTGCCGATTTGTTTTCTGCTGGCTTACCGACCATGCCGATACCTCACGTTATATTTCTGATTGAGTGCCTTCGCGGTCTCATCAACGGGGCCTTGTTGGGGAATCGGCGCCAGGGTTTCCCCGTCTTTGGTCATTAAATCCATGTCCTTGGCCCAGCCTGTAAATTTCATGACAAAATAGCGATTCCAGCCGGGCATCAATTCAGGCAAGTTGTTATCAAATGTCATTTCAATGGCCTCACCCGGGCCAATAATGGCCAGCGCATTATCGGTTTTTTCTACCAAAGGCTTGACATTACCCAGTACCGAATAGTTGCCTTGCATATAGCGCGTGTCCCAAAACGGCTGGCGCCGGGAATAATCATAATCCGGGCGGCGTTGGGGGCCATCTGTGCGCTGGGGGAAACCCGGCTTGAATAACCGGGCTGAAACCAGCGGCAAGGCGTGCATGTCAACGGCAGGCGGCGTTTCCCGTTTAACCAGAGCCAGCTCATCCAGATACAACTCCTGATTGCTGCGGATGCGGATTTTTTTCGCGCCGCTCACCGCCTGCCCCAAAGGGATGCTGGCCAGCCGCGGCATACCGGCCGGGTAGCCGGCCTCTGCCACCACAGGCTGCCAGCGGCCATTGCGCCACACATCCACACTGGGTGGTTGCCAGCGCAAACCCGCCTGCCAGGCGGCAAAGCCGGTTTGGGAATAACCATATTCCACCCAGCCGCGCATGAGCAACACCCAGTCGCCGTCAGGGATATGGTCAAACCGCAGGGTAAGCGTCTGCTCGCCATCGGCAAAGCCCATAAAGCGCTTATCCAGTGCCGCCGGTTCAATCGCATGATTGTCCGCATACAGCCCCGCAGCGGTCACATCTGCGCCATCTTGCCTGGTTATGGTCGACGGATTGATCCGTTGACGATAGAAAACCGGTTCGCCAGTGACCTCTGGCAACCCTGTTTGCATGCGTTCATCCAAAAGCACCTGCCAACCAGGCGGCACATCGAGCACTTCCACCTGCACAGAGTCCAGATAAGCGGCTTCTTCCATGGGCTCGGTAAACAAAAGGGAATACCCGCTCTCATCAGCCGTCCAGCGGTGACCTGGGACCAGATAGTTTTCCCATGGCCGCGGCTCTGCATAAAGGTCTTTGCCGATGGCAAAACCCATGCCGCCCACACCCAGAACGTCGCTTTCAAACTGGTATTCTCCATCCCGCTTGAGAAAAATCACCGGACAGGATGAGAGTTGCCGCTGGGTTTCGGCAATCCGCACATACCGGCCCGTGGGCAGATTTTGCTCTGTTTGATAGACGCCATCGGGCCATTCGATAGCGATAAAGTCCAGTTGTTTGGCACCACAAGCGGCGGAAACCGCTTGATAGTTCTGCCCCGTTCCCAAGCCATTGAACCAGGTGGTGCCGGTACTGGCGCAATCGCCAGCAAAAACCGTGTATTTGACACCAATACCGGATTTGTTGGAGCGCACCGAATTGGCCTTGTCTTCGGCACCAGTAAACGCCAGCAGCGCAAAGGGTGCCCGATTGGCCGTGGCTCCCAGGCGCATCCAGTGGGAGCCGGTGTAAAATAACAGTTCCGGCCCTTGCTGGGTACGCCATATCAAGGGCGGAAATGTTGCAGAGAACCCGTCAAGGGTATGTTTTTCTAATGGCTCGCCTGTTGGCGATGCCAGAACCCGTATTTCATCAGAAAAAAACAGCAATACATCCTTGCTCCCGTCGCCACTGATATCCACTGCGGCCAGCATTCGGGGGGTCGCATTCAGCCGGCGAAACCTTTCAATAGGCTGGAGGCGTTTTTCAGCAGGGTTCCAGGCCCAGTGACTCATACCCTTGTCATGGCTTATCAACCAGTCGGGGATGCCATCATTATCCAGATCCGCCACCGCCAGTGATACAGGCGGCTTGTCCAGCTTGAGTGTATGCAATCGATAATGCCACATACGATCATTACGAAGCCAGCTGATACCGTCGCGCTGGCGCAAGATAATATCCACATCCCGGTCGGCATCCACGTCCGCCAGCAATATTTGCTCTACCTGGGAAAGTTCAGGGATGGCTTTTTCGGCATTCAACACACGCCAACTGCCATCCAGGTTATTGTTCCAGAGCTCAAAGCCACCGGCCATGGTTACCGCCAGAATGTCCAGATCGCCATCATGGTCAGCATCCGCGAGGCGAACATTGCGCCAGGCCGGACCACCCAGACCAAACTTGTCATCGCCAGCCAGTGTAAATTGACCTTGTTGATTCCGCCATAACTGACTGGATGCGCCAGCCAGAACCACATCCAGCTGGCCATCATTGTCTACATCCCCCCAGGCCATGGCGCGAAAACCGGATGTATCTGGCAACTGAATCAACCGTTCGGCTCTGGACGAGCCGGAATGCGAGGTGGGCCGGGAAACATTTGCTGCTGGCAAGGGCCGCAAGTAAACCCCGTTAGGCCGCAACGTGGCCAACCCTGTCTGCCCATTGTGCTGCAAATCCACCAAATTGGCGGTAATTGCTGGCTGAACAGACTTCGCAAACAGTGTTGCCGGCTCAGTAAAAAACGGCGCTTTCAATGGCTGTTTATTGGGCTGTGCCCCAGAAGGTGCCCCGTGAATGATGGTTTTTACTTCCGCCTTTGGGCCCATGCGGGTATATTTGATTTCCGCCAAACGGCTTTGTGGATTGGCCTGCAATTTCTGATAATCCGCCAGCATTTTTTCAGCCAGTGGCAACTGCCCCAGTTGCTGGGCAGTCATAAAAGCGCTGTAATAGGCGCTGCGTAAATAGCCATCCGCGCGCACAGCCTGTTGAAACCGGGCCAAGGCGGCATCCGGTTGTCCTTGCTGCAACAAACATTGCCCGGAAAAGTACAAGGCGTAGGCATCATTCGGGTCAGCCTGTACCACCTGTTCAAAATGAGGCAATGCCGCATCACAACGACCGGCATTCAAGTGCAGCAAGCCTGCGATATAGCGGGCCTGGATTTCATCAGAATCCCTTTTGGCCAGTCCTTCAGCCAGTTGCAGGGCTTTTTCTTCATCGCCCTCGTGCTGGCGGTTTAGCAAGGCAATCAAGTGATTGAGCTGGAACAGCCGGTTATCAGGGCGCTGCTGCAATAACTCCGCAAAGGTTTTTTCCGCCTTGGCATATTCAAAACGCCCCATTTCCGCCACTCCGCGGTTATTCAGGGTCACCAAGGCGGGTGGAATGACCGGCGCATTATTGTGCCCGGCTCGGTCTCCAGAACGGTCGGTTTCTGGCTCATTATTTGTATTTTGACACGCGCTCAGCGCACCAAGCGCCAGTCCAAAAAAAACGCATCGCACCAGGCAAGAAAAACGAACACCCACGTGGCGAAAAGTCAGCTTCATAGCTCTGGCCTACATGAACAAGTCATTAGATTAAACCGAGTTATTGTAACAGTTCGGACGATTATGCTGAGCCATACAATGCCCTTTCCGCCGCTGTCTCTCATAATGTAGAGCCGCAAGATCAATGGGCGCCACCACGATGCGCTCGCCCGGCCCCGGTTCGGCCTGAGCCATTATGCGCCCATCAAAGTCAACCACCATGGAGCCCCCTGGCCAACTAAAGGGAGGAAATCGCTCACGCGTGGCGCCTTGGTTACTGGCCACCACATACACCGTGTTTTCCAGCGCCCGGGTACGGTTAACCAGCGGCCACCAATTCATGGGTTCGGCACTGCCCCAGGGGTCCATATAAGCCGAAACACGGCAGATAACATCGGCCTGTTGATAAGCAATCGCCTGAATGCACTGAGGGAACAGCCAGTCATAGCAAATGGCCACCCCCAGGCGGCCAATGGCTGTATCGGCCACCGGAAACAGAGGTTCCTCGTAACCGGCAATGTCCGCCGGTGAGCTGTGGACTTCCCAGGGCTGCCACGGATTCACCTTGCGATAGCGGCTCAGGACGCCTTCAGGCCCAATGAGCAAAGTGCTGTTAAACACATGCCCCGGATAACGGGGATCCTTCTCCAGAAAGGTGCCTGTCTGCAAATAGACATTCAGATCCCGGGCCACTTCCAGATACGGATTGAGAAAATCACCAGACAGCTCGACGGCCAGTTTGTCATACAGGCTTTTGGCGTCGGGATACACCGGCGCCTGATGCGCAAACTCAGGAAAAACCAGCAAGCGAATATCGAAAACCGGCGCATATGCCTCCACAGTCTGGCGCGCCAGCTCCGCCAACCGCCGACAGCGAGCCGGTAGCTCCCTCAGCTTGTCCAGCGCCGGCAAATCAGTCTGAATGGCGGCCGCGTAATAGCGCTTAAACACCGGAGATAACAGCCGGCTTTCCACCCGAGCGCACAGCGGCTTCGTCCTGAAGTTTGAACTCCACCCGGTAACGGCGCGTTAAGGGTTCACTAATACCGTAGTTTTGTGGAGGCTCAAAGCGCCATTGCTGAACGGCCTTCAAAGCGGGTTTGGCGAAAATACGCTGATTGCGGTATATCTTCACCACATCTGCCTGCTGAACAGTGCCATCAGGATTGATAGTCACATCCACATCCACCCAGCCTTCCTTGCGTTCCCGATAGGCCTTGACCGGATAGTCCGGAGCCACTTTATGGACAAATGTCCACTGGTAGGCTTTGGGAGTTGACGAGGCTGATTGGGTATTGCCGGATGCCTCTGCTGGCGTGGCAGGTTGTTGCGGCAACAACCGCTGACGTTCAACCTCTTCAGCGGCTTGCAGTTCCCGACGACGGGCTTCAAGCGCGGCCTGTTCGGCCTGTTGCTGACGTTGCTTTTCCGCTTCTGCTGCCAGTCGTTCCTGTTCCCGGCGCTGGGCTTCCTGGCGAAGTTGTTCCTGCCGTCGGGCTTCTGCTTCCGCTGCCAGGCGCTCCTTCTCCCGGCGTTCTGCCTCTTGCCGAAGCTGCTCTTGCCGGCGGGCTTCTGCTTCCGCCGCCAGGCGCTCCTGCTCCCGGCGCTGGGCTTCCAGTTGCTGTTGGCGTGCCTTTTCTTCAGCCTGTTTTTTTTGCGCCGCCAGCGCAGCACTCTGCTTGGCTGTTTCTGACTGCTGGGTTTCTTCCGCAGGCTGGTTTTGAGAGTCTTCTTCGGCAAAAATATCGCCACGCTGTTCGCGGTCGCCAAAGTCGCTCATATCGAGATCCAGCTCGATTTTTTTCCGGGTTTCCTTCAGCACTTCCATATCCGGCGCTTCAGTTTTTTCCGGCAAATCTTCAGACCAGCTCGGTTTGTCTGCCGTTTGCGCTTGCAGCAACAGCGGCAGCAAAAGCAGGGCTAATATCAGTAAGTCTCTTTTCATGTTAGACGGCTTCGGGGAGAATGCAAAATATCTTAACAAGACAGCACGTTTTTTCAAGAAAACGATGGACTTATCGCTGGTTTTTGCAGATTCAGGGACGATTCCGCTCCCCGAGTTCAGGAGTTTTTCTTATCCCTTGCCACAATGGGGCGAAGCAACTCCCGGGCCCGCAGCTTTTTTCCATCCACAGCATCATCAATACACTGGCGCATGAGCCGTTTTAACGCATTCAGGTTAGAGGATTCCGGACTGCCGCCTTGTAAAAACCGAGCCATGGCTTCATAGGCAATGGCATCTGGCCGCGGTTTCGAGGCATGATATAGTTGCAATCCCTTTCCAGGCTGGTAATGGCACAGGCAATTCGTGGCCTGGTGGGAGTTTGGCAGGCTCAAGCCATAGCCGCAACTGGCAAGAACCTGGCGCTCGAAATGACGCAGCGCCCACTCCAACCGTTTTCCCGACGATACCGGCAATGCCGCCATCAAGGTTGAGTAGGCGTCAAATACGCCGCTGTCACTGTCATCATTCGCCAGAGCGTGGATAAGCTCGTTGGCGTATAAACCACAGGCCTGCTGGACATAGCTCAAAACAGGTGGGCTCTGCCCGCACTCCAGTGCCCGGGCTGTTTTCAGGTCAGAGCGGCCATAGCAGTCCAAATGCAGACAGACGAAAGGTCGCAAGCCAGGAGACAATGGGGATTTGGGACGGCGAGCGCCCTTGAGAATCGCTGATACCATACCGCCAGGGGTCAGAAAATGCCCAATAACGCTACTATCGCGCCAATTAAAGCGGTGTATGAGATATGCGCGCACAGTGGTCATGGCGCCGTGGCTAAAACTCGTCTTTATAACCCATTTTCTGAATCAGCCCATCATTATCAGCCCAGGCTTTTTTCACCTTGACCCATAATTTCAGGTTGACCTTTTTTCCGAGCAGTTTTTCAATATCCCGGCGGGCCTGAATGCCGATTTGTTTCAGGGCCTGACCACCGGCGCCCACCAGCATGGCTTTCTGGCTTTCCCGTTCTACCCAGATAATGGCGTGAATATGCGTGATTTTCGCTTCTTCCCGCCATAATTCGATTTCGACAGCCACGCTGTAAGGCACTTCCTGATGAAAACGCTGCATGAGCTTTTCGCGAATCAATTCCGTCACCAGGTAACGAACCGATTTATTGGTGACTTCATCTTCGGGGAATATCGGCGGCCCTTCAGGCAAGCGCTCATAAATGCCAGAGACCAGTTCTTCTGTGCCCTTGCCTTTGTTGGCGGAAATCAGAAAAACGCGATCAAAGGGATATTTCTCGCTCATTTCCTGCACAAAGGGCAGTAATTTCTCTTTTTGAGGCACTTTGTCAATTTTATTCACCACCAGAAAAACCGGAGACTTAGCCCCCTTCAGTGCGGCCAATGCCTGTTCATCATCATCTGTCCAACGTAACGCCTCGGTGACCAACAAAACCATATCGACATCGGTAACAGCGGCTTGCGCCGCCCGGTTCATGTACCGATTCAGGGCTTTTCCTTGCCCTTGATGCAGCCCCGGGGTATCCACAAAAACGATTTGACCGGGCGCTTCGGTATAAATGCCATAAATTTGATGCCGGGTGGTTTGTGGCTTGGCTGTGACAATACTGACTTTTTGCCCCAAAATCTGGTTCATAAGCGTGGATTTACCCACATTTGGCCGCCCAATAACAGCCACATAACCACTTTTTTTCTCCGGCTGAGCTTCTTCTCTTGAAATCGCATCAGCACGCTGGAGCGTGTCCGGTGATATGGAAAAATCTGGGGAATCGGGTGATTTTTTTTTGTCAGACATAAACACTCAAGAAATGATTGGCCAGTAATGATCCCATCAGGACGACAAGACCGATGGCAGGCGTTGCAACATTTTTCCAGCGGCGTCCTGTTCGGCCCGCTTTCGGCTGGCGCCTTCACTTATGACTTTCAAACCAAGCGGCGGTACGGCGCACTCCACCACAAAGTGTTTATTATGATCCTGACCACTTTCCGATAAAGTCCGGTATTCGGGCAACGGCAAGGCCCGCTTTTGCAGCATTTCCTGCAAACGGCTTTTGGGATCCTTGAGGTTGGTTTCCGGGTCAATTTTATCCAGCCAGGGCTTGAGAACGGCAAGAATAAATTGCCGCGCCGCCTCATGGCCCTGCTCGATCAGCACCGCGCCAAACAAGGCCTCTACGGCGTCCGCCAGCACTGACGAGCGATCGAATCCCCCGGACTTCAACTCGCCACTGCCCAGCACCAGGGAATCACCCAACTGATAGCGGCGTGCCACTTCTGCCAGGGTTTCGCCTTTGACCAGGCTGGCGCGCAACCGGGAGAGCTGGCCTTCACTCAAGGTGGGGAAATTCCGATACAGCCACTCGGAAACCACCAAAGACAGAATACTGTCGCCCAAAAACTCCAGGCGCTCGTTGTTTTTTTTGCCGGCGCTGCGGTGTGTCAGAGCCTGTTTAAGTAACGCCGGTTGTAGCGCAACACTCTGGCCCAGAATGGTTTTCACGAGCAAAGAACCTATCGCAAGGTCACCTGATTCTGAAAATGCATCAGGAAATCCAGATTGCCAATAAAAGGTTCACGGACATCATACTTGACTGTCACAACATAGCCACCATTGCCTCGGACAACCTTGACATGTTGCGGCTTGACAGAATCGACGTAGCTTGTGTAGAAAATGCGGTCCAAATCTTTCCTGATTTGCGCCGGGCTTCCGCCACCCCACTGTTTTTGCAAGGTCTTCATGGAGTCCTTGACGCCTTCAAACTCAACATAATGAGGAACTAACTTGAAGCCGGCATAGGCAAAAAGCCCAACGATCATCAGCACAAAAATAAAGCCAATCAGTGTCATTCCCGATGATTTTTTAATGGCATTCACTGGCACACCTCTTTTTGCTAAAGTCATACAAGCCAAGTCTATCACAAGCGTTTAAGAGAAAAGAAACCAACTCGTCTGAGCACAGCAAACAATCAACTCCAGTGACAAAAACGAAGCAACATCAGCTGATTTTTGTGCCGATTCTTTTGAGTCCTTCCCAAAAATCAGACAAGCGCCAATGCATCCAGATATATTTTGCCTTACCCACCAGATTGCGCTCAGGCACCAAACCCCAAACGCGGCTGTCGGCGCTATGATCACGATTATCGCCCATGGCGAAATAGTAGCCCTCGGGGACGGTGAGATCCAGATAGTTGTAAGGGTAGTAGTGGTTGTTGTGAGTCAGAATATCATGCTCCACGCCCAGCAAGTTTTCTTTCTTCAAAATCAACCCACGAGGGTCAATGTCGTCATGAAAACCGGTATAAGGGCCTACCACGCTTTGTGGTATCACCGTGCCATTGATGGTGAGCTGTTTGCGTATGGGGTCGTAATGAATTCTATCTCCAGGCAGACCGATAATGCGTTTAATATAGTCCTGGCTTTGATCCTTGGGGTAACGAAAAACCGCCACATCACCCCGTTGGGGGTGGCCGGTTTCAATCAAGGTGCCGTGAAAAACCGGCATTTTCAGGCCGTAAGCCGACTTGTTGACGTAAATAAAATCACCGGTTAACAGCGTTGGCATCATGGATGAGGACGGAATCCGGAAAGGCTCAAAAACAAAACTTCGTACCAACAGCACGACCAGAACCAATGGAAATACCGAGCGTGCAAAGTCGACGACATGCGCCACCACGCCATCTGGCTTCATGCGCTTTTTCAAAAAAACATGATAAGCCAGAACAATCAAACCGCTGGTCACTGTAGCCAATGCCAGAAAAGCCTCAAAATCAAAGTGAATTTCGTTCATATGGGGAACCCGTATCAAGTAATCAGTTATCAACCTTCAATATCGCTAAAAAGGCGGCTTGTGGGACTTCCACAGAGCCAATTTGTTTCATCCGTTTTTTACCGCGTTTTTGTTTTTCCAGGAGTTTGCGTTTCCGGCTGGCATCACCACCATAACACTTGGCGGTGACATTTTTTCGCAAGGCTTTAACGGTTGTCCGGGCAATAATGTGCGAGCCAATGGCTGCCTGAATGGCCACATCAAACATTTGCCTAGGAATCAGTTCCTTGAGTTTTTCCGCCAGTTCGCGCCCACGGCGCTGGGCCTGATCGCGGTGGGTTAGAATAGACAAGGCATCCACCCGTTCACCGTTAATCAGGATATCTACCCGCACAAACGGTCCGGGTTCAAAGTGACTGAATTCATAGTCAAAGGAAGCAAACCCCCGGCTAACCGATTTGAGGCGATCAAAAAAATCCAGAACCACTTCGCTCAAAGGCAACTGGAAGCTCAACTGCACCTGCGAGCCCAGATAGTGCATGTTTTTTTGCACCCCGCGCTTTTCCATGCACAGCCCCATGACTGAGCCCACATAATCCTGAGGAACCAGGATATTGGCATTGATGATGGGCTCCCGTATTTCCTGAAAATTGTCAGGCAAATCAGCCGGATTATCCAGTTTGATGACCTCTCCTTTTTGGGTCACCAGTTCATACACCACCGTCGGGGCGGTGGTAATCAGATCCAGGTCAAACTCCCGCTCCAGCCTTTCCTGGATGACTTCCATGTGTAACAGACCAAGAAAGCCACAGCGGAAACCAAAGCCCAGCGCACCTGATGTTTCCGGTTCAAAGGTAAAGGATGCGTCATTCAAGCGCAGCTTTTCCAAGGCCTCACGCAAGTCCTGATAATCGTCTGACGAGGTGGGAAACAAGCCGGCGAACACTCGGGGTTGCGACTCTTCGAATCCCGGCAAGGGCTCAGGGGCCGGGTTATCCGCCGATGTGATGGTGTCCCCCACCGGCGCGCCGTGAATGTCCTTGATAGAGGCGGTTAACCAACCCACCTCACCACAGGCCAGGGATTCTTTTTCCACACGCTTTGGCGTAAAAACGCCCAGATTCTCGGCCAGGTGCTCATTTCCCAGGGACATAATGCGGATTTTTTCTTTCTTGTGTACAATGCCATTAAATACACGCACAAGAGAAACCACGCCCAGATAATTATCGAACCACGAATCAATAATTGATGCTTGCAGTGGACCTTCTGGATCGCCTGAAGGCGCTGGAATACGCTCGACAATGGCTTCCAGCGCCTCATCAATACCCTGCCCTGTTTTGGCGCTGACC
This sequence comes from Lysobacterales bacterium, assembly GCA_026982315.1. GTDB lineage: Bacteria > Pseudomonadota > Gammaproteobacteria > Xanthomonadales > Marinicellaceae > S144-45. The sequence goes on from JALSHI010000061.1 coordinate 45,377, forward strand.
AGAATGGCGTCAGAGGCATCAATACCAATGATTTCCTCAATTTCCCGTTTAACCTTTTCAACGTCAGCTGACGGCAAGTCAATCTTGTTAATCACTGGAATCACTTCCAGCCCCATTTCAATGGCTGTGTAACAATTGGCCACTGACTGCGCTTCCACACCCTGGGCCGCATCCACCACCAGCAGAGCGCCTTCGCAGGCGGCCAGGGAGCGGGATACTTCGTAACTGAAATCCACATGGCCTGGGGTATCAATAAAGTTCAGTTGATAGGTGTGTCCATCCACAGCCTGATAGTCCAGGCTCACGGCTTGCGCCTTGATCGTAATTCCCCGTTCTTTTTCAATGTCCATGCTATCCAGCACCTGGGTTTCCATTTCGCGCTCGGACAAGCCGCCGCATTTCTGGATAAATCGGTCTGCCAGGGTGGACTTGCCATGGTCAATATGGGCAATAATGGAAAAGTTGCGAATGTTTTTCATGAAGGGTCACAAGTATTGCCGGATATCTGTGGCAGGTTAATGATGGATATCGCGCCAAGGTAAACAAAAATCCCGTGGAAACCACGGGATTTGGCTGGTGCCTATTGTAATGATATCGGTGTTAACGTTCAATCACAATAAAACGGTTGGCGCCTTGGCGCTGTATCAGCAGCACCAGCGGCTCTTTTGCGGCCAGGCGACGAATCTCGCGGCCAAACTGGCGGGTGTTCTTGACCGGTTGCTTACCCACTTTAAGAATAATATCACCTTGCCGTAACCCGCTGCGCTGGATCTGGGGATCGGTAACGCGAGTCACCACCACACCGCCGGAAATACCAGCCTGAGAGCGGATGGCCTCATCCACATTGGCCACGCTGAAGCCCAGGTTTTCCGGGCTGACACTTTTGCCATTAGCAGCGACGGTGCCATCCAGCGCATCCAAGGTGGCTGTGAGTGTTGTTTCCCTACCGTCCCGATAAACCACCAAAGCCACCTTGCTCCCCGGTGGCTTTGAACCCACCAGTGGCGGCAAATCATTGGCTGAGCCCACCGGCTCACCATCGACACTCAGAATAACATCTTGTACCTTGATGCCCGCTTTTTCAGCGGCAGAGCCCTTGGAAACATGATTCACCAAGGCCCCCTGCGGGGTTTTCATCTGTAAGTAATCCGCCATTTTCTGGGTGACAGGTTCAATGCCAACTCCCAACAAACCGCGCTTCACCTTGCCGTTGGTCTTGAGTTGTTCGGCCACCGAAGCGGCGACTTCAATGGGAATGGAAAAAGACAAGCCCATGTAACCACCGGTATTGGACAAAATCAGGGTGTTAATACCCACCACTTCTCCATCCATATTGATAAGCGGCCCACCAGAATTACCCCGGTTGATGGGTACGTCGGTCTGGATATAGGGCACGTACTGCTGACCTCGCATGCTGCGCCCCTTGGCACTGACAATGCCTTTGGTAACGGAATGTTCAAAACTCAGTGGCGAGCCAATAGCCATGACCCATTCGCCAATTTGGAGCTTGTTGCTATCACCCATTTTGAGGCTGGGCAAGCCTGTGGCGTCCAGTTTCAACAAGGCAATATCGCTGGGTTCATCAGCCCCCACCAGCCTGGCTTCCATTTCCCGGTGATCCGGCAGGCGAACAATAATTTTGGTGGCGCCATTAACCACATGGCGATTGGTGAGCACATATCCGTCCGGAGAAATAATAAAGCCGCTGCCAATAGAAACCCTGTCCTGAGGCATGGGAGGGATAACCTTGCGATGAAAGGGATCAACCGGCACCATTTGAGGCGGGGTTTGGGTTTCCGTGTGGGCTTCGATGTTGACAACGGCATCGCCGGTTTTTTGCACCAGCTCGGTAAAATCAGGCAAACGACCAGCATACGCCGGCAAACTCAGAAAAAACACTGTGGCAATGGATATCCCTTGCCAGAATCTGAAAGCGAATTTCATGTTTTATTCTCCTAAAATCGAGGATCTGCTCATGGATAAGGTTTGGCTGGCGAATGGCTGCTGACAATGATTGCAGCTATGCACACAACCGATGTGCAGTAAAGACAATTGAGAAAAGAAAAAAGTTTCGCCGCCAGAATGAGCGGTAGTCACAACGCGGTTTTCAGGAAAATCGAACCATGTTGGCCGGCTTATAACGCGCAACCACTTGACGAGCGGTGAGTAAGCCCATCAAGGCTCCGACCACGCCCCCTAAGTCGGCAGGCCACGTCCACACGCTGAAAGCCAGATAAAAAACACCCATGCCTAACACAATAAACAACAGGGGCAGTCCATAGAGCCATCCGGCCGAACGTAACATAACATTGTCATCCAACTCAATGACAAAACGGTCGCCCACCTGAGGGTTTTCGGAAAAAAAACCATCATGGTCAAACAGTGAACGCGTATGCTGAGGCTGCGAGTGCTTTCTATGGATAATGACACGATTCCCCTGCGCCCCAGAAAACCAGTCCAGTGCATTTTTGTGGCATCCCCCAGTACAGCCAACGCACGCTGCAGGCCGTTCGATAATGGCTTCAATAGTCTCTGGAGAAACACCTGTCACACGGGCATGTCGTTTCATAAGTCCATATAAGTATCAACGATTTACAGTGATATCTTAAACAAAATCATAACGCAAAGCACGTTCTCTGACAACGGATTGACCAGTCAAGCCGCTGCGTCAAGACGGAGCCTACAGCACCTGCCTGCCACCTGGGGCACTCAATGCGATCGGGCTCGGCTTTCCTGGGATTCAGGCGTTACCAAATATACATAAGGGGCATGCTGAACCAAACCGGTTGGAGCCTTTTGACCAGTTTCCTGGAACAGGAAACCACGGTGCCGAGGTGGTTTCATGGACGGGTAGCCACTTGTTCGCCACTCAGAAACCGAAGTGGCCGGCTGCGCCCGCGGCAGGTCCACAAACTGAACTGGCGGCGTTTGCACCGGCACGGACTGTGAAGGTATTTTCTGTTGAACCAGGAAAGTTTCAGGCTGCCCGCCTGTGGTTCGCTTGGCCGGTGATTGCTGGAGCAGGAAAACCGCTGTGACCGCCACAGATGCGGCGATTCCCATGCCTGCCACCGGCTTCAACCACCGGTATAGCCGGGTGGGCTTTTCCGATTGGTGATAGTCTCTAACGCCCAAGCGTGACAACACCTGGTCGGCTACATTGACCACCAAAGGTTCGTCTAAACTTTTTTGCAAGCAAGCGCGAATCAGGTGATAGCGGTTCCAGGTCTGCCCCAACGCAGGGTCTGAAACCATGCGCTTGACAAGAAAGCGGATGGCATTGGACTCCAATTCGCCATCCATAAGTACTGATATTTTTTCATGGGATCTATCCGACATAAGTCACTCGTGATGGTTTGTCTGCTAGTAAGGGTTTCAGAGCCTTGTCAATGGCATCGCGCGCACGGAAAATGCGTGAGCGTACCGTCCCGATGGGACAGGCCATGGCATTGGCGATTTCTTCATAACTCATGCCATCGACTTCTCGCATAACAATGGCCGAACGCAAATCATCCGGCAAGTCATCCACAGCCCGGGTCACCGCTGTTTCAATTTCCTGGCGCGCATATTCTGCTTCCGGCGTGTCAAAATTCTGCATTTCCAATGCGCTGGCGTAACGCTCGGCCTCTTCTGGCTCAACCTCGGAGTTTTGAATCCGCCGGGACCGGGCCACAAGATGGTTTTTTGCCGTATTAATGGCTATCCGGTAAATCCAGGTATAAAACGCACTGTCCCCCCGAAAACGGGGTAACGCCTTGTACACCTTGATAAAAACCTCCTGGGTCACATCCAACACTTCATCGCGGTCACGCACATAGCGAGAGATAATATTGGCGATTTTCTGCTGATAACGAGTCACCAACATTTCAAACGCTCGGGTGTCCCCGGCCTGGGCTTGGTTGACCAGTTCCTGATCAATGGCTTTTTCAGACATGTTGTTATTTTCTTTTGTCATTGTCTTATCTGTGACCGCCGATGGGTTAAAAAGTTTCCCGGTATCTGAACAAATAGCACTGATATGGCAGCCTTCCCGAAAATGGCTGCTCAGGATATCGAAGCTTCTTGCTCCAATAGCTGGTAGGCTTCAAGAATGTTATGAATTTCGCTGGCAGGTAATGGCCGGCAAAATAAAAAGCCTTGAAAATACTGACAACCTTTGTCGACCAGGTATTCGCGCTGAGCTTCGGTTTCCACGCCTTCTGCCACCAATTCGTGACCCATGCGTTTGGCCATATTGACGGTGGCCTCAAGAATGGCCTCATCATCCGGACTGACACCAATATTGCGCACAAAGGTCTGGTCAATCTTAAGGTATTTGGCCGGAATTTTCTTGATATAGTCCAGGGACGACTGACCAGTCCCAAAGTCGTCAATTGACAGTGAGTAACCTAACTCATTGAGTTCCCGTAAAACATTCAGCAAGTTGGGGACTTTTTCCAGACTAATGCTTTCGGTAATTTCAAAGTCCACAAATTTCGGATGCAACCCGGTGGCAGAAACGATGCCATCCAGGTGCTGTACCAGATCGGAGTCAACAAACTGGGCTGGCGATAAATTCACTGATATAGTCAACGGTTGATTGAAGACCTGTTGCCACTCCAGACACTGTTTACAGGCCTGTTCCAGCACCCAGTAGCCGATTTCCCGAATGAACCCGGATTCTTCCGCCATGGGAATAAAAAAACCGGGGCTAATCAGCCCAAGTTCCAGGTGTTTCCAGCGTACCAGCGCCTCAAATCCCACAATTTTTTCGCTGGCCGCGTCAATTTTTGGCTGATAAAAAACGAGTAGCTGTTTGCGTTTGATGGACTGCCTCAGTTGCGATTCCAGCTCCAACTTTTGCTTTCCTGCTTCACTGCTGACTTCTTTTTCTTCATAGACCTTGATGCGGTTGCGCCCACCCAGCTTGGCATCATACATGGCCAAATCGGCATTTTTCAGCAGTGTGGCTGTGGTTTTTCCGTGGTCAGGAAAAAAGCTGATACCAATGCTGAGTGTCATCAGCAGTTCACTGCCGTTGCTCAATAGCAATGGCCGGCTCATTTTATCCCGAATTTCATTGACCAGCTTGATGACTTCATCCCGGGATGTAACCTGATCAATCAGAATGGTGAACTCATCGCCGGCAAATCGCGCCAGCAGCCCACGGTTTCCCAGGCTTTTTTTCAGTAATTGAGTGACCGTGAGCAAGACTTCGTCACCAATATCATGGCCAAGTGAATCATTAATGTTTTTGAACTTATCCAAATCCACGAAAATGACCGCAAGATGCGTGTTCTCCCGGCTGGCTTTGTCGATGCTTTTGTCCAGCTCTTGCACAAACAGCAGACGATTCGGCAAACCGGTCAGCGGGTCGTGCTGTCCTTCTTGCTTGTAAAGCCGGTACAAACGCCCGATATGAGCACTCTTTGCTATATGCGCTGCCATTTCGCTCAATAAAAAACGGCTGATTTCACTATTTTGGCGCGGTTCGGACGCACTGGCAACCAGAAAGCCTGTGAGGCCACCATCCTCCCGGCAGAAAGGGTAAGCAAGGACACAGCGCGCTCGCGTCTGGTTCAACCAGGTATCGGAGGGTATCAAATTGGCTGCGTCATTCTCGATTTCCACCGCCTGCCCCTTGCGCAATTGCCGCATGAGATAGGTATGCTGATCAGACTGCCATGAATGCCAGTGTTCGGCTGACATGCAGGGATCCGGCTCAGCATCTCCGGTTTCTCCATCCATGTGAGCCACCACCAGATAATCCAGACCCAACCATTGAACCACTTGTCGATATAATTCCTGACACTTTTCGGCTTTTACATGAAGCGGTTGTAGCTGGCTGATATATTCCATGACTCGGGAAAAGGTCGCCACATCATCCTGGTCCTGGAGCATGCCCAGGTAAACGGGCTTGCCAGCCAGGACAGTAATTTGGTAATGGGCTTTAACCCACCGCGTATGGTCATCGCCTGTGGCCAGTTTGAACTGGAATGATACATGTCCCTGGGAGTTCAGGTCTTTATGGTAGCGGTCGTACTCGACCAGACTGTGAGTGCGATCAAGTTCATGCCAGGAGTGGCCGATACACGCAGTATCGGAACACCCGGCAAGCTGGCAAAAAGCCTCATTGACCTTGATAATCCGCTGGCTCTGGGCATCAACAATCACCTGGGGGATGGCGGAGTCCTCAAAAAACAAATGCCAGAATGCCTGGCTTTGGTCTTCGCTATGCGCGTCTTCACGTGGTTGTATTTCGGCACTTTTTGCATGGGAATGAAGCAAAAAATCCACTGCCTGGGTGTTCACCGGCGAAAACAGCAGTCCATCGCAGGCTTCACTCACTTGCTGCCAAGTCGCGCCGTCTTTAAGCTGGCCGGAACCCACCAGTGCGAATAGCCTCTGAGGCGGTTTAAGACTCTCTTTTATGGACTTCAGTTCTCTGAGGTTATTGACCCATGGCGTGCCAACTTCAATCACCAGAGTATTAAAACCCGATTCAGCCCAGTCCCGGGGCAAGCGGGAGGCGTCTTTTGCGGTCCGTAACTGGTGACAGTTTTTCTGGTCAAAATAATCAAACAGCGCGTAGCGGTCGCGTTTGTTGCCACAGGCAATCAACACATCCCAGTCTGAAAAATCACCCATCCAGCGACACCCACTGTCCATCCCTTAAACCCACACGGGCAGCGCGTGGTGAGTCCAGGTTAATTAATTTGACATATTCACTGCTCTCCAGTGCGGGCACTTTTTGCCCGGCCGGCAAGACAAACATGAGTTTCTTTTTGTCATGCAGGGCTTCCCAACTGCGATGTTTTGGCAGCACCGCCTGCATTTCCACCAGTTCGTCACGGCTATGAGCGGAAAAAAGGTAAACCCCGTAATGACTGCTGCGATCTGCATAACGCAATGCATCAGATAATCCGCGGGTTCCCGGCACTGGCACATCTCGGGATTTAAGGCTAACCAAACCTCTACCACTGGACCAGGAATAAATGGCCAGACCGCTTTGTAAACTGATGCGTTGCATGAGCCGCAACAAATCATCAATGCCGTCGGTGTAAGCCAACAAGGTGTGAGGGGTTTCTGTCAGCGCTTTCTGGATACGGTTTAGCTGGCTGCGCGAAGGTTGCTTGAACGGCGTGTTCACAAACAAAATTACATGGTCTCAGTGGCCACGTCTTCTCCCCGGTACGGTGCCAGCAGTGTTTCAATTTTAGAACGCACGACTTCCATGTCACTGCTATCGGAAAACTGGATGCCAATGCCCACTTTTTTCAGCCCCTGGGAGCCTGCCGGTGTAATCCAGACCACCTTGCCGGTAACGGGCATCTTTTCTTCATCCTTAATGGACAAAAGCAAAAACACCTCATCCCCCAGTTTGTAGGCTTTGGTTGTTGGTACAAAAATGCCACCATTTTCCAGGAATGGCATATACACCTTGTGCAAGGATGCCACATCCTTGACATTCAGTGACAGAATGCCCTGCTTGGCTCCGCCTGGTCCCATAAATGCCATAATAGAAATCCTCTTTTTCTGCCTGGTAAACAGTTATTCAACGAGCGTTTTTACATATGCCTTTGATAGCTTTCCACTATAGGCTCGATTCAGGCAATGCACTGTGGCTCCAGTTTATCAAAAATTCCTCAAACAACAGCCCTTTTTTCAAAACCGACGACCAATGCTGGCGCAAATACGCCAATTGTTGCATTTTTTTACGCATGATCTCAGAATTGTGCAGCACCGGCGCCATCTGGTTGACTAAAGCATGCTCACCTGGCAGTGGCTCTTTCACGCCTGCGTAAACCGCCTGTAAATGAAGCAAATAACGGTAAAGAGCCTGCCACCACTGGTCATCTAGCACATCCTGCCACTGTTGAGCGATGGTCATTATCCTGTCCTGGCCTGTGTTGGAAATCAGGCTCGCCAAATCATTCATCAGTTGCATAAAATTCGCCAGCCGGTCAGCCATAAGCCATTCTTTGGCCAAAAGCGGCGCACCCCCGGACACAATCAATGCCTGCTGGGTGATATTATCCGTTTTTCCCAGCCATTGCGCCAATGCAGATGCCGCTGGCGGTTTAACCGGCATCAATCGACACCGGCTGGCGATGGTGGGCAGCAGGCGATCCGATTCAGCGGCAATCAGCACAAGACAGGTTCTGTCGGCAGGTTCTTCCAGGGTTTTCAGCAAGGCATTGGCGGCGGCCAGGTTCATTTGCCCGGCAGACTCAATAATCACCACCTTGTATCCGCCCCGGTGCGCGCTTAAGGACAGTGCACTGGATACTTCGCGAATTTGAGTCACCTTGATAAACTGGCCCAGGGGCATAACAGCATAAAAATCGGGATGATTCCCTGCCGCCAAAAGCTGGCAGCCTGCACATTCTCCACATGCTTCGTGCGTATGCCCTTGGTCAAGGGCGCTTTCACAGAGCAGATCCGCCGCCAACGCCAGCGCCAACGCCTTTTTGCCGCTCCCGCTTATGCCGCGAATCAGAACCGCATGCGGCAGTTGCTTTTGAAAAGCCAGCTTTTGCCATTCCCGACGGTAAGGTACAAGCCACGGGTAAATGCCTTTTATGACCGGTTTGCCCAATAATGTTGCATCACTGTCAAGCACAGTCATGGACGTTAAGACTCCGTACCCAAAAGCTGTTGCGCATAATTCGCCTTGAGAAAGGCCCGCATATCACGCTTGATATCGGCCTGTACCTCGTCAATGGGCTTTGAGGCATCAATCAGCCGAAACCGTTCAGGGTGCTCACTGGCCCGTTGCCGATAGGCGGCCTGGACACGCTCAAAAAATGCCTGCTGTTCATTTTCAATGCGATCCGTGTGTTGGCGGTCTTGGATGCGTTGCATGCCAATTTCCGGGGCAATATCCAGTAAAAAGGTTAAATCTGGCTGAAAAGTCCCCACGACCGCCTTGTCCAGTTGCGCGATAAGGTCCAGAGAAATCCCCCGTCCACCGCCCTGATAGGCGTAACTGGCATCCACATAGCGATCAGAAACCACCCACTGGCCATGGCGCAAGGCCGGCGCAACCACCTTCGCCACATGCTCCCGCCGCGATGCAAACATGAGTAACAACTCGGTCAGTGGCTCCAAGTGAGGGGATTTCAACAAGATATCACGAATAGCCTCCGCCTCGGGGGTGCCGCCCGGTTCACGCGTGAGTATGTACTGGATGCCTGCCTCATCCAGTACATCCCGAATACTTTTAAGCGCCGTGGTTTTCCCGGCGCCTTCGCCGCCTTCGAGGGTGATTAATCGCCCCTGTACGGTATCTTTAGTTTCCATTGTCTTGGTGCTTTTGCGGCGCCACAGGAGGGCGTAACGTTTTTTTTGGCTTTTCCACTTTGTTCACAGTACCCGCCTGATCGGCTTGTGCGTCACGTGCTGTTTGACCAGCCAGATAGTTTTTCACCGCTTTTTTATGTTCGCTGAAAGTTGTGCTGAAAACATGCCCGCCCTGATTGTCAGCGACAAAGTACAAGGCATCGCCCTTGGCCGGATGCGCCACCGCCTCGATTGAATCCCGCCCCGCCATACTGATGGGCGTCGGTGGCAAACCGGCACGCGTATAGGTGTTATAGGGCGTGTCTGTGCGCAAATGCGCATAGGTAATGTCCCCCGCATAGGCCTCCCCCAGTCCATAAATTACTGTGGGGTCGGTTTGTAGTCGCATGCCTTTTTTCAAACGGCGCACAAAAACACCAGCGACCTGGGGCTTTTCAGCGGCCAGGGCTGTTTCCTTTTCCACGATACTGGCCAGAATCAGCATCTCATAGGCCGATGTTAGTGGCAGTTCATGATCCCGTTGTTGCCAGGCGGCATCAAGCACACGTTGCAATGCTTCATACGCGCGCTTGAGCACCGACAAATCCGAGTCACCCCGTCGGTATTGCCAGGTTTCAGGCAAAAACAGGCCTTCTGGGCTGGGCGCTTTCGCGGATAACCATTGCAGCAACTGTTTATCATTCATCTCGGCTAGGGGATGCTGCAAAACAGGATCCTGGAGCAAACGTTGCTTTAGCTGCTTCCAGGTTTGCCCTTCAATGATGGTAAAGGTATAAGTTTTGACATCGCCCCGAGCCAGTTTCTCAAGCAATTCCTGAGGTTGAATTTTGCCATCAAAGCTGTATTCCCCCGCCTTGATCTGGCTTTCCAGTGCTGATAACCGCCCCAACACACGCCACTGCCACATTTCGCCCCCGGCGCCTTGCTGTCGCAATAATGCCACCACTTTTCGGAAAGAAGCTCCGGCAGGCACTTCCAGTATGATTTCTGAGCGCGCATCGGAAAATACCGGCTCAGACAGAAACGCCCGATACTGCTGCCAGCCCCAGAAAAATCCACCCAGCGCCAGCAGCAACACGAATACAGCCGCAAGAAAAAACTTCTTCACATTAAACCTCGATCCAGCGGGCGCTCCATTGACAGGCTGGCGCTTACGCGGTGTCTCGTCATTCCGGCAAAAACAGGGCTTCCCATGCTGTCATTATCTCACTGATGCGTTGTTGCACCACAGATTTTTGCAAACTCCGGTTAAAGCAGACAGGCCCTGCGCTGGCAGCCACACGGAATCCCCTGATGCTGTTGCACAGTAATAGCGCGTCCATCTGTGTTATTTGGGCGTACGGCAGAACCCGGGAAGCCACAGGGAAATGGGCTTGCAGCCAGGACAAGGCCACACCCTGAACCCCACAGCCACTCAAATCCGGCGTTATCCATTCAGAGCCCTGAAGCATGACCAGATTGCTGCTGGTGGCTTCCACCAGATTATCATCAGCGTCCAGCAACAAGCCATCATCATAACCTGCTTGGCGAACTTCCTGACAAGCCAGCACATTTTCCAGGCGGTTCAAGTGCTTAATACCCGCCAGCGCCGGTTGCCGGGCCAGGCGCATGGTGCATTTCATAACACGCAACTTCGCAGTTGGAGCGGCTTGGTGCGACTGACCAGCCGGGAAAAACTGAATGGCCAAAGCGCTGTCCCCACCCTCGGGACAATAGCCCCGAAGAACCCCTTTGGACTGGCGATACAACACCAGCTTGAGTACACCGGAGATATTTTTTTTCGGCGGCAATGCGGCTGACTCCAGCACGCTTTCAATGGCATGCCATGTCTCAGCGCAATCAGGCAAATCCAGCCCCAGACGTTGTCCTCCCCTGCACAACCGTTGCCAGTGTAACACCCATAAAGGCGCGTGGCCGGCAGTCACCCGAATACTTTCAAAAACACCATCGCCGTAAGCAAACGCCCGGTTGGCAAACAAGTTCTTTTGATCAGTCTGTAGCTGGCAACTCATAACCTGTCTCAGTGCCCGGCGCCGTAGCGTCAACGCCCAGCGCACGCAAAAGACCCTTTGCCTTATGCCCGATTTCTTCAACCTCCCGGCTGGGGACTGAATCCATAACAATTCCCGCACCGGCCATAAAGTTCATTTGTTTTCCCTGTTTTATCAGCGTGCGAATGAGAATATTGCTGTCCATATCGCCATTATGATTAAGATAACCCATGGTGCCAGTGTAACCGCCCCGGGGGCGTTGCTCCAGTTCGTGGATAATTTCCATGCACCGGATTTTGGGGCAGCCGGTAATGGTTCCACCGGGAAAAACCGCTTTGATAACATCACTAAAGGCGGTATTCCGACGCACACATCCCTGCACATTGGAAACAATGTGATGCACATGCGCGTAACTTTCGACCACCATCAGTTCGCTCACCCGGACACTGCCAGGCTGACAGATACGCCCCAAATCATTCCGTTCCAGATCGAGCAGCATAATGTGCTCGGCCCGCTCTTTGGGATGGGCAATCAGCTCTCCCATGAGCCTACTGTCAATCTCTGCATTAGCACCACGCGGACGCGTCCCGGCAATGGGGCGGGTTTCTACAAGATCTCCCCGGCGGCTGACCAGGCGCTCTGGAGAGGAAGAGATAATGGCAAAGTCATGCCAGTCCAGCACCCCGGAAAATGGCGCGGGATTACACCGGGCCAACTGACGATAACACTGAACCGGCGTGGGCCAGAAAGGGGCCTGCAAATGCCATTGACGGGCCAGATTCACCTGGTACACATCGCCAGCGGCAATATACTCCCGCACTCGCTGAACCTGTTTTTTAAAATATTCCGGCGGCTCGACTGTCACCACATATTGCGGCCACTGATGATCTGTCTCAGGGACTTTGGCCAGGACTTTCTGATAAATGCGCTGAGCCGACGGCTTGTCCTGCGCTGTTACCCATACCTTTCCAGTGGCATGGTCCAGCACCACAGCCCCGGCGCATTTAAGGGCCAGCGCCAACGGTTCCCCTGGCGGCTGGCGCATGCTGGCCAAGCGAGGCTCCCAGCCAGCCATCGCCTCATAGGACAGATAAAAAAACCAGCCATGCTCAAACGGCAAGACAGACTGGTTCTTACTGGCATCGGGCGCAATCGCCATACCCGCATCCAGGGAACGAAACCACTGCGGCATGTGCTCAGGCCGTGTAGCAAGCTGCTGATCAATCACATCAGCAAAAACCATAGAATAACGGCCAGTGGCAGAATGATTGGCCTCGCTGGCCAGCAAGGCCGGAAAAAAATCCCGATCAGCCGCCACCAAGCCGGGCAAGTCCGGCACAAAGTCCAACAGTAACTGGTAGCTCATACAACGGAGATATGGCGGCGGAAAACAGGGACGTAGGCTAATTTCTGCGGAAAGCTCGCCGACAGAAAAGGCATGGCTACCATATACAGGAAAAAACCAATATCAACCGCCCTGGCCAAAACGCCTGAACACGAGGCTGGCATTGGTGCCGCCAAAGCCAAAGGAGTTGGAAATGACATATTCCAGACTTGCCGGACGTTTTTCATTGGGCACATAGTCCAGATCACATCCCTCACCGGGATTTTCCAGGTTTATGGTCGGCGGTATCATTTGATCCCGTAACGCCAATACACTGAAAATGGCCTCAACCCCGCCGGCGGCGCCCAACATGTGGCCAGTGGTGGATTTTGTCGAGCTTACAGCCAGCTTGTAGGCATGCTCGCCAAAAGCCTCTTTAATGGCCCGGGTTTCCGCCAGATCGCCCAAAGGCGTGGACGTCCCGTGTGCATTGATGTAATCAATGGCTTCCGGCTCAATACCTGCATCGGCAATGGCATTACGCATGCACTGTCTGGCGCCTTCTCCGTTTTCTGGTGGCGCTGTCATGTGATGGGCATCGGAACTCATGCCAAAGCCCACCAGTTCAGCATAGATTCTGGCGCCTCGCGCCTGGGCATGTTCGAGCGATTCCAGCATCAGAATTCCGGCACCGTCACTAAGCACAAAACCATCGCGTTTGGCATCCCAGGGACGCGAAGCCTTTTGGGGCTCATCATTGCGGGTGCTCAATGCCTTGGCTGAACAAAATCCGCCGATGGCCAAGGGTGTGGTGGCATATTCTGCGCCGCCGCACAACATGGCATCGGCTTCGCCATAAGCGATGGCGCGCGCCGCCAGGCCAATATTGTGAGTGCCGGTGGTACAGGCTGAAACGGCCGAAAAACTGGGACCTTTGGCCCCCAGCATTATCGACAAATGTCCCGCAACCATATTGATAATGGAGCCGGGCACAAAAAAAGGCGATATGCGGCGTGGCCCCTTGTTCAGCCAGTTTTCCGTGGTTTTCTGGATGGTGTCAATGCCGCCAATGCCTGCACCCACGTAAACGCCCAGCCGATGCGCGGTATCCGGGGTGACTTCATAGCCACTGTCAGCCACCGCATCCAGACCAGCTCCTATGCCGTAGTGCATAAACGGATCCATTTTCCGTGAGTCCTTGGGGCGAAGATACTTCGCCACATCGAAATCCCGGACCTCGCCTGCGATCGTGGTAGCAAACCCTTCCGCATCAAAATGGGTAATCGAGCCAATGCCACTGCGGCCAGCGAGAAGATTCTGCCAGGCGCTGTCCAGCGCATTGCCCACCGGTGAAACAATACCCATTCCAGTTACAACGACCCTGCGTTTACTCTGCATAGCTGTCCCCTATGACGACAGTCATGAATAGCGACTGCCCGATAAACAGGCGGGGAAAGCCCCTGCCGATGTCATGGACGACGGCAAGCGATTTTCCCCGATACTTGTTGTGCATATCCATGCCTGATATTTCAGGCAGGCATAGACACGTATTTACTCATGAATCATGTATTGGCTTTGACGTAGTCAATGGCCTGCTGTACGGTTTGGATTTTATCTGCGTCTGACTCTGGAATTTCACATTCAAACTCCTCTTCCAGCGCCAAAACCAGCTCTACGGTGTCCAGAGAGTCGGCACCCAGGTCATCCACGAATGAAGCGTTATCGTTCAGTTCAGACGGATCAATGTCCAGATCCAGTTGTTCAACGATAATGGCTTTTACTTTTTCTTCGATATTACTCATTGGTTTTGTTAACCCCTGTGGTGAAAATGCAGTCATTGTAGGTTAAGAGGTGGCGTTTTGCCAGTCAACCGGCTGGAGAAAAACCGATTTTTTCAGTTTAAAACGGGCGTTTGACGGCTCTTTGAAACAACGCATGAGTGACACGTTCCGTGGAAGACTACACCATGTACATACCGCCATTAACATGTAGGGTTTCGCCCGTTATATAGCCCCCCATATCCGAGGCCAAAAAAAGAACAGCATGGGCAATGTCTTCTGGCGAGCCCAAGCGTTGCAACGGTATCTGGTCTTTAAGCTTCAGTTGCTGATCTTCGGGCAATTCACGGGTCATATCAGTCACAATGTATCCGGGCGCCACCACATTCACCGTAATGCCCCGAGAACCGATTTCCCGCGCCAGAGACTTGCTAAAGCCCACCAATCCAGCCTTGGCCGCAGCATAATTGGCCTGACCAGGATTGCCCATGGCACCAATCACTGAGCCAATACTGATAATGCGGCCGCTGCGTTTCTTCATCATGGGCCGCAAACACGCTTTCGTCATTCGAAAAACCGCGGTCAAATCGGTATCCAGCACCTGCTGCCATTGTTCATCGGACATCCGCATTAACAGGTTATCGCGGGTGATACCGGCGTTGTTCACCAGAATATCGGGCATCCCGGGGCCGGTTTTTATTACCTCCAGCGCATGACTGATGCTGTCTGGGGCACAAACGTCCAAAACCACACCCTGACCACCATGGGCCTGTAAACGTTCTGTAATGGCGATAGCGCCGGCCTCGGAAGTCGCTGTGCCCACCACCGTGGCGCCAGCTGCAGCCAGCGTATCGGCAATGGCCGCGCCAATGCCACGGGAGGCTCCCGTAACCAACGCCACCTTGTTATTCAGGCTAATCATGCGGTATTTCTCCTTTTGTTCAGATCGAGTTTGCTGATATCGTCAGGGCTTTGTATGCTGGCAGTCGGCCAACGCCGGTCAAACCGCTTGAACAAGCCGGATAGCACTTTACCCGGGCCACATTCAATCACTGATTCAACACCGGCGTCTTTCAGATATTGCATGGTTTGCGTCCAGCGCACAGGCGAAAACAGTTGCCTCACCAAAAGCGCCCGGATTTCCTCTTCCGACTCACAGGTTTTGGCCGTCACATTGTGCACCACCGGTATTTTTGGGGCTTTCAGGGAAACCGACTGCAAATCATAAGCCAGTTTTTCCGCGGCCAGTCGCATTAAGCTGCAGTGAGACGGCACGCTGACAGCCAAAGGAATCACCCGCTTGGCTCCTGCCTGACGAGCCTTTTCCGTGGCTTTGCGCACTGCATCGGCATGGCCGGATATCACCACCTGCCCGGGCGCATTAAAGTTCGCCGCGCTGACAGCGCCGTCTTTTCCAATGTCTGCGTTGACCTGTTCACAGACTGATTCGATCACCTGGTCTTCCAGCCCCAAAATGGCAGCCATGGCGCCTTGGCCCTCTGGCACGGCCGATTGCATATACTGGCCCCGCTTGTGAACCAGCGCCACCGCATCATCAAAATCCAGGGCACCGGCGCAAACCAAAGCGGTGTACTCTCCCAAGGAATGACCCGCCAGATAATCCGGCATGGATCCTCCGGCAGCTTGCCATCCCTGCCAGGCTGCCACAGCAGTCACCAACAACGCAGGCTGGGTCCATTGCGTCTGGCCCAATACTTCCTCAGGGCCTGATTGCACCAAAGCTTTCAAATCACACTGTAATACGTCGCAGGCACGCTGAAAAAGCGAGTCAGCCTGGCCAGATGCATTTAGCCAGGCATCGGCCATGCCGACAAATTGTGACCCCTGTCCGGGAAACACAAAAGCGGTTGTAGTCATGATTTTGTCCCCAAATTGTTATTGTGGATGCGACGAAGGTTGACGCCACATGATTTCTGGCCGGATCAACTCCGGAATTACATTTTTATCAACGCCGAACCCCAGGTAAAGCCACCACCAAAGGCTTCCAGCAAGACAGTCATACCAGGCTTTATCTGACCGCTACGGACAGCCACGTCCAGCGCCATGGGCACTGAAGCAGATGAGGTATTGCCATGTTTGTCCACAGTCACCACAACCTGGTCCATGTCCATGCCCAATGCCTTGGCAGTGGCATTGATAATGCGTAAATTGGCTTGGTGGGGCACTAAAAAGTCAATATCGGATTTGACCATGCCATGCGCTTCCAGGGTTTCAGTCACGATGCGCCCCAGTGTGCGCACGGCCACCTTGAAGACCTCATTGCCTTTCATCGTGATTTTGAGGCCTCCCCGCTCTTCAGCCTTAAACCCTTTGGACACGCCTGCGGTGGCGGCCAGCAAGTCCGCATAACCACCATCTGCGTGCAGATGCGTGGACAACACACCGGGTTCTTCACTGGCTTCCAGAACCACAGCCCCGGCACCATCACCAAACAAAACCGCCGTGGACCGGTCCGTCCAGTCCACCATGCGGGTCAGGGTTTCAGCCCCCACGACCAGGACTTTTTGCTTGGCGCCGGAGCGGATAAAGTTATCCGCCACCCCCAGTGCATAAATAAACCCGCTGCATGCCGCATTCACGTCCATGGCCGCACAGCCATTGGCTCCCAGTCGACTCTGTAACAAACAGGCGGTGCTGGGAAAGACTAAATCCGGTGTCGTTGTACCCACAACGATCATGTCCAGTTCGCTAGCGCTGACATCGGCCGCCTGCAAAGCTTTCAATGCCGCCTCATAGGCCAGATCACCAGTGGTTTCTCCTTCCGCGGCAATATGGCGTTGCTGAATCCCCGTCCGCTCGCGTATCCACTGATCGCTGGTATCCAGCGTTTTTTCCAGATCGGCATTGGTCAGAATTTTTTCCGGCAAGTGGCTGCCGGTACCAGTAATGCGCGAATAAGCCGGGACATGGTTCATATGAGATTCTCCAAATGGGTTTTGAAATCAGCCATGACCCGGCCACAGGCCAATCGCCAGGCCGAGCTCAATGCCGAAATGTAGGAATTTATATCACAGGCGCCGTGGCTTTTCACAACCGGTTTTTCAAACCCCAGCAAGATCGCGCCATTATGCCGCGCCGGATGTAGCCGGGAGCTGTGTTGCAAAAACCGGCGCAAGACAGGAATTCGGGTCTGCCAGCAGCCGGACTCCAGCATGTAACGCGCCATGCCTTCGCTGCTTTTCAGCGCCACATTGCCAGCAAACCCTTCGCTGACAATTACCGCATGATGACCGGTAAACAAATCTGTACCTTCGCAATATCCCTGATAATTCAGGCGAGAGGATTGCAAAAGCTGGTTGGCTTGCCAAATGGTGTCATGACCCTTGATGGCCTCCCGGCCGATATTCAGCAAACTCACAGCGGGCTTGCCAGCCGTGCCCAGAGCGCGCATCAATGCCGAGCCCATCATGCCAAATTGCAGTAACTGCTCGGAGTCTGCAGACACCGATGCACCGGCATCCAGTAAAAGCGTTCGACCTGATGGCGTGGGTAAAAACGCCCCCAAGGCCGGTTTCTGGATACCGGGCAATGCGGTAAGAAAGTATCGGGCAAAGGCCACCAAAGCACCTGTATTGCCCGCACTCAGACATACCTGACTGTGCTTTCCCAAATCAGCGATGGCGCAGGCCAAAGTGGACTCGCGCCCATGGCGAAGAGCCCGTGACGGCGGCTCATCCATCGCCACAGCGTTGTCACAGGCGATGAGCGTCAAACGCGTGTTTTCAACGGTTTTCAGCGCCGTAACATGCTGATAAAAGTCCCGGGTGACAAAGGCCCGAATTCGCGCCTGCGGTTGCTGCCTGAGAAATTTCCGGCACGCTTCAAGACGCGCATCAGCCGGGCCATCGCCACCCATGACATCCACTGCCATCACCCCGGCATCAGGGACTGGCGTTACGCTCACATCAGACATTGACCGGACAGGCACCCGACAGGCTTTAACTCAAAGCCGAAAACAAAGAAGCCAGCGCAATGCCGGCTTCCTGCTGTATTTTCAAACAACCGTTACTCGGCTTCGAAAACATCTTCGTTAACGTCAATCACCTTGCGGCCACGGTAATAGCCTTCAGCGCTGACGTGATGACGCAGATGCACTTCACCGGTTTCCGGCTCAATGGACAGCGTCGGTGTTTTCAGCTTATCGTGGGAACGACGCATACCGCGCCGAGAAGGGGTTTTGCGACTTTTTTGTACGGCCATGACCGTTTCTCCTAACGTAAAAACTATATAATGCGACCACCGTGGGCACACCCACGGGGCGGTTTCCTGACAAATGAACTATTTGCCCTTTAACTTTTCCAACACCGCAAACGGGTTGGTCTTTGGTGCTTGTTGCCGGGCCTGCGCTTCCATCTGCTCCGTCTCCGCCAGATATTCTTCGGGCACCTGGCCATTGGCAGACACGGGAATTTCAGGAATGGCCAAAATCAGCTCATCTTCCACCAAATCCCGCACACTGACCTGACCTTCTGACAGCCAGGCTGGCTCCATATCCGGCGACAAGCGGTTCAACTGCTCCGAGGTTGAAACAAATCCCACCTGGCGATCCACATCCACCGCAAAGTCAAAGTCCTGCAGGGACCGCTGACACTGCAACGGCAATACCGCTCTGGCCTGAACCCGCGCTTGCCCCGGCAATAAACGGGATCCGGAGAACTCCACTCTGAAGCTCACAGCGCCCTCTGGCTCAGAAGTGCCAAGCAACTCCAGCAGGCGCGGAAAATCACGCAATGGCAGTTCCCCTTCCCAGGCATGGCCTGCAATGGCTTTGGCCAAATCGATCTGTTTGGGAACGCGAGTCGCCATAGCCGGCGGATTTTAACGGTTTCGAATCTGGTTTGCAATCATTTTACCCGGCAATCACAGGCATCTGGCGCTGGTCGACACTCTACCAGCCGCCACCCCCACCGCCGCCCCCGCCGCCGCCGGAAAACCCACCGCCAGAAAAGCCGCCACTGCCTCCGGAAGAACTTGGCGGTGTGGCCGCAGCAGCCACGGAACTGGCTAATCCGCTGGCGACGCTGGAGGTGATAATACGAGGCGAAAAAGCACTGCCATCGTAACTGGAGTACCAAGTCGGCTGATAATGATTGTCCGGATCGGCCGCCGCGGCTTTCAGCACATCTTCAAATTGCTCGGCCCACTGATTTTCCACATCCAGCGCCAAGGCATAGGGAAGATACTTTTCAAACAGCTCCGGCGTTTTTTCCGGGGGGTGCATTTTTTCAAAGCGGTTTTGCTCGGTGGTGGATAAAAACAAGCGGAACCCGGCGATTTCATCCAATACCTGACGCCCAAAAGGCGTTGGCGCCTTCAACAACCAGGCAAACAGGCCATTGATGGCTATCAATAACAGCACCACGATAAAAAAACCGCGCGAGAAATGAAAATTTTGCTGGCTTGCCGCCAGCCCTTGAAAAAACATAATCACCAGCCATGGCAGCAGTGTCACCCCTGCTGTCAACCAGCCACGGTGTGCTTTCATGCCCACCATGGTGGCCACAACCATGGCCCCGGCGCCCAGCAGGAATATGGCCACATATTGCCTGCTGCCATAAAACTGCATCCAGAAAAGCCATAAAATAAGCAGCGACAACCCCAAACCAATCCATGAATAACGGCTGTTATCGCGGTAACAGGCATTCTGATATTCTTGCCGCAAGTACCTTGCCAGGGCTTTTTGCGCCCGGCGAATGCGGGGATTATAGGCTTTGCCTACTTCTTCGGTCTGACTTAAATGGGAATAGACTTTTTCCTCGCCGGCACTGAGCGGAGCATGACTGGCGGCTTTGCTTTTATCAGGGTCGGTTTTGGTAAACCGGTAAGCGCGCTTTCCCAGCTTTTCCAGTTTCAAAAATCCCTTGACCGCCAAATCCAGTAAGGCCGCTGTCATGGCTTTGCTGTCTGCCTGCTCTTTCCAGATATAGCGCACCGCCGCCGGAGACAAGTCCCGGGGAGGTTTGAACCGGGCCATCACAGCTCCGGCTGGAGGATCCCGCCCAACCTTGTCCCAGGCGCGGTAGTAGAACCACGGGAACCACAGCATCCCCAGAAAACCCAGGATACCAAAGAAGTTATCCTGAAAGAACCACTGGATTTTTTTCCAACCTGAAGGCTTGTGAAAGAATCGCTCTGGAAACAGGTACCAGACCGTAAAGTCTTCACCCGGCACAATGGTGCGCAAACTTTCTGCCACCAAAGTACTGTCGTCGGGTTGCCAGAGACGGACAGCCGAGCCATCCTGAGAACCGGGGCGCCCCAGCCAGGCTTTGCGCTCGACCGCAGCGGCAGCCGCGCCTGCAGGCGTATGCACCACCACTTGCGCGTGGTCAATGGGAAAACGCCAGTCACTGCCGGTCACATTCCACCAGAAACGCACCAGACCACCGGCAAAAGCCAATTGCCGGTTGCTGCGGTAACGGATGGTGTATTCGTGCTCACCCACCGGTACCAATCGCCGGGGCGAACCAATCTTGACGCGCTTTCCATTGGTCAAGGATTCCACTTTATAAGGCTCTGGACGGCCATCCAGCAACACCTCGTCCACCGCGAAACCCACCACGGTATTGGTCAGGCCATGCATGTCCTTATAATGCGTGGGAAAGTCGCGATAAATGCCATGGCGGATGTTTTTCCGCTCCACATTGACCCGAATTTTTTCCGTAACTCTCATGTTGCCATCGGCAGATAACTGAATATCACTGCGATAATCAGTAATGCGTTCAGCCGCCGGAGCAAACCCGGGAAAAAGGCCCAGAAGACAACAGATCAGCAGCGCGCAACCAGACAGCCCCCACGAGCCAGTCGGCCGCACCCGGGGCCAGATCAAAAGGTCACCCATGGGTCTAAAATTTGACTGTGGGCACTTCCCGCGCCACATCATTGTCATCCAGCTCAAAAAACTCCGCTTCCTTGAAGCCAAAGCGGTCTGCAATCAAATTGCTGGGGAAAGACTGAATCGTGGTATTGTAGTCTCTCACGGTGGCGTTATAGTAGCGACGCGCGTTCTGAATGGCTTCTTCCACTTCCTGCAACTGTTGCTGCAATTGACGAAAATTGGCATCGGCCTTGAGCTCTGGATAGGCCTCGACCTGCACCATCAAACTGCGTAATGCATTGGATATGGCCTGCTCCTGCTTTGCCGAGCCCACGGCCGAACCTGTCGCCTGGCTGGCCGAACGCAATTGGGTCACCGAAGACAATACATCCTTTTCATGCTTGGCATAACCTTTAACGGTTTCAAGGATATTGGGAATGAGGTTATGGCGGCGCTTAAGCTGAACCTCGATGCCGCTCCAGGCGTCTTCCACCTGGTTGCGCCGCCGCACCAAGGTGTTGTACATGCCGATGGCCCAAACGACAACAGCCACGGCCAATCCAGTGAGAATCAGAAAAAAACTGCCTGCTCGCATAACACGCCCTCTTATTTAATGGAATAACCGCTTTCAATGTAACAGACAAGATGACACAAAAAAAGGGCCATAAGTCACGGCCCTTTCCGGCTTTTTTCCTCTCTGAACACCGGTCTGCCCTGGCCTCAGTAAGGAGCCGGCTAGTCAATTTTTCGGGGCGGATGGTAAATCAATCCGCTGTCCTGGCGGGCCGGACCACCCCGGTCCATCACCAGAATTTTTTCCACCTTGAGCAAAGGCCGGTTGTGCATAAAGCCAACCACCTTGCCCACAAGGCGCACGTAGTTGTCAATTTTCAGATCGCTCTTGCGGTACTTGCCTGGCAGACACGCCCAAAATTCATTACGCAATTCAATCTGGCTGATTTGGCTGCTACCGGCCATGGAGTCTTCATGCCCGTAAACCCGGATACAGGTTTCATTGCTATCGGGCAAGTAACGGTATTCCCGAATCACACCAGCCCAGCGAACATAGAAATTTAATGTGTCGTGGCTGGAAACCTGGAAAGGCGCCACCGAACGATACGGCACATGTTCTGGAAGGGCCAGGACATTTTCCGTCTTTGCAGCGGCCGGTTGCTGGCGAGTACCGCCAGTCTGGCCGCAGGCTGCCACACTGGCGGTCAGGATAACAGCCAACAATACTTTTAATGCAGTCATGATTTTTCTCCACCTGGGTCAACCCGAAGCTGTAGTCACGCAAGCAGCCCAACGCACAACACGCGCCACTGGCTGTAAAGATCGGCCCAAACGGTCAGTTCAGCTATCCGCGTTTCGCCTTTGCCGCCGAGCAGCAAAAAAATCACGTAACATACGGGCCGAATCAGTGGCCAACACGCCGCTGTGAACAGCGATGTGATGATTGTGGTAGGACCGCTGAAAAGCGTGATCCACGGTGTCTATCACCCCTGTCTTGGGGTCACTTGTGGAAAAAACAAGTTGTTTAATGCGCGCATGTATCAACGCCCCGGCGCACATCAGGCATGGCTCCAAAGTCACATACAGGGTGCTTTCTGGCAGGCGATAATTGTTTTCCCGGGCACCAGCGTCGCGCAAGGCCATGATTTCTGCATGCGCGGAGGGGTCATTCAGGGTAATGACCCGGTTATGCCCCTGGCCTATCACTTCTCCATGGCGCACCAGCACCGCACCCACAGGCACTTCCCCCATGGCTTCGGCCTGGCGCGCTTGCTCCAATGCCAGACGCATCCAGCGCTCGTGTTCGTCCTCAAAAGAAAATGATGGCTGTGCGGCCTTTTCTTTCATTATGTTTCCGGTTTAACTGGCCATGAATACCACCTGTTTGGAAGCGGCCATACTCTGAACATGGGGAATATACCCGGCCTTGGCCGATGCCCGCTGCCGGCCTATTCCCACTCAATGGTGGCCGGCGGTTTGCTGGAAATATCATAAACCACCCGCGACACCTCTTCGATTTCGTTGATAATGCGGCGAGACACCACATCCAGCAACTCATAAGGCAAGTGCGCCCAGCGAGCCGTCATAAAGTCCACGGTTTCCACCGCCCGCAGTGCTATCACATAGGCATAGCGACGTGCATCACCCACGACACCAACGGATTTAACCGGCAAAAAGACGGCAAAAGCCTGGGCGGTTTTGTCATACCAGCCCGCTTTTTTCAGCTCAGTGATAAAAATATGATCAGCACGCGCCAGAATATCCGCATATTCGGGCCTGATTTCCCCCAGAATACGCACCCCCAGTCCCGGGCCGGGAAACGGATGCCGGTAAACCATTTCCCTGGTCAACCCCAGGTGTACCCCCAGCTTTCTGACTTCATCCTTGAACAAATCACGCAGGGGTTCCAGCAGTTGCAAACCCATTTCGGCCGGCAAACCGCCCACATTGTGGTGTGACTTGATGACATGCGCCTTGCCGGTCGCACTGCCTGCCGACTCGATCACATCCGGATAAATGGTTCCCTGAGCCAGCCATTTGACATCCTTGAGTTTGCTGGCTTCCTGCTCGAATACACGAATAAACTGTTCGCCAATAATCTTGCGCTTTCTTTCAGGGTCTGTTTCTCCCTGGAGGGCGTTGAAAAACCGTTCCCGGGCGTTGACGCGAATCACGTTGATATCCATTTCCCGCGCAAACATGGCCATGACATCATCGCCTTCGCCATAACGCAACAGGCCCGTGTCCACAAAAATACATGTGAGCTGCGGGCCAATGGCCTTGTGCAGCAAGGCCGCCACCACTGAAGAGTCCACCCCGCCGGAAAGCCCCAGCAAGACCTTGTCAGCCCCCACCTGCTCCCGCACACTGCGAATGTGGGTCTCGATAATGTTTTCCGCCGACCAGTCTGCCGCACAACCGCAAATGTCATGCACAAAGCGCGACAGGATTTTTTCACCCTGTCTGGTGTGAGACACTTCGGGGTGAAACTGCACGCCGAAGAAAGGAGCCGACACATGCTCAAAGGCCGCTACAGGGGCTGTTTCGGTGCGGCCTGTGACAGTAAAGTTGTCCGGCACTGCGACAACTTTGTCACCATGACTCATCCACACATCCAGCACAGGATGACCGGCGACATTGTGGCGATCTGCCAAATCCGCAAACAGGCGAGACGGAGCGATGACTTCCACTTCGGCATAACCAAATTCTTTTTCATCCGAAGGCGCCACCTGCCCGCCAAAATGCTCACACATGGCCTGCATGCCGTAACAAACGCCCAAAACCGGCACCCCCAGAGAAAAAACGCCTTCCGGCAATCTCGGTGCATCGGCCTGATGAACAGACTCAGGCCCGCCTGACAAAATGATGCCATTGGCGTTGAATTCACGAATGGCGCCCAAGTCGGCATCCCAGGGCCAGATTTCACTGTAAACACCCGCCTCGCGAACCCGGCGGGCAATGAGCTGGGTAAACTGGGAGCCAAAATCCAGGATCAGGATGCGGTTGTTTTTAATGTCACCGGTTGTGGTCATGGTTGTCCTCAGGTGCGGGTACGGTAATTGGGGGCTTCCTTGGTGATATTCACATCATGCACATGGCTTTCATTCATGCCTGCATTGGTGATTTTGACCATTTTCGGGCGGGTTTTCATGGCCTCGATATTTTCACAACCCACATAGCCCATGCTGGCGCGCAAACCGCCCATCAACTGGTGTACCACCGGCGCCAGCGGCCCTTTGTAGGCCACCCGCCCTTCAATGCCTTCGGGCACCAGTTTTTCCGCATCCACTTCATCCTGAAAATAGCGATCCTTGGAGCCTTTGGCCATGGCGCCCAGAGAACCCATGCCCCGGTACGCCTTGTAAGTCCGACCCTGATACAGCTCAACCTCACCGGGAGATTCCTCGGTTCCGGCAAACATGCTGCCCAGCATGACTGTGGATGCTCCGGCGGCGATGGCCTTGGCCACATCGCCTGAATACCGAATACCGCCATCGGCAATCAGCGGCACATCGGTTTCGCGCAAAGCCGTGGCCACCTCATCGATGGCGGTAATCTGCGGAACGCCGACACCGGCCACAATCCGCGTGGTGCAAATGGACCCGGGGCCAACCCCCACCTTGACCGCATCCACACCCGCATCCACCAGCGCCAGCGCCGCATCGCCGGTGACGATATTGCCGGCGACAATCTGCATGTCGGGGTAGTGCTGCCGAATCCAGCGAACCCGCGACAAAACGCCTTCGGAGTGCCCATGCGCGGTATCCACCACTAAAACGTCCACGCCTGCGTCCACCAGCTTTTCAACCCGCCCTTCCGTATCACCACCAGCGCCCACCGCCGCGGCCACAATAAGACGTTCCTGGGAGTCCTTGACGGCATTGGGGTAGTCTTTGGACTTCTGCATGTCCTTGACTGTCACCAGCCCTTTGAGCTGAAAATCATCATTCACCACCAGCACTTTTTCGATCCGGTGCTTGTGCAGCAAGTCCTTGATTTCCTCGTTATCGGCATGCTCCGCCACTGTCACCAGATTTTCCTTGCGGGTCATGATGTTGCGCACCGGATCATCCAGCACTTTTTCGAACCGCATATCACGGCTGGTGACAATACCGACCAAACCGGAGTCATCCACCACCGGCACACCGGAAATTCGGTGTTTGCGGGTAATTTCCAAAACTTCACGAATGGTCGTGTAAGGGGAGACCGTAATCGGGTCCTTAATCACGCCGGATTCATACTTTTTGACCTTGGCCACCTCTGCGGCCTGCTGGTCGGGGGTGAGATTTTTATGAATGACGCCAATGCCACCCAACTGCGCCATGGCAATGGCCAACCGGGCTTCGGTCACCGTATCCATGGCGGCTGAAACCACAGGAATATTCAACCGAATCCCACGTGTTAAACGGGTGGACAAGTCCACATCTTTGGGTAAGATATCGGAATAAGCCGGAACAAGCAGCACGTCATCAAAAGTGAGTGCCTCAGTAATGATTTTCATGATTTATCCTCCTGGGAACCGCAGCCGAAAGCAAGACGCTGGTATCATCCGGTGAGCCAGACACGCCATGCCAGCATGGCCGGATAAATCGCCCCATTTTACCACAACCACAGCGGCCAACGAGGCGGAATATTCCCAGCATGAATGAAAAACCTGCACGCCGGAAAGCGGAAAAGGATCTGTTTGCCTCACCAAGCCAGACAGCCGTCAGCCCGGTCTTATCCCCAGATGAATCAGCGCCTGGAAAAAGCCCCCAGCAGGCATTAACACCCAGCAGTCTTAACCGCCTGGCCAGAGAGCTGATGGAAAATCACATCGGCCGGGTCTGGATCCGGGGCGAGGTCAGTGGTTTCAACCGGCACAGGACTTCCGGCCATTGTTACTTTTCCCTCAAAGATGCACAGGCCAGTCTTTCCTGTGCCTGGTTCCGCCGCCAAATACGGCCGGGGCAGAATCTGCAAGATGGCGACCAGGTGCTTATTTTGGGCCAGGTCAGCATTTATGAGGCGCGTGGCAACTACCAGCTCATCGTTCATCAGGTCGAGGTGGGCGGTCAGGGAGATTTACACCAGCAGTTTGTGCAGTTAAAAAACCGCCTGCAAGAACTGGGTCTGTTCGACACGCAATTCAAAAAAAAACTGCCTGAGCATATTCAACGCATTGCCATCGTTACATCGAAAAGTGGCGCGGCCATACAAGATGCGCTCAAAACCATTGCTCGCCGGAACCCGTTACTGGATGTAGCCATTTTTCATGCTGCCGTTCAGGGTGAAAACGCCCCCGAATCACTCATGAACGCGCTGGAAGAAGCCGATAAAGGCAGCTTTGACGCCATTTTACTCACCCGTGGCGGCGGTTCCCTGGAAGATCTGATGGCCTTTAACCATGAAGGGCTGGCCCACACCCTGTTTACCCTGAAAACACCGGTGGTTTCGGCCGTGGGTCACGAGCGGGACTTTACCATTGCCGATTATGTCGCGGATGTGCGCGCAGCCACCCCGACCGCTGGCGCTGAACTGCTCTCGCCTGAGCTTGAGTTAACCCGCCTGCGGCTGCAGCAGCACCCCCAACGCCTGCTACACGCCCTGCAACGGCAGTTAAATAACCGCGCACAAATGCTGGATCAACTCACAACGCGTCTGTTCCGGGTTCAGCCACAATCCAGAACGGCTTACGAGCGCCAGAAAATACTGCACAAGCGACACCAGTTGGAACAACAAATCCATCAGCGCATCAAACACCACAGGCGCACTCTCAATAACGCAGAAAATCTGCTTTTACAAGCACACCCACGTTACCAGCTGTCCCGGCAAAAGCAATATCTCCAGCGCCAGCGCCAGCGACTGTTTGGGCATGTGGAAAAAAACCTCCAAAAAGCCCAAAAACAGCTAGACCTTCTCCAGCAACGCCTGTTGCGGCAAAAACCCCGGATGGAAAGCCTGCGCCACGCTTGTCATCATAGCCAGCAGCGATTGCTCCAGAGTTGGCATAATGCCCAGCAACAACGCCGCTCAACCCTGCGCCGCATTGAATCCATTCTTGACAGCCTCAGCCCACAAAGGGTGCTTGAACGCGGCTACAGCATTACCTGGCATGCCGAAACCGGAGCGATTATCACCTCGACTGAACAGTTGCAGCCAGGAGATAAAATCCGGACCACCCTGAAACAGGGTGAAGCCCTGTCTCAGGTGCTCTTGACCATGCCCGCAAAAGGGGCAAAGAACTCCCCGGGCCATGCAGAAAAAACATCCTCCGACTCATGAGTCATCAGAAAAAAAAACATGGGCGCCAAAAGCCCTCAGACAAATCAGTCTTTGCAAAAAAACCCAAGGAGGTCGTGCGTCAGGAAGAAGTTATCAAGAAAAGTACATTTATCGCGCTCATTGCTCCGGCAGAAACCCCTGCGGGGGCCATGGATTTCATTCACAAAAACAGCGATCCCGCGGCCACTCACAACTGCTGGGCTTATCACATTGGCCAGAATTACCGCTTTAACGATGACGGCGAACCCGGCGGTACGGCCGGAAAACCCATACTGGCTGCCATAACCGGCCAGGGCTTTGACCACACAGTGGCGCTGGTCATTCGGTATTTTGGCGGCATCAAACTGGGCACCGGCGGTCTGATGCGCGCCTATGGCGGCGTGGTGGCCAGGGGTTTGCAGGCGACTTCTTTTGAGTACCTGGTCCCAGAAGCCACTCTGACGATTCAGGTGCCTTTTGAATACATCCAGGCCATCCATAATGTGGCAAAAAAACACGGGGGCACATTGCTCAATGAAACTTATGGTGAGCATGGCGCCATCATCCACCTGCGTGTGCCGCAGTCCAATCGGCAGCAACTGCTGCTCGAAGCCGGCAATATGACCCGGGGACAAGTGCAACTGACCTCGGTACAAAGATAGGTAGCGGACAAACCCCAGGTCAGCCATGGCAAAACCGATTGATAAGCTCTATTAGTCTGAACCAGATTTTGCATCATACAGCCTGGCCATCTGTGGTAATCTTGCCGCCAATCAATACCGAAAACGCACATATGGCTCTGCCCCACACCAAACAAAAGGAACTTCAAGCCTTATGGCGCGCCTACTGGGAGACACCCTACTTTAATCAGCGGATCCAATTGGTTCCTGGTCAAAAAACGCCAGTCACACCCGATTCTGACACTGTCACTTTGTGGCTGACAGCCGAAAACCCGCACTCACAGCCATGCGACAAGGAAGAAAACCAGCGCAGAAACCAGCATTTGGCCAGTGAAATCACCAAACTGCTCACAAAAAGCTTGCCGCAGGAGTTGATACATGTTGAAGCGGCAACAGCCCGCCACCCCAATCATCAGTGGCCTGCCGAGCAGGGTTTTTTTGTGTTTATGCCAGCGGCTGTCTGGGCGCAAACGCGCAGCGAGTGGGAAACCCTGGCGGCCCGCTGGGGTCAAAACGCCATTGTTGTGGCCGAACCGGGAAAACCCGTCATTGTGATGCCCACCGATCCGATGTTTCGCCAACAGCTCACAAGTGCCGGTTTATGGTCTCCAGGCCGCCCCGAAAAGGATAGCAGTGTCATCAACCACGCGCCCGCATCACACTGAACTTGCAAGACTTGCCAAAATGAAATCTGTCATGCCATTTGAGCCCAGCAGAACCGCCTCTCAGATGCCTGTAAAAAAAGCGCATGAATGGCGTCTCCAAGGCTCGTTACTGAGTTGTGAGCGCGAAGGTGCTGCATTGTTCAAACCGGTTTCCTTCCATATTTCTGCTGGAGAGTCACTCTTATTGAGCGGCCCCAATGGCATTGGTAAAACCACATTACTGGAGGCCATCGCCGGCTTGCGGCGCTATACCAGTGGCACTCTGCGGCTCAACAATAAAAATATTCAGGACCAGTTGCCCGCATGGTGGAAGAGCCTGTGCTATATCGGCCATAAAGATGGTAATAAAAAGGCCTTGAGCTGCTTGGAGAACCTGAAATTCACCGCACGCCTGCACGGCCATACCCCCACAACCGAGTCACTGCTAAACGCGCTGGATGCAGTGGGGCTGGCCGGTTACGAACACCATCTGGCCGGCAACTTGTCCGCAGGACAAAAAAAACGCCTGTCACTGGCGAGACTGCCGCTGGTACAAGCGCCTGTCTGGATTCTGGATGAACCCTTTGTCAACCTGGACGTAGCAGGCAATCAATGGTTGCTGGAGTGGCTAGATGCCCACCTGCAACAAGGCGGAATGCTATTTATTACCGCTCATGACAACCAGGAAATGCACCGCCGCGCCACCTATCGGCAGGAACTGTACCCCACAGACACATGATTCATCTGATGCCGCAAAAACCAGAAAAACTGAAAACCACTGTGATGCTGGCAGCACTCATCCAGCGGGATGTGCTGATTGGCCTGCGACAAAAATCGCAAATTTATCAGCCACTGGTCTTTCAACTGCTGGTTGTCACCATGTTTCCCCTGGGGCTGGGAGCTGGCGCAAAAACCCTCGCCGCCATCGCACCGGCGGTCATCTGGGTATTGGCGCTACTGGCCAGCCTGCTTACGTTGGATCATATTTTCAAAGTCGATCACGAAGATGGCTCTCTGGAAACCTATGTGCTGTCACCGGTACCCTTGCCGGCTTCGGTTCTGGCCAAAGCCGGCGCCCACTGGCTACTGACCGGCTTACCTTTGACTCTATTTTCGCCTATAATAGCGGCCCTGATGCACCTGCCAGAATCCGCTTTTGGCACCATGCTGATATCGTTACTGCTGGGAACGCCCACCATGAGCCTGATCGGGTCCATGGGTTCGGCATTAACGATCAGCCTGAAACATGGTGGCTTGTTACTGACTGTTCTGGTCATGCCCTTGCTGGCTCCAGTATTGATTTTTGGCGCCAGCGCCATCCTGGAAAGCACGCTTGGCAATCCTGCATCCGGACAATTGCTGGCACTGACCGCTCTTCTGGTATTTTCCCTGACATTGGTGCCCTTTGCCGCGGCCACCGCCATTCGAATTAACCTGGAATAGACTCCACATGAACCGTCTTGTCAAACTCTATCACCAACTGGGATCACCCCCTACCTTTTACCGTATCACTGGTAAATGGTTGCCATGGTTACTGGGCGGTGCCCTTGTACTCATGTTCTGGGGCTTGTACGACGGCCTGTTTGTGGCCCCGATTGATTACCAGCAACGCGAAAGTTTCAAAATTTCCTATATCCATGTGCCAGCCGCCTGGATGTCCATGTTCATCTACCTGGCCATGGGTATTGCCGGCTTTATGGCCCTGGTCTGGAGAATGAAAGTCGCAGAAGCCATTCTTATTGCTTCGGCGCCTGTGGGGGCCATATTCACACTTTTGGCATTGCTGACTGGCTCTTTGTGGGGCAAACCCATGTGGGGCACCTGGTGGGACTGGGATGCCCGCATGACGTCCGAGCTTATCCTGCTTTTTTTGTATATTGGTGTTATGGCCACGTATAACGCTTATGACGATCCCCGCAAAGGTGCACGCGTCGCCGCCCTGGTGGCGGTGATCGGCCTGGTCAACCTGCCCATTATTCACTTTTCCGTCCAATGGTGGTCAACCATTCATCAGGCTTCCACAGTAAGCCTGTTTGGCAAGCAACACATTCCCTGGAGCATGTTGCGTGGCTGGCTTATTATGGCCGTCGGCACCAAACTTTATTATGGCTATTCCGTGCTCAAGCGCGCGCGTTTGTTATTGCTGGAGACAGAAAAAAACACCGCCTGGGTGCAAAAAATCATTGAACAGGAGTGTCGCCATGCCTGATTTCCTCGATATGGGCAAATACAGTTTTTATGTCTGGAGCAGCGTCGCCCTTTTCTTTATTCTCATCGGCTGGGACATGTTTTCCCTGCAACGCAAGCAGAAAAGTCTGTGCCGCCAGTTGCTCGCCATGCAGCGGCGGCAAAAACACCGCCGACGCAGCCACAGGAACCAGCCACTTGAATAGATGGTCATACTGCCAATCCCCTTAAATTTACAGAGATCATATCGATGACTCCAAAACGCAAAAAACGCCTGATGGTAACCCTGCTGATTGTGTTGGGCGTGGCGGCAGCCACCGCATTGATGACATCGGCTTTCCGGGAAAATATCCTCTATTACAAAAGCCCATCGGATATTGCTGAAGGCAACTTCCCGCAACAACGCAGTTTTCGCATCGGCGGCATGGTCAAGGAAGGCACTTTCCACAAGGCGGATGACAGTTTAAAAGTTGATTTTGTGATTACCGATTATGCCAAGGAAGTGCCCGTGCATTATGAAGGCATTCTGCCTGACCTGTTCCGGGAAGGCCAGGGCGTCATTGCCATTGGCCGTATGCGACCTGACGGCACTTTTGTCGCTGAGGAAGTACTGGCCAAACACGATGAAAACTATATGCCGCCAGAGGTGGCCGCCAGTCTCAAAAAGAAACCCGCTGCAGATACCGCAGCGCCCCAAGAATCCTCACAATAAAGGCCCACTATCATGCTGGCAGAAATCGGACAATTCCTGTTAGGACTGGCTTTACTTACAGCGCTGTGTCTGAGCATCATTCCCTTGCTGGGTTATTTTCTCAAACGAAAGGACTGGTTGCTGCTGGCCCGCCCCCTGGCTTATTTACTGTTTATATTGGTATTCGGCGCGTTTCTCTCACTGGTCTGGCTGTTTGTGGTGCAAGATTTTTCCGTGGCCTATGTCTGGCGCAACTCCAACACCCTGCTGCCGCTGCGTTACCGCATATCGGCCGTGTGGGGCGCCCATGAAGGGTCCATGTTGTTATGGGTGACCATTCAGGCCCTGTGGGTGGCGCTGGTAGCGCGTTTTAGCCAGTCACTCAGTCACGACCGCATCGGCCGCGTTTTGGCGGTTCTGGGTTGGGTCTCTCTGGGCTTTCTGGCCTTTGTGGTATTCACCTCCAACCCATTTGAGCGCCTGTTTCCCATCCCCGCCGAAGGCGTGGACCTAAACCCCCTATTGCAGGATATTGGCCTGATTATTCACCCGCCAATTCTTTATGCCGGCTATGTGGGTCTGTCTGTCCCTTACGCCATCGCCATTGCGGCTTTGCTGGGCGGCGACCTGGACGAAAAATGGATTCGCTGGTCGCGCCCATGGACCAATGCCGCCTGGGCCTTTCTGACCCTGGGAATCGTCCTGGGCAGCTGGTGGGCTTACTATGAGCTGGGCTGGGGCGGCTGGTGGTTTTGGGATCCAGTGGAAAATGCCTCTTTCATGCCCTGGTTGGCCGCTACTGCCCTGATCCACGTCCAGGCCGTGAGCGAGCGCCGCAACGCTTTTCGCGGCTGGACAGTGCTGTTGTCCATCCTGGTTTTCAGCCTGAGTGTTTTGGGGACTTTTCTGGTTCGCTCAGGAATTTTAACGTCTGTTCACGCCTTTGCCAGTGATCCGGAGCGCGGAACTTTTGTTCTGGCCCTGCTGGGCTTTTACACCGGTGGCGGCTTGCTGTTATACGCCCTGCGCGCCCATCGTATCCGCTCTGAACCGGGCTTTGAGCTTAGCTCCAGGGAGACCTTGTTACTGGCCAACTCCCTGATTTTCCTGGTGGCCACATTGACCGTTTTGCTGGGCACTTTGTTTCCATTGGTATTTGATGCCTTCGGCAAGAAAATTTCTGTCGGCCCACCCTACTTTGGTCTGATGTTCTTCTTGATCATGGTTCCCATGGTGGTGCTATTGCCTTTGGGAGTGATGATGCGGTGGCACCGGGACTCTTTCAGGCGCGTTATCCGCCTGCTACTGCCGCCTTTTGTGCTCACGACGGTATTAACAGTGATCGTCTGGTGGCTACTCAATCCCCTGCCGCTGAAGGCGCTGGCTGGTGTTTATGGTGGCATCTGGCTGCTGGTGAATACCCTGTTTGCCATTTTCACCGAAAAAGGCACATTAACCCGGGCGCGTCTGGGCATGCATCTGGCGCATCTGGGCGTGGCCTTTTTCGTATTTGGCGTTTCCATGACCGAGCACACCGACTTTGAGAAAGATCTGTTGATGAACCCCGGGGAAAGCGCCACTTTCAAGGGTTATACCTTCACTTTTGAAGGCGTTCGCCGCAAACGGGTAGAAAACTACCTTGCCGAAGAAGGCACCTTCAAAGTCTATCAAGACAACCAACTGATTACCATTTTGCACCCGCAAAAGCGGGAATACCCGCGCCAGCAAAAGCCCATGACAGAAGCCGCCATTGACCCTGGAGTCATGCGCGATATCTACATTTCCCTGGGGGAACAACTGAATGACCAGGGCGGTTGGTCGGTACGGATTTACATCAAACCCTTTATTCGCTGGATGTGGGGCGGCGGTCTGCTGATGATGTTGGGTGGCTTGCTGGCCGCCACAGATCGGCGTTACAAGCGCCATGCTACTGCTGAAAGCCGGCATCTGGCTGACCAGTGGCTGGAAAATAATGCCCAACCAATATCCGCAGGGACAACGAGTAAAGCATGAAAAAATCGACTTCTACATGGCTTAAAGCCATTTTGCCACTAATCATTTTTATTGGCTTTGTGGCGCTGCTCATGAGCGGAATCGGTAAAAATCCACGCCTGATTCCCTCGCCTCTGATTGGCAAGCCGGCACCAGATTTTGCACTGCCCTCCTTACACGACCCCAAGCGAATTATCCGCAAGCAGGACTTGTTGGGGCAGTATTACCTGCTGAATGTCTGGGGCAGTTGGTGCCCATCTTGCCGGGTGGAGCACCCGATGGTGAGCCAGCTGGCCAGTTCAGGCCTGATTCCTGTTTATGGCCTGAACTGGAAAGATGAGCCTGAAAATGCCAAAGCCTGGCTGCAGCAGTTTGGCGACCCTTATGCTGATATCCTGGTGGATTACGAAGGCCGAACAGCCATTGATTTCGGCGTTTATGGCGCACCGGAATCCTTTATCATTGATAAAAAAGGCATTATCCGCCATAAAGTGGTGGGTGAAATCACACCACAGGTGGTTCAAAACGAACTGATCCCTTTGATACGTATCCTGGACGCGGAATCATGAAAACACAACTCAGGAAAAAGCCGGCGGCACGGCCGTTTTTTCAATACCCAAGAAAATGGCTACTGGCAGCGCTGCTTTTCAGCCAAACGCTGTTGGCCATTGATGTGTACCAGTTTGACACGCCACAGCAAGAAGCCCTCTATCGCCATTTAACAGAGGAGTTACGCTGCCTGGTGTGTCAAAACCAGAACATCGCCGACTCCGATGCGGATTTGGCCAAGGATTTGCGTCAGGAAGTGGCCCAGTTTGTCAAACAGGGCAAAACCCAAGAGGAAATAATTGACTACCTGGTACAGCGTTACGGAGATTTTGTGCGTTACAGTCCACCTGTGCGCATTGATACCATTGTCTTGTGGACTTTGCCCTTTGCTGTGCTGTTATTTGGTGGATGGGGGCTCATCCGCACAATCAAGGCCAACAACCAGACAAACGCCGCGGCCATTGCCAAAACCCACTCACAACCGACATCCGCTGACTCTCCCACGGAGCCTGACTCATGACCAGTTTTTATGGCGCCCTTATCGCACTCATGGTGGTTGTTCTGACCCTGTTATGGTGGTTTTCCCGACGCGCCGATCAGCACAAACAACAAGCTATTACGCAGCTTACTGAAACCCTGCGACAGCCTGGTTTAAGCGCGGAAAAACGTCACGGACTGCAACAAAAACTGGCCGAAGCCATGCTCAATGCCGGACACAGTGATACACGCGCCTGGTGGGTTCCAGCAGTTATTATCGTTGCCGGCGGCTTCTATCTGTATCACATGACCGGAATGCCCGGGGCCACTGACAAATTCGCATACGCAGCCAACAAAAACACCCGTACAGAAACCTCATCAGCCGTGCCGGACATGCAAACCGCACTGGCGGCCCTGAAAAAACGCATCGCAACGGATCCGGAAAACCTGGACAACTGGTTATTGTACGGGCGCAGCATGATGGCCATGAAAGACTATACCGAGGCCGTACGCGCCTATGAGCAAGCGCGCCAATTGCAGCCGGATAACGCCTGGGTGCTGGCTTCGCTGGCCGAAGCCAAGGCATTCGCCGCAGGCACTGGCACCTTCCGCGGCGAGCCGGAAAATCTGCTGAAACGGGCGCTGGAATTGGACCCCGACAACCAGAAAGCCCTGTGGCTCATGGGCATGAATGCCTATGAGCAAGGCCAGCCAGCGATCGCCGAAAAACTCTGGACCCGGCTACTGGCTCTGATTGACAACCCGCGCGTGGCAGAACAGCTCCGTAAACAGATCGATCTGGTCCGGCAACAACAAGGCAAATCCGCCCTTGCCGATACCGACTCAACGCCAGTCAAAAATGGTAACACCACTGCGGCTGGAACCCCAGCGGCTATCCCTGTTCGTGTTGACATCAGCCCTGAAATGCGCGCGCAACTCAGCAACAAACCGGCTGTGCTTTACATTTACGCCAAGCCCGCCGGTGGCATGCCCATGCCCATTGCTGTCGTGCGCAGCAATGCCAGCGATCTGCCGATTGTCACGACTCTGAGTGATGAAAACAGCCTGCAAGCCGCTCGCCCTTTATCCGGCTTTGACAAGGTTATCATTGGCGCACGCATCAGTTTCAGCGGCAATGCCATGCCTCAGGCCGGTGATATTGAAGCCGATGAAAAGACCGTCACCACCCAAGGGCATAAACAAGCAATCAGCCTTTTACTCAACAAAATTCGATAATACCATGACAACCATACGCAAAGTCCCGGAGCTGGATTTAGTCCATTTGACCCACGGCACCCCGCTGGAAAAACAACGTTTTATTGATAATTTTTATAGCGGGTTGGTGGATTACGGCTTTATTGTGCTCAACCCCCATGAGTTTGACTTTTCTCTGGTCGATAGTGCCTATGAAAAGTTTAAGGAATTCTATGCCTTACCCGCCGAAGTTAAACAAAAATATGACATGAAGAACGGCGGCCAGCGCGGTTATGTACCGAAACTGGTGGAGCATGCCAAAGACAACCCCAACCCCGATCTGAAAGAATATTATCACGTGGGCCGGGAGCTCCCGCCTGGCCACCATTTGCGAGGCGAATACCCGGATAATGTCTGGCCTGAAGAGATTCCCGGTTTCAAAGAAGTGGCTCTGGCGCTGTATGAGCAGTTGGACCAAACCGCCCGCACCATTTTTACCGCGCTGGCGCCAGCTCTGGATGTGCCGCCAAGCTATTTTGAAGAACTGACGCGCGATGGCAATTCCATTTTGCGCAATATCCATTATCCGCCACTCAAAGAATTCAACCTGGAAAACTCCGTTCGCGCCGCCGCCCATGAAGACATCAACCTGATTACGCTGCTCGTGGGCGCGACAGACTCGGGGCTGGAATTGCTGGATCGCGATGGCCAATGGCTCAAAGTCGAAAGCACGCCGGGGCAAATCGTGGTAGATTCCGGAGATATGCTCTCACGCATCAGCAATGGTGTCATTCCCGCCACCACTCACCGCGTTGTCAACCCCGACAACAGCACTTCGGCCCGTTACTCCATGCCGTTTTTTTGCCACCCACATCCGGATGCCGTCCTGGGCTGCATCCCCTCCTGTGTGGGCAATGGACGAAAATACGAAGACATCACTGCGCGCGATTTTCTGCACCAGCGCCTGGTGGAAATCGGCGTGGCCAGCTACTAGCCCGCTAATATGGAGCAAAGACGCTCACCACTGGCCTGGATTGTGGAGCAGCCTGGCAAGCCTGCCAGACTCACCCCGGCACGCGGGCAAGAAGACCTGCAGCCCGGGGAAGTCCGCCTTCAGGGCTGGTATGCGCCCATCAATTACAAGGACGCCCTGTCACTGACCGGCGGCGCCCCCATTGCCCAAAAAACACCGCTGGTGGCCGGTCAGGATGTGGCAGGTGTCATCACAGAAAGCCGCCATAGCCGCTTGCAACCCGGTATGCGAGTCATCGCAACAGGTTGCTCTCTGGGTGAAAGCCGGAACGGGACTTTCACCCAGAACACAATCACTGCGCCGGGTGACTGCGCCATTGAATTACCACCGGACTGGCCGCTGGAACTGGCCGCAGCGGTGGGAACCGCCGGTTTTACCGCCGCTTACGCCTTGCTCAAAATGCAACAGGCTGACCAAAAACCGGAAGATGGCCCAATTCTGGTGACAGGCGCCAGTGGCGGGGTCGGTAGTCATGCCTTGTTGTTCCTCCGCCAGAAAGGCTTTGAGATTGTCGCCTTGAGCCGCAAAAACCACTGCCATTCCTGGCTACGTTCCTTGGGCGCGGCTCACACACTCTCTGCCTTGCCTGACATGCCACTGGCGGCGGAAAACCCGCTGCTGCCACCCCAGTGGGCCGGCGTTATCGACACACTCGGTGGGCAAACCTTGTCCTATGCCTTGGCCAGCACCCAATCCCAGGGCAATGTGGTCTGCGTTGGTCTGGCCCAAGGCGCACACTTTAGCACCACAGTTTACCCCTTTATTCTCCGCGGCATCAATTTACTGGGGCTCACCGCTAGTCATGCCCCGTCTCGCTGGCGCCAGCGCATTTGGTCGTTCGTTTTTTCACATATCACACCGGCAAACTACCCCATCCCCTATCAAATTCTCCTCCTGAGCGAAGCGCTGAATGCCGCTAAAAAACTCATCTCAGGTGACAATTTTGGTCGACTTGTGCTGAATTTGGGCACATCATCACAGCTTTAAGGGCGAATAGAAAAAAAACCAGCGCTTTTTTTGAACTCCCTTGGACGCTGCATTAAGATATACGGGATGTTCACTCTCTGGAAGATGATGACATGGCACGAATTTTAATTGTTGATGACTCTCCCTCTCAGCTTTATGGCATGCAAAAAGTCATTGAAAAAATGGGGCATGAAGTCCTGACCGCCAGCAATGGCGAAGAAGGCGTGCAAATGGCCAAGGAGCAACTGCCCGACCTGATTCTGATGGATGTGGTCATGCCCGAGTTAAATGGCTATCAGGCCACGCGCAAAATCAGCAAAGATGAGCGCACCAGCCATATTCCTGTCATTATGGTGACCACCAAAGGGCTGCTTACAGACAAGGTCTGGGGGATGCGCCAGGGCGCCAAGGAATATTTGGTCAAGCCGGTGGCGGACAAGGACCTGATTAACGCCGTCAATGAAAATCTCGCCAGTTAATTTATCCGCCATAGCCAACAAAAAAACCGGAGTCTAACTCCGGTTTTTTTGATTCCGCCGCATCGAGAATAATTACGCTGGCGCTTATTTCATTCCGCCCAGCTCACCCATAAACCGGCGATAGTGTTTAAGCTCATCAATGGATTCGCGGATATCATCCAAAGCCCGATGTGATGATTTTTTTTCCAGCCCCTGAAGCACATCCGGTTGCCAGCGCATGGCCAGCTCCTTGAGCGTGCTGACATCAATGTGGCGGTAATGAAAGTAGTTTTCCAGCTCTGGCATCCAGCGAGCCAGAAAGCGGCGGTCCTGACAGACGGTATTCCCGCACATGGGAGAACAATGAATGGGGATATGTTCCTGCAAAAAATCCAGTGTCATTTGCTCGGCTTCACGGCAGGAAATGTCCGACTCCAGCACGCGATCCCACAACCCGGATTGCTTGTGATGCGTCCGGTTCCAGTCATCCATACTTTCCAGCACAGAAGCTTTTTGCGCGATAGCGAGATTGGGGCCTTCGGCCACCAGATTCAGATCTTTATCAGTAATGATGGTGGCAATCTCAATAATTTTGTCTTTTTTGGGGTCCAGCCCGGTCATTTCCAGATCTATCCAGACCAAATGGCTACGGTTTTGACGCAAAACGGTGTCCTCGGCAAGAGTAATTTGCAACGCTTTATTGTATCATTGATACCCTTATCACCGGAGCGCATACCGGCTATGTCATTAACGAACCGCGTTCATGCCTAAAACAGCAACCATCATGACACCATCACCTTACCGGGTGATGTCCACCCACAAAAAAGACGCCCATATTATTGACCTGAACAGCAATCAAACGCTCACCGCTCACTTGAGGCGAAGCACCCGCCCGGTTTGTGGCGATTATGTGGAGCTTGATCAGTTTCAGAACAACAGCACCCGAATTGCCAGGATACTGCCACGGAAAAACCACTTTGCCCGGGCGGACCGCAACGGTGAGCCACAAATCATTGCTGCCAATATTGACTGCAATATTATTGTGGTGGCAGTACAACCCGAACCCACCCGGGACTTGATTAACCGCTATCTGGTCGCCAGCCATCATTGTGGAATCACCCCCCTGCTGGTATTCAACAAAACCGACCTGGACCCGGATTTTTTTTCCCGAACACAGGCAAAATATCAGAAACTGGGCTACCGCACCTTTGCACTTTCAGCCAAACAACCGGAAACAGTTCAGCCCCTCCTGGATACGCTGCATGATAAGACCAGCATTTTTGTGGGCCAATCCGGTGTGGGAAAATCCTCATTAAGCCGGATTATTCTGCAGGACGACACACTGAAAACCGGGGCCTTATCCCAAAAAACCGGCAAAGGCGCGCATGTCACATCCGTAACACGCCTTTACCGCTTGCCTGAAAGCAACGGCTTTCTCATTGATTCTCCGGGTGTTTGGGAGTACGGTTTATGGCGCATGAGCGCACAGGAAATTGCCGCAGGCTTTATCGATTTTCATCCCTTTCTGGGTCAATGCAAATTTAATGACTGCAGTCATCTGCATGAACCGGATTGCGCCATTCGAACAGCCGTCAAAACGGGGCTGATTGAACCGGATCGCTATCAATCCTACACACGCATAGTGGAGTCAATGAAACACCATGAGCGCTGATAACCTGCCAATCAAATTTTGCACCCAATGCGGCCACAGTGTGGAATATCGCGTTCCAGAAGGAGACGACAAATTGCGCGCGGTGTGCCCTGCATGCGGTTTTATTCATTACCAAAACCCAAAAATTATCAACGCTTGCATTGTGGAGTGCAACCGCCGGATTTTGCTGGGAAAACGCAGTATTGCGCCGCGCAAAGGCTACTGGGGAATTCCTGCCGGGTTCATGGAGCTGGGAGAAACCTGCCGGGAAGGCGCTTTGCGTGAATGCCGGGAAGAGCTTTGTGCCAGCGTAGGGCACATTGAGTTATTCGGCATTTACAACGTCGTTCCCCGGAATCAGGTTCACGTAATCTTTCGCGGGCAATTATTGGATGAGCACTATCAGGCCGGCCATGAAACAGTCGAGGCCCGCTTGTTTCGTGAAAACGAAATTCCCTGGGAAAAAATCGCTTTCCCTGTGGTCACCCAGGCACTGCAACGCTATTTCCAAGAACGCGCCTTTGGACAGTTCAGCATTCAAGAAGAGAATGTGCTGGAAGACTTTGAGGAGTGTGAATAAACCTCGTCAAAGATACACCGGCTTTTTCGCGACATCTACGAGTAGGACTCATCAAAAAGGTTATCAGCAGGCCGTTTATCGCGCATAAAAAAGCCCTGTTACCATGCAACAGGGCTTAGAATAATGGCGGAGCGGACGGGACTCGAACCCGCGACCCCCGGCGTGACAGGCCGGTATTCTAACCAACTGAACTACCGCTCCAAAGTCTTAAACAATACCGCCCAAAGTAAAACCACGCTTTACCTTGGTGATATTTGTGCTGGCCACGGATGGCCAGTCACAGTCATTCCATGCAGCACAGGAAGTGCTGCCACGGCGATAGCCGTGCAAACCAAAGGGAAACCACGTTTTCCTTTGTGATATCTGTGCTGGCCACAGATGGCCAGTCACAGTCATTATATGGTGGGTGCTGAGGGGATCGAACCCCCGACCCTCGCCTTGTAAGGGCGATGCTCTCCCAGCTGAGCTAAGCACCCAGTTAATGACAAACACTGGTCATCCTGGCCAGGTTTGATAATGGTCATCCGGCACATGCCCGGGTGACCTCACGGAATTCTTCCGAATTCCGGCCAGCCATCCATGGCTGGCGTATTTTAAGGACTTTTTACCTCTTCCGCAACAAGTGAGAATTCACTTATCCATTTTAATATAAGCAAGGGTGGGATGAGCTCGCCTCCTGCCCTCGGGCCTTTGGCCCGCGTTTACGCACGCTGCGTTTCAATCCCGGCGAAACAATCGAATTCAAACGAGGGTTCCCACCCTCCTCTGAAAATAATTCGACTATCTCATCACCTACCAACCAGTGATACCACAACAATCCCTGTTAATATGGCGGTGAGGGAGGGATTCGAACCCTCGATACGCTATTAACGTATACACACTTTCCAGGCGTGCTCCTTCAACCGCTCGGACACCTCACCGGAGTTTGGTTGCTGTTTGTTGTCGGCCTCGATGACCTCAACAGGATGCGCATGATACTGGAAAACAATTAAAAGCTCAAGGCCGTTTTTGTTCTAATTGAGAAATCAATCCCTCGCAGGCATCTTCCAACAAATCCAGCACCCGATCAAAGCCGTGCTCGCCTCCATAATACGGGTCTGGCACCTCATCAAAGAGTTTGTTACGGGCAAAATTCATCATGCGCTCAACCTTGTCCACCATGGATTCATCACACATGCCCAGCAGATGATGATAATTGTCATTATCCATGGCCACCAGCATGTCGAAAATCTCAAAATCCGCCAGACTGACTTGTCTGGCCCGATAATGCGATAAATCAATCCCCCTGCGAGCCGCTGCCTCAACCGCTCGTGGATCCGGGGCGCTACCCACATGGTAACTGTGGGTTCCGGCAGAATCCGCCAGGTATTTCCCCACCAAGCCCTTTTCAGCCAGTTTTTTTTCAAATACGCCCTGGGCCGTCGGCGAGCGGCAAATGTTGCCCATGCAGACAAACAGAATTCTTTTCATCGGTTCTCCCTGTGTTCTTTAAGATAGTTCTCAAATTTCTTGATATCTTCGGGGGTATCTATGCCATGTGGCATGGGTTCTGGCGCCGAAACCGCAATAATGGTTTCTCCCATTTGTAATGCACGTAGTTGTTCCAGCGATTCTGTCTGCTCCAGTGAACCCGGTGACGTCCGGGAAAATCGCTTGAGAAAACCCACCCGATAGGCATATAGGCCTATGTGGTGTTTATATTGCCTATTTGCAATACTCACCACCTGTTTTTTTTCCATTTGTTGCCACAAATTCCTGTCCCATGGAATCGGAGCGCGACTGAAATACAAGGCGCGGTGACTATCATCCACCACCACTTTAACCGTGTTGGGGTCAAACACCAATGCAGGATCTTCAATATACTGGAACAACGTCGCCATGCTCGCCCCGGGATGACTACGCAAAGCCTCAATCACCGCTTGCAGATTGGCCAACGGCGCCAATGGCTCATCCCCTTGATAATTGAGAACAATGGTGTCATCCTCCCAGCCACATAGCGCGGCGGCTTCAGCCAGGCGATCAGTGCCTGTTACATGCCCGGCATCAGTTAGAACCGCCCGGTAACCAGCAGCCTCAACGTAATCCTGTATGCGGCGGTCGTCAGTGGCCACCACACATTCACGCGCGGGCAAGCGC
Source organism: Lysobacterales bacterium (assembly GCA_026982315.1). Taxonomy (GTDB): domain Bacteria; phylum Pseudomonadota; class Gammaproteobacteria; order Xanthomonadales; family Marinicellaceae; genus S144-45. The sequence continues at coordinate 88,584 of JALSHI010000061.1, forward strand.
GAAGCCGACGCCAGCGCCCAGGCAATCAGAGGCTTTCCGGCGATGTCCATGAGTGGTTTGCCCGGCAACCGGGTGGATTCATACCGGGCTGGAATACACACCACAAAGTCTGTCATTTTTTCCTCAGTCATGGCGATTATTGCCTGTACAGGTGGCTGGCAACGGTTTTAGCCGGTGTTTAAAAGCCGCTTTCAGGCAAGCGCTAATAGTCTCCTGAATTTGCTCGGGCACTAACAAGGTCATGGGCACCACCCACACCCGTTTTTTCCACTTTCCTTCCATGTCACGACACTTCACGGCGTCTTTTTCAGTAATCAGGATGGGATAATCATTGTCTATTGCAAAATCTTGCGGGCGAAAGAGATGATGATCCGGCAGTGGCCGTTTATAGGCCGCCACTCCTGCTTCAGCCAGTAAGCGAAAAAAATGCTCTGGCTGCGCGATGCCAGCCATGGCATTGACTGGCTGGCCAATAAAGCTTGCAAGCGGTCGGGTTTGGGCCGGATGCGCCAAATTCCATGCGTCCATCAACGCCGCCTGAAAGCAACGGCCTGATGGATGTTCACCTTTATAAACCACCAAATCCACCTCATCCAAACGTGCTTTCGGTTCCCGCAATGGTCCCAACGGCAATAAATGGCCATTACCCAATTGCAAGCGACTATCCAGCAAGGCGATTTCCACATCCCGCCGCAATGCGTAATGCTGCAGGCCATCATCTGAAACAATTACATTCACCGGGTGATTGGCCACCAGTCTGGCCGCCGCCTGGGCACGCTTTTTGCCCACCATCACGGGTACTTCTGTGCGCCTGGCTATCAGCAAAGCCTCATCTCCACTGGCATTGGGATTGGTATTTGGCGTAACCAGCATGGGCTCAACAGTTCGCTTGCCGCCATAGCCCCGGGACACCACACCCGGACGAAATCCCAGTTGTTTGAGATATTCCACAAGCCAAATCACAAAAGGCGTTTTCCCGGTGCCACCAGCTGTGATATTGCCCACCACAATCACCGGCACCGGCGCGGTATAAGCCCGGAGCCATCCCATGCGATACAGACGCCGCCGCCACCGGCTGATGGTGGCAAATATTTTTTCGGCCGCATACATCCAGACTGCCGGTGGCTCACCCTCGTACCAAATGGATTTGTAGTACTGATGGCGCCGATCAGACGATTGTTTTCCTTGATGCTCACCCTGCCTAGAAGATGAAGCATTCATGTGGCTTGGTTTCCCTTGTTGGGCATCGGTGAGACGTCATTCCGCGCATGCTGCAAAGCATGCAGTTGTGCATATAAACCACCCCGGGCCAACAGGGCCTGATGACTGCCTTCCTCGACAATACGGCCGCGCTCAAAGACCACGACTTTATCGGCGTTCTCAATGGTGGAAAGGCGATGGGCCACCACCAGTGTGGTACGATTCTTCATGACCTTGTGCAACGCTTCTTGTATTGCTCGCTCAGAACGGGTATCCAGTGCCGATGTGGCCTCGTCCAATATCAAAATGGGCGCATCCTTGAGAATTGCGCGGGCAATCGCCAGACGCTGCCGTTGACCGCCAGACAAACGCGCACCATTTTCACCAATGGGCGTATCAAAGCCATTAGGCAAGGCTTCAATAAATGCCAGCGCATTGGCTTTACGCGCCGCCTCGCGAATCGCTTCACGGCTATATTTTTCAGCACTCCCATAGGCGATATTGTTCGCCACAGTATCATTGAAAAGCACCACATTTTGGCCCACATAAGCCATCCGGTTGCGCAGGCTATCCAGACGGTAATCCCGCAAATCCGTACCATTGATCGTTACCTGACCCTCAGTGGGGTCATAAAACCGGGGCACCAGGCTCACCAATGAGGATTTTCCACTGCCGGACTGCCCCACCAACGCCACCACCGAGCCGGCCGGCACTTCCAGATCCACCTCATGCAAGGCCCGGGTTCCATCCGGGTAATCAAGACTGACACCATGGAAACGCAAATCCAGCGCGGTTTCCGGCACTGCCTTATCGCCGGTGTCCTGCTCTGATGGCTGGTCCAGCACGTAGAAAACACTATCGGCTGCCGCCAGCGTACGCTGAACAGTAGAGCTGATGTCCGACAGGCGTTTCAGGGGCGGAATCAGCGCCAGCATGGCGGAAATAAAGGACATGAATGCACCGGGAGTAATCTGGTCGATGTATGCCGGCCGAGTGGCAAAATAAATAATGACCGCCAGCGCACAGGCGGCCAGAAACTGCACCAGAGAGGAGGATGCCGCCTGAATCGAAGCGATTTTCAGGTTAAAGCGGCGATTATCGTTATTGATACGCTCAAATCGTTCCAGTTCTTCTGCCTGCCCACCATAAATACGCACTTCCTTCTGGCCCCGGACCACTTCTTCGACCACCTCGCTCACACCGGATACCGACTGCTGAATCCGGTGGGAAATTTGCCGAAAGCGTTTGTTGACATAGGCAATAATCCAGGCCACCAGCGGCACAATCGCAAAAACGATTAGCGTCAATTGCACACTTTGGTAAAACATGACGCCGAGAAGAAACACAATGGTCAGAAAATCCCGGGCAATCACAATGACCGTGCGCGAGACACCCAAGGCCATCTGCTCGATATCGAATGTCATGCGGGCCATCAAATTGGCCGCAGGATGGCTGTCAAAGAAATGCGCCGGCAAACTCAGATATTTACGAAAAACCCGGTCACGAATGTCCATGATAACCCGGCGCCCAACCCAGTTCACACCGTAGGTGCCAACATAGTTACCAATGCCACGCAAAAGAAACAGCACCACAATGGCCCAGGGAATGACGCGAATATAGAACGGGTCATGGCGACCAAATACATCATCAAGAATGTGCTGCAGCAACAATGCAAAAGCACCCTGGACGGCCGCGTCCAGCGTCACCCCCAGCACAGCCACAAGCAGTGCCCAGCGATAAGGGCGTACAAACTGCCACACACGCCGCCAGGAAGTTCGTTTGGCTTCTGCGCGCTGGCCTATTTTTTGCGAATCGCTATTCACACCCGCAAGCCTGCTCACGCGCCATCAGTTTCCGGCACCGTGGCGATGGCTGTTTTCTTGAACCCCAGGCGGGTCAATACATCAATAACACGAACCACATTTTTGTGCGCCGCATTGGCATCGGCGCGAATCACCACCGGCATATCCCGGCGATCCTTGACCACCAACAACAATGCATTGGTCAATGTCTCCCGGCGGTTGTCATGCACCTGGTTATTGTTCACAAACACTTTGCCATCGGCTGTTACTGTAATGACCACCCGCTCGTTCTCGGCTTGTTGCGCCTTGGGTGTGGCCTCCGGCAACTCCAGCTTGAGCCGCGCCTGTTTCTGGAAAGTGGTGGTGACCATAAAGAAAATCAGCAACAAAAACACCACATCAATCAGTGGTGTCAGATTCATGCGGCGTTCCTGGTTGTCGTGCTTGCCAAAATTCATGCGGCCGGTTCCCGGTTTTGACTAGTATCCAGCGAGTCGATCAGATCCATGACCTGCTGTTCCATCACAATGGCCATGTCCTCCACCCGGCTTTTGAAATACCGGTAAAGCAAAAGCGCCGGAATGGCCACCATCAAACCAGCCGCCGTGGTAATCAGCGCCTGGGAAATGCCGCCAGCCAACACACCGGCATCACCAACCCCGTTTTCCATGATGCTGGCAAATACCTTGATCATACCAACAACCGTACCCAAAAGCCCCAAAAGCGGCGCCACATCCGCAATCACACTGAGCCAATTAATGGGTTTTTCCATTTCATGCAACACATGCCGACCGGCATCCTCTACACTGTCCACAATCACCTCCCGCGGCTGGTGCCGGTATCGCAAGGCCGCTGCCATGATAGCACCCAAAGGGGAAGATTCTGCCAGCTTCTCCAGGTGTTTTTCATCCAACCGGCGCTTGCGCGCCCATTCAATGACCTGGGTTTTCAAAGCCGGTGGAATCACCTGTTTGCGCCGCAGCGCCCAGAGCCGCTCGGCGGTGATGGCGATGGTGACCACCAGGGCAAGCAGAATAAACAACATCACAACACCGCCGGACTGGACAAATTCAAACACCGTGATTCTCCTGATTGCAGATTAAGTACAATAAGCCCAAAAGCCCGCTATTCTACGCCAAACAGATAAAAATAATGTAAACCCGCAGGCTGACTTCTCTTATTCGGAACCCCGCTAAAACAAGACCTGTCGATGGGAGTTTCTTACCAGTGAACCCCGCGCATAAGGCTGGCAAAAGCCATTTGTTCAGTCGAAGCCGACTGACCGATCTTGCCTTTTTCCCCTTTGGCCGCCGGTGTATCCGGGAACATATTGAACGCCGTATTCATCACCACTTCCATGGTTTTGGGCGCCACCATGTGCATCACCTGGGCAAAAATGCCCAAGCGGGTTGCGATTCGTTGCGGGCGGCGAATAATGGCTTCCCTAATCAGGTCAGCGGCTTCTTCCGGTGTTAGTGTGGGCACGTTTTCGTAAATTTTTGTGGGCGCAATCATAGGCGTACGCACCAAAGGCATGTTTATGGTGGTAAAAGCCACATTGACATCGTTAAACTCTGCCGCCGCACAGCGGGAGAACGCATCCAGCGCCGCCTTGGAAGCCACATAAGCGGAAAAACGCGGGGCATTGGTCAACACTCCAATCGAGGAAATATTGATCACCTGCCCCCACCGTTGCTGCTCCATCTGCGGCAAAAAGCCCAAAATCAACCGCAACGCGCCAAAATAGTTCAAACGCATGGTGCGTTCATAGTCGTGAAATCGCTCATAAGACAAGCGGATAGACCGCCGAATGGAATGCCCGGCATTGTTAATCAGGATATCCACACCACCATGATCTTCCGATACTTTTTGGATAAGAGCGTCGGCCGAATCCATATCAGACAAATCCGCCGTATAAGGAAAGGCAGTCCCGCCGCGGGCCTCGATTTCCTTTTGGGTCTCGCGTAACTTCTCCTCCCCCCGGGCGACAATAATAACTTTGGCGCCGGCCTCACCCAGCATCAATGCGGTGGCTTTACCAATACCCGAGGAAGCCCCTGTGACCATAACGCGTTTGCCAGCCACCCGGCTTTCCAGTGACTGGTCAATAAACAAATCAGGGTCCAGATGGCGCTCCCAGTAGTCCCACAGCCGCCAGGCGTATGACTCGAGCTTGGGCAACTCAATACCAGATCCCTTAAGCGCCTTGACGGTTTCCCGGTTATCAAAGCGTGTGGGATAATTGATAAAACTGAGGATTCCGGCGGGAATCCCCAAATCCTTGAGCGCCTGTTTGCGAATCCGGCGAACCGGGGAAAGCATCATCATGCCCTGTTTGACCGCTGCGGGAATAAAATTGAAAATGCGCGCATCAATGCGCATATTCATTTCCGGCGCGTGGGCGGCTCGGGCAAAAATATTCAGGGTCTCGCCAATGCGCTTGGGCTTGGGGTCGGTCAAATGAAAACACTTTCCATGATTACCCTTTTTGTGGGCAATACGGTCCATGGCCGCCGCCACATAATCCACCGGCACCATATTCAGACGCCCGCCTTCCAACCCCATCATGGGCATCCATTTGGGGAAGTTGTCGCGCATTTTCTGAATAATCTTGAAGAAGTAATATGGACCGTCGATTTTGTCGATATAGCCGGTTTTGGAGTCACCCAGAACGATGCCTGGGCGGTAAATCTGCCAGGGCACCTGGCATTCACGCCGCACCACGCCCTCTGACTCATGCTTGGTGCGAAAATAAGGATGGTCCAGCCCTTCGGCTTCTTCAAACATGTCTTCGCGAAAGACGCCGTTATACAATCCAGCCGCGGCAATGGATGAGGTATGGTGAAAACATCCCGTACCCAGGTCTTCTGCCAGTTGCACCGCATTGCGCGTCCCTTCCACATTGGCAGCTTCTTGTTCCTCGACTGAGGCGCTTAAGTCATAAATGGCCGCCAAATGGAAAAAATGATCAATCTTTTCCCGCATGGCATCGCGATTTTTTTTGCTGATACCCAGATTTTTTTTTGTCAAATCACCGGTAAACGCAATGACCTTGCCTTCAGGCGCGTTCAGTTGCTTGAGCTTTTCCTTGAGTTTTTTGCGCGAACCGCTGCGCACCAGAACATAAATTTCGCCGTCTCGCTGCAGCAGTTTTTCCAATAAAAACCCACCAATAAAACCGGTCGCGCCCGTGACAAAATAAGCCATTTGTTTTCCCCTTTACATATTTGACGCTGGCAGTTCAGCGTGTCACAATTCCCACTCATATCCCTATAACTCACCAAAAAAGAGGAGTCGCCATGAGTGATCTGGATCAGTCTTTCCAACAGGCCATTGACAGCCTCAAGGGACTGGATGTGGAACCCGATGATAATACCAAACTTCACTTGTACGCGCTATACAAGCAGGCCACCGTCGGTGATGTACAAGGTGAAAAACCGGGATTTTTTGACTTTATTGGCGCCGCCAAGTATAACGCCTGGGAAGAACTCAAGGGCATGTCCAGCGACGAGGCCAAACAAAAGTACATTGATGCGGTGCGCGTACTCACAGGCTAGCACCTGCCATAGACCCGGCCTGAATATCCCGTGACCACGAAAAAAACCGGCAAAACCAAAGAACGCATTCTGGCAACGGCCTTGCGCTTGTTTAACGAGGAAGGCGAACCCAACGTCACCACCAATCACATTGCCGATGAAATGGATATCAGTCCGGGCAACCTGTACTATCACTTCCGCAACAAGGATGAAATCATCTGGCAGATATTCCTGCGCTATGAGGAACAAATCAAGCAAGCATTGCATTCCCCTGACTTGCGGACTGCCAATGCCGAGGACATGTGGAAATACCTGAATGTCATTTTTGAAACCATCTGGGAATACCGCTTTTTGTATCGGAACCTGATCCAGCTCATGGAGCGTATCGAGTTCCTCAAGCGGCACTTTCGCCATATTCTGGCGCTGAAATCGAAAACCGCCTTGCGGATTCTCCATGACCTCGCCAGCCTCGATTTGCTAAAAGCCGATGAGGAAACCATTGCCTCACTGGCTGACCAGATCGCCCTGACAGCCACTTTCTGGCTAAACTATTCCATCGCCATCTATGACGACCGTTTTGATGAAGGCAAACGGCTGAACCACGGCATCTTTCATATCATGCGCATGGTATCGCCTTTTCTGATCGAAGAAGAAAAAGCGTATTTGAACAAAATATCCCAGCAATACCTGTAAAATAAGGCGACTCTTCAACCCGATCTTCAACATCATTGTTCCATGACCCAACAAAAGAAACCCCGCACGCCGGAAGACTTCATGCGGTTGGCCATCGAGCTATCGCAAAAAAACGTGGCCGAAGGCGGTGGCCCGTTCGCCGCGGTAATTGTCAAGGACGGAGAAGTTATTGCCACCGGCTGTAACCAAGTGACACGCGCCAATGATCCCACCGCCCATGCCGAGGTGGTGGCCATTCGCAACGCCTGCGCGACGCTGGACGATTTTCAACTGGAAGGCTGCGAGCTCTACACATCCTGCGAGCCCTGCCCCATGTGCCTGGGCGCCATTTACTGGGCGCGTCCGGCCAAGGTGTATTATGCCAACAGCAAGGAAGACGCCGCGGCCATAGACTTTGACGACCAGTTCATCTATGAAGATCTGGACAAACCAACAGAAAAGCGAAAACTGCCCATGATCCGCCTGCTGGCAGACGAGGCCATCGAGGCATTTCGGGACTGGCAAAACAAAATCGACAAAGTGGCCTACTAGCCGGCAATCACTCAAAACCGTGGATAAAAATCAAATCGCCATTGGCCCGGCGAAAAATGCCGGCACCTGGCGAACCAACATACAACCAGGCGCCATCCGGGCTGAAATCCGCCGCAATGGCAAAAGGCCAGGCAATGGCGCCGGTGATATTCTGCCAGGTAGCGCCAGTATCGTGACTCTCCCACACGCCTTGCGAGGCCGGATCATAACCGCCACTGTCAAATGCTGAAGACGAGGTGACCACCAGATGCGACTCGTCCAGAGGGTCCACGGCAATGCGCCATACAAAAGGGTCGCTCAAAATCAATTGCCACTGGGCACCACGATTTTCACTGCGATAGACACCCACGCCGTGAACCACGGCATAAACCCGGTCGGTGAAGTTCGGACCGGGGTTGGCCAAAACATGACTCACTCCCTGCCAGCCCCAGGCCAACGGTAAGTCGTTGACTGTGCCGGCCATACCGGCAATGGTCAGGTCAACGGAAAAATTGACTCCATCATCAGAACGAAAAACGCCAAACTCGCCCCCGACATACACACGTCCATCCTGGGCCACCGACGTGCTGCGCATGCCGCCATTGGCGAACACCCGAGACCAATTGTCGCCATCATCCACACTCCGCCAGACATCGCCGGCAGCGGTGATGTACAACGTGCGCGCCCCCGTGCCTGAACTACTGGTATCCATGGACAAACCCAGCAAGGGCGCCGCAGGCAAACCTGCCCCCACCACCTGCCATTGCTGGCAATCCGGGCCAGCCCGGTTGCTGCTTCGCAATAAAATCGCCGGGCCGTCTTCCTGTTCGGATTGCATGGTCCACACCCAGCCGTCCCGATCCGGGTCGGTCAGTATGGTCCAACTGTTACCACCAAACCCGTCCCAATTGCCCGTGTCTTGCGGTCGGTTGCACGCAATCCAACTGGCGCCATTGTCGTCACTGCGCCACACGCCCATATCGATAAAACCAGCCCACAGAACAGCAGGCGACAATTGATCGGCTTCCAGCTCGATAATTCCCACATTATCAATGCCGCGGGAGCGCCAATGTCCCGGGCTCACTTCGCGTGTATAGAGCTGGGTGGCGCTCAAGCCACCGTCGAAGCTGCCATAAACCGCCTGTGAATTCACCCAAAACAAACGCTCTCCATCCACCGCCACTCCATGCGGCCAGCCATTGCGAATGTAAAAATTGGCCTGCCAGCCAAGGGTCATATCCGCGGCTTCAGAAATCTGGCTCCAGGTCTGCCCGCCATCCAGGCTTTGCCAGACGCCATCGTCCTGTTCACTGGGAAAAAGGAACTGCCGCCGGGAGTTGAACAGGCGGATACTGTTCGGTTCGCCCGGCTTCAACCAAATCACACCGCCATGCTGGGCCTGTTCAATAAAACTGTTGCCTTCATCATCACTGCGGTGCAAGCGCCCAAAAAAACCACTACCCGCATCACCTGTGGTCACCCACAGGCGACCGGGAACGCTGGGGTCCACGGCAAAATCCAGAATATCGTCCGGCAAACCGGAAGCGATCACATTCCATGTGATACCACCATTGGTAGAACGGTACAAAGCGTTGATGCCCGTGGCGAAACGACCTTCTCCGCTAAGAAAAAACACGGTGTCCGGATTGTCGGGCGATGCCTGTATTTTGAGTATGCGCAAACCCGTGGCAGGCAGGTTCGCAGAAACCGCAAACCAGGTATCACCACCATCAAGGGTTTTATAAATCATCCCGTCCGCCACATTCCACTGGGAATGAAAGGCCGCATAGGCAATGTTGTCATCGACCACGGCCAGGGTTTCTATATAACCAAAAGACAGGGGCTGGGTAAAACTGGCGCCACCATCCACTGTCTTGTAAATGCCCTCGTCGGTACCCACAAAAAATCGTAATGGGTTGACCGGATGCATACCAAACCCCGCTACGTGAGTAGACACCATTCCCTGCAGGGGGCCGAGAATCGACCAGCTCTCGCCATCATCATGACTCACGTAAGCGCCGGACAGATCACTGGCCACGTAAAGCCCTCCGGCAGCATCCACTGCTACCCGTTCAAACCAGCCACCACCGCCAACATTAATGGGTTGCCAGGCAACAATGGCTCTTGGCATCATCGAACAGGACGCAATTAAACACGTCAGTACAGCCTTTTTCATCATTAGCACCTCTTGCAGACACGCAGCGCGCTGACAAAAACAGGGGGTATCTACTATAATGCCATGTTCCCCATGTAATAAAGTGACGCACAATGCAAAGAATCGTTATATCTACCGCACTGCTGCTTTTGATGGCGTTTGCCATCCCATCGGCATCCGAAGACAACAAAAGCACAAAACAACCCGTTTATGTCAAGCTGACCACCAACAAGGGTGATATTGTGCTTGAACTGTACCCTGACAAGGCGCCCAAGACCGTGGCCAATTTTGTCCAGTACGTCAAAGACGGATTTTACGACAGCACCATTTTTCACCGGGTCATCCCCAGCTTTATGATTCAAGGCGGTGGCTACGACCGCGATCTGATGCGCAAGCCCACTCGGCCGCCTATCGAAAACGAAGCCGCCAACGGCCTGAAAAACCTGCGCGGAACCATTGCCATGGCCCGCACCGGCGACCCCCACTCCGCCACCGCCCAGTTTTTTATTAATGTGCAAGACAATCCGGCCCTGGACTATACCGGCCCGCAAAACAGCCGCACCTGGGGCTATGCCGTGTTCGGCAAAGTCATTGATGGCATGGATACCGTGGATGCCATCCGCTTTCAGCCCACAGAAGCCCGCGGCCCCTTTCGCCGGGATGTCCCTGTCAAGGACATGATTATCAAAAAGGCCATGGTGATTCCCCAACCAAAACCTGCCAGCACACCCGCCTCTGCCACACCTGAAGAAAAGCCGGCAGCGGCGAATAGTGCCCAGCAAAAAACTCAATAATCAGGCTCCGTGAATACCGAGGCTGCCTCCTCTGCGCCAGCGGTTTTCTTTGTATCTGACGTACACCTGGATGCCGCGCGCCCGGAAATCACCGAACGTTTCGAACGATTTCTGTGCAACACAGCAAAAACATGCCGGGCGCTTTACTTGTTGGGTGATATTTTTGAAAGCTGGATTGGCGATGATGACCCCTCGCCACTGGCTAAAAATATCCAGCAGCAGTTACGGCAATTGGCCGATAGCGGCATCCGCTGCTACTTCATGGCCGGAAACCGGGACTTTCTGCTGGGCGAAGCCTGGCTCCGGCAAGCCGGTCTTACCCGGCTCCCCGACCCATGCCTGCTGCCTCCAGAAGACGCGCCTGAAGGCTTGTCGGCGCGAATTCTGCTGTCTCACGGGGATGCATTATGCACTGATGACACGGCTTACCAGAAGGTTCGCCACATGCTGAGAGATCCCCAGTGGCAAAAAGACTTTCTGCAGAAACCACTGGCTGAACGGAAGCAGTTGGCCGAAGCCGCTCGCGCCCAAAGCCGGGCCTATGTCAGCGCCGCCAATGACAGCATCATGGACGTCAATCAGGCCAGCGTGGACACATTGATGGACGCCTATCAGGCTGACATTCTGATTCACGGGCACACTCACCGACCTGCCATTCACCGCTGGCACGCGCCCACAAGCCGCCACTGGCGCCAGCGGCTGGTGCTGGGTGACTGGCACCATCACAGCCCCTACCTACGGTTGGAGGACCATAAATTCCGCCTGATTACATGTTAAAATGAGCCGTTTTGAAACACTCTTTCGTGCAAAGTCGAACATACCCGACATTTGCGCCTGTAGCCTGCTGACGAATATTTTGTGGAGAAGATAAATGAACGCCCTGGAAAAACTCAAAGCCATCCGTTCTGCTGGCGGCAAACGCCTGACAACCGGCCTGGATGATGCCACCATCAATCACTTTCTCGCCAATGACCCTGCCTTGGCCCAAGCCATTGACCTGGCCTATGACGAATTCCAGCGCATCGCTGCTGACTACCCGGCTTTGATTGATATGGATGAGAGCGAGCAACTGCAAGCTATCCAGGGTGATTTTGTCAATTTTTATGCCGATGACGCGGTCAATCCCTATGTTTCCCTGGGGGCCAAGGGCCCGTGGCTTGTCACTCTGAAAGGCGCCGTGTTGCACGACAATGGCGGTTACGGCATGCTAGGCATGGGGCACGCCCCTGACAGTGTCATCGAAGCCATGGCCCGCCCGCATGTGATGGCCAATGTCATGACACCAAATATCCATCAAAAACGCTTTACTGAGGCGATGAAAAAAGAGGTGGGTCACAGCCGTGGCGAATGTCCTTTCGACAAGTTTCTGTGCCTGAATTCCGGCTCCGAGGCCGTCACAGTGGCCGCCCGCATTTCCGATATCAACTCCAAGAACATGACCGATCCGGGCGGCCGTCATCATGGCAAAATCATCAAAATCATGAGCCTCAAAGGTGCTTTCCACGGCCGTACAGACCGCCCTGCCCAGTACTCTGATTCATCCATCCGCAACTACCGCGAGAACTGCGCCACTTTCCGTGATCGCGATAATCTGATTACGGTTGCGATCAATGATGTTGACGATCTGAAACGCGCTTTTGCAGAAGCCGAAGCCAATAATGTCTTTATCGAATCCTTTTTTATGGAGCCGGTCATGGGCGAAGGCAACCCCGGCGAGGCCATTACGCCCGAGTTTTACCAGGCTGCCCGTAAGCTGACCCGCGAACATGGCAGCCTGTTTCTGGTGGACTCCATCCAGGCCGGCCTGCGCGCCCAGGGCTGCCTGTCAATTGTCGACTACCCCGGCTTTGAGAATGTTGAAGCCCCGGATATGGAAACCTACTCCAAGGCGTTGAATGCCGGTCAATACCCCTTGTCGGTCCTGGCCATGAATGAAAAGGCAGCCAATCTGTATGTGAAAGGCGTGTATGGCAACACCATGACCACTAACCCCCGCGCCATGGATGTGGCCGTAACCGTACTGGAAAGCATTACCCCTGCCTTGCGACAAAACATTCGCCGCCGAGGTGAGGAGTTTGTCAACAAACTCAAGGCATTACAGGAAAAACTTAATGGCGATATTACCGGCGTGCAGGGCACCGGAATGCTGTTTTCCTGTGAGCTGAACCCGAAATTCAAGGCCTATGGCAAAGACAGTATCGAGGAATATTTGCGTATGCATGGACTGGGCGTCATCCATGGCGGCGAGAATTCATTGCGCTTTACACCGCACTTCAATATCACCTCTGATGAGGTCGATCTGATTGTAAAATCGGTGGAAAACGCCATTCTCAACGGGCCGCGCCTGCGTATGGACAAGGCCAGCTAAGCGCTGCTTTTTCTGGAAATCCGCACAAGCCTGGCCTTGCCGGGCTTGTTGTTTTTGGCAAAGCCTGCAAAACAGGCCAAAAATAAACGAATATCACCGAGCATAAACCATGACTGAAGTTTCCGTTAAAGAAGCACTCACCGGCCAGGTCGCCACTGGCGAAAAGATCACACTCAAAGGCTGGGTACGCACCCGGCGTGATTCCAAAGGCGGCTTTTCCTTTATTAATCTGCACGACGGCTCCTGCTTTGATCCAATCCAGGTGGTGGCTGATGCGGACCTGCCTAACTATGACAAGGAAATCAAACGCTTGACCACCGGCTGCTCCATAGCAGTTCAGGGCACACTGGTGGAATCACCCGGCAAAGGTCAACCGGTGGAAGTCAAGGCCGAAAATGTCAAAGTCATCGGCTGGGTGGAAGACCCCGACACATATCCGGTGCAACCCAAACGCCACACCATGGAGTTTCTGCGTGAAGTCGCACACCTGCGGCCACGAACCAACACCTTCAGCGCCATGACCCGTGTGCGCAATACGCTGGCCCAGGCAGTGCACCGTTATTTCCACGAAAACGGTTTTTTCTGGGTAGCCACCCCGATTATCACCACCAGTGATTGCGAAGGCGCCGGAGAATTATTCCAGGTATCTACGCTGGACTTGCTTAATTTACCCACAACCGAATCCGGCGCTGTGGATTTTTCCAAGGATTTCTTTGGCAAGGAAACCTATCTTACCGTCTCCGGCCAGTTGAATGCTGAAACCCATGCCTGCGCACTCAGCAAGGTCTACACCTTTGGGCCGACATTCCGGGCGGAAAACTCCAACACCAGTCGCCATCTGGCTGAATTCTGGATGATTGAACCGGAAGTCGCCTTTAATGACCTGGAAGACAACGCGCAATTGGCCGAAGACTTTCTCAAATATGTTTTTCGAGCCGTCCTGGAAGAAAACGCCGATGACATGGCCTTTTTTAACAAACACGTGGACAAACAGGCCATTGCGCGGCTGGAAAGTTTCGAGCACGGCGCCTTTGAACGAGTCAACTATGCCGATGCCCTGGAGATTCTGCAAAAATCCGGCCAGAAATTTGAGTATCCTGTCAAATGGGGGCTTGACCTGCAAACCGAGCATGAACGTTTTCTGACCGAAAAGCATTTTAAAAAGCCCATTGTCATTATGAACTATCCAGAGGAAATAAAACCTTTCTACATGCGCGTGAATGACGATGGCAAAACGGTAGCCGCCATGGATGTGCTGGTCCCGGGCATTGGGGAAATTATCGGCGGCTCCCAACGGGAAGAGCGCCTGGACAAGCTACTCGAACGCATGCAAAAGCATCAGCTGAACCCCGAAGATTACCAGTGGTACATTGATTTGCGCCGCTACGGCACTGTCCCCCACAGCGGCTTTGGCCTGGGGTTTGAACGACTGGTGTCCTATGTCACCGGCCTGGGAAATGTGCGTGACGTTATTCCCTTCCCGCGCACACCCGGCAATGCCCGTTTTTAACACAACACTGCTATAAGCCTTCCTGGTGGACATAACTGGCCAACCCCTCTCTGAACTGGTGTGTTGCGAGCACCAACCAGGAAGGCTACCGGGAAGTGTTTGCCCTGCGCATCAATTATGCTGACGAAATCCTGCATGTGGTCAACCGCTTTGCCCAGACCCACACCACTGGAGCCTACAATGCCTTAGGTGGCGTCAGCCCGGATGGCCGCCGGGTTATTTTCTTTACCAGCTGGGGTGATGCCAGCCTCAACTACTATGACCAAGACAGCTATCAGGCGCAAAAAGAACCAAACTAGCCAGTATTACGCAAACCCGCGGCAATACCATTAATGGCGATAATCAGGGCATCATCAATCAAGCCGTTTTGGCCCGCGCGATGGCGTGCCAGCAATTCAACCTGCAATATGTTCAACGGGTCAATATAGGGGTTTCTGACTTTGACTGACTGGCGCAAGGCCGGATTGTTTTCCAATAGTTGATCATGATCGCTTGCTTGCAGCACCTGATCCCGAGTCAAATAAAATCGCTGGCGCAAATCATGCCCCAATGGTCGCAAACGCGATTCCACCAGACGATCTTCATACCACTTGGCCACTCGGGGATCGGCTTTGGCCAGCACCATTTCCATCAGGCTAAGAAAAGTATTCCAGAAAGGCCAGTGCTGCTGCATGATTCGTAACGCAGATAACTGCCCTGCATTTTCGGCTGTCTGCAGAGCCTCTCCCACACCCAGCCAGGCCGGCAGCATTAACCGGGTTTGCGACCAGGCGAAAATCCAGGGGATCGCGCGCAAATACTTGATACCGGTACCCAAACGGCGACGCGCCGGACGGGAGCCGATTTTCAGAGAGCCCAGTTCCGGTTCCGGCGTGGCCTGCTTGAAATATTCAACAAAATCCGGTTGCTCTCTCACCACACCGCGAAATGCCTGCAACGCCACGGTGGACAATTTTTCCATGTGTTCCCGCCAGCTATCCTCAGGCGAATTCGGCGGCGATACTGTGGCCTCCAACACAGCGCCAAGATACAGCTCCAGGGTTTCCTCCGCCAATCCGGGCAAGCCATATTTCGCCTGTATCACCTCGCCCTGCTCTGTCACCCGGAAACGGCCATCCACCGAGCCTGGCGGTTGAGACAAAATGGCTAAATGGGCAGGCCCACCACCCCGGGCCACAGTGCCGCCTCGGCCGTGAAATAAAGTCATGCGAACCTGGTGCTGGCGTGCTGAATGCACCAGCTTTTCCTGGGCTTTGTACAGGGTCCAGGCGGCTGTGAGCTGACCGGCATCCTTGGCTGAATCGGAATAACCAATCATGACTTCCTGCTCATCCTGATGCCAGACATGCAGGTGTTTCCGGTACCATGGCATGGCATACAGGGCGTTCATACAATCGGCGGCTGTACACAGGGAGTCCAACTGCTCAAACAAAGGAACGATGCGCAGTGGCTGGCTCAGGCCCGCTTCTTTTTGCAGCAAGGCCACCAACAGCACATCCGAAGGCTGTTCAGCCATGGAGATCACATAGGCGCCCAACGCTTCGGGGTGGATATTGGCCAACAGGGCAAAAGTGTCCAGTACATCCTGCGTTTCATCACTGCCGGTAAAGTTTTTGGGTATCAAAAGACGCGGATTTTCAAGCTCCTGCAGTAAAAAATTCTGCCTCTGATTTTCATCCCATTGGGCATAGTCGCCTAACCCCAAAGAGCGGGTCACCTCGCTGATAGCCTGCGTATGACGCGCCGCTTCCTGGCGGATATCCAGCGGCATCAGCGTCAATCCGAACGCATGCACCCGGCGAATGATATTCTGCAACCGACCATCAGCTATCAAGGCATCCCCGCAAGCGCGCAGAGAGCGATCAACCAACGATAAAGGCTTCAGCAAGTCTTCTTTGGCCAGCAGGGGCAAACGGGATTCCACACCCTGCCAACGGCCATTTCTCAGCGCCTCATCCGTGATTGTCTTAATTTGTTCCAGTTGCCCCAACAATGGTCGCAAGAAAGCCCGGTAAGGCTCCAGATGGGGCTGACCGGCCTCAGCGGGATTTATCTTTTGCAATTCGGCCAGAAAGGTTTCACTGGCCTTGCGCATGGACAACTCCTCACGCAAGGCGCGGATTTCCCGGGCAAACAACTCCGCCGCCTGCCAACGGGAAACCAGTATCACTTTCGCCGTCACCGCCGGTGTCACATTGGGATTGCCATCACGATCGCCCCCCATCCATGAGCCCAGGCTTAAAGGCACAGCCTCCAGGGGCAAGCCGCGGCCGGTATGGCGAAGCAAAGCCTCGTCCAGATTCCGCAACACTTTCGGCACCGCGTCCCACAGCGTCTGGTCAATCAGCACCAGACCGGTGCGGGCTTCATCCAGCGGTGTCGGCCGATGGCGGTGAATCTCGTCTGTTTCCCAGATTTCAGCAATCACTCGCTTCAGCTGGGTGCGGATGATTTTTTGCTCCACAGGCGTCAAGTCGCACCGATCGCGTTCCGCCAGCATGCGCGCCATGCGTAAATGCTTCATGGACACGGTGCGGCGGCGAACCTCGGTGGGATGCGCGGTCAAAACAGGTTCCACCCGCAAGGCGCATACTGCGGCATGCAGGTCATTGGCTGAAACCCCAGAGCGCAGCAAAGCGGCCAAATGCGCATCCAGAAAACCGCTAAAGCCCTCATCCGCCAGGCGAAAGGCTTGCTGACGCCGCCGGCGAATTTTGTGGTGCTGCTCGGCAATATTGGTCAGGTTCAAAAAATGGCTGAAAGCCCGCGCCAACAGCAGCATATTCTCCGCATCAAGTCCTGACAGTAAGCGAAACAAATCGGTGCGCGCCTGCTCATCCCCATTGCGCGCCTGCTTGGCCAGTTGCCGCACCTTTTCCACCTGCCCGAAAAGGGCTTCACCATGCTGGCTTTTAATCACCTCGCCCAGCAAGGCGCCCAGCATACGCACGTCATCCCGCAAGGGCGCCTCGGGTTTATCCAGAGTTGTTGCGTTTTCCTGGTGCTGTTCAGACTGAAATTTTTTCGTCACGGGAAACGTCTTTTCGCCAGTTTCAGAGTGGGTCTTATTCATACCTGGCATGGTAACACAGGCATATATTTTGCCGCTAAAAAATGGCATAATAACTGGGTTTGGCACTGATGTTTCATTGACCGGCACACGCTGGCCGGTTGCCTTTGATACTCCAGCATTTCGAGGATAAATCCATGAATTTCCTGCAAGAACTTGGTCTGAAAGAGATAAACCCGGGCACTTACTACGGTGAATGGTCCGACGATACCCGTGGTGGACTGATTGAATCCTATAACCCGGCCACCGGTGAGCTGTTGGGGAAAGTCTATTCAGCCACAGAAGATGATTACGAAAAAGTCATTACCAAGGCCCAGGAAGTGGCCCGTCAGTGGAGAAATGTCCCGGCGCCCAAACGCGGCGAAGCCGTGCGTCTGGTGGGCGAGGCCTTGCGCAAACACAAGGATGCCCTGGGCTCACTGGTCACCGCCGAAATGGGGAAAATCAAGTCCGAAGGTGACGGCGAAGTGCAGGAAATGATTGATATGGCCGACTTTGCCGTAGGCCAGTCGCGCATGCTTTATGGCCAAACCATGCACTCGGAACGACCGGGGCACCGCATGTATGAACAATGGCACCCGCTGGGCGTAGTGGGCATCATTTCCGCCTTTAACTTCCCGGTGGCTGTCTGGAGCTGGAACGCTTTTATTGCCGCCATTGCTGGCAATGCTTCGGTGTGGAAACCGTCCCCCAAAGTGCCACTGTGCTCGATTGCCGTGCAAAACATTGTTAACGAAGCCCTTGAAAACAGTGGTTTTCCGCCCGTGTTTCTGCTGTTTAACGATGCCACCAATGAACTGGCCAAGAAATTTGTCGATGACCCGCGGGTAAACCTTGTGTCTTTTACCGGTTCTTGCGAAGTGGGCAAACAAGTGGGCGTACAAGTCGCCAAGCGCATGGGGCGCTCCCTGCTGGAGCTGGGTGGCAACAATGCCATCATTGTCGACAAGAGTGCCGATTTGAAGCTGGCGATCCCCGCCATTACTTTTGGCGCCGTGGGCACGGCCGGGCAACGTTGCACCAGCACCCGCCGCCTGTTTGTGCATGAAGACATTCTCGATGAAGTGGTGGAACGGCTTAAAAATGCCTATGGCCAGGTCAAAATCGGCAATCCTCTGGACGAAAGCACACTAATGGGGCCACTTATTGATCAGCAGTCCGTCAACACCTATAAACAGGCTGTGGAGAAAGCCCTGGCCGAAGGCGGAAAACTGGTCACCGGCGGCAAGGTGCTGGAAGGCAATTATGTGGAACCCACCATTATTCTCGCCGACAAGGATATGGAGATTGTCAAAACCGAGACTTTCGCCCCTATCCTGTATGTCATGCCTTTCAGGGATTTGGATGAGGCCATTGAGGCGCAAAACGATGTGGCTCAAGGGCTCTCTTCAGCCATCTTTACCCAAGATTTGAAGAATTCTGAAAAGTTCCTCTGCTGTGGTGGCAGCGACTGCGGTATTGCCAATGTCAATATCGGCACCAGCGGCGCGGAAATTGGCGGGGCATTCGGTGGCGAAAAGGAAACCGGCGGCGGCCGCGAAGCCGGCTCCGACGCCTGGAAAGCCTACATGCGCCGACAAACCAATACCATTAACTACAGCGATGAACTGCCTCTTGCCCAAGGCATCAAGTTCGATATTGAATAAGCCGTGAATGGGCTGAGATAAAATCATGGGGAGGCTTAACCGCCTCCCTTTTTTACGACCAATGGATCGTGACTGCAGGAACAACTATGCTCGAAAGTCTTTCACGCGCCCTGCTGCACCGGTTGGATCCGGAAACGGCTCATGACTTGTCTTTGCGCGCTCTGGCTGCGCTTGCGAAAACACCGGCCCGTCTGGTCGTTGGCCAGCCCATGCCCAGGCAGCCAGTGACCTGTCTGGACATCACCTTTCCCAATCCGGTGGGCCTTGCGGCCGGCTTTGATAAAAACGCCTGCGCCCTGGATGGTTTGGCGGCCATGGGTTTTGGTTTTATCGAGGTGGGTACGGTCACACCCCGCCCTCAGCCTGGCAACCCAAAACCCCGCCTGTTTCGCTTGCCCGAAGATCAAGCCATTATCAATCGCATGGGATTTAACAACGCCGGTGTGGACGCACTGGTCAAAAACATCAAAAAAAGCCGCTATTTCCAGCGCAAAACAGGGATACTGGGTATCAATATCGGCAAAAACAAGGACACACCCAACGTCCAGGCACTGGATGATTACCGGGTGTGCTTTGAAAAAACCCATGAGCTGGCTGACTACATCGCCATCAATGTGTCTTCTCCCAACACACCGGATTTGCGCGCCCTGCAAAACGATGATGCTTTCCAGGCGCTGCTGGATGGCATGAAATCCGTGCAGCACCATGCGCAAACCGCCTGTGGAAAGTACACACCGCTTGTGGTCAAAATATCGCCAGACCAAACACCCGAACAACTGGGAGTTATGGCCTCGATCATAAAAAACAGCGGAATTGACGGGCTAATTTGCACCAACACCACCATTGCCAGACCAGCATTAAAGAACCGCCGGTGCGCCAATGAAACCGGTGGTTTGAGCGGCCGCCCCCTGTTAACCCCGGCTAACGAAGCGCTCAGCCATTTACGCGCGGCCTTAGGGCGAGAATTTCCCATTATCGGATGCGGCGGCGTATTGACCGGCGCTGACGCCAAGAGCAAACAAGCCGCCGGCGCTAACCTGGTGCAAATTTATACGGGTTTTGTTTATCGCGGCTCTCCCCTGATTACCGAGGCAGCCAATGCCTGGGTGGCAAGCGGCAACCAGCCCTCTGAACCGGCATGAAAGTCACCCAGCAGACGGCACTGAAAAATCGTAATAGCCTGTCTTTGCCAGCCCGGTGTCAGCGCCTGATTGAAATTGAAAACAGGAGTGATTTCAATGACTTGCCAGCCCTTATAAAAGCAAATGAGCCTGTCCATATTCTGGGCGGCGGAAGCAATACCGTCCTCACCCAAAGCCACCTGCCCCATACTGTTATCACCCAAACACCGCCTGAAACAGCAGAACAGGGCATCACTCTGGAAGGTGAACTAGTTCTGGTAGATGCCGGAGCGCCATGGCCCGAGATGGTTCACTGGGCAGTCAACCATGGTTTAGGCGGCATTGAGAACCTGGCCGCCATCCCCGGCAGCTGTGGCGCCGCACCAATCCAGAATATAGGCGCCTATGGGGTGGAATTAAAAGATGTGTTGGAGTGGGTGGAAATCTTTGACTGGCGCTTGGGCCGGTTTTTTACTGTGAATAACGCCCAATGCCAATTCGGTTATCGCAACAGTTATTTCAAACGCCACCCGGAAAAACCATGGATTATCACCCGGCTGGCCATGCGCCTGCGCTCAGACTCGCCATTACGCTTGCATTATTCAGGCGTCAGGGAAACATTGATACACCTGGGACATCAACCAGAAACCGCCAGCTACGCTCAAGTGGCCCAAGCCATTACCACACTTCGCGCGCAAAAACTGCCAAATCCCGCCATACTGCCCAATGCCGGCAGTTTTTTCAAAAATCCGGTTATCTCTGATGCGCACTATGCCGCCCTCAAACACAATTTCCCCGCTCTACCCCATTGGCCCCAGGAACACGGCGGGCACAAAATTTCCGCAGCCTGGTTGATTCAGCGCCTAGGCTTACAGAATATTCGAGTGGGTGATGCCGGCTTTTATCGGAAACATGCCCTGATTGTGGTAAATTACGGACAAGCCAGTGGCGCTGACGTGCTGGCGTTGGCCCGGTATGTGATTACCCGGGTCCAGAAAGCCACGGATATTACCCTGGAAGTCGAGCCGGTCTGTCTTCCCGAAACAATCTGACTGCGGCTGGCAAAAATGGCTTCAGTCATCCAGTTCGCGGTGCTGAACCAACACATTGCCTCGCTGCCCCCCCAGATAACGGGCCAGTTCCTCGGCAAGAAAGACCGAGCGATGCTGTCCGCCGGTGCATCCAATGGCGACAGTTAAATAAGACCGGTCATTTTCTTCAAAACGCGGTATCCACTTTTCCAGCCAGTCATGCATGTCGTTCAAATATTCTTTGACCATTGGCTGTTGGCCCAGGTATGTCTGGATTGCCGTGTCTTTGCCGGTAAAACCACGTAACTCAGGCACCCAGTACGGGTTGGGCAAACAACGGGCATCAAAAACGAAATCGGCGTCAAACGGCACGCCACGTTTAAAAGCAAAAGACTTCACCAGAATGGAAACCTGCGGCTGTTTTTTGCTTAACTGCTGCACCAGTTGCTGGCGCAGTTGATGTACATTGCTTTCCGAGGTATCCAGCAACAGGTCTGCACTGGCAGCCAACGGCTCCAGCAAGTCCCTTTCTGCATCAATGGCCTGGGTCAGGCTGTATTTAGTGTTTTTGCTGGACAACGGGTGGCGGCGCCTGGTTTCACTGAAGCGTTTGAGCAAAACCCGGTTATTGGCCGTCAAAAACAAAACAGTCGGGCGAACCTGCCGGTGGCCCAGATTAGCCAGAATATCGGGCAGTTTTCGTAAGGCCTCGCCGGAGTTACGGATATCAATGCCCACAGAAACCCTGGGGTAAAACTCCGCATCTACCGCAATGTGATCGACAAACGTCTCCAGCATTTCCACAGGCAAGTTATCCACGCAATAGTAGTCCATGTCTTCCAGGGAGCGCAGGGCGATGGTTTTTCCGGAACCGGACATGCCGGTCACAATAATCAGTTCCTGCATACTTCAGAACCTAGGTGGAGTTGGATAAAATGGCCAGAACTTCATCACTGTTTTTGGCGTTTTTCAGCCCCCGATAAATGCGGTGATTGCGTAACATGCGCGCGGCATCCTGAAGAATCTCTTCATGTTCCGCCCCACCTGTGCGCGGAAATGCCATGGCGATGATAGTGTCCACGTCAATATTATCCGGCGACTCGTAATCAATGCCTTTTCTTAGACGAAACATCGCCACCCGGGTGTCCGGCGAACCCAGTGCCTGACCATGTGGAATCGCCACTCCATTACCCAGTGACGTGTTCCCCCGTTTTTCCCGCTGAATCAGGCTGTCATAAATGGCACGGGCCTCACCCGCCTGGCCACCCAGTTTTCTGGCGATCTCTTCAAACAGGCGTTTTTTGCTGGAAATAGGCGCATCAAGCACAATATCCTGTCCTTCAAGCAAATCGATCAGGCGCATGGCTGTTATCCGCTAATAAAACAGGGGAAACCCGGCCGGTTTCCCCATTATCGTTGTCAAGAATAATTAATGCGCCTGGCTCAGGCGAACAGCTTCTGCACGATGCTTGTTGGTCAGTTTGTCCTTGTGCCGGCGAATCTGCTTGTCCAGTTTGTCCATTAACAAGTCCAGCGCCGAATACAAATCATCCTCGGTAGACTCGGCAAAAAACTTGCGGCCACCAATCAACACCGTGGCTTCCGCCTTATGGCGGACTTTATTTTCTACATTCAAAATCACGTGTACATCAATAAGCTGGTCGAAGTGGCGTTTGATGCGTTCGAATTTCGTATTGATATAGTCCTTAATGGGCTGAGTCACTTCAACCTGATGACCGGTAATATCGATATGCATAAGACTTCTCCTCATGAATAAATGTTGGGAGGAATACCAGACCTGACAAGGCCTGCAAAAAGCCTGACCCAGACGGCGGGTCAGAAGAATACAAACTTGGGAAAGTAAAGACGCTGAAAACGCGCGAGACAACGGAGCTGAGAGCAAGGATTGAAAACACAAAAGATATCCGCTGTATCATGCTTTCACCATACACAAGCCCCGGAGTTTTCGCAAGCCCGCCCACTGCTTACAAACGAAAATCATGACCCAGATAAACCTTGCGTACTTCTGGGTTACTGATAATCTGCTCGGGCGTGCCTTCTGCCAGCATGTAACCATCATTGAGAATATAGGCCCGGTCACAAATACCCAGAGTCTCGCGCACATTATGGTCTGTCACCAAAACCCCAATGCCCCGCTTGCGTAAATGGCAGACGATTTTCTGAATATCTATCACAGATATGGGATCCACCCCGGCAAAAGGTTCATCCAGCAGAATATATCCGGGGTTCATGGCCAGCGCACGGGCTATTTCTACGCGTCGGCGCTCGCCACCGGACAAGCTGACGCCCAGTTGCTTGCGTACATGGCTGATATGCAGCTCATCCAGCAAGGATTCACACAAACGCTTGCGTTCGGCTGCATCCAGTTCCTGGCGTAACTCCAGCACCGCCATGATGTTTTGCTCCACTGTCAATGCGCGGAACACTGAAGCCTCCTGCGGCAAATAACCCAGTCCCAGACGGGCCCGAATATGCATGCCGGCTTCGGTGGCATTGTTTTTGTCAATGCAAACCACACCGGCATCTGGCTTGACCAGACCGACAATCATGTAAAAACAGGTGGTTTTACCAGCGCCATTGGGCCCCAGCAAGCCCACAACCTCACCCTTGTTCAAAGTGAGGGAAACATCCTTGATAATCTCGCGTTTCTTATAAGCCTTTTTTAAATGCCGTGCTTCAATCATCAGCCGATTCCATAGCCTGCGGTTTTTCAGGGTGAGACTTGAGCGGCGGCTTTGCCTTCATCGGAGAAGCAGCTGACTTCCCAGCAGTTCCAGTGCTTTCCGGTTGCTCTGCCACACTCTGTGCCGAAGAATCCGCTTTTTTTTCATCAGCAGGACTGGCATTCGACAAATTTTCAGCATCCGGTTCCACCACCATATGCACACGCTGATCGCCATCGCCCTCTCCGCCGGTGATTTCCTCGGTTCTCAGATTGATGACCATTTTTTCGCCGCTAAAGGTACCCAACGTGGGGTTTTTTACCATCACATTCCCCTTCAGAATCAACAGATCTTCCGCCTTGCGATAATCCATGTAGCGGGCTTGAGCCACCATCAAGCCGTCTTGCGGGTTGATAACGTACCGGAAAACCGCCGGATTCCCGTGTAGTTCAATGCGCACAACGCGTTTTCCCTGACGAAAAACAGTGCCTTTTGTGGCGTCAATGTGCAAACTCCCTTGTCGCACCTGCATACCGCCAGCACAACGGGATTGATTGCTTTTCATGTCAAAAACACACTGCCCGGCATCCACATATAAAGGTTGCCGGTTATCGGCCGGCGCGGCGTTGACAGTCAACACATACCCTGAGAACACCAGGGCAATACCGAGACCGCCAGGAAGAAAAAGCAGATTCATAGAAAAATCCCTGCAATCAATATCGGGTTATGGTGACGGCCATCGGCCAGAGTCTTGATACTGCATATGCACTTCAGACAGCAGGCGGTGACGATTGTTTCCCAAATCAAACTCCGCGCCGCGAGCGGTCGCTTCCATTGCCTGAGCATTGATGTGGACCACCGATTTGGTATATGCCTGGCGCGTACTCGCATCAACCCACAAGTCCGGCGAGGAAAAATATAAAAGTTCTCCCGGATTGTTGGTGACGCGGCGGGTTTCGACCTGCTGCTGAAAAAAAATATTCTGCTCCTGCCGGTCAAAGACACCTTTATGGGCGCTAAAACGCCATGACGGCTGACCTTGTTCCAGCATAGTGACCCGGGGGGCCAGTATATCAACATCCTCCTTGTGGTCATACTGGATCAGTTCGCGGGCCTGAAAACGGATATGGTATTCACCCGTATCATTACTGAGCGTGCCTGTCACCCGCGTAGCCGCATACCCTTTGGTAAAGGCTTCCGGACGAGTCTCGGCTGGCTGTGGCCGGTTGATCACCCACAACAAATAACTCAGCGCCGCCACCATGGCCACTGCCAGCAAACGTTGCCATGCAGGCCGGCCATCCATCAGCGGTACTTGTCCAGCAAGCGGGGTAAAATGCCTTGCGCTGCAAGCAGCAGGTCACACACTTCCCGCGCTGCCGCGCGGCCACCTTCCCGTTCGGTAACCCAGCGAGCCTGTTGCAATACCAGAGGGTGTGCATCCCGCACAGCCACCGGCAAGGCGCAACGATTCATCACCGGCAAATCAATGATGTCATCACCGGTATATACCACCTGGGAATCATCCAGATTCAGGGCTTGTAACAGGTTCTGGTAAGTTTCCAGCTTGTCCATGCGGCCCTGATAAACATGGTCAATGCCTAATTGGGCCATGCGTTCAGTAATAATCAAGGAGGTGCGGCCAGTGATAATGGCCACTGTAATGCCATTTTCATTCAACCATTTCAGTCCCAATCCATCCCTGACATTGAAACTTTTTATTTCCCGGCCATCGTCAGTAAAGTGCAAACCGCCGTCGGTCAATACCCCATCCACATCAAAAATGGCCAGGCGGATTTGCTTGGCCAGCGACAACACATCTTGTGGCCAGTTTTGAATCAGTTTGTTCGCAAGTTCCGAGCCGCTACCTGAAGACATTTACACCACTCCCAGTTTAAGCAAATCATGAATGTTCAAGGCGCCGACCAGACGACCGGCTTCATTCACCACCAGCAGACCATGGATTTTATTGGCTTCCATGAGCTGAGCCGCCTCCACGGCCAGTTTATCCGCCGTGATTGTCACCGGATTGGGCGTCATGACCTCATTAATGGGCGTGTGGCGCAAATTCACGGCTGAATCCAGCGATCGGCGCAAGTCGCCATCGGTATAAATGCCGAGAACCTTATCATCCGCATCCACAATAGCTGTCATTCCCAAACCCTTGCGAGTCATCTCCAGCAAGCCATCCTTCAGAGCGGTGCCGGTGCGGACTTTAGGAATGTCCTCGCCGCTTCGCATCACATCACTAATGCGTAAAATCAGCTTTTTCCCCAAGGCACCGGCCGGATGCGACCGGGCAAAGTCTTCTTCGGTAAAACCGCGAAGTTTCAACAAGGTCACTGCCAGAGCATCACCCAGCACCAGTGTTACTGTTGTGCTGGTGGTCGGCGCCAGCCCCAATGGACAGGCTTCTTCATCGACTTTGGCGTGCAAATGCACGTCTGCGGCCCGGGCCAACGTGGAGTTTTCGTTACCGGTAATGGAAATCAGAGGAACGCCCATGCGCTTGATAACCGGTAAAATGGTCAGAACTTCTTCAGTTTCACCGGAATTTGACACCATAATCACAATGTCCTTGGGCGTAATCATGCCCAGGTCACCATGACTGGCTTCACCGGGATGGACTGAAAAAGCCGGCGTGCCCGTGGAGGCCAGCGTGGCTGAAATCTTGTTGCCAATGTGACCAGATTTACCCATGCCAATGACAATCACATGCCCTTCACAGGCCAGAATACGCTCCACAGCCGCCACAAACTCCTCACCAATACTGGATTCCAGTTTGTCAAGGCCGGCTTTTTCCACACGCACCACCTGCCGGGCCAGTCCTATGATTTCATCAAATTTCTGCATGGAAGAATGTTTCATCGAGTCGCCAGCCACACCATATAGACACCATAACAGAGCAGGAGTAACAAGCCAATGGGCCGGGAAAGCACTTTCCGCTTTTGCACATGCCACCAGGACACCAGAGCAAAGCAGACTGTCAATATCGTCATAAACAGATAATCATGCTCCAGAAACCCTTGGGGAAGGCGGTAGGGGTTAATCACCGCACTGATACCCAGAACACCCAGCAAGTTAAACAGGTTGGAGCCGACGATATTGCCCAGCAACAGGTCATGCTCTTTTTTGACCGCACTGGCCACCGTGGCCGCCAACTCGGGCAAACTGGTGCCCAGGGCCACAATAGTCAGACCAATGACAACATCGGAAACGCCCAGGGCGTGGGCGATTTCGGTGGCGCCATAAACCATAAAATGTGAGGCCAGTGGCAACAACACAATACCAAGAAACAACCATCCCAAGGCCGCCTGTCGGGACATATCGGTGGGAATTTCCTGCAGAATCTCATCTTTCAAAGGGTCGGATCTGTTCGTTTTTCGGGTACCCAGCCAGCCCATCCATAAAGTGACAACAGCCATCAGCCCCAGCAAAACAATGCCATTCGTTCGTGACTGTTCGCCATCAAGTATCAACAGCAGCACCAAAAACGTCACAGCAATCAACAGCGGCAGTTCACGCCGGACCGTCTGCGAGCTCACCAGCAATGGTGCCACCAGAATACCGATACCAAGCACCAGTGTGGTATTGGTGATATTGGAGCCCACGGCATTGCCCAAAGCCAGCTCCGAATTCCCTTGCCAGGACGCCACGGCGGAAACGACCATTTCCGGAGCGGAAGTGCCAAAGCCAATGATAATCAAGCCGATGACCATACTGGATACCCCCAGATAGCGGGCGGTAACCGCAGCCCCTGCAATAAATTTGTCAGCGGAATAGACGAGAAGAACAAGGCCAAAGAGCAAGGCCGCAGCAGCAAGCAGCATAAGAGATGGTTCCGGTTTTTGAGGGAAATCCTTTCTAATCGGGGCATTATAAAAGATAATATGCCCTCATTTAAGCCAAAGTGATGAAAACCATGCACCCGGATGATGTTGAAAAGCTGATTGCCAAACACATAAACTGCCAAAAAGTCGCAGTGGAAGGCGAAGACCGCCGCCACTATGCCGCTGTTGTGGTTTCAGACGAATTCGAAGGACTGAGCAAGATAAAGCGCCATCAACGCGTTTATCAGGCCCTGGGAGACGCACTCAAAGAAGAAATACATGCTTTGACATTACACACTCATACCCCGGCGGAATATGCCCGCCTTAAGGCCGGTTCATGAGCATCCTCGCCATTACCGGTGGCCAGCGACTAAGTGGAGAAATCCGGGCGTCCGGGGCGAAAAACGCCGTCTTGCCCATTCTGGCCGCCACCTTGCTGAGTGACCAGACCTGCACCATTGAAAATGTGCCACACCTGCACGATGTCACTACCATGCTGCAATTACTGGGGCAAATGGGCGCCAGCTTGACTGTGGATGAAAAACAAACCATTGACATTGATCCGGCCACCATCACCCATCCCAAAGCGCCTTATGAACTGGTCAAAACCATGAGGGCCTCCATTCTGGTTCTGGGGCCTTTACTGGCACGTTGTGGCCATGCCGAAGTCTCCCTGCCCGGCGGCTGCGCCATTGGCTCCCGGCCGGTGGATCTGCACCTGAAAGGACTGGAAGCCATGGGCGCTGATATCGAAGTGGATAATGGCTATATCAAGGCGCGCGCCCAACGCCTCCACGGCGCCCATATTTTTCTTGACAAGGTCACAGTCACCGGCACGGAAAACCTGCTCATGGCCGCAACCTTGGCAGAAGGCCAAACCACCATAGAAAATGCCGCCATGGAACCGGAAGTGGTGGATCTGGCGCACTTTCTGCAAGCCATGGGGGCTGAGATCGAAGGCATTGGCTCCTCCAGCCTCACCATTACCGGAAAGCCGGAATTGCGTGGCTGCCGCTACCGTGTCATGCCCGACCGCATAGAAATCGGCACCTTTCTGGTGGCCGCCGCCATTACCGGCGGTTCCATTCGCATCAACGGCAGCTGCAATGAGGTGCTGGAAGCCATCATCATTAAACTGGCTGAAGCCGGCGCCACCATTGAAACCGGCGGGCAAAATGAAGATGCCTGGATACAACTCGATATGCAGGGGCGGCGTCCCCAGGCTGTGGATATTGTCACCGCGCCCTATCCGGGTTTTCCCACCGACATGCAAGCCCAGTTTTGCGCCCTGAATGCTGTGGCCAACGGCGTGTCCGTGATCACCGAAAATTTGTTTGAAAACCGTTTTATGCACTTGAACGAACTGGCGCGCATGGGCGCGGACATCTCCATTGAGGGCAACCGCGCCATCATCAAAGGCCGCGACACATTGAAAGGTGCGCCTGTCACAGCCACCGACTTGCGCGCCTCGGCCAGTCTGGTGCTGGCCGGACTGGCCGCCGAGGGGCAAACCCGTGTCTTCGATGTCCATTACATTGACCGCGGCTACGAATGCATTGAAGAAAAGCTCAGCCATCTGGGCGCTACAATCCAGCGCCAGGCAACAGCCGAACAGGCTTGACTGGATAATGCCGTCTGCCAGCACACAATCAGCAGGAAGCCACCGGATTGGCTGGTGGCTGGCGCTGTTGCTTGTGGCCGCAGCCGTTTTTCTCAATCAGATACGCGCCCTGCCAGATACTGACAGCGGCACTGCCGTGGCCCACGGCTTTTCCTCCGCCAAAGCCCTTGAGCATGTCAAAAAACTGAGCTCATCGCCCCGTATAGGCGGCACATCTTCCTGGCGTCAGGCGCGCTCCTATCTGGCCAAAGAATTACAGTCGTTGGGCTTCTCGGTCCAGACACAAAACACGCTCATCACCGATGGGCACCATCTGCGCGCACAAAAGGTGCATAACCTGCTGGCCCGGCTACCGGCAAATACCCCTGCCACAGATAGCGGCGATGCTCTCTTGTTAATGGCCCATTACGATTCAGTGCCCCGCTCGCCCGGCGCAGGCGATGACGCCAGTGGCCTGGCGGCGGTTCTCGAATCCCTGCGCGCCTGGCTGGCCGAAAACCCCATACGCCGCCATGATGTCATGGTGTTGTTCAGCGATGCCGAAGAAAACGGCCTGTTAGGCGCCCGGGCTTTTGTGGAGCAACACCCATGGTTCAAATCGGTGCGGCTTGTTATCAACCTGGATAACCGGGGCAGTGGCGGCCCGGCCTATTTGCTGCTGGAGACAAAACAGGGCAATCGCCAACTGGTCGAGCACATGGCCCGCGCCGACTTGCCCCGGCCCAATACGTCTTCCCTGGCTTACAGCGTCTACCGGTGGTTGCCCAACGATACCGATCTGAGTGTGTTTCATACGGATGGCAGGGACATTTCCGGCTACAATATCGCTTTTATCGGCGATCCTTTCGACTACCACACACCACTGGATAACGCCCGGCGGCTGGATATGGACAGCCTGGCTCACCAGGGCGAAAACCTGTTACCCCTGTTACGCTATTTCAACACTGTTGACGCCTTGCGCAGTCATGCCCGCGAAGACAGCATTTTTTTCAGCATCCCCCTGTGGGGCGGACTGATCCACTTTCCACAAAAATGGGCTTATCCCATGGCCCTGGTCATTCTTCTTGCCGGGTTGGTTGTTATTCTTTGGGGAATCAGGAAAAAATCACTGCCCTTGAGGACCTTCTGGCAGGCGGCATTGCCACTGGTTCAAACCCTGGTCCTAACCACGCTGATAATCCGCTTTGGCTGGAGACTGGTTCAATCTCTCAATCCCCACTTTGTGGATATGGGCCTTGGCTTTCCCTACTCGGGATACTGGTGGATGGCGTTCTTTCTCTTTCTGAGCGCCTGTATCAGCCTGTTTATCTGGTGGCGCTGGCTCAACAAGGAAGAGAGTAACACCCGCACCACACGCTTGAACGCCGCTGTGGCCACGGCGTTATTAATCTGGCTGTTACTGGATGCTTTGTTACTGACCATACTGCCCGGGGCCTTTTTCCTGTGGCTGTTGCCGTTATCACTCCTGCTGATATTGGCGCTGAGACTGCGCCACCGGCTAACGCCGTTATGGTGGGCGATTGCAACATTGGGCAGTGGGCTGGTGCTGGCGCCTGTCTTGTGGCAGCTTCCCGTGGCCATGGGGCTGAGCGCCCTGTTTGCCGTGGCGGGCCTGCTGGCATTGGCCATACCACTGTTTTTGCCGCTTATGGCAGCCCTTTCGCCCCGTACCGCACGACCCTGGCTTGTCCTGTGCCTGATTGGTGCCGGGATTTTTGTGCTGGCGCAATGGCACTCTGGCATCTCACCTGAGCAGCCCCAGCAAAACAGCCTGTTTTACTTGCAGGACAACCGGAACCGCACCGCCTGGTGGCTGAGTCTGGACACTGCTGATGATCCCTGGAAAGCAGGAATCATGGGCGAAAATGTCCGGAAATCCGGCCCATTCAGCCACATAGACAACCGCTATGGGCCATGGATAACGCAAGCCGCCACTGCGCCTTTTGCGGCCATTCCCGGCTTTGCCGTCGACCACTTTCAGCTAGAAAAAATCAAGGCGGCACAACCGGAATACCGCCTAACCATGACGCTTACGCCCTTGCGCCGGGTTAGCCGGGTAGACCTTGTGACCAGTACGGCAGTCACAATTCACAGCATGCGTCTCAATGGCGCGAATTTCACACTCAAGCCTGCGGGGATCACCCGCCAGCCTGGTCAGTCCATACTACGCTACTGGTTTGAAAATCAGGAAAGTCTGGGCATTGAGATAACATTCACCAGCACACAAGCACCACATTTTCAGCTCTATGGGCTATCTGGCGACCTCATGCGCAATGCGGCCTTGAACATCCCGCCCCGTCCAAAAACGCTGGTTAGCCGCCCCTCAAAAATCACCGACAGCATCATCACCCGGCAACCCCTGCCAAACCAAAACTCAACCCAGAAGGCGGCGCCGGTACGCCCACCAGCGCCACAGCGCCAGAAAAACAAAAGCCAGCGGCACGCCAAACAGCAATAACAGACTAAAAATTAGCAAATGACGCTGCGTAAAAACCAGCGACATTTGCTTGCCCGAATCCGGTGGCACATGATGCGGCCAGTCCAGCAAAGCGTCCAGTAACCGCGCTGCAAATACCTGATTGCCTCCCTGACCCACATAAGCATTGCTGACAAAATCGGCATCGCCAACCACAGCCGCATGCGGCCGTAACCAGGCCACGTATTGGCCTTCGCTATTGGCCAATAGCGGCTGCCATAACTCTTTCGATGACGGCGACTCACTGGCATCCAGGGACAATGGGATGAATGCCACCGCATCCGGCATCACCACCGGGGCTGGCATATTCTTCACCAGCGGCTGTTGGGTAAAACCATCCAGCCCCACAAGCTGCGAATGGCCATCTTGTGCTTGACCGGGTGATTCCAGGCTCATCATCCCAAAAGCCAGTTGCAATTGCCCCCCGGCAGGATCTGTGTCCGGTTCGGCCAGCCACAAAAAACGAAGTGATGACTTCTCTTGAGAAATCAATGCCAGTAAATCCGCAGGCAAATGCCTCACTGGCGCGGGAAACACTATTAGCGCCTGAGTTTGATCTTGTACCAGCGCCGCCAGTTGTGATATCGATAGCGCACCAACCCGATATCCCCCCTTCTGTAAACTCCGCACCCACCGGCCAATATTCTGGGATTTAGTCTCATCAATGGCCCGGGCGCCATTTCCCTGGGCCACAAAAATCCAGCCAGGCCGATGCCCTTTGGCCGCCTCGGCCAACCGCCACCAGGTATTCAGGAACAACTCCTTGTCCAGAGCCTGTACGTGCAGTACCTCATCTGCGGCAGAGGCGTCCCGCAAGCGCAATAACATTTCCCCGTTGACATCCACCTTGTTCATGCGAACACGGGCGGGGTGACTGGCCGGATCCACA
This sequence comes from Lysobacterales bacterium, assembly GCA_026982315.1. GTDB lineage: Bacteria > Pseudomonadota > Gammaproteobacteria > Xanthomonadales > Marinicellaceae > S144-45. The sequence continues at coordinate 121,520 of JALSHI010000061.1, forward strand.
AACTGCACCCGCACGGCAGGTTGGCCATTGATCATTTTCCGGGTAAAAGGCGCCAGAAAGGCGTTCACCAGGCGCCCCACCCGGGACTGAGGATTGGCATACACCGCCACATCCACAGGCGGCAGGGAACGCACAAACCCATCAGTGGTTTCCCGGGAATCATGGGTAACTGGCATCTCCCCCCTGGGCCATAGCAAAACAGGTCCCGGACGATTTTCCAGCCAGACAAAAACCGCCAACAGAACCACAGCGCACACCATCCAGAGGCTCAGTTGCCGCCACAGAGCACGCCGGGCACTCATGCAACACGCAACCGTTTCAACGCCATGACGGCCAGCCCGAACAAAACCACCCCGCCACCAACAAAAAACACCAATGACGACAGTGGCACGATACCATGCTGTATCCATTCAAAGTGACTGCGAGGAGAAAAGACCCGCAACCAGTTTTTTCCCCACTCAGCGCCGCCGCCTGCTTGCCCGGCCAACCATAACACCGCCAGCAGCAATACGCCCAGTAACGCCGCCAGACCCGGCTGGGACATATTGATGGATAACCACACGCTGAGTGCGGAAAACCACAGCAACAGCAACAGCCAGGCCAGGAAATTCCAGCCCACCACCGGCCAGTTCAAGGCAGCAGCCCCTGACCAGCCCCATAAAGCCACGGCCACCGGAACCAGCAGCGGAACCACCAGCAACAGCAAGGCAAGAAACTTGTGCGCCATGACACGCATATCACCCAATCCACTGTGCAACAAACACACCAGGGTGCCCTGAGCCCGTTCCGCCGACAACAACTGGCCAGCCAGTAACGCCACCAGCACCAGACTGACAAGGCTAACCACGGAAAAAAACGGCGTAATCAGCTGATTGGCCAGAGACATTGAGGCGAGAGGCCCTGTGTTTGTTTGCTGGGCAAGCAGCAGATCTGTCATGACCAGGGCAATCCAGCCCAATAAAAATGACAACACCGCCATCACCAGCCAGTAGGATGGCCGCCTCCACATGCACGTTATCTCCCGTCGAAGCAGGGTCATGTGCTGATATCCTCACTGGCCCGGTGCAGTATATGCCGATAGGCGGAAAACCAGGCACCCCCTTCCGGCACAGGGCCAGAATCCCGATAAGGTGAAACCGCATACAAGCCAAGGGGGCCAAGAACCTGCATCAGTTGGCGATTGCGCTCAGGGTCTGATTCCACCACCACCGCCTTGGGCATGGTTTTCATGATCGGACACAAAGCCTCAATACGCTGCCTGATTTCAGTCGTCAGGCCACCTGCAAAAGCCAACTGCCATTGCCGCAGAAGCCCGGCTTTAGAGGTGTCTCCATGTTCAACTGAAAGCGGAGACAACTCACCGGCAATGCGGCCATTGTGCATCACCACAACACGATCAGCCAGATCAGCAAGCTGATCCAGCAAATGGGTTGACATGAGAATAATGTGTCGGCTTTTAAGCCGTTTCAGAATATCCACAAAATAGCGGGCATTTTCCGGATCAAGGCCATTCATGGGCTCATCCAGCAATAATAACAATGGGCGATGAACCAGCGCACAAGCCAACCCCACACGCTGGCGATACCCCAGCGACAAGGTTTCCACCGGCCTGTGGGCATGCTTTTGCAAGTCACACAGCGCCAACACGTCCTTGACTGCCTGTGTGTTCATCATGCCGGTTTTCAGATAAGCCGCATGGGAGACGGTTTCATGCACTGACAACCGGGGTAACAGCCGCACATGCTCCGGCATATAGGCTGTATGCCGGTTCCAGGCAGAAATGTCATGACGCTGGCAAAGGTATTCTTTTTCCTGAGCGGAATCATCATCCGCAGGCCGGAATACCAGCTTTATCTGGCCATTATCAGGTAGTAAAAGGCCCGCCAACGCATTCAGCAAAGTGCTCTTGCCCGCACCGTTTGGCCCAAGCAACACGACAATTTCTCCTTGACGAAGACGTAAATTAACAGCCTCAAGCCGCCTGCGCAAGGCGGATGGAGCTCGTGACGATCCAATTGGATCTCCGGTCATCCCCAGAGACAAATCACTCACCTCAAGAGAAAAACATACGGTTTGCGTATGGTCTGGCATTTTTATATGGACACTGGGCTAAAAGCTGATTATAGTACCCCCATTCATCAGGAGATGCTACGCTTATATGACGAACAATAATCGTCACCATGACAGCATGGCGGCACTGATGATTCGCGTATTGACTCACTGCTAACCGAGATAACACACATCATGCAATTCCTTGATTTCCTTCAGAACGGCTTACTGCATTTCAGCCCGGGCCAGAAGATTCTGACTTTCCTCATTGCCACTCAAATCACGATTCTGGCCGTCACCCTTTACCTGCACCGCGAACAAACCCATCGCGGTGTGTCACTGCACCCGGTGTTACAGCACTTTTTCCGTTTCTGGCTGTGGCTGACCACCGGCATGCAAACCCGTGACTGGGTGGCGATACACCGCAAACATCACAGCCATTGCGAAACCGAGAACGACCCGCACAGCCCCCAGTTTTATGGCATCAACCGTGTGCTGTGGGATGGCGTGGAGTTATATACCGACGAGCGCAAAAATACTGAAACCCTGGAAAAATATGGCCAGGGCACGCCGGATGACTGGCTGGAAAACAATGTCTACAGCCATTTTCGCTACTTGGGGGTTTCCCTGCTACTGCCGCTTGATTTCATGCTGTTTGGCGTAGCCGGTATCGCCATGTGGGCGTTGCAAGTGATCTGGATTCCTTTTTTTGCCGCCGGTGTGGTCAACGGCATTGGCCATTACTGGGGCTATCGCAATTACAAAACCAATGACTGCTCCCGCAACATCACCCGTTTTGGCCTGTTTATCGGTGGCGAGGAGTTGCACAACAACCATCATGCTTTTCCGGCTTCTTGCAAATTTGCCCATAAAAAAGGCGAGTATGACCTGGGCTGGTATGCGATTCGCTTGCTGAGCTGGCTGAAGCTGGCCACCATTCGCAAGGTGGTGCCCGAACTGGTCACCAACCAGAACAAGGACTCCATCGACAAGGAAACCGTCATGGCCATTTTGACACATCGCTTTTCCGTGGCGCAAATGTACTACCAGGAAGTGGTCAAACCAGCCGTCCTGAATGAATACCGTAGCACCTCCAGAAAAATGCGCAAAACCGCGAAAAAATGCCTGGATGCCCTGTCGGTTGACTGGCGCTTTGTGGACGCCAATACCCGCGAAACCATCAGCCACTGTCTGGCCAACAACCACACCGTGGAAACAGTCCTGGCTTATCGCCAGGAGTTACAAAAAATCTGGGAGCAAAAAGGCAAAAATGCCGAGCAAATGATTGAAGCGCTCAGAGAATGGTGCCAACGTGCCGAACAAAGTGGCATTGATACATTGCAGAATTTTGCCCAACAACTCAAAAGCATCAGCTTGAAAAACAACCAGGCACCCAGTCACTCATAAAATACTCGCTTTTATGGGGACAAGAAACCCCGGCATCTGACGGTGCCGGGGTTTTTTTGTGTTTGTCGCCAATCACATCAGGTGGCTCACGTCACCGTACTGTCTGGCCGGGATTTCTTCCAAAAGGCGATTGCGTAAAGTAACGCATGTCCACCGTATAGCGTTTGCGCCCCCAGTCACCGGGCTTGCCTTCGAACACACCCGCACAGGGCGTGCCACACTGTTGGCACTTGCCATCATCAGTCAAATTCCAGGCGGTGATCTCGTACCAGTCCCGGCCTATCAGCAAGGCGCCACAGTGATGACACCAGGTGGAGTCTCCCTCGGTGTTATGCACATTGCCGGTATACACATAGTGCAAGCCTTTCTCCAGAGCGATATTGCGGCATCGGATCAGGGTCTCAGGCGGTGTTGGCGGGATATCCCGCATCTTCCAGTCCGGATGGAAGGCCGTAAAGTGCAACGGCACGTCAGGCCCCAGTTTATCCATAATCCATTCACTCATGGCATGAATTTCTTTTTCCGAATCATTATGGCCAGGGATAATCAAAGTGGTGATTTCCAGCCAGCAGCGGGTTTCGTGGCGAATAAACTCCAGCGTATCAAGCACGTATTGCAATTTTCCACCACACAAACGGTAATAAAAATCCTCATCAAATGACTTCAGGTCCACATTGGCCGCATCCATGTGCGTAAAAAACGCCTGGCGTGGCTTTTCAGTGATATAACCAGCGGTCACCGCCACCGATTTAATGCCCTGTTCGTGACAAGCCTGGGCCGTATCAACAGCATACTCGTGGAAAATCACCGGGTCATTATAGGTAAACGCCACGCTCCGGCAGCCGGTGGCTTGAGCCGCGCGGGCGATATCCTCCGGAAATGCTTCGGCCGTCAGCGTGTCTTGTTCGCGGGATTTGCTAATGTCCCAGTTCTGGCAAAATTTACACGCCAGATTGCAACCGGCTGTTCCAAATGACAACACCGGCGTTCCTGGCAGGAAGTGATACAGCGGTTTCTTCTCAATGGGATCAATGGCAAAACCACTGGCCTTGCCATAAGAGGTCAAAACCACTTGCCCGCCGATATTGGCTCGCACAAAGCACAAACCACGCTGGCCTTCCTTCAGTTTGCAAAACCGCGGGCACAGGTCGCACTGCACCCGTCCATCGGCTAATTTGTGCCAGTATTTTGTTGGCACCACATGCTTGTCACTCAACTGTATGTCCATCGTGCACCTTGAAATATCTCAAATTGAACCTTACTTCTGTTAACAGAAATAAGGTTGGCAGGTGCATAATTCAAGCCCTTCTCGCACCTGCCTGAACCCCGAACACAAGCAAGGAGAGACCATGAAAGCATCTATTCGACCTGCAGCGATGGCCGGTATGTTTTATCCGGCTGATCCGCTGGAGCTGGATCGCATGATCAAGCAGCTCATCACCGAAGCCAAAACTGAAGGCGAACCACCCAAAGCCATTGTCGCGCCCCACGCCGGATATATCTATTCCGGGCCGGTGGCCGCCAGTATCTACAAGCTGTTATTGCCCTTGCGCGGCAAGATCAAGCGGGTGGTCATTCTTGGCCCCGCCCACCGCGTGCCCTTTTTCGGCCTGGCCGTACCGAGCATGGACGCTTTCGCCACACCGCTGGGGCTGGCAAAACTGGACAAACCGGTCATTGAACAATTGGCCCGCCTGCCCTTTGTTCAGGTCTATGATGAAGCGCACAAGCTGGAACACAGTCTCGAAGTCCAGATTCCCTTTATTCAGGAGGTGTTGGGCGATGTACAGATAGTGCCCATCGTCATTGGCCAGGCCGACCCGGACATGGTCGCGGCCGTGATAGAACCGTTTTTGCTGGATGATGAAACCCTGGTTGTCATCAGTTCCGATCTCAGCCATTACCATGATTACAACAGCGCCAACACCATTGACCTGATGACCACAAAAGCCATTGAAGAATTGCGCGACGACGCCATTAGCCACGAACAGGCCTGTGGCGCCACAGGCATCCGCGGCTTGCTGAAACTGGCAAAAAAATACGGGCTGACACCCAAAACCGTAGACTTGCGCAACTCAGGCGACACCGCTGGTGATAAAGACCGCGTAGTGGGTTATGGAGCGTATGCCTTTTATTAATCCCGAAAATCAAATCCCTCAGGAGTAAAAAATGACAAGTGCACTCAGCCCCCAGGAAAAAGCCATCGCCCTCAAGCTGGCCAAAGAATCCATCCGCTATGGACTGGAAAGCGGAAAGCCATTGCTGGTAGATATCAGCTCATTACCGGAAAACCTGCAACACACCCGCGCCTCTTTCGTCACATTGCACAAACACGGCCAGCTTCGCGGCTGCATTGGCAGCATCATTCCCACCCGGCCACTGGCGCTGGACATCAGTCACAATGCCTTTGCTGCCGCCTTTCAGGATCCGCGTTTTCCCCCTGTACAGGCCGATGAACTGGACGATCTGAACATTGAAATTTCAGTGCTTTCCATGCCAGAACCCCTCGAATTCACCTCAGAAACGGATTTGCTGGAAAAAATCCGCCCCGGTATCGACGGGCTTATTCTCAAGGAAGGCCCCTATAGCGGCACATTTTTGCCATCTGTCTGGGAACAGATTCCCGACAAGCGCGAATTTTTACGCCAGCTCAAGCGCAAGGCCGGCCTGCCCGCAGACTACTGGTCGCCAACCATTCGTGTGTTTCGCTATACCACGGACAGCTTTTCCCAACCGGATTGATAACCCAAAGTCTGGGTGCACGACGCACGGGCGCGAGCCATAACCCTGACAGGCCAGAAAAATTGAAGGTGAAAGAAGAACCGAAAGTAAAAGAATGGTCGGGGTGAGAGGATTCGAACCTCCGGCCCCTGCCTCCCGAAGGCAGTGCTCTACCAGGCTGAGCTACACCCCGACACAGGTGGAAACGCGATTATAACAAAACCGCCATACAAAACCCATCCAGTTTCAAAAAACCGCAAGAGTTAAAAAGTTTTTGCTGGCGCAAAAAGGGTGAGAGGATGAGCTCGGGCTTCCTGCCCTCGGGCCTGCGGCCTGCGCTGGCGCGCACTGCGTCGTCATTATGCGCCGTATCCATTAACCATTCTGCTGAATCTCTTACAGCTTAGCCCAGCGCCTGATCCAGATCAGCAATCAAGTCTTCCACATTTTCAATGCCCACAGACAGGCGCACCAAATTGTCGTGAATGCCGATTTCCCGCCGTTCATCCGCTGGAATGGCCGCATGTGTCATAATGGCCGGATGATTAATCAGACTTTCAATCCCGCCCAGGCTTTCAGCCAACGCAAATACCTGGCAGCGTTCCATCATGCGTCGGGCTTCGGCTTCGCCACCTTTTACCAGAACCGTGATAATGCCACCAAACCCACGCATTTGCCTGCTGGCCAAGTCATGCTGCGGATGGCTGGCCAGCCCCGGATAAATCACTCGTTCTACCCTGGGGTCATTCTCCAGCCACTGGGCAATGGACTGGGCATTGGCGCAATGGGCTTGCATTCGCAGCGGCAGGGTTTTGGCGCCACGCACAGCCAGATAACTGTCAAAAGGCCCCAAAACTGAACCAATGGAATTTTGCAGAAACGCCATACGCTCAGCCAGGGCATCATCATTGACCACAGCCACGCCAGCCACCACATCGGAATGACCGTTAATGTACTTGGTGGCCGAGTGCATCACAATATCGAAGCCATAATCCAGCGGGTTTTGCAAAACCGGAGAAGCAAATGTGTTATCCATGACCGCCAACAACCCGTGAGCCTTGGCAAATGCCGCCACTTGCTGCAAGTCCACCAGTTTCAACATGGGGTTGGTGGGCGATTCAATCCAGATCATGCGGGTGTTTTCGCGCACAGCCGCCTCCATGGCGCCGGGACGGGACAAGTCGGCAAAGGTAAACCGCAAGCCGGCGCTGCGCTGACGAACCCGGTTAAACAGCCGGTTGGTGCCGCCATAGAGGTCATCCATGGCAATAATGTGGTCGCCGGAGTCCAGTAATTCCAGAATGGTGGCAGTGGCGGCCATGCCGGAAGAAAAGGCAAAACCGTGGCTGCCATTTTCCAGATCCGCCACGCACCGTTCAAAAGCAAAACGGGTGGGGTTGTGGGTGCGGGAATATTCAAAACCCTGATGCACGCCCGGGGATTCCTGTGCATAGGTAGAAGTGGCGTAAATCGGCGGCATCACCGCGCCGGTGCTTGGGTCCACCTGCTGGCCAGCATGAATGGCCCGGGTTTGCAGCCCTTGTTTGCTGTTCTTGTTCATTGGTTTTCGTCTCTGCGTCTGAGGTAATTTAACAGGTCAATGCGGGTAATCAGCCCGTGGAATTCATCTCCTTCCTTGACAATGGCCACCTTACCGGCATCAAAAATCGGCAACAGGTCATCAATGGAGGCGTTCAGGCCCACAAACTCCAGCTTGCTGGTCATGGCTGTGCGCACCGGCTCATTAAAGCGCGAGGCATCCTTGTGGACGGCCATAAGCACATCAGATTCATCAATAATGCCCACAATCCTGCCGTTTTCAATCACCGGCAACTGGGAAACATCGTAAAGCTTCATACGCTGGTAAGCGGCGTTCAGGGTTTCCTCCGGCCCAATGGTGATGGTGTCATGGGTGCTGTAAGGGCGGGAGATAATATCGCGTAAATCCCCGTAATGCGGCGTTTCCAGAAAGCCCTGATCCTGCATCCAGTAGTCGTTATACATTTTTGACAGGTATTTGTTGCCCGTGTCCGGCACCAGCGCCACCACGCGCCGGGGCTGGTCTTGCTCACGGCAATAGCGCAAGGCCGCGGCCAGAATCGTGCCAGTGGATGAACCGCTCAGCACACCTTCCTTGCGCAATAATTCCCGCCCGTGGTGGAAGCTGTCCTTGTCAGAAATGGCATAAGCCTTGCTCACCTGGGAAAAATCACTGATGCTGGGCAAAAAATCCTCACCGATGCCCTCCACCTTCCAACTAGCGGACTTTTCCGACAGCCGGCCCGCGTTAATGTATTCGGCAAGAATACTGCCTTGCGGGTCCGCCAGAATGATTTCGGTGTCTGGAGAGTGCTCTTTCAGATACTGCGACAAGCCGGTCATGGTGCCGCTGCTGCCCACGCCCAACACAATGGCGTCCACATGGCCGTCCATCTGCTGCATGATTTCCGGGCCGGTGGTTTCATAGTGGGCCTTGGGATTGTCAGGATTGCCAAACTGGTTGATAAAATAAGCCCCGGGCGTTTCCTCGGCGATGCGCTGGGCCAAATCCTGATAGTATTCCGGGTGTCCCTTGGCCACATCCGAGCGCGTGAGCACAATCTCCGCCCCCATGGCTTTCAGGTTGAATATCTTTTCCTTGCTCATTTTGTCGGGAATCACCAGAATGAGCTTGTAGCCTTTTTGCGCCGCCACCAGCGCCAGGCCAATGCCGGTGTTACCCGCCGTACCTTCCACCAGGGTATCCCCCGGTGAGATTTTGCCCGCCGCCTCCGCCGCCGCGATCATGCTGCGGCCAATGCGATCCTTGATGGAGCCACCGGGATTCTGGTTTTCCAGTTTCAAATACAGCTCACAAGGGCCTGTATCCAGATTTTTCACCTTGACCATCGGCGTATCGCCAATGAGTTCAAGGACGGAATTAACAACTTTAGCCATGGTTTTCCCCAAAAAAGCCCGCACAGGCGGGCATGCCAAAGACGCGGCACAGGCCGCATCTAAAAAAATTTACGTGTTATTCGTTGGCTGGATAGGGCTTGTCCAGAACGATAATTTCCACCCGGCGGTTTTTCGCCTTGCCCGCCTCGGTGCTGTTATCGGCCACGGGAAAATCCTCACCCATTCCCACCGCTTCAATGCGATCCGGGGCGATGCCATTTTCCACCAACAAAGCCTTGAGCGCATCGGCCCGTTGTTGCGACAGCCGTAAGTTCAGGCGCGCACTGCCAGAGCTGTCGGTATGCCCCTCAATGCGAATCATCCGGTCGGGATACGCATCAAGAAACTCAAGCACCTTGCCAAAATTTTCCCGCGCCTCAGGACGAATGCTGGCCTCGCCTGAATCAAAAACAAAATCACCCAAGGTCATCACCAGGCCCTTGTCCGTCCGGCGGGCCGCCAGTGCTTCCAGCCGACGCCGGAGCGAATCCGCTTCTTCGGCCGCCAGCCGGGCTTCCGCCTTGGCCAGTTCGGCCTCGCGGGCCTGGGCCTCGGCCAACCGCTTGGCGGCTTCTGCCTCCATGCGCGCGCGCTCGGCCTCGCTCATGTTCTCCGCAGCCAGTTGCCGCGCCCGCTCAGCTTCTGCCCGGGCGCGCTGGGCCTCCTCGCTTTGCGCCATATACTGACGCCTGGCTTTTTCGGCCTCCCGCCGCGCCACTTCGGCTTCTGCCCGGGCGATTTCCAGTTGCAAGGCGCGGTAGTCCTCATCCTGGGTATCCAGTTGCGCTTGCAACCACTCGGCTTCTGCCGCCAAGCGCGCATTGCTGAGCATCTGCCGCGCCCGCTCGGTGGCGTGGGCCCGCTGGCCTCGCGGTGCTTGCGCCAACGCATCAATGGCCTGCTTGGCCCGCAGCTTGCCCCCCTGGCCATAACCAGCCAGTTTTTTATCCGCCATCAAATTCTGATATTCCAGTTGCAGGCTTTCGCTTTGCAGATTTTTTTTGGGGGTAGCGCCACAACCACCCAGGCTGAACAATGCACTGATAAAAACCAGAAAAAAAACTGTGCCAATGGCTGAGCGGCTATTCATGCAGGGCCTCCTGAAGCTCGTTTAACTGCTGTTCGGCCTGGGCATTACGCCGCTTGGCCGCTTCCAGCGCCCGGTTCAGGCGATTCACCCGGGCGCGCAAACGGGCTGTTTCCAGCTCCACCTCAATGTCTTTCAGCAAGGTTTCCGCCTGCCGGTGGTCGCCATGCTGCATGGCCAGTTCGGCAGCGGCCAGTTTTTGCTGAACAAAACGCATCTCCACCGGCGCCGCATCGGACAAACCGGCCGCATGCGCATCCAACACTTGCTGACGCACACGCTGATAATGTTCCGGATCGGGCCGTGTGGTGGCTGAACACGCCGCCAAAGCCGTCACCATAATGGCCAGAGCACCGGCTTTGATGGCCTTTATCCAGAAACCGGCACGATCTGCGGCGCCACAACCTGCTGAACTGGGTGTTGGTTCTGCTGTCTGCATAAGGATATCCGGTGTGATGTGGTCAAGCGGCTATTTTCCGGTGAAAACCGCTTTATTTCAAGCACAGCCTGCCCACTTGACAAAATGGATTAAAATAAAGCCATGACTCACTGCATACAAAAGCCACTGACAAGCGCCACCGTACCCAATCGATCAGCGACGCACCACCGGTGGCCGTATGCCCTTGTGGCCGGGGTGATCCTGCTACTGAGCGTCACCGCCCAGGGCGGCAAAACCCTGAAAGTCTACAAACACGTGGACGAAAACGGCGTCACCCATTATTCCTCCAAAAAACCCCGTGGCGTCAAATACTCCATCCTGCGTATCCGCTGCCCGGAATGCCGGTGGAAAAACCGGGTCAACTGGCACAACACCCCGCTGATTACCGACAAATTCAGCCAGATTATCACCCGTGAGGCCCGCCAGGCCGGCTTTGACCCCGCCCTGATTCGCGCCATTATTCACGCCGAATCCGCCTTCAAACCCCATTCCCGCTCCAGCGCCGGTGCCCAGGGCCTGATGCAACTCATGCCAGCCACGCAACAGCGCTACGGCGTTACCGCCGCCTATAATCCACAACAAAATATCCGCGCGGGCGTTGCCTACCTGCGCGATTTGATGAAACAGTTTAACGGCAACCTCGACCTGGTGCTGGCCGCCTACAACGCCGGCGAAAACGCCGTACTGGCCTACAACCGCCAAATCCCCCCCTTTGACGAAACCCGGCAATACGTCAAACGCGTCAAAACCCTCTACCGGCGCTACAAAAAACTCACCCGCTAGTACTTCTGCTGTGAGAATTCAGCCCAAGAAAACAGGACGCTACAGCGCATAGTGCTCCAATGCCCGCCGAGGGGTGTATGTACTCAGCAAAAATGGTTTAGCCACTGTTTCTAAATCTCACCCAATCCCGTATGATTACCAAAACAGCCGTCACGTCTCTCAGTAAAAGCGGAATGATGTCCGAGAAAACTGCTAAGCGATTTATTCCGGAGGAAATAGATGGCGGATCTAAAGGTCGGTAGGCTTGCAGTTTATCGCCTGGCTGCGGAGAAGAGGATTCCGGTCTTCAAGGTGGGTGGAGCCTGGCGATTCTCGCGCTCAGAGATCGACCAGTGGATTCGGGAGGTGTGACAAGGGCCACAAAACAATTACCGGACCTAACCATTGCACCTGCTTCGATACGGATATCCGAACAACGATCCGGTCATCTTTTTTGTTGCGCTGCAAACTCGCTTTATGGAACCAATAGAAAAATGTCAAAAGAACAAGAGATCGAACAAGGACTGATCAAAAAGCTGGAAGAACTCAAGTACACCTACCGCCCCGACATCCGCGACCGCGAAGCGCTGGAACACAATTTCCGCGAAAAGTTCGAATCGCTCAACCGGGTAAAGCTGACCGACAGCGAATTCGGGCGTCTGCTGGAAGAGATCGTGACGCCCGATGTGTTCGCAAACGCCGAGCGCCTGAGAAACCGCAACACCTTCGAGCGCGAGGACGGCACGCCGCTGCACTACCAACTGGTCAACCTCAAGGACTGGTGCAAAAACACTTTCGAAGTCGTCAACCAGCTGCGCATCAACACCAAGAGCAGCCATCATCGCTATGACGTCATCCTGCTGATCAACGGCCTGCCGCTGGTGCAGATCGAGCTGAAATCCTTGCAGGTCTCACCGCGCAAGGCGATGCAGCAGATCATCGACTACCGCAACGACCCGGGAAATGGCTACACCAACAGCCTGCTCTGCTTCATGCAGTTGTTCATCGTCAGCAACCGCAGCCAGACCTGGTATTTTGCCAACAACAATAACGAGCACTTCGTCTTCAATGTCGAGGAGCGGTTCTTGCCCATCTACCGCTGGGCTACGCCGGACAACAAGAAAATCACCCACCTCGACGCATTCGCCGATGCCTTCCTCGCCAAGTGCACCCTGGCGGAGATGCTCAGCCGTTACATGGTGCTGATCCAGAACGAGCGCAAGCTGATGATGATGCGCCCGTATCAGATCTACGCAGTCAAGGCCATCATCGACTGTATCCACGAGAGCCGGGGCAACGGCTATATCTGGCACACCACCGGCAGTGGCAAGACGCTGACCTCATTCAAGGCCTCGACGCTGCTCAAGGACAACCCCGATATCGAGAAATGCCTGTTCGTCGTCGACCGCAAGGATCTCGACAAGCAGACCCGCGAGGAATTCAACCGCTTCCAGCCGAATTGCGTCGAGGAGAATACCAATACCGAAACCCTCGTGCAGCGGCTGCTCTCGGAGGATTACAAAGACAAGGTCATCGTCACCACCATCCAGAAGCTGGGTCTGGCGCTGGATGCCAATCACCGCAAACAGTACCGCCAGCGGTTGGAGCCCTTGCGCGATAAACGCATCGCTTTTATTTTCGACGAATGTCACCGCTCCCAGTTCGGCGAGAACCACAAGGCCATCCGAGAGTTCTTCCCCAAGGCACAGTTATTTGGCTTTACCGGCACCCCCATTTTCGAGCAAAATGCTACCTATCGCCGTATCGAAGGTGATGAGGCCAGTCTGGCCACCACCAAGGACATCTTCGAAAAGCAGCTTCATGCTTATACCATCACCCACGCTATCGATGATGGCAATGTGTTGCGTTTCCATGTCGACTACTACAAGCCCGAGGGGGTATCGATCAAGCCGGGCGAGCCGCTTGCCAAGCGCGCTGTGGTCGAAGCAATCCTTGACAAGCACAATGCCGCCACTAATCAACGCAAGTTTAATGCCCTTTTTGCCACCGCCTCCATCGACGACGCCATCGAATACTTCCATCTATTCAAGGAGATTCAGGCCGAGCGGGCCGAGATGGATGAGGATTTCATCCCTCTAAACATTGCCTGTGTTTTCTCGCCACCCGCAGAAGGCAACCGAGATGTTGCCCAGCTGCAGGAAGACCTGCCGCAGGAGCTGGCAGACAACAAGGTGGAGCCGAACCGCAAGAAAGCCGCGCTCAAGGAGATCATCGCCGATTACAATGCCCGCTACGGCACCAACCACGACCTGGCCAATTTCGACAGCTACTACCAGGACATTCAGAGCCGCATCAAGGACCAGAAATATCCCAACAGTGACCTGCCTCGCGAGAAGAAAATCGACATCACCATCGTCGTGGACATGCTGCTCACCGGCTTCGATTCGCAGTATCTCAACACCCTCTACGTCGACAAGAACCTCAAGTATCACGGCCTGATTCAGGCCTTTTCCCGCACCAACCGGGTGCTGAACGACTCCAAACCCTACGGCAATATCCTCGACTTCCGCGCCCAGAAGGCGGCGGTGGACGAGGCCATCGCGCTCTTCTCCGGCGAGGCGCCCGAGCGGGCCAAGGAGGTCTGGCTGGTTGACCCCGCGCCCAAGGTCATCGAAAAGCTCGAAGAGGCCACGCAACAGCTCAAGGAATTCATGGCCGCCCAGGGCCTGGAGGCCCGCCCCGAGGAAGTGCCCAACCTCAAGGGCGACGAGGCGCGCGCCGGCTTCA
>JALSHI010000062.1 GCA_026982315.1 Lysobacterales bacterium
CACCACACTTGCCTTCGGCTTTTTTGCCACCGCACTTGCCTTCACCACACTTGCCTTCGGCTTTTTTACCGCCGCACTTGCCTTCACCACACTTGCCTTCGGCCTTCTTCATGGCGCCTTGTTTATAGCCAGAGTCCATGTCATGCTGGCTGAAAGGGTTGCTGGAACAACTGGCTACAGTGGTAAAGCCAACCGTGGCAACTAAAGTGCCAATGGCAGCGGTTAAGGGTTTGATGTGGGTTTTATTTTTGTTTGACATGTTTCGTCCTCCGCGGATTGTTTTTGTCAAAATACGGCATCAATATGCCATTGCAATGTAAAGTCAGGGTGGCCTACTGAAATGCTTCCCCTGGCCTTCAGACCCATTGGGTGGTTTCATTATTACAAAAAAAGCCCGCATGTAACGGGCTTTTTTCTCGGGAATGCCAAAAACGATTATTCTGGCAGCGCCAAATCCTTGAGAACCGCCGCTAAAAACCGGGAGGCTTCACCGCCAGTGGCGGCGCGGTGGTCAAAAGTCAGAGAAATGGGAATAATGCGATGCGCTTCAAAACCGCCCATGACAGGAATGGCATCATAGCGCAGCTTCCCAGCCCCCAAAATACACACGCAAGGCGGCGTAACCACCGGCGTGGCGTAGCGTCCGGCAAAGACACCGAAGTTGGACAGCATGATGGTGAAGTCTTTCATTTCTTCCGGTGGTATGCTGCGGTTGCGTACTTGCTCCTTGATGCGGTTCATGGCCGCGCGCACTTCTTTTGGACCCAGTTTTTCGGCATTGCGAAGGGTGGGAACAAACAGGCCGTCAGGCGTGTCGACGGCAATACCCACATCCACATGCGGGATTTGCCGGATGGCCAGTTTTTTGCCGTCAAACCAGGCGTTCATGACCGGCTCTGCCCGGCTACCGGCCACCAGGGCGCGAATCAGGCGATAGGTAATGTCCTGACCGGGTTTCCAGTCGTTAATGTCCGCATCGTCCATCAGCGTGGTGGGCACCACTTCGGCATGGGCTTGGGCCATAGCGCGGGCCATGCTGCGGCGTGGGCCTTTGACCTGCTGCCACTGTCCGTCGGCAATCGAGGTTGCGGTAGCCGGGGGCGGGCTTTGTGTAGTCACGGCGGTTTGGGGTGTAGCGGCAGCTTCCAGGGGTAACTGGGATTGTTGTGCCGGTGTCGCTTTTTTAGCGGGGGCGTGACCGCTTTCTGCCGCCAGGCGGACATCCCGGGCGGTGATGACACCACCAGCGCCTGTGGCTTTGACCTGGCTTAAATCCACCTTGAGTTTTTTCGCCAATGCTCGCACAGCCGGAGCCACCTTGATATTGCCAATGGTGGAAACATCGCTGACTACCTTGCTGCTGGACTCCATTTGACCAACGACTGTGCCGCTGTCTTCACGGGTGGCGGCCGCAGGCGGGGAGGCGACTTCCGGGGCCACCTTGGGCAGGGTTTCTTCCAGTTCGTTAATCAGCTCGCCAATGTCTTCCTGTTGCTTGGTTGTTTTTGCGTTTTTGGCGGTGGCCGTTTCGCTTTCTTCATTATTCTGGCTGGAACCGTCTTCTGATATATCAAAAGTGACCAGAACCGCACCGGTGTCAATAACGTCGCCTGGCTGTCCATGCAACTTGACGATGGTGCCGGTATAGGGAGAAGGCACATCCACAACGGCTTTGGCGGTTTCCATGGACACCATGGGCTGGTCAACTGTGACCTGGTCGCCTTCCTTGACATGCCATTCAACGATTTCTGCGTCGGGCAGACCTTCGCCCAGATCTGGTAAGTGAAACTGTTTCATGAGACCTCCAGGGTTTCGTTAACGGCTTTGATGATGCGGTCGACTGATGGCATGTATTTTTTCTCCAGCCGGAACAGTGGCATGACAGTATCGTAGCCGGCCACCCGTTTGACGGGGGCTTGCAAGCTGTAGAGCCCTTGGCTGTCAGCCAGGTTGGCGGCGATTTCCGCGCCAACGCCGCAGTTTTTCGGAGCCTCCTGCACAATAACGCAGCGCCCGGTTTTGGCCACGGATTCGTAAATGGTGTCCATGTCCAGCGGGCTGATGGTGGCCACGTCGATGACTTCGGCGGAAATGCCTTGTTCGGCCAGTTTGTCGGTGGCCTCCAGGGTTTCCTTGGTCATGGCGCCCCAGGTTACCAGTGTCACATCCTTGCCTTCGCGCAACACGAAGCACATATCCAGGGGCAGCTCTTCGCCATCGTCCTCTACTTCCTCCTTGTGCAGGCGGTAGATGCGTTTGGGCTCCAGAAAAATGACTGGATCCGGGTTGCGTATGGCTGCCAGCAGCAGGCCGTAGGCGCGGCTGGGAGAGGAGGGTATGACCACCCGTACACCGGGCATGTGGGCAAACATGGCCTCGGTGCTTTCGGAGTGGTGTTCCGGGGCGTGGATGCCACCGCCATAAGGGGCGCGAATCACCAGGGGGCAGTGCATGCGGCCACGAGTCCGGTTACGAAAGCGGCCAGCATGAGAAATTACGTGGTCCACCATGGGATAGATAAAGCCCATAAACTGGGCTTCTGCCACAGGCTTCATGCCCTGGGTGGCCATGCCGACGGTCATTCCGGCAATCATGGTTTCCGCCAGTGGCGTATCAATAACGCGGTCTTCACCAAATCTTTGGGCCAGGCCTGCGGTGGCGCGAAATACGCCGCCGTTGATGCCCACATCTTCACCCAGAATCACCACGTCCGGGTCATGTTCCAGCTCATGAGCCAAGGCCATGGTAACTGCTTCTACCAGTGTGATTTTAGCCATTGTTTTCCATCTCCAGCGCGTATTGGCGTTGTTCTGCCAGGTCGTGAGGCAGCTCGGCAAACATGTAGTCGAACATATCGGTCACAGCCGGTTTTGGCGTGCTGAGGTACTCTTCCACGGCGGCATCCACTTTGGCCGCGCAATCCTTCAGCAGCTGGTTTTCCTGCTGGGCGCTCCATTGGTTGTTGCTCATCAGGTATTTTCTCAAGCGGGAAATGGGTTCAAAACGGCGGGCGTTTTCCACTTCTTCCTGGGGGCGATAGCGGCTGGCGTCATCGGCTGTGGTGTGGTCGCTAAGGCGATAGGTGATGGCCTCGACAACGGTCGCGCCACCGCCGGATCGCGCGCGTTTCAGTGCTTCATCCATGACAGCGTGCACGGCAATCAGGTCATTGCCGTCAACCTGAATGGATGGCAGCCCGGCGGCGATGCCTTTTTGGGCCAGGGTTTGCCCGCCGGACTGTTTTTTGCGTGGCACGGAAATGGCCCACTGGTTGTTGACGATCACCAGCACCAGCGGCAACTTGAATGCGCCAGCGGCATTGATTGCCTCGAGAAAATCGCCTTTGGACGAACCGCCATCACCAATAACGGTGACTGCCGCCCGCTCCTGGCCACGCAGTTTAAAAGTCATGGCCGCGCCTGCGGCGTGCAGGTTCTGCGTGGCGATGGGCACGCACCAGGGAAAATCGTGTTTGGGGCCGGAAAAATTGCTGCCACGTTCGTCGCCGCCCCAGTACAAAAGCACCTCAGACATTTTGACGCCGCGGTAAAACTGGGTGCCATATTCACGGTACATGGGAGCAAACACATCTTCGTATTTCATGGCCGCACCCATGCCCACATGAACGGCCTCATGGCCCAGGGAAGAAGCGTAAGTGCCCAGTTTGCCGGTGCGCTGCAAGGCGATGGCTTTGGCATCGAACACACGGGTCAGTACCATGAGTTCGTAGAGTTTCTTTAGTTGTTCAAAGTCAGTGGCGATGGGCGGCGCCTTGTCGCCGACCAGTTGCCCTTCTGGCGACAGGTGTTGCACGTAATCTATGGAAAAAGAGGCCACGGTTGTCACGGTATTTTCTCCAGTTTATGTGTTGCGGCTGGCTCTGGCAGCGGCGAGGCTGTGTCCCCTGAGCAAAACCGGTTGCATCAAGTTTCAGGCGAACATGCGATGGACGCGAAACGCCTGTAAGTAGACTCGCAGCTGGCGCCGTGATGGCGCAGTCCGAGTGGGAACCGGGGGTGTGGGCTGGTGTTTCTTGTTGTGGAGGTGTACCTACAACGCACATGTGAGATGTGCGGAGCGTTCACGCTACAGCCAGAAACTTCCCGGCATTACCGGGCGGGTATTATAGAATAAAGCCACTTAGATTTCAGGATAATTGTATGAGTGAGAAATCCAGCGAGCAGCTGAATACGCGAAACCTGGAAAAAGGCATTCGCCTGGGGGTGGATGAACGCTCCAATTATGGCGGTTATCTGTGTCTGGAGCAAATACTCACGGCTCAGCACCCCTTGAGTGACCCACCGCATCACGATGAAATGCTGTTCATTATTCAGCACCAGGTGTCGGAGTTGTGGATGAAACTGATTATCCACGAGCTTCAAGCCGCCATTGATTTGATTCAAGCCGGTGACCTTGAAAAAGCCTCAAAAGGCCTGGCGCGTGTCAAACAGGTGCAAAAGCAGTTGTTTGAAATGTGGTCGGTACTTGAAACGTTGACACCCAGCGAATACATTGAGTTTCGGCATGTGTTCGGCAGTGCGTCAGGCTTTCAGTCGGTGCAATACCGGCAACTGGAATTTTTGCTTGGCAATAAAAACGCCCGCATGATCGCCGTTTTCCCTGAAGGCAGCGCTTCCCGCGCTATTCTTGAGAAAACCTTGCATGCTCCCAGCATTTATGACGTATTCCTGGCGCACCTGCATCGGTGCGGTTACGCGGTTCCCGAAGCTTGTATCAAGCGGGATTTTTCCCAACCGCATGTTTTTACTTCCGAGCTATTGCCGGTTTTTATCAAAATTTACCGGGACACCAAAAATCATTGGGAAGCCTATGCCCTGTGTGAGCAGTTGGTGGACGTAGAGGAGTCTTTTCAGCTGTGGCGCTTTCGTCACATGAAAACCGTAGAGCGGATTATTGGCTTCAAGAAAGGCTCCGGGGGGTCTTCTGGCGTGGGGTTTTTGAAAAAAGCACTGGACTTGACCTTTTTTCCTGAATTATTTGAAGTAAGAACGCATTTGTAATCTGTTGCCAGTTTTTACTCAGCAAAGCCGGCTGTGCTGGCAGCCGGCTTTGTGCGTAAGATTTGCTTTTAGCCGCGGTCGGGTTTGGGGGTGGCGGCCGTAGATGGAGGCAAGACCGGATAGACAATTTTCGGTTGCTCTCCGGTCAGGGTTTTCAGAAAAGCGACGATTTTGTCGGCTTCCTCGTCTTTGATGTCCAGGCCCAGTTCGTATTCGCCCATGAGTTTGACAGCCTCGGCCAAATCCCAGGTGCGGGCATCATGGAAGTAGGGAGCGGTCAGTTCGATGTTTCTGAGTGTGGGCACCTTAAACACCATTTTGTCAGATTCCTTGCCTGTCACATTGTACCGGCCAAGAATGGTGGTGTTGGGGTAGGGCTTGACAATGCCCAGTTTCTGGAAACTGTTACCGCCAACGGCCACGCCATTGTGACAACCGACACAACCTTTGCTTTTGAATAGTTGATAACCTTCCAGTTCAACCGGGGTCAGGGCATCGTCGTGGCCTTTGAGCCATAAATCGAAGCGGGAATTGGGAGTAATCAGGGTGTCTTCAAAAGCGGCGATGGCATCCTGGATTTCTTCGATTTCAATGTCGTCATCGCCATAAATGTCCCGAAACAGCTCCACATATTGGGGAATGGAGCTGAGAATTTCATCGGTTAATTCGTGATTGGAGGCCATTTCCTTGGGGTTCTCAATGGGGCCGCCAGCCTGTTCCTTGAGATCGCGGGCGCGGCCGTCCCAAAATTGCGCCAGGTTGAAACGCGCATTCAGGACCGTGGGAGAGTTGATAGGGCCCAGTTGCCACTTATGGCCGATAGAGGTGGGCAAGTTGTCAGAGCCGCCGGTGGCCAGGTTGTGGCAGGAATTGCAGGAAATAAAGCCGGATTTTGACAGGCGTGGGTCAAAAAACAGCATTTTCCCCAACTCCACTTTGGCCGTATGCGCTTCCACACCCAGCGGGATGGGCTGAATGGGTTCATTGGTGCGTGGTTTTGGCAGGGTGATTTTCTCGGCATATACCTGAAAACTGGTCAATGAGAGCCCAAGAAACAGGCTGTGGACAATGGATTTTACGTGCATGGATCCTCCTGAATTTATTTATTTGTTAATTCTAAATTAGAGGATGCTAATTTAACATGCAGTCAGCCTAAAAAGAATTTGAAAAAATCGATAGCCATATTCTGTTTCGTTAATACAGCCAGAATAGCCAGGGTTTATCCTGGCTATTCTGGTTTACAGGTGAGGGTGGTTGACGCTGTCAATCAGTGCTTCCCGGGTTGCAGGGGAACATTGCGTCGTTCCCAGTAGATATAGGCTTGCAAAGCCACCATTTTGGGATCATCCAATGCCAGGGGTTTTCCTTCCAGCGGGTTTTGAATGCACCAGTTGATCATTTCCCCAATGGTGACCACCTTGCCCAGTTGTTGCTGGAACTTGGGATAGGTCTCCGGATGGGTGTTGGCGCCATTGGGGTGGCACTGATCGCAGGAGACGGTATTGGCGTTGCCCAGGCCGCCGTGGAACAGCTTGTCGCCGGTTTTAACCGCGGCCATGAATTCCTGGTTCCAGCGTTGCAGGTCTTCCTGGGTAAACTCGTCGGCCCAGACCGCGCAAGTCAGGGACATGGCTGTTCCCAGGGAGAGTATTTTCAAAATGGTTGATTGTGCGCGTTGTTTTTTCATGTTATCACCTCAATAGTGTTCCTGTGGCGGAATGCGTTTGGCCGGGTCTTGATATTCGGTGTCCACCGGATGCCCTTTGTCGGGGTCAAAACGCACCACGCGGTTCTTGTTGTTTTCCCACAGCACATAGTTCAGGTCCACTTTGCCGCTGTGCAGGTTGATAAACTGCCAGCCGGTGGCGTCGCGTTCAAAGAAGGGATCAGCCCGGTTCATGGGTACAGTCAGCTTGGGAATATGGCTAACACCCTGGGCATAGCTGGCCGGGTAAGGCCAGGGCCAGGCTGTGGCCATCACAGAGTGGAAGCTGATGTTGTCGATTTGGTTATACTGGATTTGATGCACATGGCCATAAAGGACAGTGGCCTTTTTATAAGGTTTGAGCAAGGCGTGGATTTTTTCGGCGTCTTCGGTCCAGAAATTCCAGCCCTTGTAGATCTTTTGCAAGGGGGAATGGGACAGAACCACCACTGGCGTGTCGTGGGCCACGCCTGCCAGATCTTTTTTCATCCAGCGACGCTGTTCCTCGCCAACCATAAACGGTGAGCCATTGGGATTGTCCAGCCGGGCCATTTGCTTCATGCGGTCCATGCCGGTTTTCCAGTTTTTGTGCATCCAGTCTTTATAGGTCAGGATGCTGTTAAGAACGATAAAGTGCACGCCCTTGTGATCAAAACTGTAATGATCCGGCCCCAGGCGTTTGCGCCAGTGCGCACCCAGATCAACATAATAGTCATGCTCACCCATGACATATTTGACCGGTGCGCGTAAACCACTGAGCATATCCAGGGCATGGTCGATTTCCTCGGGTTTGCCCAGTTGCGCCAGATCGCCGCCGTAGACAATAAAATCCGGCTTTGGGTCCATCAAGTTGGCTTCGGCCACGGCTCGCTTGAGTCCCTGATCCCAATTGCGCACAAACTCTTTGCCTTTGATATGGGTGATGTGCGAATCGGAGATAAAGCCAAAGGTGAAGTTTTGCGGATGGTCTTTGCCGAAAGCGATTTCCACCAGGCTGACAGGCAGGCTGGCTGCGGCCACAAAAGCGCCGCTGCGCTGGATAAATTGACGTCTATTGAGTTTTTTCATGGGGTGTTTCCTCCCGCGGTAGAAGCGCTTTGATGTATTCCCGCTTGTTTGGCTTGGGCAGCCTGTTTGGCGATTTCCGGACTGGTCAGGCTTTCCAGAAATGCCACCAGGTCGGCTTTTTCCTGTTCAGTGAGATTGAGAGGCTTGATGCCGCCGCTTAGGAAGGGCGTCACCGGGTCATCCGGATTAACCCGTCCGCCGTTGTTGTAAAAGTCCACGACATCCTCCAGGGTTTGCAGGGAACCGTCGTGCATGTAGGGGAATGTCAGGGCGACGTTGCGCAAGGTGGGGGTCTTGAAAGCGCCGACGTCACTGAAGTCTTCGGTGATGACAAAACGCCCCAGCTCTGAAATTTCCTTATCGCTGAGCACGGCCTTGTCAATAAATTCCAGGGCTTTTTTCTCATCGGCCTGCTGATGTTTCATGCGCAGGAATTTTTCGGCGATTTCCGGCTCGCGTCCGGCGATGGCTTTGAAGCCGATACCAATGTTGTGGAATTTACTGTCAGTAAACAGAGCCTGCGTGTGTTCAAGTGTGTGGCAAGAAGCGCAACGGGCCTTCACCCGGAACAGCGCCAGTCCGCGCTTCTGGCTGTCGGTCAGGGCATTCTCCTCGCCGCCATACTGATAGCGGTCGAAAGGAGAGTTGCCGGCGATGACCGTCCGTTCAAAGGCGGCAATGGCTTTGGCCACATGGTCCTCGGTGATGTGCTCCGGGCTGGTGCCAAAGACTTTCCTGAACTGTTTGCGGTAGTCCCTGTCATTACGAATGATTTCCAGTATGGGCTCATGGTTGGGCAGGCCGCCTTCCACCGGGTTGATGGGCGGTTGTTTGGCTTGCCCTTCCAGGTCCGGCTCGCGGCCGTCCCAGAACTGGCTTTTCATATAGGCCGCGTTGATGACTGTGGGCGCGTTTCGGGTGCCGGTTAGTCCCTGAAACCCCTTGGATACAGGCAGGTTGTCGGTAAACGCTTTTTCTGGCGCATGGCATGTGGCGCACGATACCTTGCCGTCAGCGCTGAAGCGGGTATCGTGATACAGCTTATCGCCCAGGGCGATTTTTTCCGGTGTCTGTGGGTTGTCTGCCGGTATGGGGACCGGCGGCAAGCCCAGGGGTGGCCTGTTTGACTCGGTGGCCAGGGTTGGGCCACTGAACATGGCGCCTGCCAATGCCGTGCTCAGTGCCAGAATGATGGGTTTGTGTTTCATGGTTAAATCCCCTTGAGTTGATTAACAAAACAGCCATCCCTGGAAGGAACCAGCCGCTTCCGTGCCGCCAAACATGTCGTTTGCAAAAAAAGCCGGCATATCAGCCGGCTTGTTTCTCTGTTTTATTCTTCCAAAAGACTGCGAAGCATCCAGGCGGCTTTTTCATGCACCTGCATTCGGCCCACCAGCAAGTCCACGGTGGGTTGGTCGTTGGCTTCTTCAGCCATGGGCAGCAGTTCTCTGGCGGTGCGTACAACCGTCTCGTTGTCTTCAACCAGGTTGCGAACCATCTCGCTGGCGCCAGGATGGCCCGTTTCCTCTTCAATGCGGGTGAGTGTGGAAAAAGCCTGATAGGAACCGGGCGCTGGCTCTCCCAGGGTGCGGATGCGCTCGGCGATTTCATCGATCGCCAACGCCAATTCGGTGTACTGTTGTTCGAACAGAGCATGCAGCGTGGTAAACTGCCAGCCGGTCACGTTCCAGTGATAATTGTGGGTTTTGAGATACAGCGTGTAGCTGTCTGCCAGCAATCGGCTCAGGCCGGCGGCGATGCGTTTACGTTCGTTTTCGTTGATGCCAATGTTGATTGGTGAGTTCATGGTGAGCTCCTGTTTTTTATGATGTTTTCAGTCTACGCCGGTACTTTCAGCGAGTAAAGCGGATAATTTCGAATGCGGTATTCGCCAAAAGCGAACATGGCAAGGCAGGCGTTTTTGAAGATAACCAGCCATTACAGATGAGGGAAAAATATGTCACCTATCGGTATCATTGCCGCCATGGAGGAAGAAATATGTCATCTTCGCGCCATGCTGACAGAGCAAACAGCAGCCATCCATGCAGGTATTACTTTTTACTCCGGCCACATGCCTTTGCAAGGTGGTTGTCAGCGCCCGGTGGTGCTGGCCCAGTCGGGTATTGGCAAGGTCAATGCCGCGCTCACCACGCAGTTAATGATTGACCGTTATGATGTTGATTTGATCGTGAATACCGGCTCAGCTGGCGGGCTGGGAAAATCCCAGCAGATCGGGGATTTCGTGGTGGCGCGGCAGCTTTGTCATCACGATATTGATGTGACCTTGTTGGGCGTTGCGCCCGGGGAATTGCCTGGCTTACCACGCTATTACGATGTCAAGACAGAATATATTGAGTTGTTGCATGCAATAGCCAGTCAGCAACATATTCCATACCACACGGGGGTGATTGCAACCGGGGAATCCTTTATTTATCGTCCGGAGCAAGTGGCCTATATCACACGGCATTTTACAGATGTGATTGCCTGCGAAATGGAAGCGGCAGCCGTGGCGCAGGTGGCGTTTCTCAATCAGGTGGATGTCGTGGTGATTCGCAGTTTGTCTGATATTGCCGGGCAAACCGCAGAAATCAATTTCGCCAAATACCTTGACCTGGCATCCCGGCGGTCATCACAGCTGGTCAGGGCGTTTTTAAGCCGTCTTTCTTCATCGGCTGAAAGCGTTGGGGTAGAATAAGCGGCTTCTTGGTCGTCTTTATCTCTTTTTTGGTTGATGTCATCAAAGCGACTTGAGTCGATTTTATCCACGCACTGATTTTTGCTTAACCCGGGACAAGTTTATGAAGCTGAAAAAAAGAAATCTTCTGCAGCCATCCATTGGGCGAACATTAGTTGTTTGTTGCTTGTTTCTTGGTATTGTGGTGCTGGCCGGTTGTGGCTCCCTGCCCATGCGGCAGTCTGCCGCCGAAGTTCGCCCCGGTGTGGATTATCACTCATTTTCCAACCCGGGCGCGGTGCGTGTCGAGCATGTTGACCTGGATCTCAAAGCCGATTTTCAGCAGAAAATTTTGACCGGCACTGCCACTTTGACCGTCAAACGGCAGCAACCTGATGCCAAAAAGCTGGTTTTGGACACCCGTGACCTGAGCATTGAAAGCGTGGAGGATGTGACCGCGGGTGGGACTGCCGGTGCCAAGCCATTGAAATGGCGCTGGGGACATTCCGATACCGTGCTGGGGCGGGCGCTGGAGATCAGCTTGCCGAAAAAAACCGCAGACGCACAGGCAGAAAAAATCCGCATCCGCTACCACACCACGCCCCAGGCCACCGGTTTGCAGTGGTTGGAGAAGGCACAAACCGCCAGTCAGAGCATGCCCTTCCTGTTCAGCCAAAATGAGGCCATACACGGGCGTAGTTGGATCCCCTTGCAGGACACCCCACAAGTGCGGCAAACCTATCACGCCACCATCATGGTACCAACTGGCATGCGCGTGGTAATGAGCGCCAAAACAGTGACCGAAAAACCACAACAGGGATTTTTTGAGTTTGACATGCCCCAACCAATCCCTTCTTATTTGATTGCATTGGCAGCTGGTGACCTGAAGACCGGCACGCTGGGCCCCAGAAGCCGTGTTTTTGCCGAAAAACCCTATCTGAAAGCAGCGGTGAACGAATTTTCCGATATGGAGGCCATGATCCAGGCGGGAGAAAAACTCTACGGCCCCTATCGGTGGGATGAGTACAATTTATTGATTTTGCCCCCCAGCTTTCCGTTTGGCGGCATGGAAAATCCGCGTGTCTCCTTTATTACGCCTACTGTGCTGGCCGGTGACAAGTCTCTGGTATCACTGATTGCCCACGAGCTGGCGCATTCCTGGTCGGGTAACCTGGTGACCAATGCCAGCTGGCGGGACTTATGGCTGAATGAAGGGTTTACCACCTATTTTGAATCGCGCATTACCGAGGCCGTGTATGGTGCGGATCTGGCCAATATGCAGGCAGTTCTGCAGTGGCAGGCGCTGGAAAAGGAATTGCAGGAACTGCCGCCGGAAGCCCAGGTGCTGGCGCGGGATTTGCGGGGACGTGACCCGGATGAAGCATTCACCGATGTGCCTTATGCCAAAGGCCGCTTTTTTCTTGAGCGTCTGGAACAAGCCTACGGACGGTCGGTTTTTGACACATTTTTGCGCAAGTGGTTTAACAGTCATGCGTTTCAAAGCGCAACCACCGAGGACTTTGTCGAATTTGTGCGAAACAATTTGCTGGGCACGCAACCCCCGCACCGAACAGGTATCAGCATGGGTGAGGTCAAGCGCTGGATATATCGCCCAGGCATGCCTCACACCTTTATTAAACCGGCCTCCAGGTCTTTATATAAGGTGCAGCAATGGCGTGACGCCTTTGTGAACCACAATTTGCCAGCAGAAAAGCTACCCGCGAAGCCATGGACAACGCAAGAGTGGCTGTATTTCCTGAATAACCTTCCCGCCACCATTGGTCAGGAGCGCATGGCGCAGCTCGACAAAGTGTGGAATTTGACTCAAACGCACAACAGTGAAATCGCCCATAGCTGGTTGTTGCTGGCGATCAAGAATCATTACCAGCCAGCTTATGACCGTTTGCAGGACTATTTACGGCACATTGGCCGCCGCAAACTGATTGTTCCGCTTTACAAAGCCATGCTGGAAGACCCCGAATTGAGAAATCAGGCCCTGGCCATTTATCAACAAGCCAAGCCAGGCTATCATCACTTGACCCGGACGAGCGTGGAAAACCTGATTAAAAGCACGGCAGAAACGACCAATAGCCAGAAATAAAGTGGAAAACGACTGGGCAAAGGCCGTGTTTTGGGCTAAAATGGCCGGCTTTTAGCGGAGTCCTGTTTGCCGTGGGCAAGTGTTGGCTCCGTTTTTATCTTAACGAAAGACTGGCTAAAGTTTAGAGGCATACACATGGTAACAATTCGTTTGTCACGTCACGGTGCGAAGAAAACCCCCTTTTATCACATCGTTGTGGCCGATTCCCGCAGCAAGCGCGATGGCCGCAGCCTGGAAAAGGTGGGGTTTTACAATCCGGTGGCGCGCGGCAAGGATGAGGCGTTGCGCATCAACCTGGAACGGGTTGACCACTGGTTGGGCCTGGGTGCGCAAATGTCCGACCGTGTCAAGGATCTGGTCAAGCGCGCCAGAAAGGAAACCGCCAAGGCGGCTTGATTGAGTTGCCGGTGGCCATGGTAGCCGCAGGCAGTCCTACGCAGTACGAATCCCCATGCAGGACAAGCCGGTTTTAATAGGATCGATTTCCGGTTGTCATGGGGTGCGTGGCTGGCTCAAGGTCTACTCATACACCCGCCCGCGGGAAAATATTACCCGTTACCGGCGTTGGCTGATTGATGGACAGTTGTATCGAGTCAAGGCGACCAAGCATGGCAAAAGCGTCATTGCGAAAATCGAAGGCATTGATGATCGCGATGCGGCCGCCAGGCTCGTGGGCAAGGAGATTTACCTGCCGCGCACCAGTTTGCCCGCACTGGAAGAAGGGCAGTATTACTGGAATGACCTGATTGGCATGGATGTGGTGAATGTCGAAGGCGATGCCTTTGGCACGGTTTCGAAATTGCTGGAAACCGGAGCCCATGATGTACTGGTCATAGAGGGCGAAGACCGGCAGCGGCTGGTGCCCTTTGTCATGGACGTTTATATCAAAAACGTGGATTTTGACAATAACACAATTCACGTTGACTGGCATCGGGATGACTGATGAAAATCACCATCATCACCCTGTTTCCGGAAATGATTCACCAGGTGTTGTCCTGGGGCGTTGTTGGCAAGGCGATTGAGAACGGAACTATTGCACTGCAAACTGTCAATCCCCGTGATTTCGCCAACAACAAACACAATACGGTGGACGACCGCCCTTTTGGCGGTGGTGCCGGTATGGTCATGATGTATGACCCGCTGGAGCGGGCCTTGCAGAGTCTCAAGACCAGTGCGCCGGTCACATTTATGAGTCCCCAGGGAAAACGGCTTGACCAGAATCTGGTTAACCGAATGGCCACCCGAAAGGAACTGGTATTGCTGTGCGGGCGCTATGAAGGCGTCGACCAGCGGTTCCTGGACAAATACGTCGATGAAGAAATCTCGCTGGGGGATTTCGTTATCAGTGGTGGCGAACTGGCCGCAGCAGTCCTAACCGATGCGGTGGCCAGACAAATTCCCGGCGTGCTGGGCGATGCAGAATCGGCGCTGAGTGATTCATTCATGCAGAACCGGTTGGGTTATCCCCAGTACACCCGTTCAGAGAAACTGGGGCACCAGGGCGTGCCAGCTGTTTTGCTGAGCGGTGATCATGCGGCTATCCGAGCCTGGCGGGCAAGCGAGTCCGAGCGCATCACGCGTGCCAAACGGCCGGACCTGCTAATGGCCGATGCCGCGCTAAATGGCGAAACCTCTGGGCAGAAGTGACCCATGTTTTGGCTGTTCCATTAACGAGACAAAGGAAAAAGCGATGAGTGACATTATCAAACAACTCGAAGCAGAGCAAATGAACCGGGACATCCCCGATTTTAATCCGGGTGACACAGTGGTTGTCGGTGTCAAAGTCAAGGAAGGCAAGCGTGAGCGGGTTCAGCGTTTTGAAGGCGTTGTAATCGCCAAGAAAAATCGCGGCCTTAATTCTGCTTTTACGGTGCGCAAGATTTCCCATGGTGTGGGTGTTGAGCGTGTTTTTCAGACCTATAGCCCGATGATCGACAGCATTGAAATCAAGCGCCGTGGCGATGTGCGTCGCGCCAAGCTGTACTATCTGCGTGGACGGGAAGGCAAGGCGGCCCGTATCAAGGAAAAACTGGTCAGAAAAGACAGCAAATCCGCCAATGCCAAGGCAAGTCAATAACATCATCGCATTAATGAGGACAATATCATGGCCAGAGTATGTCAGGTAACCGGTAAAAAACCCATTACGGGCAACAATGTGTCGCATGCCCAAAACAAAACCAAGCGTCGCTTTTTGCCCAACCTTCAGTATCATCGTTTTTGGGTTCCCAGCGAAAACCGTTGGGTCAGACTGCGGGTTTCCGCCAAGGGAATGCGCATTATTGACAAGAAAGGCATCGAAGCGGTGCTGGAAGACATGAGAAAACGTGGAGAGAAGGTGTAATCATGCGCGATAAAATCAAATTGGTTTCTTCTGCCGGTACCGGTTATTACTACACCACCGACAAGAACAAAAAAAACACCCCGGATAAACTGCAATTCAAAAAGTATGACCCGGTGGTTCGCAAACACGTGATTTTCAAAGAAGCGAAAATCAAGTAATTGCCATATCCGGTGATTGCACAAAAGCCCGTCTGTTGACGGGCTTTTGTGCATCAGGGGCGCCTTTCCCGGTTTTTACCTGATTCGACCGTGGTTCCTTGAATCCACAGCAATCATGCCACCAGGAAGGGGCCTTTTTGTTGCGGAACCGGCTGCGTTTTCTGCGGTCGAAAGCCCGCATGGAGAGCGTCCGTTTGCCTTCCTTTCTTAATAGATGACCGCAAGAGTGATATAGGCCTGGAGAGATACCGTTGACTAACATGATGCAGGACACCAATCTGAAACTGGCCCAACAGCGACTGCTGGAGCCGGGTAATGTTACCGTGAGTGACCTGGAAAACGCATTGGCGCAAGCATTGTCCAGCGGCGGTGATTTTGCCGACTTGTATTTCCAGCAGTCACGCCTGGAAGCCTGGACACTGGAAGACCAGAAAGTCAAAAGTGGCACGCACAACATTGACCAGGGCGTGGGCGTGCGTGTTAACAGCGGCGAAAAAACCGGCTTTGCCTATAGCGAAAGCATTACCCGTCAAGGGATTCTGGAGGCCGCCAGGCAAGCCCGCACCATTACTCGAACTAACCGTGGGCAAGAATCCGGTGGTATTCAGGTTCAGGCTGAGCCGGTGCCCCGCATGTATGACACGGAAGATGTATTGGCAGCCGTGGAGAACCAACACATCATTGATACCCTGCGCCGGATGGATGCCCGCGCCCGTGCAGCTGATTCACGGGTACACAAGGTCATTTGTTCCCTGGTGACAGCCCAGGAAACCATGCTGGTGGCAGCCAGTGACGGCACGTTGGCCGCCGACGTCCGGCCCATGGTCAAAATCAGCATCCAGGTGGTGGCCACTGATGGTAAAGGTCGTACAGAAACCGGGTTTGCAGGCGGTGGCGGGCGGCGCTCGTTACGCGAGATTCTGGATACACCGGGCCTGGTGGATTCCTTTGTGGATCAGGCGGTTAAAACCGCGGTAATCAATCTCAAGGCCAAGCCCGCGCCTGCTGGCAGCATGCCGGTGGTGGTGGGTTCTGGCTGGCCGGGTGTGCTGCTGCACGAAGCCATTGGCCATGGCCTGGAAGGTGACTTTAACCGTAAGGGCTCTTCGGCGTTTTCCGGCCGTATTGGCCAGCGTGTGGCCAGCGATGCGTGCACTGTGATTGATAGCGGCTTGTTGCCTGGCCGCCGCGGTTCCCTGAGTGTGGATGATGAAGGAACGCCAGCGGCTGAAAATGTGCTGATTGAAAATGGCATTTTGCGTGGCTATATGCAGGACAAGCTGAATGCCCGGCTGATGGGAATGTCCGCCACCGGCAATGGCCGCCGGGAATCCTTTGCCCATTTGCCCATGCCGCGCATGACCAACACCTATATGCTGGCTGGTGAACATGACCCCGGAGAAATTATTGCGTCGGTAGACAAGGGCCTGTATGCGGTGAATTTTGCCGGCGGTCAGGTGGATATCACCAATGGCAAATTTGTTTTTTCAGCCAATGAGGCTTATTTGATCGAAAATGGCAAAGTCACGACGCCGGTCAAGGGCGCCACGCTCATTGGAGATGGGCCCACCGTATTGACCCGTGTCAGCATGGTGGGTAATGATCTGGCCTTTGACCAGGGTTTGGGCGTGTGCGGAAAGGATGGCCAGAGTGTCCCGGTGGGGATTGGCCAGCCCACTTTGCGGGTCGACGAATTGACGGTGGGTGGCACGCACTTTTAATTGTTCGGCAAAGGTGGCAGCGGGCTGTTTTGGTCAAGCGCCCGCAAGGCGTCGAATAGTTTTCGGCGCTGGCGCTTGTCCACCGTAGGTGCTTTCAGGCATTGACGCACAATTTGCCGAATGGTGTGCAGGGATTCCGGCTCGCCACA
Source organism: Lysobacterales bacterium (assembly GCA_026982315.1). Lineage (GTDB taxonomy): Bacteria > Pseudomonadota > Gammaproteobacteria > Xanthomonadales > Marinicellaceae > S144-45. The sequence continues at coordinate 16,939 of JALSHI010000062.1, forward strand.
GGCGTACAGGTCATTAAGCCGGTTGGGGTCCTCAAGCAAGGCGTTGACCCAGTCTTGCAGCAGTTCCACCCGGGCGGCCTGGGCTTTTTCTGTGGCTTCCTGTTGGGCGATGGTGGCCAGAATGTGTTCCGGGTTATTGTTGAGCAGCAATTTGGCCAGAAACTGGATTTCCCGTTTCCGGGCTACATGGCTTTTAATGCGCCGGGTTTTGGCAATGGTATCCAGAATTTTCTGGTTCAGAGGCAGGCTGTCGAGCCACTCGGGGCGACTATCCAGTAACCGGACAGCCAGTTCCTGTAAGCTGCGGGCATAGTTTTTTTGCTGGGTTTTGCTGGAAAATTCCGGTAAATCCGGCACATTGTGAGAATCAGAGTCAGACATATGCAAAGAGGCGAGAGTGTGAATCAGGAAATAAAAACCAAGATAGAAAATGCCAAAAGCATTGTGGCAGAAGTCCTGGAAACAGTAAAGCGTCTTGGCGCTTTTGAGGCTGAAGTGGTTTATTCCCAGGGCAGTGGTCTGGCTGTCAGTACCCGAGGTGGCCAGGTTGACACCGTTGAGCGCAATGATGACCGGTCGTTGGCGGTGACTGTATATCTCAAAAAGCCTGACCAGCAAGGGCTCAGCAAGGGCAGCGCCAGTACAGCCGTTCTGGATGCGGATGCCATTGCCCTGAGCGTGGAAAAAGCCATGAATATCGCCCGCTGGACGGAGCCCGATCCGCATATGGGTTTGGCTGATCCATCCCTGCTGGCCACACAGTTTCCTGATTTGCAGACCTGGAAGCCGCAAACCGTGAGCGCCGATGCGCTGATTCAGCGCGCTTTGCAGGCTGAGTCGGCGGCCCGCGAATGTGGTGTATCTGTGGACAACAGCAGTGCCCAGGCTGGCGAGGGTTTTTCCGTCTATGGAAACAGTCATGGCTTTATCGGTCATCAGGCAGGAACGACAGCTTCGGCATCGGTGGTGGCCTTGGCGGAGCATGATGGTGCCATGGAGCGAGATTACTGGTGGGATGCCAGTCGCCACCTGGCCGGGTTGATGCCTGCCGAGGACATGGGTGAGCAAGCGGCTTGTCGGACCCAAAAGCGTCTGGGGGCGAAAAAGCTGGCCTCAGGTTCCTATCCGGTGTTGTTTGAGGCGCCTGTGGCCAAGTCTCTGGTGGGTCATTTATTGCAGGCAATCAGCGGCTCGGCCCTGTACCAGGATGCCAGCTTCCTCAAAGGGGCGGCAGGCCAGGCTGTTTTTCCGTCCTGGTTGCAGATCAGTGAAGACCCGTTTGTTCCTGGTGGATTCGCCAGCCGCCACTTTGATAACGACGGGGTGCAAACGCGCGCGCGCTCCCTGGTCTCCGATGGGGTTTTACAGGGCTATCTGTTGTCTTGTTATGCCGCCCGGCGGCTTGGCCTGGAACCCACAGGCAATGCCGGGGGCGCGCATAATATCGAAGTTCACGCCAACGCCGGTGACCTGCCTGCCTTGTTGAAACAGTTAGATACCGGATTGCTGGTTACTGAGCTCATGGGGCAAGGCATGAACCCGGTCACCGGCGATTACTCCCGTGGGGCCAGTGGCTTTTGGGTGGAAAATGGCCAGATTCAATACCCGGTCAATGAAATCACCGTGGCCGGGAACCTGAAGGATATGTACGCTGGGCTGCAAGCTGTGGGCAGCGATACTGACAAGCGGAGCAAAATCCAGACAGGCTCCTGGCTGATAGACAAAATGGCTGTGGCCGGTAATCGCTGATTGAACCCGGGCGATTGCGTGGTCACAGCCTTTTTAGTCCAGGGGGTCGGCGTTATGCCTTGTCTGCGGGTTTTGCGTTGGCCTGTTGGCGCGCGGTAAATGCGGCCAATTGTTCTTTCGTCGCCGGTGGCTGGTACTTGGCTTTCCATTCCTGGTAAGGCATCCCATACACTTTCTCTCGAGCGGTATCCTTGTCCAGGGTCAGGCCATGGTCGGCCGCGGCTTCCTGCCACCAGTTGGCCAGGCAGTTGCGGCAGAATCCCGCCAGAATCATCAGGTCGATGTTTTGAACTTCTTTGTGTTTGTCCAGGTGGTTCAATAACCGGTCAAGAACGGCTGCCTTGATGGCGGCTTCCTGGGCTTCTGGTATTTTTTCAGTCATGCTGATGGCTCCGGAATCGTGAGATAATAACGGCCTTATTTTCTCATACACAGGCGGAAAGAGCATGAGCGCAAAGATTCTGGATGGCAAAAAAGTGGCCGCGAAGCTGATTGAATCCATTCGCCAGAAGGTGAATGCGCGCGTGGCCGCAGGTCATGCGGCACCGGGACTGGCAGTGGTGCTTGTGGGTGATGACCCGGCATCGCAGGTTTACGTCCGTAACAAGGTGCGAGCCTGTGAGAAAGCCGGCATTCGCTCTTTGTCGTGGCAATTGCCGCGAACGGTTTCGGCCCATGAGCTTTATGCTTTGGTTGATGAACTGAATCTTAATCCGGAAGTGGATGGCATTCTGGTGCAACTGCCTCTGCCAGAACATATTAATGAAACCGAAGTCACCAATCGCATTGCGCCACATAAGGATGTGGACGGCTTTCATGCCGAGAATGTCGGCCGCCTGGCCTTGCGCCAGCCAGGCCTGCGGCCATGCACTCCCCGGGGTATCATGACATTGCTGAATGATTACCAGATTAATCCCAAGGGGCAGCATTGCGTGATTGTCGGCGCCTCGAATATTGTCGGGCGTCCCCTGGTGCTGGAAATGCTTTATGCCGGAGCCACCACCACCTGTTGTCACCGTTTTACCCGCGACCTGGAATCCCATGTGCGTGACGCCGATATTTTGTGTGTGGCCGTTGGCAAGCCGGGCATTGTCAGCAGCGACTGGATCAAGCCTGGCGCGGTGGTGGTTGATGTGGGGATCAATCGACAGGCTGATGGTTCGCTACGTGGTGACGTGGATTTTGACACAGCGGCGGCTGTGGCTGCATGGATTACACCCGTGCCAGGTGGTGTGGGCCCCATGACAGTGGCCACCCTGATGCAAAATACGTTTGAGGCCAGTTTGCTGAGGAAGCAGCGGGCAGACTAAAAAGCCGGCAGGTGGAGCCGTCCGGAGCCATAAATAAAGGGAGTCGGCTCAGTTGCCGGAGTCTTCCTCCGAGCTATCCTTGAGCTTGCTGGCGATGGCGCTTAAGGCGCGGTCAAATAGTGGAATTTGCTCCAGAATCCGCGCTTTTTCACCACGCAAATCAGCCGCCAGCCCTGCCGGAGATTTGTCCATCACCTTCAGTCCGCGGGCATTCACAAACAACAGTTTTCCGCTAATGGGGCTAATCCAGGATAACTTGGCGCGCAGTGTTTTGCCTTCACTGTTGGTGAATTCAAACCAGGTGCCCACTTCCAGATTTTCAACGATATCGTTGTAATCGTCAGTTTCAATTTCCGTTTCGTCCTCATCTTCAGAAAGAACAATTTCCTGGATAAATTCCTGGACTTCGGACGTGTCGGGCTCATTGTCAGCCAGTTGCAGGATTTCTTCCGGTGCGATGAACTCCATGTTGTCATCAATTTCGCCGGCTTCAATGCCGTTGATGCTGGCCAGATACTGGTAAAGCTCTTCGGTTTTGTGGCGGATTTCCGGTTCGGGCACAACCACCAGCTCCAGTCCGTTGGAAAATTCTTCCATTAACTGTTTTAGATCCTCCCCGGTGATATTGACGATGTGAGCCGGGTCGGCGTATTCGGCCAGTTTTTGGGCGAAGGTGACATATTGCTGAAAGGCTTCGGAGTTTTCCCCATGCCGAAGGTGCATGAGAATCAGCACATTGGCCCAGGGTTTGAGCAGAATATCGCGCACCATGTCCGGTAAGGTGTGGTCCTGCATGACATCCACCAGAACATTGGCCGCAGTGCGTTTGGCCTGTTTGACTTTTTCCCGGCCCAAAGTGGCTTCTGTAACCCGCTTTTCCGCTACTGTTGCACGTTTTTTCCGGCGTTCGAGAAAACGCTTCAGGTCTGCATGAAGACGATTGAACAGTTCCAGGTCATCATCATATTCATGCAGGATGGTATCGGTGATGCGGGTGATTTTTTCGATAAACTGGCCTTTGGGGTCGCTCTCCTCAGCCCAGCCCACCGACGCAGTGGACAAAGTATCCAGCAGTTGACGGGCAGGGTGCTCCTTGTTGGCAAACAGGTGGCGATCCTGCAAGGCGACTTTCAGGTAGGGAATTTGCAAGCGAGCCAGAATGGCTTGTATCTTTGCGGGCAAATTGCGATCTTCCACCAGAAATTGAAATAGCATGCCTACCAGGTCGATAATGTCCTCGTCAGCCCGGTCCACATGCTTTTCGTCGGCGGAGTCATCCAGCGTGCGTAGTTGTTCCAGCAGTTTTTTCTTGATTTCTTCCGGAGATTGCTCTGTATCGGTGGCGCTGGTGGTTTGCAACAGGCTCAGGGCGTTAATCAACAACCCCATGTCAATGGGTGTGCCTGCGGGAGTAGGGCCATCGGCCATTGTGGCCACGGCGCGGCTGGCAAATGCCGAAGAAATGGCCTGGAAGTTGGGATCCACCTGATAATTGACGCCAGTGGGCATAATGCTGTACCCAACTGGCGCGCCAGCAGCTGGCACTTGTTCGCCGCTGGCCAAAGTGTTTTCAGGCACGGCGCCAGGCGGCATTGGCGCCGGGGCCGGGCCGCGGTATCCGCCACCGACCGGCCGGGCCATGTCAAATTTGATGGTTGGGCACACCCCGTGTTCTGCCAGGTACTGGTTGATTTCTCCATAAGGCCGGTGCAGGCCGGCAATCAGGTGCCGTTCGAACAGTTTATAGAGAATCAGCTTGATTTGAATATCTGTGTCCAGTTCCTGTATGGACTCGGCAAAGGAATGGACGATAACAAACGGGCCTAGAGGCAGGCTTTTATTGTCCAGCTCGGCGCCACCTCCCAGCAGGGAGAAGCGTTTTTTCAGGGCAAACAGGGGCTGATGATAAGCTGTTTCGGCTTTGGCGATCAGGTTGTCAATGGCCAGATTTTCTTCCAGATCCTCGTCATCCACCAAGGCCAGATCACCAGAAATATCGGTGTTTTTTTCAGCATCGAAAAAATTCAGATGGCCCCGTTTGAATTCGGTAAAGACCTTTTCCAAACGCTCGGAAAACAAGCGTGTCATCAGCCCTTTTTTCTTGCGAACTTCCCGCATGCCATCAAAAAACAGGGTTTGCTGGCGATTGGTTTCAGCTTTTTCCGCCAGGTCAAACAAAGTGTCATCAAGGCTGTCAAAAAAAGCATCAATCTGTGGTTTGATGAGTGTCAGGAATTTACTTTTGGTTTTTCCCAGCAGATTGTTGGTGTCCAGTACTTCTTTCTTGTCATTGATGCGGATGACCTTGTCAGCCTTTTTGTTGGGGTTGTTGTTTTTATTGTCCGGCGTGTTCATCAAATACAATTCCTCTGGTGTCTCGGGGGCAGAGAAACAAGATTCTGCACCCCACCCCAGTTTACCACTTTTATGGGCTATGAATGTGTGCCACATCACAAATCATGCGCTTGCCACAGTTGTCTGCAGATGTCTGCAGACAACCATAAGCCAAGGCTTTTTCATGGTGTAAAAAATCCTGCATCGGGCATGGCATTTTCAGACAGTCGGCAGTATAGTGCTAGCCTGCTTTTGTTTTCCGTATTATCAGGGCTTTTGCAATGATTAAACCTCAGGAATTCCGCAAGCGCCGTCAGCAGTTACTCAAAACCCTGGGCGACGGCGCCATTGCTATTGTTCCCAGCGCGCGGGAGAAAGTTCGCAATGGCGATGTGCACTATCCCTTCCGTCAGGATAGTGACTTCTGGTACCTCAGCGGTTTTTCCGAACCTGATGCTATATTGGTTTTGTGTCATGGTTGTGAAGTCGGTGAGCATATTCTGTTTTGCCGCGAAGCGGATCCCGCCAAGATGATTTGGGACGGTCCCATGCTGGGCACCGCCGGGGCCAGGGAAAAGCTGCTCTTTGATGCCGTATATGACATTAAAGCCATTGATAACATCATGCCAACTTTGCTAAAGGGCCGTGAGCGTATTTGCTATCCGGTCGGTAAGGACCAGGCATTTGATCTAAAAGTGCTGGATTGGAACAAGGCAGTGGAGACGCGCAAGGGGGAAAAAAGCCAGGCACCGGAAAAGTTCACCAATGTGTTGCATCACCTGCACGACATGCGCCTGTATAAAAGCCGTGAAGAAATCCGCTGTATGAAAAAATCTGCGGAAATAGCTGTCAAGGCTCACCAGCGGATGATGCAGGTCGTCGCGCCGGGCAAAAATGAGAGTGACCTGCTGGCCGAATACTTGCACACGCTGGCCTCGCATCAGAGTCAACCCAGTTATACGCCCATTATTGGTGGTGGCGCGAATGGTTGCATTTTGCACTATGTTCAGAATAACCAGCCGCTGCAGGATGGAGACCTGGTTTTGGTGGATGCCGGTGCCGAATATGACCTGTACGCCAGCGACATTACCCGCACCTATCCGGTTAATGGCGTTTTTACCAGCGCCCAACGGGATTTATACGAGCTGGTGCTGACCGCCCACGCAGCGGCCGTGGAACACGTTCAAGTCGGCAATCAGTGGAATCATCCTCATGAGGCGGCGGTGCGGGTGATTGCGCAGGGCCTGATAGATCTCGGCTTGCTGCAAGCGCCATTGGAGCAAGTGCTGGAAGAAGAACTTTACACAGAATTTTTTATGCACAAAACCGGTCACTGGTTGGGTCTGGATGTGCACGACTGTGGCGATTATCAGGTGGATGGCTTGTGGGTGGAGTTGGAAGCCGGCATGGTGCTGACCATTGAGCCGGGGATTTATGTTTCACCGCAGGCGCCAGTTCAGGCGCACTGGAAGGGCATGGGCATCCGCATTGAAGACGATGTCCTGGTCAGCCGTAAGGGGCCGCAGATTCTCAGCGACAAAATTCCCCGGGATATTGACGCCATTGAAACACTTATGCGGGGATAACAGACAAATCGCGCAGATGGCCCGGATGCCGGCTGGCAATGGTTTGTGGAAGGTGTATTGCGGGAAATCTGTTTATGACGCTGCTGAGCGTGCCATGCGCCAGCCGCGTCGCATCATGATAACCATACTAACCTAAGGGGATAAACACAATGAACAGACAGCAGACATTGACTTTCGGCGCGCTTTTTCTTTTGACGGTAAATGTGTCGCTGGCGCAAAATCTGGTGGTGCATTGCGGTCACGTGATTGATCCGGCCGCCGCCGCCGTACTGGATAATCAACGCATCGTGATACGAGATGGCCGTTTTGCGCTTGTCGAACCCTGGAGGGCGCAGTCTCAACCGGCAGATGTCGACTTGTCTGATGCCTGGTGTTTGCCTGGCCTGATTGACATGCACACACATCTATCGGGGCAGTTCAGCAAAGAAGCGTATCGGGAGAAATTCACCAAAAATCCCGCGGATGTGGCCTTTGACTCAGCGGTATATGCTGGCCGCACCCTGGATGCCGGCTTTACCACGGTGCGGGATTTGGGTGACTCGTACAATGTTACCGTGTCTTTGCGTAATGCCATCAAGCAAGGCAAGGTGCGCGGCCCGCGAATTTTTACCGCGGCCAAATCGTTGGCCACCACCGGTGGTCATGCGGATCCGTCCAATGGCTACCGCGACGGGCTATGGCCCCATGTGGCACCGGAACAAGGCGTTCTCGACGGACCGGACGAAGCCCGAAAAGCCGTGCGTCAGCGTTACAAGGATGGTGCGGATCTGATTAAAATTACCGCCACAGGCGGTGTTCTGAGTGAAGCGGCTAGTGGTGACAATGCCCAATTTCAGGTTGATGAACTCCAGGCGGTTATCCAGACTGCTCATGACTATGGTTTCCGGGTTGCCGCCCATGCCCATGGCAAGGAAGGCATGAAACGGGCCATCGTTGCCGGGGTCAACAGCATTGAGCATGGTACCTATCTTGACGATGAAATTATCCGCTTGATGAAAAAGCATGGCACCTACCTGGTACCCACCTTGCTGGCAGGAGACTGGGTAACGCAAAAAGCCAAAATTCCCGGCTTTTTTCCACCAGTGGTGGCGCGCAAGGCGGCGACCATTGGCCCGGTGATTGCTTCGGCCTTTGCTCGCGCGCATCGCAAAGGCGTTAAAATTGCCTTTGGCACTGACAGCGGAGTATCAGCCCATGGTGAGAACGCCAAGGAATTTGCGCTTCTGGTCAAAAATGGCATGAGCCCAATGCAGGCCATTCAGGCTGCGACGGTCAATGCTGCTGATTTGCTGGGAAAAAAGCAACAACTGGGTGTCATCAAACCGGGTTATCTGGCGGATTTGGTGGCGGTTCGGCGTAACCCGCTGGAAGATATCACTGCGCTGGAACAGGTGGATGTGGTGATTAAAAACGGCAAACAGGAGAAATAACATGCGTGAATATCCCTTGACTTATTTTGATGTCGACCAGGAGCTGGAGGCCTGGGTGGTAGAACCCAAGAATGCCCAGGCAGGTAAAACGCCGGTGGTGCTCATTGCCCATATGTGGTCAGGCCGGGTGCCATTTGTGGAAGACGTGGCCCGCACCATGGCCGCCAAAGGGTATATCGGGTTTGCCCTGGACATGTATGGAAAGGGCCGGGTGGGTCATAGCGTGGAAGAAAACATGGCCTTGATGACGCCTTTTATGGAAAACCGTGAGCTGATGCAGCGGCGCATGTTACTGGCGCTGAAAGCGGCCCGTGGATTGCCCATGGCGGACAAAGAACGCGTGGCGGCCATAGGCTATTGCTTTGGCGGCCTCTGTGTACAGGATCTGGCGCGGGTCAGCGACCAGGTACGCGGCATTGTCAGTATCCACGGTCTTATGAAACAGGCGGACAATATCGACCAGGGCTTGTGGCGCGCCATGGCTCTGTTTTTGCATGGGGATGCCGACCCCATGGTTCCTTTGGAGGACTGGCTGGCCTTGCGGGATGAGCTTAACCGCGCCGGTTGTGATTGGCAAAAACATGATTTTGGCGGTGTTATGCACGCTTTTACCAACCCGGATGCCAATGATCCGGAACTGGGAACAGTGTACGATCCCAAAGCCGATCGCCGCAGCGCCTTTTTGCTGGATCAATTTTTACAGGAGTGCTTTTCATGAAATCATCATCAGTTGGATCAGACCGTGGGAATCGTGTCTGGAAAGTGGTCGCGGTTTGTGTGCTTGCGGGACTGGCCGTGTGGCTGGGTCTGCAATATGCAGACAAAAAGTCCTCGCCAGCGTCACCCGCATCATCGGCCGTTTCATTGCCAGTGGATACAACAGCGCTGAATGAAGCCGTTCAGGCAGAAAAGGAACCGGAGCCGGAAACGGCTGTAACCGAAGCGCAAAAAGCCCGCCAGATTTACCAGTGGTATGACGAACAGCAATTACGGCTGAACCCGCTTTCGGCCACTTTTCGTGGTGATCACCGCTTTAATGACCAGCTTCCCAACTTTCTCAGTGAGCAATGGCGGCAAAAGGCGAAAAAGCTGGAACAGGCGGCACTGAATCGCATCCAGAAAGTGGACCGAAAAGCCTTGCCCAAAAGTGAGCAAACATCCTATGACCTGTTTGTGGCCAAGCGGAAAAACGCCCTGGAAGGTTTTCGTTATCCAGATCACTTGATGCCCATCAATCAGTTTTACTCCCTGCCGAATATGTTTGCCATGCTGGGCTCAGGCTCTCAGGCCCAGCCATTTAACACAGTCGAGGATTACCGGAACTGGCTGAAGCGCATGGATGGAGGCGTGGTCTTGCTGGATCAGGCCATTGCCAATATGAAACAGGGTCAGGCCCAGGGATATTCGCAACCGAAAGTGTTAATGCAGCGGGTGTTGCCGCAGCTTAAAGCCTTGCTGGTGGACAAGGTGGAAGACAGCCTGTTCTGGCAGCCGGTGAAGCATATGCCCGATAGTTTTTCAGCAGAGGAAAAACGCGAACTGACGGCCGCCTATCGGGACAAAATCAGCCATAAGGTTTTGCCAGCCTATCAGCGTCTGTATGACTATATCAAAAACGAATATTTGCCCAAGGCGCGTGATACCTATGGGCTGTATGATGTCCCTGGCGGCAAGGCATGGTATGTCTACAAGGTGAAAACCATCACCACCACCGACTATACGCCAGAAGAAATTCACGCCATTGGCAAGCAGGAAGTGGCCCGTATCCACAAGCAGATGCAAGAGATTATGCAGCGTGTGGGTTTTAAAGGCACATTAAAGGAGTTCTTTGAATTCACGAAAAACGACCCGCAATTTCATTTCCGCAGCAAGCAGGAATTGTTGCAAGCCTATGCTGACTTGAAAGACAAGGTGAATGCGCGTGTCGGGGACATTTTTGAGATTTTTCCCAAGGCGGACTTTGAAATTCGCCCGGTCGAGGCTTTTCGCGAAAAATCCGCCTCGGGGGCGTCCTATCAAAGCCCATCGGCCGATGGCAAGCGCCCGGGCGTGTTTTACGTAAACACCTACGATTTGAAGGCACGGCCAAAATGGGGTGTGGAGAATCTCTATTTACACGAGGCGGTGCCAGGCCACCATTTTCAATTATCCATCCAACAGGAATTGCCTAATTTACCCAATTTCCGCAAGTTTGGCGGTTACACGGCCTTTGTCGAAGGCTGGGCATTGTATTCAGAAGGATTGGGCAAGGATTTGGGGCTATATGAAGACCCCTACAGCGAATTTGGACAGTTGAGCGCTGAATTATGGCGCGCTATCCGGCTGGTGGTGGACACGGGGATTCACCAATTTGGCTGGTCGCGGGACAAAGTGCTGGATTATATGTACGCCAATGCGCCGGTGGTGGAAGCCCGGGCGGTTTCTGAAGCCGAACGGTTTATGGCCATACCCGGCCAGGCATTGGCCTATAAAATCGGTCAGCTAAAAATCAAGCAGCTGCGCGATGAAGCCGAAGCGGAGCTGGGCGCAGACAAGAGCGTTGTGCGCCGTTTCCATACCCAGGTGCTTGATGATGGCGCCGTGCCGCTGAATTTTCTGGAGAAAAAGGTGCGTGACTGGATTGATCGGGAAAAACAGGAAAAATCCAGGGACTCTCAGACGGCGACAAACGACAGTCACTAATGGATACAGAGTTCTGGCTTGAAAAGTGGCATCGGCACCAGATTGGTTTTCACGAAGGCCGCCCCAATGCCTCCTTGCAGCAATGGTTCGATGCCATGGCGCTGCAACCTGGCGATCACGTTTTTGTGCCTTTATGTGGAAAAAGCCAGGATTTATTGTGGCTATTGGGAAAAGGCTTGCAGGTAACCGGCTGTGAGTGCTCGCCCCAGGCCGTTGCGGAATTTTTTGCCGACAATCAGCTCCAATACGAACATTGCGAGGACCAGACAGCCAGTGGCCACACGGTCTTCCAATGTGGGCGGCTCAGCCTGTGGCAAGGCGACTTTTTTCGCTTGCCTGAGCAGGTGTTGGCATTGGCTGATGGCGTGTATGACCGGGCGGCACTAATCGCTTTGCCGCCAGACTTGCGCCAACGCTACGTCCACAAGTTTTATCAGGAACTGACAGCAGAAACGCCAATCTTGCTGGTCACGCTGGACTTTCAGCGTGACCCGGTTCTTTCGGGGGGCTATCAGGGCCCGCCTTTTCCACATACAGATGACATGGTCAAGCGGCAGTACCAGGCATTTTCCCGTATTGACAAGCTGGGAGAGCGGGATATCCTGGCCAACGAGCCCAAGTTCCAGGCCCAGGGCGCCACCAGCGCTTATGAAAAAACCTGGCTGGTGACCAGATAACCCGCCTGATTGCGGTGAGATAGGGTGTCCCGTGGTTATTCTGTGTCCAGCCTGAGCTGTGTCAAAGCCTGGCGAATGGCATCGGGAATGGCACAAGTCGCGCCGGAGGCCATATCCAGATAAACCGCTTCGCTGGTGCCTTCGGCGGCCACTGTCTGCTGCCGATGGCTGAACACGGCATACACCATGCTAAAGCGTTTTTCATGAATGGCGCTGACAGCTGTGCCGACGGTGATCTGATCCGGCCAGGTGAGGGGGCGCAGGTATTTGCACTGGGTATGCCCCAGAACGGGGCCAATATTGTCACTGAGAAACAGGCGATTGATGCCGGTGCGCTCCATCAGGGCAATGCGCGCATTTTCAAAATAGCGAAAGTAGACCGTGTTGTTTACATGACGCAAGGCATCCATGTCCCCCCATTGCACCGGCTGCTGGATACACACAGGAAATTGTTGCTGGAATTGTTTCAAGGCGCGGGTTTCTGTTGTCATGGAATGAGATCAAGCCTGGTTTCAAGAGAAGATGGCATTTTAGCCGCCTTACAGGGCAGATGAAAACCGTTGGCGTTATTTTATTGCCATGCCCCTGTGATAATGCCTTGCCTTCCCTTCATCATGGCTATTCAGCTTTTATTCATGGGTCTGTGGCTAAACTTGGCGACAAGTTAACAAGCAGTCCCGCACGTGGACAGGAGCTGAAACCATGTTTTCGATTCATTCATTATTGAAACCCACGTTCATTGTGCCGGGCCTCATATTGTCTCTGGCTTCATTTGCGGTCTCGGCGCGCCATTACCAAAGCGATATTATTTATGCGCCAGTGGTGGATGTGCAACCGATTTATCGCTCTGTTCGTGTCGTCCAGCCGCGGGAAGTCTGTTGGGATGAGCCGGTCTATCGGCGTCACCACTCCCGTCATCATCGCCGCCAGGCGAATCCCGGCGGAGCCATTCTGGGGGCTGTGATTGGCGGGGCGATTGGAAACCGTTTTGGCCGAGGCCATGGCCGAGATGCGGCCACTTTCGCGGGCGCGGTGCTGGGTTCTGTGATTGGCGCCCAGGCAGGCACTGGCCACAATCGGAGCGCTTACCATGAGCGGCGTTATCCCTATGCGGATACACGACGATATGGACGCGTGGAGCCGGTGCGTTATCGCCAGCGCTGCCGCATGGAGCAGGATGTGAGAGAAGAAGAACGCATTGTGGCCTATGATGTGGCTTATGAGTTTGAAGGCCGTTTGCGGCGCACGCGGCTGGATCATCACCCTGGTGATCGCATTCGCCTGCATGTGAATTTACAGGTGGCCGAGTAGGCGCTTGTTGAGTGAGCTTCCTCCTGGCTTGTTTGTGATGGTGCAAGCCTGTTGCCCCTGGAGTCCGGGGGCTTTTTTGTGGGGCGATTCCTCCCGGGTTGGGTTTGAACGCCGTGATACAATGCCACCATGCCCGAATTCCATGAAACCTTTTATTTTGGTCAGTGGCGGTTAAACCCGGAACAGGCCACTTTACAGTTGTTCTACGAAGTGGAAGGCCTGGGGGAAATGACCGAAACCATTACCTTTCCGGCTTTTGATGTACCAAAGGATGCGCCTCGTCGCCAGGCGCTGGTTTCTGCCTGCCACTTGCTGCACTGGCTGGCCGGGGTCAGTTATATCAAAATGGGTTTGCCAGCCCGGATTCTCTTCAGAAAGAAGCGTCCTGACAGCAAAACCGCTGAATTCTTACGCACCACCTGGATAAATGGTCTGGCCGAGCTGGCCTATGTGCAAGGCGTTTCCTTGCATGATCGCTTGCATATTGACAGTGAGGCAATCATTCCTGATAACTGGCGGCTGTCTTTGCCGCATCGCGCGCTGGTGCCTTTTGGTGGCGGAAAGGACTCCATTGTGACCGTGGAATCCCTGAAAAAATACCAAAAACCCGTGAACTTGTTTGTGGTGGGCGAGTCGTCTGTCATTGCCCGGGCGGCCGCCAAAACCGGCGTGCCGGTTTACACCGTCAAGCGTCAACTTGATGAAAAACTGCTGCATGCCAGGCCTGGTGCGTTCTTTAATGGCCATGTGCCGGTCACAGCCATCAACTCGGCTATTGCCGTGGTGGCTGCCTTGTTGCATGGCTATGACAGCATTGTTTTTTCCAATGAGCGTTCCGCCGAGGCGCATAATACCCTGGATGCCCAGGGCCATCCGGTGAACCACCAGTATTCCAAAAGTTTTGCTTTCGAGAAAGACTTCCAGGCGCACATTCATCGCACCATCAGCCCGGATTTGCGCTATTTTTCCTTGCAAAGACCCTGGTCCGAACTGGCGATACTCAAACAGTTCAGTCAGTACAGCGATTATTTTGATGTGTTCACCAGTTGTAATCGGAATTTTCACCTTGGCGGCAGTCGTAACCAGCATGGCTTGTGGTGCGGAGATTGCCCCAAGTGCCGTTTTGTGTTTTTGGGGCTGGCGACGTTTGTGGAGAAATCCCGTTTACTGGAAATTTTTGGGCACAACCTGCTGGACAGCCTTCCCCAGTTGCCGGGTTTCGAGGCATTGCTGGGTATTCGTGGTATAAAACCGTTTGAATGTGTGGGCGATGTGCTGGAGAGCCGAATTGCGTTTCACTGGCTGGCGAATCACCCGGAGTGGGCCAATGACCGGGTCATCGGCTTCCTGCGCGATAAGGTGGTACCGCCGTCGCCAGAGGAAGAACAGGACGTGTTGGCCTTTCATCCCGAACATGCGATACCGCCTGAATTTTTGCCACGACAGGTTTTCTGACGGATATCGATGAACGCGCGTTTGCCCCCAACCCTTTCCGGTCAACGCATCGCCGTATGGGGATACGGTGTGGAAGGCCGCGCGACAGCGTCTTATTTGGCGCGCTACCATCCCGGCAGCCAGGTGACGGTTTTTTGCCCGCCACAGGAAACAGGCGGCACAGATGCTCATCAAGGTCGCCGCTGGACGTTTTGTACCAAAGCGGTTACCGCTGATAAGTTGAATAGTTTTGATCTGGTGATCAAATCGCCCGGCATCAGCCCCTATCGGCCGCCGGCCAGTGACGTTACTGTGCCGGTGATTGGCTCGGCGGCGCTATGGTTTGCCTATCATCGTCACGGCAAAATCATTGCGGTGACGGGAACCAAGGGCAAATCCACCACCGCCAGCTTACTGGCGCATGTATTAAACGGTTTGGGAGAAACGGTTAATCTGGCGGGAAACATCGGTACGCCCCTGCTGGAGTATGTGGATCGGCCAGCAACATGGACGGTTCTGGAGACCTCCAGCTATCAGGCCGCTGCCGGGGATATTGAAGCGGATTGCGCGGTTTTGTTAAATCTGTTTCCCGAACACCTGGACTGGCATGGGAGCGAAGCGCGTTACTACCAGGACAAGCTCCGGCTGCTGGAGGCGGCTCCCCGGATTATTCTGGGTCAACCGCTGGCGCATTTTGAAAACCGTTTGTCTGCCGCCCAATGTCCATTGCCACCTGCGCTTAAATGCGCGCAGTCACCCCGGTGGCAAGTTAGAAAAACAGGCTTGTATCATCAGAGCCGGTGCGTTTTTTCCTGTGACGACTGGATTTTGCAGGGGCAGCACAATTTACACAACCTGGCGGCTGTGCTGCAAGTCATTGAGGTGCTCGGTTTGTCTGTGGATTCGGCTTTGCAGACTGCGCGTGAGTTTCTGCCCTTGCCTCATCGTTTGCAACCTGTGGGCCATATTGGTGCGTGGCATTGGATTAATGACTCCATCGCCTCTACGCCACATGCCAGCCTGGCGGCGTTGTCCACAGTGGATGCCAAAACCACCACAATGATTCTGGGCGGCTATGATCGCCAATTGGACTGGGAGGAGTTTGCCCGGGCTATCCAGTCCAACCCTCCCGCCTCGCTGGTGGTCACCGGGGCGAATGCCCGGCGTATATTGAAGGCTCTGGAAAAATATCCACCAGCGTGTCAGGTTGTTCCGGCCGCAGATTTGGCCGAGGCTGTTAAATTGGCTACCTGCTATACACCTGCCGGCGGCACCATTCTGTTGTCGCCGGGCGCACCCAGTTTCGATGCTTTTCCCGACTATGCCGCTCGTGGCCGCTACTTTGAGAAACTGCTGCGGGAAATGGATGTCAAAAGTCTGCAAGGCCGGCTCAATTCCGATTCGGCGCCTGATAATGTGGCCCCGTGATGTTGAACGCTTTTTTTCTCGTGTCTGTGCTTGCCCGGCCTGCGGTGGTGTGCAGGGGCGGGGCCGGTTTGTTGCGCCAAAACTGGTGTCGTCGGCTATTTGTAACCCTTGCCATAATCCTGACCATCCAGCCCGCCACGGCTGTGTCCAAAGTTGGTAAAAACTCCGCTAATGCGCCTGCCTTCGGTTCTTCT
The DNA here is from genome assembly GCA_026982315.1 of Lysobacterales bacterium. Classification (GTDB taxonomy): domain Bacteria; phylum Pseudomonadota; class Gammaproteobacteria; order Xanthomonadales; family Marinicellaceae; genus S144-45. The sequence goes on from JALSHI010000062.1 coordinate 33,074, forward strand.
GTGGGAGACAAAGAACAGCCGGAAACGCTGACCGGCTTGCAGCCGGTACCGGTTCCTGCTCCATTGGCTCAAGCGGCCCAAAGCCTGCCGGATTGGGCGTTTTTGCTGGGGAAGAATCTTTACCAAAGGTGGTCTGAAGCACAAAAAGCCACAGACAGCGGTGCGGCTGTCGGACTGATTGATGATGCCTACCCCGGGGAGCAGGTGCGAAGCCAGGCTTTGTACTGGCTTCGCCAGGCCGCCAAAGCCGGCCATGGAGAAGCGGTCTGGCTTTTGGCTCAGGATGCCGCGCAACACAAGCAGGACGCCCAGGTTCTTGCATGGTACCAACAAGCCGCAGCCGCCCATGTGGCGCCAGCCGCGCTGGCTTTGGGCAATGTTTTTTTGTATGGGCTGCTTGGTCAAACCCGGGATTGCAAAAAGGCAGAAATGTATTTTTCTCAGGCTGAAAAACTTGGCAATGCTCATGCCTATAATAACCATGCCTGGATGCTTGCCACCGCGCGCGATCCCCAGTGCCGCAACCCGGAAAAGGCCATGCGCTTGTGGTCGGAACTGGACTGGGATACAGTCAGGGGGCAGCCTGTCATGATGGCGGCTTTTTGGGACACCCTGGCGGCCATTCATGCGGCCTTGCGTGATTTCGGCAGCGCCGTTGATGCTCAGCGCAAGGCCATCGCCCTTATGTCCAAACACCAGGCGCCGGATGATGAAATGCTGGCTGACATGCAGCGTCGGTTGCGTGCCTATGAGTCTGGTTCGCCCTGGTTCAAGTCGGAGTTTATGGCGGCGGGGCGCAACAAAAAAGGCCAGGCCGGGCAGCAGGACAAGCGCTGATCGCTGGTTGCTGAAAAGCCCGATTTTCACGGTGAAAAGGGCCTTTCAATGATATGATGCGCGCAATTTATGCTGGCTTACCAAAAAACGAAGCCGCTTTCTGAATTTAACTGGTGAATGGTTGCATGAAAAACAGGTCACACCCTGTCAATATCATACCTGTCGGCCCGGAGGCCGATGGCCAGCGGGTGGATAATTTTCTTATCAAGAAACTCAAGAACTTTCCCCGCACGCTCATTTACAAGGCGCTGCGTACCGGCCAGATTCGCGTGAATGGCCAGCGCGCCAAACAGACCCGAAAACTCTCGTCTGGAGACTTGATCCGTTTGCCGCCTTTTATGATACCTGCAGAAGGCGGTCAGATTCGGGTGCCGGACAAATGGGTGCAAACCATTCGTGATCGTGTGCTGTGCCGCTCGCCGGATTATCTGGTGGTGGACAAACCCTCCGGCATGGCCGTGCATGCAGGATCAGGCGTGCCCTTTGGCCTGATTGATATTGTGCGGCAATTGGAAGGCCATCCGGATTTGCAGTTATGTCACCGTTTGGACCGGGATACCTCCGGTTGCGTGGTGATTGCACGCAACATGCCAGCCTTGCGGGATTTTCAGCAGCAGATGCAGCAGCAGAAGATTAAAAAAACCTACTTCGCCCTGTTAAAAGGGCACCTGAATGACCGTCAGGCGGTGCAGGCGCGGATTGATGTGGAAAACCGGCAGGATGGTGAGCGCACCGTGGCGGTGCTGGATGACGACGAACAAGGTGGCAAGTCCGCCCATACGGTCTTTTTGCCTGTGGAGCACTTTAACCGGCAGGCCACGCTGGCCGAATGTGACCTGAAAACCGGGCGCACGCATCAGATCCGCGCACATGCGGCACATATAGGTCACCCATTGGCTGGCGATGAACGCTACGGCGACCCGGCATTTAACCGCTTTATGCAGCAACGTGGATTGCACCGCCTGTTTTTGCATGCCGGTGCATTGCATTTTCGCGACAATGGCGAAGATATCGTGGTGTCGGCCCCCATTCCCGACGAATTAACTGCTGTATTGAACAAACCCTGGAGCTAATTGTGTCCCGCTACAAGCATACCCAAAACTATCCTACCGGTCGGCTGGTGACCATCACAGTGACAAGCGAACTGCTACGGGACAATCCCTGGGGCGATCCGCATCAGCGGGCTGTGCCGGTCTATGTGCCCCCAGGGTATGACGACACCACAGACCACTATCCGCTCATGGTGTATCTGGCCGCCTATACCGGCAGTGGACTGAAAAGCGTCGTCTGGCGGGCCTTTGAGGAAAGCATACCGGAACGTCTGGACAGGCTGATTGGCGAAGGCCGCATGGGCCCGGTGGTGATGGCGCTCCCGGACTGTTTTACGCGTCTGGGCGGCAATCAATATCTGGATTCCGCCGGTATGGGGCGTTATGCCAGTTTTTTGCATGCGGAGTTATTGCCGGCCCTGCAATCGAACTTTCGCATCCACGCATCGCCCGAACACCGGGCGGTGCTGGGTAAGTCCTCCGGCGGTTTTGCCGCCATGCGCTGCGCCATGGACTGGCCCGGCCAATGGGGGGCGATCGCCAATCACTCCGGCGATGCCGGTTTTGACCTGTTATACCAGCGTGATTTTCCGCTGGTGGCGGATGTGCTGGCCAATTACGGCAACGACCCGCTGCACTTTGTGAACCGCTTCTGGAAAAGCAAAAAAGTCACCGGCGGAGACATTCATACTCTCATGATGCTGTGCATGGCCGCCACCTATGATCCGGCCGATGAGCCGGAAACCATCCAGCTACCGTTTGATATCTACACCTGCGAGCTGATTCCCGAGCGCTGGGCCCGCTGGCAGGCGCACGATCCGGTGCAACGGGTGGCTACCAGTGTGGAGGGCCTGTCTGCGCTCAATGGCCTGTGGATGGATTGCGGCTTTCGGGATCAGTACATGATTCATTACGGCATGCGCCGCTTGCATCAGGCCCTTGAAAATCACGCCATCGAACATATTTACGAAGAGTTCAATGGCACCCATTCAGGCATTGACTACCGTCTGGATGAATCCCTGCCTTACCTTTATGGAAAAATCGCATGATTACCGTCACAAATGCTGCCAAAAAATACCTGAAAAACGTTCTGGACGAGCAGGACATTGACGATCTGCATCTGCGCTTGGTGGTCGATCGGCCAGGCACGCCCATGGCTGATTGCTATCTGAATTTTTGCGAAGAAAATGAAATGGGCCCGGATGATGAGGCCCTGGATCAGGGGGCGTTCAAAATTGTGGTGGAAAAAAGCCATAAAAAATACCTTGATGACGCAGAAATTGATTACGAAGAAACCGAAACCGGTGGCCAGCTGAATATCAAGGCGCCAGGGCTCAAAGGACGCAAGCCCGGTGAAGACGCCTCCCTGAAGGACAAGGTTGACTGGTTTCTCAACAGTGAAATCAACCCGCAACTGGCCAGCCATGGCGGTTGGGCGCGTTTGGTGGATCTGGACAAGGATGGTTATGCCATTATCGAGTTTGGCGGTGGTTGCCATGGTTGTGGCATGGCCAGCCAGACCCTCAGCATGGGTATTGAATCCAAATTGCTGGCGGCTTTTCCGGAACTCAAAGGCGTTCTTGACTCGACGGATCACAGCACAGGTGAGAACCCTTATATTGCCGCCAGTTGATGGGTTTGTGAACGCGACGACGGAGAATCACTGCTGTCATTGAACAAGGATTTGTCAATCAGAAACGAAACAGGAAGAAAACGATGAGCGAACATGTTTTTGACGCCACCCAGGCTGATTTTCAGCAAAAAGTGATCGAAGAGTCCTTTAAGCGGCCGGTCGTGGTGGATTTTTGGGCTGACTGGTGCGGGCCTTGCCGGATGTTGATGCCGGTATTGCACCAGGTTATAGACAGCTATCATGGCCAAGTGGCTTTGGCCAAAGTCAACACGGATGCGGAGCAAACACTGGCCATGCAGTATGGTATTCGTTCCCTACCCACAGTGGCGATATTTCGCAACGGAGAAATTGCCGACCAGTTTATGGGCGTGCAACCGGAAGGCGCGATTCGCCAGTTTATTGAGAAACATTTGCAGCAGGCGCCGGACAAGGACTGGTTGGCCATTCAGCAAGCCATTGAGGACGGCCAGACTGACCTGGCCATCGAAAAGCTTCAGGCGCGGGATGACGACAAATCACGACTGCAACTGGCTCAGTTATTGATGCAAGCGGGTCGCACGGATGAGGCGCGCGAGCTGTGGAATGCTTTGCCACACGCTGTACGCAGTGCGCCGGAGGCCGAAAAGCTGGCCAGCGCGCTGGAACTGCTGACATTGCAGGAAAAATTGACAGACAAGCCGGAAATCGGCACCGCCATAGGGCACATTGCCGCCGGGGCGGTCGAAAACGGCATCGCTGCCTTGCTTCAGGCGCTGGAAAATACACAGGGAGACGACCGTGAAGCGGTGCGTCAGGCGCTGGTTAACGCGCTGAATCTGGTGGATGACCCCGCCCAGCGAGCCGTTTTCCGGCGCAAAATGGCCGCCACGCTGTTTTCCTGATATTTGCTAAAATACAGCCATTAAAATTTTTTGTACCGGAGATACCCATGAACATACGTTGCAGCTTATCCCGGCTGATGTTGGCAGTCGCTTTGCTATTGGCCTTTAGCGGTCAGGCTTTGGCTCAGCCCAAGGTCGTCAAGTCGCCGCCGCGGCCGGATTATTTGCAAATGGTTTATCCGGCAGAGAAAAACCTGCTGATTGGCCCGCAACCGTTTTATCCTGATTTGGCCCGGTTGAAACAGGCTGGAATTCGCACAGTCATCAACTTCCGCACCCCGGAGGAAATGAAACAGTTACGTTTTAACGAAGCGGCTGAACTGAAAAAGCTGGGCATTGACTATGTGATGATTCCCATTGGCGGCAAGGATTTCCCTCGCAGCGAAAAACAGACCAAGGCCTTGGCCGAAGCCCTGAAAAAAACCGATGGTCCGGTATTGATGCACTGCCGTTCCGGCCACCGGGCGTCTGAGGCCTATATTGCCTGGTTGGTGAAAGAAAAAGGCGTGCCCATTAATGAAGCCCTGGATCGCGCCCGTGACTTTGGCTGGTGGCCACCAGGGATTGAGGGCCTGCTGGGTAAAAAACTGAAGGTGACCCTGGAAGAAACCCCAGTAAAAACACCGGTAAAAACCAATCAATAAATCCGTTTGATTTTCCATCCAGGAGCCCATATGCCGTCAACCCCGAAGCTTCAGCTGATTCCCGCCTTTGCCGTGCCTTTTGGGTTGACCACCGTGGCCGATGCCCAGGCTTTGAATGCGGAATTGAAAAGCCTGTTCCTGCAGCGTGAAGCCGAAGGTGACCGCTACCGCAACCCGCAACAAAACTCTCTGAAAACCCGGGAACTGTTTGAAAGCCACTTCGATCTGTTTGCCTGGAAAGAGCCATGCGTGCAGCGTTTGCAGAAGATCATCACCGACCATGTGTTGGAAATGGTGGGCATGATTAACCAGTACAAGCGCAAAACCGTGGACGAATTTGAGGTCTATGCTGACGCCTGGTTTCATGTCACGCGAAAAAACGGCTATTTCGTCAACCACAATCATGGCATGGCCAGTTGGTCCGCGGTGTATTGTGTGGACAGCGGTGAAAAGCCGGGGGAACCCCTGATCGATTCGGGCGTGACCCGCTTTTTTCACCCCAATCCGGCAGCCAGTCAGTATCTGGATGCGGGGAATTTACAAATGGGCCTGGCGGCCTTTTCTACCGGCCACAAGGTATTCAAATTGCAAGCTGGACAGTTGCTGATTTTTCCGTCCTGGATTTATCATGAAGTCAGCCCTTACAAGGGCGATGCTACCCGCATCACTGTGGCCTGCAATTACTGGTTTCGGCACCCGCACATGGAAGTCCAGCAAGGCCCGCGGGTGCGCTAGTGGCCGGATCAATCATCATCTCTGTCCCAGGCAAGATTGTCGAGGATATGCTGGCGGCCGAACTCGAAAAATGACACGCCATAGGGTGTAAAAGTGCCCGGCCTCACATCAATTTCATGGGCAGACAGTAACTTGTTGATTTCTTCAAAATGACGCTGCAAAGTCTTGTGTACAAGCGGGTGCAATGCATCCATTTTGTACTCGGGGATTTGTGAGGAATAAACGGTTCTGATGAAATTCTTGTCCTGATTTTCAGTGACTCTGCTGTTCAGGGTGAGAGATTGCGCCAGCCGCGCCAGCAGCAAGGCGACGATTTTGTTGTATTCCTCCTTGTCTTCGATCATGCCCAGGTGATTTTGGCACAGGGAGATGCTATCGCCATGATCACGAATGACCTTTCTTCTGCACAGTTCATTATAGATGGCGGTATGGGTGTAACTGCCGTTGGCATAGGCCTTGCAGACAGATTCAAAACTGTGTGTGCTGCCTTTTTTGGGTATTTTTCCATCGGTATAACGGTTTTGGGCCAGCCATTTCAGTTCCTGCCAGATCAGGCCCAGGCGGGTTTGCTTGTAAAGCCCGGGAATGGATTTTTTCTTTTTGAATTCACTCACATGGCGGCGGTCAATGCCTGTTTGCAGTGAGACTTCGGCGACAGTGGCACGCGGGTTGTCCCGGAAGGCAGACTGCAGCAAACCTTCCTTGAAGGCTGCGATTAACTCCCCGCTGCCAATATCCAGGTTACGGGTAATTTGGGCAAAGGCCGCCCCCACCAGGCGGACAATGGTCAGGTGCATTTCTTGCTGCTCAGTATGGTTCAAGCTTGGACTTTTCATGGATACTCCAATGTTATGATTCTCTGAAAACAGAGGCAACCCCGGTGGTATGGGGCCGGGGTTTCCCTCGTCAATAAAGTGGCTAGCCTTTTTGTCACTGGCTGGCTTTTTTCGGAATTATTTAAAAAAGCGCCAGAAGCCAGTGGCTTTTGAACAATTGCCCTCTACTGACGCCTGCCCGATAATCTCATCACCAGTGCTGGCACCGATAATCTCATCACCGGTGCTAACGCCAATAATCTCATCACCGGTACTGGCACCAATAATTTCGTCACCAGTACTGATACCAATGATTTCATCACCCGTGCTGATGGTGTTGTTTTCTCCCGTTTGGAGGCCACATTGGGCGTACACCTGGGTGGTGGTGAGAAGTAAGATCAGCAGTGTATATTTTGTTTTGGTTTTCATGGGACTTCCTCTTGTGTGTGTGAATGAAGTCCATACAAAAATGTATGGAGACTTCTCTATACCATAAAAAGCGAAAGTGTTCATAATTTTTTTAACAAAACGGGCGGGGATTGGCCATATTTTGACCAGGTGGTGAGAAAATCCCAAGTTTTAACGCTTTTTTGTGGCCAAGATTAACCCGGCTTTTATGTTCTAGCGCCTAAAGTGGACCAACCAAAATGGCATGCTGCTGTTTTGGCTTTTGGTTACATTGAGGTAATTTCTTATGAAGACGTTTAAACAAACCAAGATCAATAACACAATTCGGTTAAAGAACTTTCTGGTTATGCTTGCTATTGGGACAAGTGCAAGCTTGCAGGCTCAGGACGTCACAGGCAGTGAAAAAATGGCGGACAAGGATCAGGCTTGCTCCACCGCTGCGGTGATTGAGCAAGCCCAAAAAGGGGGTGCTTGTGCGGTGGAAAAAGGCGAGAACTACACCAAAATTACGGCTTCCGGCCGCATTGTGGCGTTACTGCCGGAAAAAATGCAGAATAATACCCGTTGTCTTGAAGTTCTTCAGGCCATTACGGAAAGGTGCGCCCCGGCCGGCGAGCCGGCGGCAGGCAAGAATATCGATAAACCGCCCAAAAATGAGGTTGATGAGGCCGAAACTTTACAAGATTGATCGGCGTTTCCCCGCACAAATTCCTGGAGCAGATGATGAGGGAGCTTGTGCAGGGGAGGTGTTGTTACAGCATGTGGATTTATTTAACCCGCATGCCTGGTTGGGCGCCGGTATCCGGGCTCAGCAGAAAGATGTTCTGGCCGCCGGGCCCTACGGCCAGAACCATGCCTTCGGAGACACCAAAACGCATTTTCCGGGGGGCGAGATTGGCCACCATAACGGTTAACCGGCCTTCCAGGTCTTCCGGTTGATAGGCCGATTTTATGCCGGCAAACACCTGCCGGGTTTCATGTCCCAGGTCCAGCGTTAGCCGTAACAGCTTGTCAGCGCCCTCGACCTGCTCGGCTTTGGCAATCCGGGCAATCCGCAAATCAACTTTGGCAAAATCGTCATAGGGAATCTGTGGAGCCACCGGTTCAGTTTTTGCCGGGTTGCCGCCAGCCCCAGAGACGGTTTCAGGTTTTTTTTCGTCCATGGTCTTTAACTGCTCTTTGGCGCTTTGCAGCAGGGCGTCGGTGTGTTTTTCTTCGATACGGGTCATCAGGGGTTTGAATGGGTTAATGGAATGATTCAGCAGGGGCTGTTCAATGGCGTTCCAGTGTGTAAAGTCGGTATTGAGAAAGGCAGCTGCCTTCGCGGCGGTATGGGGAATCACAGGCGCCAGCCAGCTCATGAGTACGCGGAACAGATTGAGGCCAGTGGTGCAGACGCGATGAACTTCGGTTTCCCGTCCGCTTTCCTTGATGGCTTTCCACGGCGCCGCGGCGGCGATGTACTGGTTGGCTTTATCCGCCAATGTCATAATGTGGCGAATGGCGGCGTTGTAGTTGCGTTGCTCAAATAGCTGCTGAATCTGAGGGCTGGCCTGAATAAACTCGGCATACAGATCAGGCTGATCCATGCTGTCGGCCAACACACCGTTAAAGCGTTTGTTGATAAATCCGGCGGTGCGGCTGGCAATGTTGATGACCTTGCCGATAAGGTCGGCGTTGATTTTTTGCCGGAAATCGTCCAGGTTGAGATTAAGATCGTTTACTCCGGTGCCCAGCTTGCTTGCCAGATAGTAGCGCAAATAATCCGGTTGCAGGTGCTCCAGATAAGTAGAGGCATTAATAAAAGTGCCACGGCTTTTGCTCATTTTTTTGCCATTGACGGTGAGAAAACCGTGCACATATACACCGCTGGGCACTTTCAGGCCGGCGCCATGCAGCATGGCCGGCCAGAAAAGGGTGTGAAAATAGAGGATGTCCTTGCCCACAAAGTGGTGCATTTCGTACTGGCTGTCGGGGTCTATCCAGGGTTGAAACGCCTCCCCGTTATGTTCGCAGACGTACTTCAGGCAAGCCAGATAACCCACCGGCGCATCCACCCACACATAAAAATACTTGTCTTTTTCGCCGGGAATCGGGAAGCCGAAATAGGGCGCGTCGCGAGAAATATCCCAGCTTTGCAGTCCGGCTTCAAACCATTCAGCGAGCTTGTTTTTGACTTCTTCCTGTAACTGGCCGGTATTGGCGACCCAGTCTTTGAGCATTGGCTCGAAATTTTTCAGGTTAATGAAGTAGTGCAGGGATTCACGCATAACCGGTTTGGCGCCGGACACGACCGAGCGTGGTTCCAGCAGGTCGGCTGGTGTATAAGTGGCTCCACACACTTCGCAGTTGTCGCCGTATTGATCGGCAGCGCCACATTTGGGACAGGTGCCTTTGATAAACCGGTCAGGCAGAAACATTTCCCGCTGTGGGTCGTAATATTGCTCGATAACTTTGGTTTCCACATGGCCGGCGTCTTTAAGGGCATGATAGATGTGGTAAACCATTTCGCGGTTTTCCGGCGAGTGCGTGGAGTGATAGTGGTCGTAGGAAATGCCAAAAGCCTGCAGGTCTTCCCAGTGCTGTTGCCGGATGGCGTCCACCAGTTCTTCCGGGGTGCGGCCTTCCCGTTCGGCGCGCAGCATAATGGGGGTGCCGTGGGCGTCATCAGCACAGAGATATTTGACTTCGTGTCCAAGCATGCGGTGCAGCCGCGCCCAGATATCGGATTGGGTATGCTCCAGGATATGACCCAGGTGCAAGGGCGAATTGGCGTAGGGAAGGGCAGAGGTAATCAATAAATGGCGCTGTTCGGTCATGGTGGATTCGTCATCAAACAAAAGCGCTATTATCTCACGCGTTTTGACAGAAAGAAACGCGAATGCACAGGCAGGATTCAGGATGGCAGAAAAAAACCCGGCGCTGAATACGCCGGGTTTTTGTGAGAAAAGTCACAAGGCGGTTAACGTCGTCCCCGCTTACGCAAGGCTTGCGGGGTAAAGTCGGCTTCGTTGAGTTCCTGGTTAAAGGTGTTGACTGGATCGTGATTGTCCAGTCCCACGGCCAGGTAACGGCCATTTTGCAAGTCGTTGTGGGTTTCAATGGTGGTCCATAACAGGGGCACTTCGTAATAATTGATGGGATGCCCTTCGGAATAACGCCATAACTGGCCACGTTTGTCATAGTGGTCGGTCAGGACGATTTGCCAACTGTCTTCATCCAGATAGTAAGTGCGGCGTTTGTTGATATGCCGCTTGCCAGGTTTGAGAGTGGCTTCCACCACCCAGACGCGATGGGGTTCATAGCGCATGAAATCCGGGTTCAAATGGTGTGGCGTGACCAACTTGTTAAAGTCCACATCCGCGCCATGTAATTTGTAGGCGTTGTAGGGAGTGTAGATGATTTTTTTGCCCACCAGCTTCCAGTCGAAGCGGTCCATGGCGCCGTTGAACATGTCGGTCATGTCGGATGTGCGCAGGCCGTCCGAGGCGGTGCCGGGGTTGTCATAAGCCACATTGGGCGCCCGGCGAACACGCCGCTGGCCCGGGTTATAAACCCATGCCTGACGAGGCTGGGCTTTCTGGTTCAGGGTTTCGTGTACCAATAATACACTACCGGCCAGGCGTGCCGGGGCTTCCACCTCCTGGTAAAAATACAACAGAATGTTGTTGAGGTCTGCCAGTGTCATACCAGGTTTCCAGTATTTGCCCAGCAATTCCTCGCGCAGTTTGATGAGTGTCCAGGCGCCACGGGAAGTGGGCGCGGCCTGGTTGTTGTAACGCACGCCGCCATAGCCTTTGTATTTCATTTTGTGGTTCCACATGGCGGCTTTGGCCGGGTTGCTGGTGTTATAGGGCAGTGGAAATGGAAAACCTTCTGCTACATCGGCCACGCCCTCGCCATCGGCGACCAACTTACCGGTTTTGGCATTGCGGATGGTCATGTCGTAGGTGCGTTGGGGAAACGCAGTGGTGCGGCGTGACTGGTAGATGGGCATGCGGAAGCTGTCCGGATATTTTTCGAACATGGCAATTTGTCCCGGAGTTAGTTTGTCGGCATGCTGCTTGTAGTTTTTGGCAGTGATGACAAACTTGGGTTTATCATTGGGAAATGGGTTGGGGTGATGGTCTCCGGGCTTGTAGCCGGCCGGTGGTTTGGTGATGCCACCGGTCCATGGTGGAATCAGGCCATCCGGGGTGCCGGCTCGCTCCGCGCCCAATGGCGTCAAACTTGTGCCCAAGTCGCTAATGGCGGCTTTTTGAAGTACAGGCATGGCCGCTGATGCGTTGGTAGTGGCTTTTTGTGCCTCGGCACGGGCTTTCATTTCGGCCTCGTGCTTGGCCTTCATTTCGGCCATTTTTTTGGCTTTTTCGGCCTCGGCTTCGGCACGGGCTTTCATTTCG
>JALSHI010000063.1 GCA_026982315.1 Lysobacterales bacterium
ACATTGGCGATGATGTTTATCTGGGGCAAGGCACGCAGGTGGTGGCCAAAAAGTCCATCAGCATTGGAAGTGACTGTTTGATTGCGCCCTACGCGGTCATCCGCGATGCCAACCACAAAACCACATATGGAAAGCTGATCCGCCAACAGGGTTTTGATATCCGGCCAGTCACGCTGGGCCGTGATTGCTGGCTGGGCAGCCATGTGGTGGTCACCGCTGGCGCGACACTGGGTAATGGTGTGGTGGCAGGCGCCAATGCCGTGGTGCTGGGTGAGTTACCGGACAACGCCATTGCCGCGGGCGCACCGGCGCGGGTTGTCAAATACCGCCAGCCTGAACAGGCGCAAAAAAGGCCGGACAAGCCGGCCTGATTCACGCCCTTGTCACCGGCGGTTTATTTTTCCAGCAGGTGACGCTTGTCCTTGACCTCGGCCCACTGATCGGCATCCGGCGGCGGCTCTTTCATGCGGGTAATCACCGGCCACACCTGTGCCAATTCCTTGTTGATTTCGATAAAGTCCTCCTGCCCTGGCGGCAGGTCGTCTTCAGGATAAATGGCCTCCACGGGGCACTCCGGCTCACACAAGGTGCAGTCGATGCACTCATCCGGGTCAATCACCAGAAAATTCGGGCCTTCATGAAAACAGTCGACCGGGCACACTTCAACGCAGTCGGTGTATTTGCATTTGATGCAGGCTTCAGTGACAACAAAGGTCATGCGTTTGCTCCAAAATTATTTGACATGGTATTATATCGCAGTTTCTTTGCAAGTTATATTAGAAGGAGCTAATTAACAAGCCGGTTTTCGAGCCCGGACTATTGGCATCATCCCAGCTTTCCCGAAAAACACGCATTACGAGACCCGAATAATTTGCGCACCTATTCCAAGAATCAACACAACCTGTCACGCGAGCAGTTTTCTCCAGCCAGTCGCACCATTATCCAACAGCTGAAAGATCATGGCTACGAGGCCTACGTGGTGGGCGGCGCCATTCGGGACTTGCTGCTGAACAAGACACCCAAGGACTTTGATGTTGTCACCAGCGCCACGCCAGAACAGATCAAGTCGGTGTTTCGCCGCCGATGCCGGCTTATCGGCCGGCGTTTCCGCCTGGCGCATGTGTACATTGACCGCGACCTGATTGAGGTAGCCACTTTCCGCAGCGCATCCAGTGACGATACGGAAAACAGCGGCGACCGCCTGATTCGCAATGGCCAGATTATTCGCGACAATGTCTACGGGCGTATTGACCAGGACGCCCTGCGGCGGGACTTTACCGCCAATGCCCTCTACTTTGACCCCGATGAGGAAACCATACTCGATTTTGTCAATGGCTACAAAGATATTGGCGCGCGCACTCTCAACCTGATCGGCGAGCCTGTCAGGCGCTTTACCGAAGATCCGGTACGCATGCTGCGCGCCGTGCGCTTTGCGGTCAAACTGGGCCTGCAGTTGCAGCCGGACTGCGCCGCTGCCATTGCCCCCAACGCCCATTGTCTGGGGAATGTCGCGCCAGCGCGATTGTTTGACGAACTGATTAAAATTTTCCACTCCGGTTATGCCGAAGACGCTTTTGCCTTGCTACGCGAGCATGCGCTGTTCGCCCAACTTTTCCCTGAAGTTGAGCGGATTATGGAAGAAAAAAGCGAGTACGAAACGCTTTTCCGTACAGCTTTTGCCAATACAGACAAGCGCATTGCCGCCGGCAAACCGGTAACCCCGGTGTTCTTGTTTTCGGTGTTGCTCTGGCCCCAGGCTGAACAGCTCTTTCGGCAACACCGGCACAACGGACTGCCAGAGTTTGACGCCATGAATCTGGCGGCCACTCAGGTTTTTGAAGAACAACGCGAAAATATTTTTGTGCCGCGGGTGATTCAGGCAGGCATCCGCCACATCTGGGTGTTGCAACTGCGCTTTTTACGCAATCGCGGCAAACGGGTTTTTTCTACCCTGGCGCACCCGCGCTTTCGCGCCGCGTATGACTTTCTGTTACTGCGGCAAATTATCCAGCCAGAACTGGCCGACCTGGCCCAGTGGTGGACAAAAATACAGGAAGTATCACCAGAGGAAAAACGCGAGATGATTTTCGGCGGTGGTGAGAAAAAATCCAGACGCCGGCGGCGCCGGAAAAAACCGGCCGGTTCCTGATCCGGTTCCGTGTGCGCCATGACACCAGCAGCTCCGGCACAACATGTGGCTTATCTGGGCCTGGGCAGTAACCTGGGAGACTCGCTGAACACCATCTCCACAGCCATTGCGGCGCTGGACGCACTGGCTGACAGCCGGGTTGTCGCCTGTTCCCAGGCTTATCACTCGACACCCTGGGGCGTTGTCGATCAACCGGACTTTATTAATGCCGTGGTGGCGCTGGAAACCCGCCTGACGCCATTACAATTACTGGCCCAGACCCAGGCATTGGAAAAAAACCTTGGCAGACAGCCATCCCGGCGCTGGGGCGAGCGCGTCATTGATATTGATATCCTGCTGTATGGCCATCACTGGCTTAACACGCCGGACCTGACTATCCCCCATCCCTGGCTGAGCCAACGCGCCTTTGTGCTGCAGCCCTTACTGGAAATCGCCCCGGATATTTATGTTCCCGGCCAAGGGTCTGCCAACGATTTATGGCAACAACTCCAGCAAAAAGGCACGCGACCGGCCAAAAAAAACGGCAAAATCGTGTGGTATAAATGCAACAAACACCAGAATGGGTAGTTTTTTCGCGGATTTTATGCAAAAAAACCACAAAATAGCGTAAATAAAGCCACATCAGTGTTGCGTTTATGCCAATGGCATGATAATCTACAGGCAGTTTTGAAGCAGGTGACTTTTCAGCCACTCCAAGACAAACAGGGCGCAGACAGAAAAATAACTTCAACCCATCCCACCGGATGGGTTTTTTTTGGCCGTTACACACCCGCCCTGCACCCCGGATGCGCAAGGCACGGACTCCGGCAAACGACTGAGCGGACACCCGCACTCCGGCAGGCTCTGGTACAATGGCGTTTTTTTCGCTTTTGGGTCTCATGGAACACATTCAACCCAGCGTGACAGCAGAACCACCAAGCCGCCATCAGGCATGGACACGCCTACAGAAACTGGCGAGTGATCCAGGACTGCGCCAGTTACAGACGCTGTTTGCCCACGATGCTGACAGAGCCAGTCGCTACACGTTCCGACAGGGTACGCTGATGGCGGACTTGTCCAAAAACTGGATCAACGATCAAGTACTCAAGGCATTAATTGACCTGGCTGCCAGTTGCCGTCTGGAAGAAAAAATCCGCCAACTGCACCAGGGCGAAGTGGTCAATCCGACTGAAAACCGGCCTGCAACCCACGTGTTACAACGCCGGCGCCACACCCGGGCAGATATTGAAGACCAACGCCGGCATTTTTACGCTGTAGCGGAAAACTACCAGCAACAACACTGGCTGACCGCCTTTGGCGAACCCGTAGAGTCTATTGTCAACATTGGCATTGGTGGTTCTTTTCTGGGGCCACAACTGGTGATTGAAGCTCTGACCGACTTGCAGACCAGCAGCCGCTACCCTGTGCACTTCCTGTCCAGCGTCGATGACAGCCTGCACAAGCAGGTTTTCAGCCAGATTAATCCACGCCGCTGTGTGTTCTGTATTTCATCCAAAAGCCTTGGCACCAGCGAAACCTTGCGCAATACCGAGGCGGTCATGCAGCGCATTCGCGCCTTGCCCGGTTATCAACCAGACGCCCGGCGTCAAAGTTTTGTTGCCGCCACCGCCAACCATGAAGCCGCTTGCGCCCTTGGCATTGCCGAAACCCACATATTGCCCTTCGCCAACAGTATTGGCGGCCGGTTTTCCTTGTGGTCAGCCATTGGCTTTCCCATCCTCATGAGTATTGGAGCCGATGCGTTTTCCCGGCTCTTGCGCGGGGCTGAAAGCCTGGATGAACACTTTGCCAGCGCGCCTTTTGCAAATAATCTGCCTGTGCTCATGGCCCTGCTATCCATCTGGTACCGCAGCTTTATGGGCTTACCAGCCTATGCCGTTCTGCCTTATGACGCCCGGCTCAAGCATCTGCCAGCCTGGTTACAGCAACTGATGATGGAAAGCGTTGGCAAGGGCCGGGATATTCACGGAAACCCGCTACCCTATTCCACTTCGCCCTGGGTATTTGGCGAACACGGCCAGTTGTCCCAACACGCTTTTTTTCAGGCATTTCATCAGGGTAACGACGTTATCCCGGTGGACTTTATCGGCGTTCGCCAACCGGCCACCGGCAATCAGCGGTTTCTGCTGATTAACATGCTGGCGCAATCGGCTACACTAATGAACGGCAGCCAGACGCAGGATAACAACCCTCATGCCCGTTGCCCGGGCAACCGGCCCAGCACGGTTCTGCTGCTGGATGACTTATCGCCCCATTCCCTGGGCCAGCTTCTGGCCCTGTATGAAAACATGGTGTTCACCCAGTCGGTTATCTGGAATGTGAACTGCTTCGACCAGCCCGGTGTCGAACTGGGCAAGCGCATGGCGCGCCAAATCGATCAACACCTGAGCGCCGGAACCCTGAAAGAACTGGACACGGATGACTCCACCCGCGCCTTGTTGCAGAACATTCTTTTAGACCACAACGGACACGCGGAATAAGCATGAAATTCAAAAACCCCTTTCAACGTCAGAAAAACAGCCAGAAAACCAACAACCCCGGCGAAAACCAGAACAACAAACCGGCCACAAATAACCCCGGTGGCGATCCCCATGCGCCACCGGATAATGCCAGTAGCAACCAGGTGCTTCATCGCAAGACCCTGCGCCAGGCTTTGGCCACGGTGCACGACCCGATCATTGACAAGCCCTATGGCGAGGCCATAGAAATCAAGCTGCCAGCAGAAACGCCGGAAAATATCGGCGTGACCTTGCGCTATCCGGTGGGTGATTTTTTATCCACAGAGCGCGAGAACATCCAGCAGGCGCTGACAAAAATCGCGCCCCGGGCGCACATGGCCCACTTTGGGACAGTGATTCGCCCTCACAAGGTGCAACGCGACATTGCGCCAGTCGACAATATCAAGAATATCATTGCCGTGGCCTCGGGCAAAGGCGGCGTAGGCAAATCCACTGTAACGGTCATGCTGGCCAAATCCCTGCAAGCGTTGGGCGCCCGGGTGGGCATTCTGGATGCGGATATCTATGGCCCCAGCATGCCGCGCATGCTGGGCGACCACGGCAAGCCCGCCTCGCCCGACAACAAAAGTTTTCTGCCGGTTGATGCCGACGGCATCCAGAATATGTCGCTGGGTTACATGATGGATGAAGCCAGCCCGGCCATTTGGCGCGGCGCCATGGTCAGCCGCGCCCTGATGCAAATGATGAACGAAACCCGCTGGGACAATCTGGACTATCTGCTCATTGACCTGCCCCCTGGCACCGGCGATATTCAGCTCACTCTGGTACAGAAAATCCCCGTCACCGCCGCGGTGATTGTCACCACACCCCAGGACATTGCCCTGATCGATGCCCAACGCGCCTGGGCCATGTTTGAAAAAGTGCAGGTGCCGGTTCTGGGCGTGATTGAAAACATGAGCACCTTTATCTGCCCCCACTGCGGCCATGAGGAGCACATTTTCGGCCAGGGCGCGGCGGAGACCATGGCCAGAAAATTCCAGGCGCCCATTCTCGGCCGCCTGCCGCTGAACATTGCCATTCGTGAGCATATGGACGCCGGCCAGCCGGAACACTTGTGGAAAGCCCCTAAAGACAAAACACTGGCGGAAAGTGGCCAGAAAATCGCCCTGAACACCGCCCACGCTCTGGCGCAATTACCGGTGGACCTGAACCGCAATAACCCATTGACCCTTAAAAAGACTTTTTGACATGAGCATCAAATCAGACAGATGGATTCGCCGCATGGCCGAGGAGCACGGCATGATTTCGCCCTTTGTGCCCAGCCAGGTTTCCCAGGTCGATGGAGCGAAAATCATTTCCTACGGCACCTCCAGCTATGGCTACGACGTGCGCTGTGCGGATGAATTCAAGATTTTTCACAACATTAATTCGGCCGTTGTCGACCCGAAAAACTTCGACCCGCAAAGCTTTGTGGACATTCAATCGGATGTCTGCATCATCCCGCCCAATTCATTTGCCCTGGCGCGCACTGTGGAATACTTGAAAATCCCCCGCAATGTACTCACCATCTGTCTGGGCAAATCCACTTATGCCCGTTGTGGCATTATCGTCAACGTTACGCCGCTGGAACCGGAATGGGAAGGCCATGTGACCCTGGAATTTTCCAACACCACACCGCTGCCGGCCAAAATTTACGCCAACGAAGGCGTGGCCCAGTTCCTGTTTTTTGAATCGGACGAAGATTGCGAAGTGTCCTATAAAGATCGCAAAGGCAAGTATCAGGGGCAGCAAGGGGTCACCCTACCCAAGGCCTGACCCCCCCCAGACACCGCGGCAACATTTGACAGTCATTCAGTTTTTGTTCTCGGCGATCACCGACGGTTGTTCCATGGCCACCAGGTCGATGGCGAAGGGCTGGTTTTTGTGCAAACCTTGCAAGCGTATGGTTTCGCCGGGCTTGGTTGAGGCCACCAGCTCGCGATAGTGACGGTCATCGCGCAATTCAACGCCATTCACAGCCGTGATAATATCGCCGGCCTGTATACCGGCCCGAGCCGCCGGAGTGCCGTCATATACCCCCAGCACCAGCACGCCGTGGTCTGGTTTGCTTATGCCGCGTATCTGGTAGCTGGGGTTCCACATGGCCAGCCCCAGCCAGCCACGCAACACTTTGCCGTGCTGGCGAATCTCCTCCATAATCAACCGTGCAGCGTTGGCCGGAATGGCAAAGTTGATCCCCTGGGCGCCTTGTTTATTGAGCATGGCGGTGTTAATGCCCACAACCTGGCCGAGGGTGTTAATCAGCGCCCCCCCGGAAGAGCCTTCGTTGACTGGCGCGTCTGTCTGAATAAAGTTTTCGATTGCTGACACGTCCAACCCGCTGCGGCCAGTCGCACTGACTATGCCATGAGTCACTGTCTGACTGAGCCCAAAAGGATTGCCAATGGCCAGCACCACATCACCGGAACGCACGGTGTCACTGTCAGCAAACTCCGCTGCGCTTAGTCCCTGGGCGTCAATTTTTAACACGGCCAGATCGGTATCCGGATCACTGCCTATCAAGCGCGCCTCGAAAACCCGGTTATCCCACAAGGCCACAGCGATTTCATTGGCATTTTTTACCACATGGTAATTGGTCACCAAATAGCCATCAGGAGAAACAATCACGCCTGAGCCAAGGTACTCGCGGGTAAACGTTTCACTGGGGCCCAGCTTGACAATCCCCGTAAAACGCTGTAATTCCGGTGCCAATACCCGCTGCCGGGTTAATGTCGTCGTGGCATAGATGCTCACCACCGAAGGAGAGACCCTGTCCACCGCATCAGCATAGCTGGCCGGCGCCACCGCTTGCCTTGGCAGCTCGCCTGTGTCCCGGGTATTATCCAAATCCGCTTCGCCATTCCAGAGCTCATAGCGTTGCCACAGCACCAGAACAAACGCCAGGGCCAGGCCGGCAGTCACAGACTTGAGGACAAATCCCAGTATCTCTTTGAGTTGCTTCATGGAGGAATTTTTACCGCAGGTTGGCTCGTATGCGCCATTGTAAGGGATGATTTTGCCAAAATGAAACCAATCATCAGTTGTGGTCAAGGGGAATAGTTTAGTAAAATTATCGGGTTAGGGCCTCGCGCGACTTCAGCGGCTTGTCCATATTGCTGCTGGCGTTTTGCCCGTCTCGCCATCTCAATATATGAGTCCCAACCATTTACTACCAGGGGAAGTACAATGACTGAAAAAGTCAACTCCAACCGCCGCAATCTACTGATTGCCACCTCCGTTGTGGGAGCAGTCGGCGTCGGTTTTGCGGCGGTTCCTTTTATCAAATCCTGGCTGCCCAGCGAACGCGCCAAGGCCGCAGGCGGGCCAGTGGAAGCCGATTTCTCAAAACTGGAACCCGGCCAGATGCTACAAGTCAGCTGGCGTGGCCAACCCATATTCATCGTTCATCGCACGCCTGAGCAACTGGCAGTATTGCCCGAATTGAATCCGCGCCTGAAAGATCCCCTGAGCGATCACAGTATTCAGCCGCCGTTTGCCAAGAATATTCACCGTTCGCTCAAGCCCGAATACTGGGTTGGCGTGGGCATTTGCACCCACCTGGGCTGTTCGCCAAAGTATGTCCCGGACATGGTTCCACAGCCTTTTGACGAACAATGGAAAGGTGGTTTTTACTGCCCCTGCCACAACTCCCGATTCGATGTCGCCGGCCGTGTTTTCAACGGCTCGCCGGCTGGCACCAACCTGGTGATTCCTCCGTATATGTATGAGGGCGAAACCAAAGTCATCATTGGCCAAATGGCTGAAGGAGAAGCATAATGGGTAAAGCCGCAAGTAAAAATATGGCCGGCCGCTTGCTCGGCTGGATGGATGAGCGTCTGCCAGTCACTGAGTTCTGGAACAAGCACCTGGCTGAATATTACGCACCAAAAAACTTTAACTTTTGGTATTTCTTTGGCTCACTGGCCTTGCTGATGCTGGTTAACCAGATCCTCACCGGCATCTGGCTGGCCATGCACTACAAGCCCGACGCCAACCAAGCCTTCGGCCTCATTGAATACATTATGCGCGACGTGCCCTGGGGCTGGCTGATCCGCTACCTGCACACCACCGGCGCGTCCATGTTTTTTGTGGTGGTCTATCTGCACATGTTCCGCGCTTTTCTCTATGGATCATATAAAAAACCCCGTGAGCTGGTGTGGATCATCGGCATGCTCATCTATGTGGCGCTGATGGCTGAAGCCTTTTTGGGTTATGTCCTGCCTTGGGGAAATATGTCCTACTGGGGCGCCAAGGTCATTACCTCCCTGTTTGGGGTCATCCCCGGCTATGGCGAACAAATTGTGGAATGGGTGCGAGGCGACTACCTGATTTCCGACGCCACCTTGAACCGGTTTTTCGCCCTGCATGTGGTGCTGATTCCCTTTGTACTGGTCTTTTTGGTGATTCTGCACCTGGCCGCCTTGCACCAGGTCGGCTCCAACAACCCCGACGGCGTGGATATCAAAAAACTCAAGGACGAAAATGACAAGCCGCTGGATGGCATTCCCTTCCACCCTTACTACACCGTCAAGGACATTTTTGGCGTCGGCTTTTTCCTGATTATCTTCATGGGGATTATTCTGCTTAAACCGGACCTGGGTGGTTTGTTCCTGGAGCATGACAACTATGTACCGGCCAACCCCATGGTAACCCCCGAGCATATCAAACCGGTATGGTATTTCACGCCGTTTTACGCCATGTTGCGCGCCATTCCCGACCCTTTGTGGGGCGCTGTCGTCATGTTCAGTGCCATTATCGTGCTGTTTTTCCTGCCGTGGATTGATGTCAGCCCGGTACGCTCCATCCGCTACCGCAAATGGCCCTACAAGGTGGCTTTAGCCATTTTTACCATTTCTTTTGTGGGTCTGGGATATCTGGGGCTGCAATCCGGTAGCGCCTTGCAAAAACTGATGGCGCAAATCTTTACGGTGCTGTATTTCGGCTATTTCGTGTTCCTGTATTTTTACAGCCGCTACGAAGCCAAGCACCATTACTACAAACCGATTCCAGAGAGGGTGACACACTAATGAACAGATTCATACTGATTGCCGCGCTGGCGTTGGCCAGCTTCGCTGCTCAGGCCAGTAGCGGCGGAGAGACACTGGAACCGGCCAATACCAACATCCGCTCCAAGGCCTCGCTGATCAATGGCGCCAAATACTTTATGGCTTATTGCGCTGGTTGCCACTCTCTGCAATACCAGCGTTATAACCGCATGGCCAAAGACCTGGGGCTGACAGAGGACGAGCTGAAAAAGTATCTGATCTTCACCGGCGCCAAGCCCACTGACACCATACAAACCGCCATGACGCCGGAGCAAGGCGAAAAATTCTTTGGCAAGGCGCCGCCGGATCTGACTGTCATCGCCAAAGCCCGGGGAGTGGACTGGCTATATAGCTACCTGCTGGGCTTTTATGCGGATCCAGAACGGCCCATCGGCTGGAATAACCAGGTGTTCCCCAACGCCTCCATGCCACATGTATTGTGGCGTCTGGAAGGCATTAAAGTGGCCGAGTTTGAAACCCACACGGATGACCACGGCATCGAAACACGCACACTGGCTCATTTCAAAAAAGTCCGTGAAGGCGTTATGGATGAAGAAGAATATCGCCGCACTGTGCGCGATATTGTCAACTTCCTGGACTACACCGGCGAGCCGGCTCAGTTGATCCGCATGCGCCTGGCACCGTGGGTGTTGTTATTCCTGGTGGTGTTTACTTTCCTGGCCTATTTGCTGAAACGGGAATATTTCAAGGACGTTCATTAATTCAATACCCGTATCAGAACACACAAAAAATCCCCGCTTGAGCGGGGATTTTTGGTCTACAGGCCGCCTTTCACTCCAATAGCCCCCCTGAAAAGCTTTTATCAGCCCTCCCTCAAAACACCAGATTAGCCAAGCAAGCAATGCCAGTGGTATAATTCGCGGCTTAGCCGAAAACCAGTTGGCGTGTCAAGCCACAACCCCACAGCCAGCTGCAAATGCAACGACTGGGGATTTCGGACAAGATAACCGGGAGTATCCACAGCAAGGGAGGTCAGCCGTGACAATACCAGTGAGGGGAAGATCCGTCATCACGCTATTTTCTGAACCCGGCGCTTACGAAAGCGACCGCATTCGGTACATTCTTTCTATCAAAAACATTAACGTCGATATCGTTAACGTGGATGCGAATAATCCACCCGAAGACCTCATGGATGTCAATCCCTATGCCTCTTTGCCCACACTGGTGGACCGCGATCTGGCGGTGTATGGCATGAATGTCATCACCGATTACCTGGATGAGCGCTATCCCCACCCGCCGCTTATGCCGCCGGACCCGGTGGGCAGAGCCAAGCTGCGGGTGGCCGCCTATCATATGGAAAAAGACTGGCTCAGCCACCTGGACGAGCTTGACCAGGGCAGCGATGAAGAAAAGGCCGCCGTTTTGAAAACCCTCGCGGCCAAACTGGAAGCCGCCAGCGAGCTGTTTCGCGGTTCACCCTACTTTCTCAGCAATGAGCTCACCTTGCTGGACACCATGCTGGTGCCTTTCCTGTGGCGCCTGATGCAGCGCGGGCTTGACTGGGACAACATGAGCAAATCCATTCGCCAGTACGGCCATAACATGTTCAATGACCTGGCATTTCGCCGCAGCGTGGCTCATGCTGAACGAGGTATGCGCTTTGACTTCTGATGTTCCCGCCATGACTTCATCCAAGCCTTACATTCTCAGAGCCTTACATGAATGGATTGAAGACAATGGTCAAACGCCATTGATTCTGGTCAACACCCGTTACCCGGGTGTGGACATTCCTGCTGGCATTGACAGCAACGGCAAGGTGGTGCTGAACATTTCCCAAACTGCGACCGAAGGCCTGCACATGGATCACAACGGCGTGGCTTTCTCAGCCCGTTTCGCCGGTAAAAGCGCCCCGGTGTTTGTGCCGGTGGGCGCGGTACTGGCCATTTATTCCCGTGACTCCGGACAGGGCATGATGTTCGAGGAAGAAGACACGCCGCCGCCGGACACGCCCACTGAAAAACCGCGCAAAGGCAAACCCGCGTTACGCGTGGTCAAATAGCGCCTGTTCGCGCTGCAAACGGAATCATCCCATGTCGCTCGTTCTGGCTGGACTCAACCACACCACCGCTTCAGTGTCCCTGCGCGAAAAGCTGGCCATCAGCGAACAGCAGTTGCCCGAGACTTTGTCATGGTGCCTGCAACAATCGGCAGTGGATGCCTGCGTCATTGTCAGCACCTGCAACCGCACCGAGTTTTATTTTTGGCTTAACCCGCACAGTGAGTCTTTTTCTGTCCGTCAGATGCTCAGTGAAAAATTCAACATCAGCACCAGCGAAAAGCAAAAATCCCTGTACGAAAAACACGATGAGGAAGCGGTGCGACATCTTTATACCGTAGCCTCCGGCCTGGACTCACTGGTGCTGGGCGAGCCCCAGATTCTGGGCCAGGTGAAAACAGCCTTTGACCTGGCGCGCCAGCATAATGCCGTCAACAAATACCTGGAACGCCTGTTCCAGAACGCCTTCCATGTGGCCAAGGACGTCCGCAGCAGCACTGCCATCGGTCGCAATCCGGTAAGTGTGGCCAACAGCGCGGTCCAACTGGCCAAACAGGTTTTTGGGCAATTACAGGGGCGCTCCATTCTGGTGGTGGGTGCCGGTGAAACCGCCCAGTTAGTCGTTCGCTACCTGCGGCGGCAACGCTTTTCGCAATTGGCCATCACCAACCGCACCGAAGAAAAAAGCCGGCAGCTGGCCGAGGAGGTTGGAGCCCAGGTTGTGCCTTTTGAAACCTTTACTTACCAACTGCATCACTACGACCTGATTTTTTCGGCCACCGCCAGTCCTCAGCCGGTAATTAGCAAGGCAGCCGCCAGCAATGCCATTCAATTCCGTAAACACCAACCGATGGTGATGATTGATCTGGCCATTCCCCGGGATATTGAACCGGCTGTGAGCGATCTGAATGATATTTTCCTGTATGGAGTCGATGACTTGCAGCAAGTGGTCAGCAAGAACCTGAAAAGCCGCGAACAAGCCGCCGAACAGGCCCGGGTCATTATTGACATGAAAGCCGAAGCCTTTATGCAATGGCTGCGTGCCCAGCAACACATGGATCTGATTCGGCAATATCAGCAGGAAAGCGACAAACTGCGCCAGAAAGCCCTGCTCAAGGCGCATAAAATGCTGCGCAAGGGCGAACGGCCTGAAATTGCTCTGGACCACCTGGCCCGCACACTCACCCGCACACTGATTCACGCGCCGGTCAGTGGCCTGCGCCAAGCCGCGGAAAAAGGCGACCTGGCCACCATACGCGCGGCGTGCCGCCTGCTTGATCTGCACTGCGAAGCATTGCAGGCAGATAACAGAACAAACGCCATTGATGATACGGAAGGGAAAAACGATGACTCCTGACATACGCCAAAAACTTCACCAAGCGTGCGAACGCCACGAGGAACTGGCGGTTTTGCTCAGTGACCCGGAAATCATTAATGATCAGAACCAGTACCGCAAACTGTCCCGCGAGTACGCCACGCTGGATCCGCTGGTCAATGCATTTGCCGAATACAACGCCGTTGAACAGGAAATTGCCGATGCCCGCGAAATGCTGGCCGATCCGGACATGAAAGAACTGGCCGAGGAGAGCCTGCAAGAAGCCCAGGAGCGCCTGAGTGAACTGGAGCACTCCCTGCAACTGCTATTACTGCCCAAGGACCCCAATGACGACCGCAATCTGTTCCTGGAAATTCGCGCCGGGACCGGCGGGGACGAAGCCGCCATTTTCGCCGGGGACCTGTTCCGCATGTACAGCCGTTATGCAGACAGCAAAGGGTGGAAGGTAGAGATTATCAGCGCCAGTGAGGGCGAACATGGCGGCTATCGCGAAATTATCAGCCGCATCGCCGGCGATGGCGCCTACGCCCGGCTCAAATTCGAATCCGGCACCCACCGGGTACAGCGGGTTCCGGCCACAGAATCCCAGGGGCGCGTCCACACTTCCGCCTGTACCGTGGCTGTGCTGCCAGAAGCCGACGAGGTCACCGATTATGAAATCAACCCCGCGGATTTACGCATTGATACCTTTCGCGCTTCCGGCGCCGGTGGCCAGCACGTCAACACCACAGATTCGGCCATACGCATCACCCACCTGCCCACCGGCGTGGTGGTGGAATGCCAGGACGAGCGTTCCCAGCATAAAAACAAGGCCAAGGCCATGAGCCTGCTGCGCTCGCGCCTGCTGGAAGCAGAACGACAAAAAATTCACGACGAACAAAGCGAAAACCGCAAACTGCAAGTGGGCAGCGGTGACCGCTCCCAGCGGATTCGCACCTACAACTACCCCCAGGGACGCTTGACAGACCACCGCATAAACCTGACACTGTACAAACTGCCGGAAATACTGCAAGGTCAACTGGACAGTGTTATCGAACCTTTGATGCAGAAACACCAGGCCGACTTGCTTGGCAAAAATGCGTCATAATTCAGAAACCATTGTGGTTGTTTTCGGTCTATGACAACAGAATCTCTGACATTCCGGCCAAAGGTGCCATCTGAAATCCAATGCCCAGCATCAAAAAATCATTTTGCATCCCCCTGTTACTGCTAAGTCTGTTGCTGACAGGCTGCCAAAGCCAGCCCAAAAAGGCCGTTGCGGGCGCCACACCGCCAAAACATGGCGTCACACTGAAACTGACCGATAAAAACGGTCGCGAAATCAGAGCGGATAAAAACGTTGAGTGGGCCATGTTCAAAAGCCTGGCCGCCACCACGCTCAAATCAGGCGACATCAAACACACCGAAGACATCCTCGACAGCATGCTGGACTCCGCAGGCCAAAAGCCTGACCGCTGGCACGCCATGGCCCAAATTGTGGCGGCGCTGCCACAGCACAAGGCCGCCGCCTGGCTCGACAAACTGGCTGAGGCCGCAAAAAACACCCGGCAGGCGGAAATTCCACTGATCCTCAGCCAGTTAGCTGCCGCCATGAAAGACCGGCAAAAAAGCCTGGAGCTGGCCACCTGGGCCATGGAACTGGACAAAAACAACCCCAAAATCCGCTTTTGGCATGCCCGCTTGCTGGAGCTGGAAAAAAACACCCTGCAAGCCCAGTCCGAATACCAATGGCTGGTCACGCACTATCCTGACGACAGCCAGTATCAGGAAGCCCTGGCCAATATCCTGCGGCAACAAGGGGAACTGGACGCGGCGGAAAACATCTATGCCCGGCTGCCACAAACCCGTGATGTACTCTTTAAACGCTTGTTGCTGGCCGTGCAGCAACAAAACAAACCCCGGGCCGAGTCCCTATTCGCCCAGTTAAAAAACACACCCATTAACGAAAAATCCAGCCCCGAGCAAGCCGACAAGCAGTGGTATCTGCAAGGTGAGGCCGCCTGGCTGCTGGATAGAAAACGCGATGCCCTAAACGCTTACCAACATGTCACAGGCGGTGAGCACTACGTCACCGCACGTTTTCGCATGGCCGCCATCCTTGAACAGCTGGGAGAAACACCGCGCGCACTGGAAATTCTGCGCCTGCTCCAAAACCACGACAGCACAACCGCAGCGCAAGCCGCCGTGTATCGCGCATCCTGGCTGGACAAAACCGGCCAAAAAAACGCGGCTTTTGACGTTCTCGACCACGCCTTGCGCTATCAGCCCAAAAATATCGACCTGCTTTATGCCCGTGGGCTGCTGCACGAACGTCACGACAACCTCGAAGCCATGGAGCGTGACCTGCAAGCCATCCTGGCTATCGACCCGGACAATGCCACCGCCCTCAACGCCCTGGGTTATTCACTGGCCGACCACAACACCAAACTGGAAGAAGCCAGGCGGTACCTGGAAAAGGCGCTGCAACTGGAGCCGGACAACCCGGCCATCATCGACTCCATGGGTTGGTTGCACTACCGCCTGGGAAACTACAGCGAAGCCGAAAAACTGATTCGCAAAGCCCTGGCGCTCAGCGGCAGCGACCCGGAAATCTACCATCACCTGATTACCGTTCTCAAAGCCCAGGGCAAGGCCAGCGAAGCCAGCGCCGTCGCCAAGCGCGCTCAGGCTGAGTTCCCCAGCCTTGAAAAATAAGGCCGGCTGAAAAAAACCGCCGGCCTTGTTGGCGGTCTAACACCACTTTATCACCCTCCCGAAAAAACCCTGCCGCAGCCTGATCGCCGACTGGATTTCCTCGCCTGCAGACCTTTTAACAGCGCATCCGTTGCTCACCGGTCTTACGGTCTTACCTTGCTTGCGTGTCAATTTTTTGGCAGAAAACCCGGCAAAAAAACGATTAGATTAAGTAGGACACTGAGCGATCCGCTTCAAACTGTTTTTTCTTTGACCACATGTGAAGGAGAGACAACCATGGCCACATTGCCTAATATCAATCTGCGTCGTTTTACTCTGCTTGCTGTGTTCTTGTGCACTGTCATTACGCCAGGTCTGGCAGGGTCCGGCTACTGGAGCGGCAACGGCCCTGCTGGCGGGACCATTTACCGAATTGTCGCCGATCCGGTGGTACCGGGCGTTTTCTACGCCGCCAGCCGGAGTGATGGCATTTACAAGAGCACTGATAACGCCTTGAGTTGAAGCCAGAGCTCTACCGGTCTGAATGGCACCGTCAACGCACAAACGCTCATTCATCACCCCACCATGAGCCAGATTTTATACGTGGCCCAGGGCAACACCCTGTATAAAACCACCAACGGCGGCATAAGCTGGCTTCCTGTCTCAACGCTACCGGTAACCAGCGGCAACGGTATCTATACCTTGTCCATTGCGCCCGGCACCCCGGCACGACTCTTTGCCACCCTCTGGGGCAATAACACAGTCTATCGGTCTGATGACGGCGGTGTGACATGGACGGGCCTCCCGCTTGGCGCTCCCGATGAATTTGTCCAGGCCTGGGCAGTTGACCCAACCAATGCCGATCATTTATGGGCCAGCACCCGTAATGACACCACATATCCCCCTGTTTTCCGTTTTTATTCCAGCGTCGATGGCGGTGTCAGTTGGGCGGATCACACCGCGGCCCTGGGCGGTTGTTGCGCCACGGACGTTTACGACATCGCACTGGATGCCAGTGGCACAATCATTTATCTCACCGGCGCATCGGGCCAGGCCAAGAGCACCGATGGCGGTGTCACCTGGATAAATATTGGCGCCTATGACGCCCGCTCTGTATTTATCAATCCCAGCGACAGCAATGAAGCCTATCTTGCCGGTACCACTGGCGTCATCCATACCACCGACGGCGGCAGTACCTGGACGGTCCTGCGCGCCAATTTTGCCGCAAATGATACAACGGTGGCCATTTCCACAGCAGGTTTGTTCAGCCCCCATGATCCCAACCTGGTGCTGGTGGGTACCGAAACCACAGGCGTTTACAAAAAAACCGCCTCCATGTCTGGTTTTTCTCCCAGTAACCAGGGGTTGAGTGCAACCATGGTGCGCGCTTTGGCGGTCCACCCGTCAAACCCCGATTATGTGCTGGCCGGAACAGGTGAATTCATTGCCCCCACCCGCCCACACTTCATTTCTCCCAACGGCGGAGTAAACTGGCTATCGGCCGCAAGTGGTCTGGATGCACAGTATTTGCGTGCCCTGGTGATTGACCCGAATACAAGTGCATCAGTCGGCACCACCGTCGTTTATGCCACAGGTGCGAAGTATCCGACTGACATCGACTTTACCGGTTCGACAAGGCCGGCCAACGGCGGCATTTACAAAAGCACAGACGGTGGACAAACCTGGGCTGTCATCGATACCGGACTGCCAATTGATCCACCCCCTTATGGCTACAGTTGGTTTGGCATCGTGCGTGACCTGGCCCTGGATCCCTCCAGTGGCGCAGGTGGCGGCAGCGGCCCCTTGCAAACCCTGTTTGCCGTGGGTAGCGGCCGTTTTTCCGACAACGGTAGTGGCAGCTACGCCAAACAAGCGGCGAGAATTTACAAATCCACCAATGCTGGCGGCAGTTGGACTGCCTCGGACACTGGCATGGACGAAGCCGAACTCATTGATGGGCGGTGGGTATGGCCCCATGCGACGCAAATCGAAATCAACCCAAGCAATCCGGCCATCATGTATGTGGCCACTTTTCTGGGTATCAGCGGCACCAGCACGCCTCCGACCCTGGGTAACGGCATATGGAAATCCACCGATGGCGGAGCCAGTTGGAGCCTGAGCAGCAATGGCTTGCCACGGGTGGCCGGCGCAGGCAGTTCTTACTTCGATGTCTTGTCCCTGGCCATGGACCCGTCCAATCCGGATACCTTGTATGCATCTGCACATGACCCGGACACCTTCGAGTCAGAGATATACAAAACCACCGATGGCGGCGCAAACTGGACGCCTGCGAATACCGGCATTACCAGTACAGATGTACGCGACATACTGGTGGACACCGACGGCCACATCTACGCCGCAGTAGCCGGGCGTCCTGGCAACCCCGGCGGAATTTATCGCAGCACCGATGGCGGCAACAGCTGGCATGCCATCAGCGTTGACTTGGATGGCGGTGTCACCGCACTGAAGTTGACCATTGACGAAAGCGGCCCCAACAAAATTCTCTATGCCGGAACCGGCCGCTCGGTGCAAAACATTGAGTTATTGCCAGATGCCGACCTCGACGGCGCGCCGGATGCCAGCGAAGCCACAGCCCCCAATGGCGGTGATGGCAATGGTGATGGCACAGCCGACAACACCCAGGGCCAGGTGGCTTCTGTCACCACCTCGCCACTGGCGGAGTCCGGCTCAGGCAACACCTGGCAAACCGCCGGGATTTCCCAAATTACCATTGAAGTCACCCCCCCTGAACGGCAGTTGCGAACGGTTGGAGAATGTAGAAGCGCTCGACAGCACCCGCGTTCCTCTCTCACCTGAACGCGATTTCTCCTACGGCGTGATTCGTTTTGAGATTGTCAACTGCCAACAGGCCCAGGTTCGCCTCATTTACCATACCGCCACCGGTTTTGGCAGCGGCTGGAAATTGTCTCTGTACGCACCCGCCACACCCGGGGAAGACCAGTTCACATGGCATGATTACCCGACGGCCACCACCACGGGCAACCAGTGGCTGTTTACGCTTGCCGACGGTCAGTTTGGCGATGTGCGCCCGGCCAACGGCCGCATTTTGTTCCAGGGCGGAGCCGGATTCCAGGATCTGATTTTCAAGAACGGCTTTTGAAGCCATTGCAGTAACCACTCCGGCAAAGGCGGCATGACCTCTGCCATCGGGACTTGAATAGCGGCCATGATGGACCCATGATTAAGGCAGTCATGTCTTTGGAGGCCATCATGAACCACATCACCATTATTGGCAGCGGCTTTGCCGGCCTGACGGCTATACGTGAAATCCGCAAAAAGCTGCCATCAGCCCGCATCACCCTGGTGTCGCCGCTGCCGGAGTTTCATTATCTGCCCAGCCTGATCTGGATTCCACCGGGATTGCGCCAGCCGGAAGACTTACGCATTGACCTGAGCCGTTTTTTCCGCACCCACCGGGTGGAGCATCACCCCGGCCGCCTGCTGGGTGTGAGCGAAACCGGTCGGGGACTGTTCACGGACAAGGGTGAACTGTCCACTGACCAGTTACTAATTGCCAGTGGCGACCGTTTTATCAAAAACCTGCCGGGCATTGAGCACACCATCGCCCTGTGCGAAGGCATTGACGCCGCGGTCAAGATACGCGACCGTCTGGTAAACATGCAAGGCGGCACCATTGCCTTCGGTTTTAGCGGCAATCCCAAAGAACCCGCCGCCATGCGGGGCGGCCCCATGTTTGAGCTGCTGTTCGGCACTGACACCTTGCTGCGCAAGCAGGGGCGGCGAGAACACTTCAATCTGGTGTTTTTTGCCCCAGGCACCCAGCCGGGCAAACGCCTGGGCGAGCAAGCAGTCAGAAAAATCCTCGAGGAAATGAAGCGGCGTGACATTAAAACCCATCTCGGGCACAAAATCACCGGTTTTGAAGCAGACAAGGTACTCACCGAAGGCGGCGCCATTGAAAGCGACCTGACCCTGTTCATGCCCGGCATGACGGGGCCGGACTGGGCGGTAAACAGTCCGTTTCCACTCAGCGAAGGCGGCTTGATTCAGGCCGACAAGCATTGCCAGGTACCAGGCTTTGAAGGCAGCGTTTACATTGCCGGGGACGCAGGCAGCTTCCCTGGCCCTGCATGGATGCCCAAACAAGCGCATATGGCTGACTTGCAGGCCAAAGCGGCTGTGGCCAATATGGTCTTGTACACCCAGGGCAAACCGCCTGCGGCCACATATACGCCGGAGCTGGCATGTATTATCGATACACTGGCCGATGGTATTCTGGTTTTCCGGCGGCCAAACCGGAAGTTCATGTGGCGCAGCCGGATTTTTCATTATGCCAAACGGCTTTTTGAATGGTGGTATTTGCGTCCCTATCGTTCATAGAGATGCGGCCGATAGCTGATCACCTCGGCATGGGCGTCGCCGCACAGTTCGGGTATAATGGCGGGTTTTCGCAGCCATGGATTCCGCCATGCCAAACACCCCGAAAACCTTTCAGGAACTGATTTTCCGGTTACAAGAATACTGGGCCAAAAACGGCTGTGTTCTAATCCAGCCACTGGATCTGGAAGTGGGCGCCGGTACGTTTCATCCGGGCACTTTTCTGCGCGCCATTGGGCCGGAACCCTGGAATGCCGCCTATGTGCAGCCCTGCCGCCGGCCCACCGACGGCCGCTATGGCGAAAACCCCAACCGCCTGCAACATTACTACCAGTTTCAGGTGGTCATGAAACCCAGCCCGGATAACCTGCAGGAGCTCTATCTGGATTCGCTCAAAGCCATTGGCATCGACCCGCTGGTGCATGATATCCGCTTTATCGAGGACAACTGGGAATCCCCCACGCTTGGCGCCTGGGGCTTAGGCTGGGAAGTCTGGCTTAACGGCATGGAAGTGACCCAGTTCACCTACTTCCAGCAAGTGGGCGGACTGGAATGCAAACCGGTGATGGGAGAGATCACCTACGGACTGGAGCGCCTGGCCATGTATTTGCAGGACAAGGACAGCATTTACGATCTGATTTGGGCCGAAACGCCCAATGGCATTGTCACCTATGGGGATGTCTACCACCAAAACGAAGTGGAACAATCCGCCTACAACTTTGAACATGCGCCGGTGGACATCCTGCTGCAAAACTTCAATAACAGCGAAAAACAGTGCCAGGACCTGTTGGCCAAAAAACTGCCATTACCCGCCTATGAGCAGGTGCTCAAAGCCTCGCACAACTTCAACCTGCTGGATGCCCGCAAGGCCATCAGCGTCACCGAACGGCAGCAGTATATCCTGCGGGTGCGCAGCATGGCCAAAGGCGTGGCTGAAATGTATTACCAGGTACGCGAAGACCTGGGTTTCCCCAACCTTAAAGCCGCCAGCACTCCTGGAGCACAAGCATGAGCGACATTCTTTTTGAACTCGGTTGCGAAGAACTGCCACCCAAATCACTGGACACACTGGCAGAAAGTTTGCTAACAGGCGTGTTACAGGGACTCAAAGACAAAAACATCGCCTGTAACGCCACAGCCAGCCAGTGGTTTACATCACCACGCCGACTGGCTTTTATCCTCCGGGAAGTGGCGGACAAACAACCTGACCGGAAAACTGTCCGGCGTGGCCCGGCTGTGAATGTGGCTTTCACGGATGATGGCCAGCCAACACCCGCAGCCTTGGGGTTTGCCCGCTCGGTGGGCAAAACAGTGGACGAACTGGAACGGGAAAAAACGGCCAAGGGTGAATGGCTGGCCGCCACCCTGGAAGAACCGGGCGCGCCCACTGCTCAATTACTGCCTGGCATTATCCAGCAGGCCATCAAAAAACTGCCCATCCCCAAACCCATGCGTTGGGGTGGACACGACTTCAGCTTTATCCGTCCGGTTCATTGGGTGGTGCTCATGGCTGATGACACAGTCATTGAGGGTGAGTTTTTTGGCCTGAAAGCCGACAATCACAGCCGCGGGCACCGTTTCCATGCGCCAGAACCCTTTGCAGTCACTTCGGTTAACGACTGGGTGGAACAACTGCGCCAGCGCCAGGTTCAGGTCAACCCACAGACCCGACGGGATAACATTCAGCAACAAGTGCAGGCCCTGGCCGCTCAACACAAAGGCCACGCCCTGATTGACGACGATCTGCTCAACGAGGTCAACAATATCGTCGAGTGGCCCGTGGCCATGCTGGGGCATTTTGACGCAGAATTTTTGCAGGTGCCTGCCGAAGCCCTGATTTCCTCCATGCAATCACACCAGAAGTACTTTCCGGTGACAGACACCAAGGGGCGGTTACAGCCGCATTTTATCGCCATCGCCAATATCGAATCCCGCGATCCCAAACAGGTAATTGCCGGCTTTGAGCGGGTGATTCGTCCCCGCCTGGCCGATGCCCGTTTTTTCTGGGAACAGGACAAGAAAATCCCCCTGCAACAGCACGCTGAAAAACTCCAAAGCATGGTCTTTGAACAGTCATTGGGCACCCTGGCGGATAAAACCCGCCGGGTGCAAAACCTGGTTGAATCACTGGCCAGAGCCAACGACCTGGACACCACCGCCGCCGTGCGTGCTGCCGAACTGGCCAAAGCCGACCTGGTCACGGACATGGTGGGCGAATTTCCCGAATTACAGGGAACCATGGGCCGCTACTACGCCCGGGAACAAGGCGAGCAGGACACTGTTGCCGCCGCCATTGGCGAGCAATACAAACCAGCCTTTTCCGGCGATGCCATCCCCGTCACAGCTTTGGGCCAGGTTTTGTCTCTGGCTGACCGCATTGACACTTTGGCCGGCATTTTCGCTGTCGGCAAAAAACCCACTGGCAACAAAGATCCCTTTGCCCTGCGCCGGGCAGCCCTGGGCGCCATACGCATTTTGCAGGAAGGTCAGCTTCAGGCCGATGTTTTTCAGCTACTCGATAGCGCACAAACGCAACTGCACGGACTGGACTTTGACAAGCCAGCAACTAATGCCCAATTGCGTGAATTCATCGCCCAACGACTGAAGCACCACAGCCTGGAACAAGGGTTTGATTACGATGTGGTGGATGCGGTACTGGCGCGGCTAAATGGTGATATGCGCGATTTTCAGCAACGGTTGCAGGCGGTCACCCAGTTCAAGGCCATGCCGCAATCCCGGACCCTGGCCACCGCCAACAAACGCATTGGCAATATTCTTCGCAAGGCAGACCTGACCAACATCGCTGCGGTTGACCCTGAACAGTTTATCGCCAGGGAAGAAACCGCCCTGTTTCAGGCCTTGCAGGCATTACAAAGTGACTACAAGAGCGCAACGGAAAAACATGACTATGCCCAGGCACTTGCATTACTGACCCGCTTGGCCGAACCGTTGGATGCATTTTTCGAGCATGTCATGGTCAATGCCGAAGACCCTGCCGTGCGCGCCAACCGGTTGGCCCTGCTTCAACAACTGCAGCATATATTTAACGAAGTGGCTGATATCGCCCTGCTTGAAACCAGCAGTTGATGCCCACGGTTCACTGAACGTTCATGCCCGAATACTTCCATCACCATGATGGTATTAAAAGCAGGAACAGGTGCAATGGCAACCCGACCAGACTGGCCATGAAGCGCAGCAGAACATACTGGAACACATCACCATGTTGTATAACACCCGGAGACTGCATTCCTATTTGGGTTACATGAACCCCTACGACGGCGAACATTCCTTTTCCCGTCATTCCGGGCGAGCCTCCCACCTCCGTCATTCCGGGTAAGTTTTTCCTTCTCCGTCATTCCGGGCGAGCGGAGCGAGACCCGGAATCCATAGCCCCAGGCGGCACGGCGTAGCCAACAGACGCAAACTCACCAGCTTCCAGAGCGTACGCCAATGAGTGCCTGCCTCGGTAAACCCTGCGGCTGCGGGTTGTTCCTTCCCATTGTGTGGCATGGATTCCCGCGTTCGCGGGAATGACGAGATGTCTGGTGAGTGTGGATTCCCGCGTTTACGGGAATGACAGTGTGGGAGCTGCCCCCGTCATTCCGGGCGAGCGGAGCGAGACCCGGAATCCATTTTCCCAGCCAGCACGATCCACCGACAGGCACATAACCACCACTTCGCCAAGTGTCACCAACAGGAACCCACCAGCTTCCAGATCGTCACCAACGGGTGTTTACTCCGGCGCATCACCTCTGTGCCCTTTACATGCAGATGTTGCCCGCTCACTCCCCAAGGCGCAGGACCTCGCACAGCGCCGAAACAGTGGACAAAATACGCGGCGTCGGGCGGCTCAACCGGTCTGCATCCACATGCAAAACCCGCTGATTTTTAACAGCGGGCATATCTTGCCAGGCACGCCATAAGGTTTTGTTGGCATCCATAACCGAAACCGCAGACTGACCGGCTGTGGCGGTCTCTTCCCCTTTTGAGAGAATAAGGATTACCTCGGGCTGACGCTTTACCACCGATTCTTCTGTCACTGGCGCCGACACCAAATCCATATCGGCAAAGACATTATGTAGCCCACACAAGGCCACCGCCTGACTGATCCAGTGTGTTCCCGAAACGGTGTATAGCGGCTTGTCACTAATCTGAATAAAGGCCCGCTGTACCGGCATGCGTGGCATGTTCTGCTGGCGGCTGGCCAGTTCCTGTTCAAAAAAATCGGCTTGCCGGTTGGCTATGCTGCTTGAGCCCAGCAAATGCCCAATGCGGCGAATAGCCTGACCAATATCCGCCAGGTTTTGAATGCTGATGGCCTCCACATTCAGGCCGATGCGTTTGAGTTTTCGCAACACCGGTTCAGGCGTGCCGCCGTCCCAGGCCAGAACCACCTCCGGCTGCATTTGTAACAGTTTTTCATAATCCAGGGCAAACGCATCACCCACCACCGGCAAAGATTTTATTGCCGGTAGAAAATCACTGTATCGCGTTACCGCCTGCAAATGGGCGCCAGCACCGGCGGTATACACCAATTCC
The DNA here is from genome assembly GCA_026982315.1 of Lysobacterales bacterium. GTDB lineage: Bacteria > Pseudomonadota > Gammaproteobacteria > Xanthomonadales > Marinicellaceae > S144-45. Next base: position 24,617 of record JALSHI010000063.1, read on the forward strand.
GCCAAATGTGGGGCCAGAGCCACCACCTTCGGCGACTCAACAGGCGGTGCCGAGATTACTGCATCTTTCCCGGTAGTGACCTGCTGACGGGATGCCGGCTCGAACACGCTCAACGCAATCACAGTCAGCGCTATCAGCAGGGCAAAAAAAATCAGCCCGACCAGCGGGCTGTTCTTTTTATCAGGAAAATATGGGCCAGGCATAAGCTAGGGGTGGTTCTCAACCAGTTCTTCCAGCGCGTCTTCTATGGCACCCGGGGCGCTGATCAGCTTGGTAAAGCCATGCTTGCCCATCATGGGCAAGTCGGGAAAATGCACAGCCATGCGAAACTTCATGTGCAAGGCTTCCACTTCGTTACCGTTAACCATGACTTCGTAAGGCAAATAGGCAATTTTGCTGGGACTCTCAAAATCCACCACACTGAGCTGGAATTGCTCATCCAGATCTTTTTCATCTTCATTGGTGGCCTTGAGTTGCACGCCAAAAACCGTCTGCTGTTCGCCGGGAATGTCAATGCGATAAACCGTACTGATGGCATCATTCGGTGTGGCCAAACGTTTTTCCAGAGCCGTCACGGCCGCCTCGTGGCTGTCAAACTCTCCCAGTTCATAGGGATCATCAAAGTATGGCATGGAAAACATATAGTGATATTTTTTCAGCTTTTTGGGTCTCATGCCTTCTTTGGCGCCAAAGTCCCGCACATGCCCCAAGGCCCCTTTCAGTTTTTCCGCCACCGGCTTCATGTCTCCGTTCAGGCGATAGGCATACTGAAAATATTCAGGATTGGCAAAACTGACCTCCACTTCTTCTCCATGTTTGGCCACACCAATCCGTTGGCCCGCGCCATAACCGCCGCGCTTGGACGCAGCCGCAATTTGAAGGGTTTCCGGACTGGTGACAACAATCACTGTGTTATCACCAAACGGTTGGTATTCACCCACTACGGTAAAGCCGGCATCCATGAGTTTTTGTTTGGTGTCCGCCACAGTCTGGGCATAATCGGCTTTTTCTACCGAAGCCAGCACAAAGGGTTTAAGGCGCTGTTCGGCCTGGGCCGTTGCCAAGGTGGCCAATAACATCACACACAACAAAACCAGTGTTTTTTTCATGGGTCTTCTCCAAAAAAGGGGTCAACAGTGCATTATGCAACAACTTTGCGGTAAAACCAATTGAGTCTCGCCGCCAGCCAGCGGCCACAAATGGTATTATCATAATGCCAGAACGGGCGCGCCCTCGTGACTGCAACAACAAAAAATACCGGAGGAAACCGTGAACACACCAGACATTCACCCCACCGCCTTTGTTCACCCCGACGCCCGTCTGGGGGCCAACACCCGGGTGGGCGCTTTTAGCCAAATCCATGCCGGAGTCATACTGGGTGGCAACAGCCAGGTGGGAAGCTATTGCGAGCTGGGCTATGCCAATGGCCTGGAAAAGACATCCACCCTGGAAATTGGCGCCAACAGCTTGATTCGTTCTCACAGCGTATTTTATCTGGGCTCCCGTTTCGGGCCGGGGCTAAGCACAGGACACCGGGTGACCATACGCGAAAACACCCAGGCCGGCAAAGATGTGCGTATTGGCACCTTGTCGGATATCCAGGGCGACTGTCAAATAGGCGAACACTGCCGTCTGCACAGCAATGTTCACGTCGGAAAGCACAGCCAGATTGACCGCTTTGCCTGGATTTTTCCCTATGTGGTACTAACCAACGACCCAACCCCACCCAGTGAAATCCGCCTGGGCGTGCATGTGGGTGAATACGCGGTTGTCGCCACCATGTCAGTGCTGCTGCCAGGGGTATCCATTGGTCCACATGCCCTGGTGGGCGCCGGCAGCGTTGTTAGACGCGATGTATCTCCACACAGTCTGGTGGCCGGGAATCCGGCACGGTTTATCCGGCCCGTGAAAGAGATTCGTCATCCTCATACCGGCGCCCCCATGTACCCCTGGCCACGCCATTTCCACCACGGCTATCCGGATTCCGTGCGCGCCCAGTGGCAGACTGAATTCGGCGCTCAGGACACGCCACCGAAGTCATCACCCTGACACTGCCACAAAAGACCGGTCACAACAAACACTGTGACGAAGGTTTACGGAATAAGGCCGGTTAATGTTTCTTTAATTCCACTAAGGGGATAATATAGGCCGCGCACTGTACAGGTTGTCGAAATGACCAAGAACTTCACGGAAGAATTACTGAACTGCTGCGCCCATGGCCCGCTGGACAAGGTAAAAACACTCCTGCGCCAGGGCGCCAGCGTGGATGTCCGCAACCCGCGGGGACATACCTTGTTGCAAGTGGCTTTGCGCCACGGCCAATGGGGTGTAGCCCGCTATTTACATCGTAAATACCCGCAACTGGCCACAGTCAACAGCCAACGGCTTCCCTGTTTGCTGGCGGCAAGCCAAAACAAGAAAGACGACCCTGAAGGTTTGGAGCTCTGCCTGTCCAGACTGGGCGGTTCCCTGAATGACACGGACGCTCATGGCCGCAGCGCCTTGCTCACTGCCTGTCTGCAGGGCCACTTGAAAAAAACCAAATGGCTGCTGGCCCGCGGGGCTGATGTGAACCAGGCCGACCAAACCGGCCGAACCGCGCTGATGGAAGCCACCGAAGCCAGTCATGTGGCCCTGGTGCGCGCCTTGCTCAAGGCCGGCGCCCAGCCCAATGCCGCTGATGGCAACGGCGATACGGCGCTGCTGTGCGCCATGCGCGCAAAAAAACCCAACCTGACACTGATTAAAATGCTGCTTGGCAACCAGGCCGACCCGGAACAGCGGAATCATCAGGGTGTCAGCCCCTGGTTACTGGCCAAGCAAAAGCATAAACAGGCGCTGGAGGTCATTGAAAAGCACATCAACAGCCAACGCCAAATCGAATTGCCGCTTTTTGACAGCACGGCACAAAATAAAAAGTCAACACAAGCCATTACCACAGCCCATATGTCCGCAACCATAAAACCTTCAGGCAAAAACAGGATGGAGAATCATGTCCGCACCACTGCCACTCCCTTGGCTCCCGCCCCCAAAGAACAGGACCTAAAAACCTGGTTTGCCGCCGCCCGCAGCGGCCATATGGGCACACTCAACCGCCTTTTGCTTAACGGCATGGACATTAACGCCGTGGACAAACAAGGCTGCACCGCCGTGATTCGTGCCGCCGGCGCCGGTCACCGCGCGACCGTGGCCTTCTTGCTGCAACGAAAAGCGGATATTCACCACCGATCCAATAATGGCAGCACTGTTTTATCTGCTGCCATTCTGGCCAATCAACGGACGATCTGCCGGCTTTTGCTTAAGCACGGTGCCGATGCCTCCGGAACCGGGCCAGGCAATGTGCCGCTGGTATTGCTGGCGGCTGCTCAATGGAGCGAGGATCAATTGCTGGCCTTGCACCAGCAAGGCGCCGACTTGTCAGTGCAAGACAAACAGAAAAGAACCGCCCTTCATTGCGCGGCACTGGCTTGTGAGTTTCAGCACAATCTACCCGCAGGCAAGGCGCTTTTTCAATTCCTTCTGCAACATCATCTGGACTTGACCCAGCCGGATAGTCACGGCCTAACCCCGCTGGAAATACTCTGTGGCGGACATAAACCCCATGCCTACCAGGCGCCGGACAGTCGCGTTGCGACACTCTTGCATTCCATACTACAATTGCCGGCAGCAGCAGGCGTAATACACGCGCTCATGCCGAAACTACTCGCTAGCTGCGAGCGCCACGGCCTGAGTCATACACGGGGGATTTTGCTGGCAGGGGGATCATGAAGCGCACCAAAAAACAACTCGAACACCTTTTTTACGAACATAAAACACTCATTGTCCGGGCGGTGGCCGCCCACCGTCCCAATATCCCTGGTATCACCGCCGATGATGTCGAACAGGAAGTGTGTATTCGTTTGTGGAATACCCTGAAAAATGACCGGCAGATTGACAATCCTGCGTCTTATATTTACAGAATGACAGCCAATGTCATTATCGACCTGGCACGCAAAAATCAACGCCACAGCAATGAAACCAAACTGCCCCATGAAGGCGATGAAGATTGTCACCGGGCCGAACTGGAATCAAGCACCGCTTCACCGGAGGCGCACATTTTCAGTGAGGAGAAGGTACGGCAAATTATGGCCGTGATTAACACCTTGAACGAAAACCGACGCACTGCAGTCAAACTGCGTTTGCAGGGGTTTTCCATCAAGGAAATCAGTGAAATTACCGGCTGGTCGTTTTATAAGGCCGAGAACCTTTCCAAACGGGCATTTACCGCTTTGAAGGCCAAACTCAAGGAATTGGGCATTGAATATGACAACTGACACGCAATCAACCCCGAAAAAACAGACAACCATGACACTCAACCAGGATGAGTTGGATGAGTTGGCTGCCTTGTTCCAGCAACATACACGAAATGGCCAGGCTTCGCTGGACGCTGTTTTTCTCGCCCCGGCGGCCTCTGACAGACGCATTGCCTATGCCGAAAAACTGGCTGAAGATGCTCTCGCCTGTCAGGCCCTCAAACTGGCCAATCGTCTCAAGCCCTGGAGCACAGCTATTGGCAGACGACTGGCACACACTTCTCCGTTGTCCCATCCTTGGTGGAAACCAATCCGCTGGCTGGGGTTGGGGCTGGCCTGTGCGGTACTGGCCATGGTCGTGATGACGCCCCAATGGCAAAAAGGCATGCAGCCTGCCGACCAGGATACCTTTTTTGCCGGTCATTTTGAGCGGACTCAGCCAGCCAATGAGCACATTTTCACTGAAAGTTTCGCCCCGGCTATCAAGGACGAACCACTTTTCAAAGCACATTTTGACAGAGCCGGGCCTGATTACCAGTCCTGACAAAGCATAATCGGCCACCAGTATGGTGGCCATTATTTTTGTATACGACTGTGCGAACCGCTCACAACCTTCTTTTGCGCCGCCGCATCTGCCATGGCATTTGACCCGTCCCCACCGGCCAGTATCCAGAACCTCCTGCACCGGGCCTGCCACACCTGGGGGCTGTCGCGTCTGGATGCTGAATTACTCCTGGCCATGGCATTGGGGAAGCCTCGAAGCTGGCTGTATGCCTGGCCTGAACACATTCCCGGACCAGCCATCCAAGAGACTTTTATCCAGCTGACGCAACAGCGCGCCGCAGGAAAACCCCTGGCCTATCTGACCGGCCACAAGGAGTTTTACGGCCTGGATTTACAGCTAAGCCCGGATGCCCTGATACCCCGCCCGGATACCGAAACCCTGGTGGATACAGCCATCGAGATCATCGACCGCCACAAGGCCAGGCGTATTCTGGATTTGGGCACGGGCAGTGGCGCCATTGCCCTGGCCATCAAGTCCCAATGCCCGGCATGTGATGTCTGGGCTAGCGATGTCTCTTCCCAGGCGCTTGGCGTCGCACGCAACAATGCCAAACGTCTGGGCTTGTCGGTGCATTTTTGCCAGGGATGCTGGTTCGATGCCATCCCCATGAATTGCGGCCCTTTCGATCTGATTGTCAGCAACCCGCCCTATATCGCCCCGGATGATGGCCATTTGGAAGCCTTGTCTCATGAACCCAGGCACGCCCTGGTGGCCCATAACCACGGCTTGGCAGACTTGTTTGAAATTATTGACCAGACACCGAAATATCTTGCTGACGGTGGCTTTGTGTGGCTGGAACACGGACACACACAAGGCGCGGCCGTGCGGGAACGATTCCATGAACGTGGTTATCAAGCCATTGAATCCCGGCATGATTTAGCCGGGCTTGAACGCATTACCGGCGCGCGCCTGTATCCCTGAAAACAGAGTACACACTCGTCTGGCTTGTATCGCCTCAAGCATTGGCCAGCTCATCCTGGCGTGGTAGCCAGCGAGCAATCAGCTTGTCAGCCAACTCCGGGCTTTTCTGTAACAATTTCGGCGCCAGAAGCGTAGCCTGCTGCAAGGCCGTCTGGTCCCGCTGCACATCGGCCACACGAAACTGCAAGGCGCCCTTCTGGCGGGTACCCAGCACCTCACCCGGTCCGCGAATTTGCAAATCGACCCGGGCAATTTCAAAACCATCATGCGTGCGCCGCAATGTTTCCAGCCGTTTTTTGGCGGTTGCGCCCAGCGGCGACTGATACAGCAACACACAGTGGCTGTGGCGGTTGCCACGCCCCACTCGCCCACGCAACTGATGTAATTGCGACAGGCCCAAGCGCTCGGCATTTTCAATCACCATTAAACTGGCATTGGGCACATCCACACCCACCTCGATGACCGTGGTGGCCACCAGCAAGTCGGTTTGGCCAGCCTTGAATTGACGCATAACGGCGTTTTTCTCCTCGCTTTTCATGCGGCCATGCACCAGGCCAATACGCAAATCGGGGAATTGCCGGGCCAGCTGCTCGGCGGTCTCGCTGGCTGCCCGGGCTCGCATCAGCTCTGATTCGTCAATCAAGGTACACACCCAGTAGGCCTGTTCACCGCGGGCGCACGCCGCGCGAATGCGCTCGGCCACCAATGGCATTTTTTCATTGGATAAAACGAGCGTGGTGACAGGCTGGCGGCCCGGCGGCAACTCGTCAATGACAGAAACATCCAGATTGGCATAGGCGGTTTGCGCCAGCGTTCGGGGAATGGGTGTGGCGGTCATGATTAACTGGTGGGCCATGTGACTGTGTTCCCCATGGGGCCCCTTCTGGCGCAAAGCCAGACGCTGATGCACCCCGAAACGGTGTTGTTCGTCAATCACCACCAGGACCAGATCAGAAAACTGAACCGCATCCTGAAACAGGGCGTGGGTGCCCACCACCAGAGGCACACCGGCTGCAATGCGCGCCATTGCCGTGCGGCGCTGAGCCGCGTTCAGGCCACTGGATAAAAACACCACGTCCTCTGGCGCAAACCACTGCGTCAAACTGGCCGCATGTTGTTCGGCCAGCAACTCGGTGGGCGCCATCAAGGCGGCCTGCTTGCCTGCCGCCTGAGCGGTCATCATGGCCGCTGCTGCCACCACGGTTTTGCCACTGCCCACATCACCTTGCACCAATCGTTGCATGGGCACATTTCTGGCCAGATCCGCCCGGACCTCTGCAATAACCCGCTGTTGCGCCGCAGTCAGGGAAAAGCCCAGGCGCTGCTGGAATGCCTGCCAATCGGACTCTGGCAGATGCAATACCGGCGCCTGGCGGGACTGAACAGTGCGCCGCAGTTTTTTCATGGCCAGCACGTGGGCAATGATTTCCTCAAGAACCAGCCGCTGCCGGTGCGGATGAGTGGCGGACAGCAAGGTGGTGATATCCGTGTCCGCAGGCGGCCGGTGAATCCCGTTTAAGGCGGTGAGCAAATCCGGCATGTCAGCCGGTAACACTTCGGCCTGTTGCAGATAGTCAGTCAATACCAGGCGGCCCTGCTGCAAACAGTCCATGGCTTGGGAGACTGCGCGCTGCACGGCCTTTTGGCTCAAACCATCGGTTTTTGGATACACTGGCGTCAAATAATTCGCCAATGGCGGTGGCCGCTGGCCAATATGCTGATATTCAGGATGCAACATTTCCGGCATGCCCATTCCCGGGCGCACCTCACCGTAAGCCCGGATGAGTGTGCCCGGCTGCATCTTAATGGACTGGGAGCGGTAGAAGCGGAAAAACTTCAAGGCCAGCGTGGCGTTGCCATCTGTGATTTCACACACCAGGATCGGCCGTCTTGTGTTTGTGGTGTAACGCCGCAGCACGCGCCCCTCCACCATGGCTGGCTGACCGAAGACCAGCTTGTCCAGCGGGTACAAGCGGGTGCGATCTTCATACCGCAAGGGCAAGTGAAACAGCAGGTCTTCAACCCGTTGAATCCCCAGACTGGCGAATTTGGCCGCCTGGGCCTGGCCAATGCCCTTGAGTCGAGTTAATTCCACCAGTACACGCGGAAAAGAAAAGCATATCCCGACGGCTGTCGCCGGGTCTCTTTATGCTTCCACAGCAATAAGGGCGTCCATTTCCACCAGCGCATCCCGCGGCAATGCCGCGACTTGCACGACGGCCCGGGCCGGATAAGGCGGGTCAAAAAATTCTGCCATAATGCTGTTGACGGCATCATAATGGCTTAAATCCTGCAAATAAACATTCAGCTTGATGGTGTTTTGCAAGCGGGTGCCCGCTGCTTCGGCCAGAGCAGCCAGGTTGAGAAACACCTGGCGGATCTGCTTTGCGGCGTCTTTGTGGGCCAAAACGCCTGTTTCTGCATCCAGGGCGATTTGTCCGGACGTATAGAGAATGCCATTGTAGACCACGCCCTGGGAATAAGTGCCAATGGCCTCTGGCGCGGTTTTTGTCTGAATAATGTGCTTGTTCATCGGGTGTCCTCTTTTCTTTTATGCCCCCCCTCACAATAGGGGCAGTATAAAACGGCCTGCAGGCACAGGTAAAGCCAGAGAACTGTCAGAGGCGCTTGCGCTCAGCGCGTAACATTTCCGGATAGTGTCGTAACTTGCGCAAAATGGACTCCAACTCTTGCAGGTGACGCACGCTGACCACGAACTCCAGTCCCGTAAAATCGCCGTCCCGATCCACCTGGCGGACACTTTCGATATTTGTGCCCATTTCCGCGGTGGCACCTGCCAGCTTTGCCAGGACGCCGGGCTTGTTAATCACATCCAGCTCCAGGGTGCTGCGGTAAGTTCCGCGGTTTTGCCGATCCCACTTCACTTCCACCATGCGCTCGGGATTTTTTTGCAGTTCTTCAATGTTGGGGCATTCGTCACGGTGAATCACGATGCCCTTGGATGGACTCAAATAACCGACAATGGCATCGCCCGGAACAGGCTGGCAGCAGTTTGGATAGTGAACAATACTGCCTTCATCGCCTGTGATTTTCAAAGCTTCCTTGGGGACATAATCCTGTCCCAGCCCCCGTTGTTTGAGCAAAGGCAATAATTTCCGGGCAAGCAGTGAGGGCAGTTGCTCACCCAAAGCGATGGATTTGAGCAGGTCGTCCATGCTGTCGAAACGATATTCCTTGAGCACACGGCGAATGGAGCGCTTGTCCAGCTTTTCAAAGGAATAGCCATAGGTATCCAGCGCCCGGTCCAGCATCCGGTGACCCACCAGAATGGCTTCCTCATCACGCACCTGCTTGAGGGCCTGACGAATGGCCGTGCGCGCCTTGCTGGTGGCCACCACCTGGAGCCATTCCGTTTTGGGCCGCGCATGGGGATCCGTTTCAATCCGGACGGTTTGACCGGTATGCAGTTTTTGCTTCAGGGAAGCCGGTGCATTGTTGACTTCCGCCGCCACTGCATGATTACCCACGTCGGTATGGATGGCATAGGCAAAGTCCAGCACGGTGGATTTTTTCGGCAACTGGACAATATCGCCCCGGGGGGTAAACACGTAAATCTCATCGGTGATGAGATCGCGCTTCATGTTTTCGTAGAATTCCAGGGAGGAGCCGGTGTCTTTTTGCAGCTTTAACAGGTTATTGAGCCAATTACGGGCCGCCATTAAACGGCTGGAGGTTTCGGCATCCGCATTTTTGTACAACCAATGCGCAGCCACCCCGTTTTCGCACACCACATCCATGCTTTCGGTCCGAATCTGGGCTTCCAGCATCAGGCCATAGGGACCAGTCACCACGGTGTGCAGGCTTTGGTAGCCATTGCTCTTGGGTACGGCAATGTAGTCCTTGAAGCTTTTTTCGTTGGGAGGATACAAATTGTGCAGTATGCCCAGGGTGACATAGCAGTCCCTGACTTCGTCAACAATAATCCGCACCCCGAAAATGTCGTAAATTTGTTCAAATGGACGGTTTTTCTCGCGCATCTTGCGCCAAATGCTGTAAATGGATTTTTGTCGTCCCAATAACTTGGCCTGCAACCCGGAATGGCGCAATTCCCGCGCCAGCTTCCGCTTGACGTCGTCCATAATGTGCTGGCGCTTGCCGGTAAATTCCCGGACTTTTTCGCTGATTTCGGCAAACACATTGGGGTGCAGGGCGCGAAAGGCGTGATCTTCCATTTCGTGCTGGATCTGTTTTAACCCCAAGCGCTCCGCAATGGGCGCAAAGACGTCCAGGGTTTCCCGGGCTATGCGCTTTTTGGCTGACTCGCTCATGGCCTCGATGGTCCGCATGTTATGCAGGCGATCGGCCAGCTTAATCAGGATAACGCGAATATCCTGGGCCATGGCGAACAGCATCTTGACGAAGCTTTCGGCCTGCGCCTCTTTCAGGTTACGAAACTTGAGCTTGTCGAGTTTGGTAACCGCTTCCACCAACTGTGTGACGGTTTTTCCGAAACGCCGCTCCAGGTCTTTCGCGGTGACCTCGGTGTCTTCAATGGTGTCATGCAAAATACCGGCGCACAAGGTGGCGATATCCATGTGGTGGTCGGCCAGAATGGCCGCCACAGTCAATGGATGCGTGATATAAGGCTCGCCGGATTTGCGAAACTGTGTTTTATGCGCCTCGGCGCCAAAGTGAAAGGCAGATTCAAGGCGCTGGCGGTGTCTCTCAGGCAGGTAGCCGGTCTTACGCTGGAGGTTTTTCCAGGCCGCCTGAACGGCTGGATGGTCGCGGGTGCAGGTGTCAGGTAGTTGAGTGCTCACGTGCGACACCTGCACGGTCGGTCAGCCACAAGTAACATGTGTTGACCGGCCGTTGCGCTCATAGAGGAGGCAGGGGCAGATCCAGGTCGTTCGCTTCTTGTTGGCGCTGGTTTTCAGCCACAGCATTCCAGGCTTCCAGTTCCTCATGCCGTTTCTGCTCGGCTTCCATTTCCGCAACCACCTTGGCATCAATAACGCCTTCGGCGATTTCGCGCAAGGCCAAAACGGTGGGTTTGTCGTTTTCTTCTTCCACCAGCGGTTCCTGGCCATTGGCAATCAAGCGCGCGCGCTTGGCGGCCAGCAGAACCAGTTCAAAACGGTTATTGACTTTTTCCAGACAGTCTTCAACAGTAACTCGTGCCATGATTTATTCCTGATAATTTGCGCAACCTTTAAGGCCACTTCTTGCAAGGAACCGATAATTTTACCAAAAAATTCGGTATCAATGGCGTTTGAAAGTACAATTGATGCGCAAAAAAGGCCGAAACTGCATGCCTCTAGATGAGCTGCCGTTTTTTCAGGGATGAGAAAGCGGACAACCCGTGCCGGCGCCATGTTTCTACCGCCACCGGCCGGCCGGCTTCAGCCACACAGCGGCCGGCTTGCCACACCCGCTTGATGGCGTCCGGCGCGGCGAACATAAAGGCATCCAGTCGCTGAGCTTCACTGGCGTATTTCAGCAACAATTTGTCATCATCCAGTTCCAGCCAGTGGGCGACTTGTCCCACCAAACCTTCTGCCGGCGCATGGCCGCAACTGGCCTGCCAGCCGCCACGCATGGCAGTCAGCCACAAGGCGTCACCGGCGTGAATGGCTTTGGCAGGCCGAATATCAGTGGTCTCACCGGCCACAACCCGACGTTGATGCTGCAAGCGCTGGCCATACTCCAGCCATTGGCATTCGCAGGCAGGATTCAGCGTCACGTTGCTGTCCGAGCCCACTGCATAACGGCCACCGGCGGCTTGGTATTCCGGAAAAGGGAAAACGCCATCACCCAGATTGGCTTCCGTGCTGGGGCACAGGACCGCTACGGCGCCACTGGCAGCCAGCGCACGTGTTTCCATGGTGTTCATGTGCGTGGCATGTATCAGACTCCAACGGTGGTCAACCGGCAAATGCTGTAACAGCCATTCCACTGGACGCTGGCCCAGCGCCTGCTGGCACTGCCGAACTTCCGCCACCTGTTCAGCAATATGCACATGCACCGGCCAGTCTTCAGGGACTGTCGATAATACCGCTTGCATATCGCCCAGCGAAACAGCCCGTAAACTGTGAAAACACACCCCCAGCCGCTGATTGCCACGGAGCCGGCCCTGCAGATAATCCAGCATGGCCAGATATTCCCTGACGGATAATCCAAATCGCTGTTGTGCAGGGGACAGGCTATCATCACAAAAACCGCTGCGCCGGTAAAGCGCCGGTAGCAGGGTCAAGCCAATTCCGGTGGCTTGGGCAGCCGCCAGGACAGCTTCTGCCATGGCCGTGGTATCACGGTTATGCGGGCCACTGCGATGCAAGTAATGAAACTCGCACACATGCACGTAACCATGAGCCAGCATGTCCGCATAGGCCCAGCAAGCCAGGTCATATAACTCATCGGGCGTAATGCCATTGGCCAGTGCGTACATGCGCTCCCGCCAGCTCCAGAAATCATCATGTTCGCCCAGGCGAAACTCGGCCTGACCGGCCATGGCGCGTTGAAAGACGTGACAATGGGCATTTGCCATGGCCGGAATCAGCCAGCCACAACGGATATCCCCGACATGCGGCGGCTGATTGGCATGCACGCTGATAACACGCCCTTGATTATCCACAGCCACCCGCGCATTGGGCAACCAGTGGCCATCCACCTGCAAGGCGGCCGCATGAAAAAATCGTTGAGAACGGCTCATGAAAAACTGGCATCCAGGGGTGAGTATGGCCTATCATTATACGCTGCTTTTTTGTTAAAAATTTATGGCCGCTTCTTCCCGCACCCGTTTGTTGTTAAAAAACGCCCACATCGCCAGCCTGCAGGACAATGGCGAACCTTACGGGCTGATAAAAGGCGCCATTGCCATTGACAATGGCACCATTCAGTGGGCAGGTTCTGAAGACCAACTGCCTCCAGACTGGTGTCAGACCGCAACCGACTTGCACATTTGCGACCTGGGCGGACGACTGGTAACCCCCGGTCTGATTGACTGCCACACGCATCTGGTGTTTGCCGGTGACCGCAGCGGTGAATTTGAGCAACGCCTTAACGGGGCCAGTTATGCAGACATCGCCAGGGCCGGCGGCGGCATCCTGGCCACGGTCAAAGCCACCCGGGCAGCCAGCGAAGCAGAACTGCTTGACCTGGCCGCGGCCCGTCTCGAGGCCATGATGGCTGAGGGTGTGACCTCTGTGGAAATCAAATCCGGCTACGGCCTGGATGAAGCCAGTGAAATCAAAATGCTGCAGGTGGCAAAACGTCTGGAAGAATCCCTGCCCGTACGAATCAGCCGCACATTCCTGGGCGCCCACGCCCTGCCGCCGGAATATGCCCATGACCGTGCAGGCTATGTCAACTGGTTGTGTCAAAGAATGATTCCACGCATTGCCGGGGAACAACTGGCCGACGCCGTGGATGCCTATTGTGAGCACATTGGTTTTACGCCCGAGGAAACACGGAAAATCTTTGATGCCGCGGTACGCCATAACCTGCCGGTCAAACTGCATGCAGACCAGCTTTCCGATATGCGTGGGGCCGCCCTGGCCGCCGAATACTGTGGCCTGAGCGCTGATCACCTGGAATACACCTCGGTTCAAGGCGTCAAAGCCATGGCCCGAGCCGGCAGCGTGGCGGTGTTGTTACCCTATGCGTTTTACAGCCTGGGCGAAACCCGAAAACCCCCAGTGGCCGCCTTGCGTCAATGGCAAGTGCCCATGGCCGTGGCCACCGACTGCAACCCGGGTACCGCCCCTAACACCTCCCTGTTAACCTGCCTGAACATGGCCTGCGTGCTATTTGGACTGACTCCGGAAGAGTCTCTGAACGGGGCCTGCACACATGCGGCCCGGGCTCTGGGCCGCGAACAGACATGCGGCCAGATCGCCCCGGGGTTTCATGCCGATCTGGCCGTGTGGAATGTAACCACTCCAGCGCAATTGCTCTACTGGCGCGGCGCTTCTCCCTTGTATATGCGGATTTTTAACGGGCGAATTGACTGAAACCCGGACATCAAGCAGATGATGCGTCTTCATGCTCCACTTGCCGATAAGCCTGATCCAGCCTTTCTGTGGTGACGCTTTCGCCTTTCCAGCGAGCCAGCATGACATAAAGCACCGGAATCAGCACCAGCGTAATCACAGTGGCAAACAAAATGCCAAACGCCAGGGAGATGGCCATGGGAATAATCACCTGGGCCTGCAGGGACTTTTCCAGCAAAATTGGAATCAGGCCCACAAAAGTGGTCAGCGAAGTCAGCAAAATGGCGCGAAAACGCTGTTTACCAGCGGCCAGCACCGCATGCACCACGTTATCACCGGCTGTGCGAGCCTTGTTGACAAAGTCCACCATCACCAGAGAGTCATTCACCACCACGCCAGCCAATGCGATCACACCAAAAATCGACATCATGCTGAAAGTCTGACCCGTGAGCAAGTGGCCGACAATGGCGCCAACAATGCCGAAAGGAATCACCGACATAATCAGCAACGGCTGGGCATAAGATTTCAGCGGAATCGCCATCAACAGATAAATCAGTAATAAAGCCAGAGCAAACCCCTTGGCCAGACCCAGCATCAAATTCTGTAGCTCCTTGCTGATACCATCCAGGCCCAGCTTGACACTGGGACGCTGTTCCAGTAACCGGGGAATATAATGGCGTTGCAGTTCGCTGATAATGGCCTGGGGATCCGCCTGGGATATGTCCACATCGGCGGTGATACGCATTGCGCGCTTGCGATCAACCCGTTCGATATCATCGCTGGCTTCCTCCAGTCTGGCTTCCGCCACCATGGCTAAAGGCACCTGGGCTCCTTGGGGGGAACGCACGCGCAGGCCCATCAAGGTGGCGATGGTTTCGCGCTCGTTGCGTGGCAAACGCGCCATCACTTTGACTTCATCATCATCGCGCTGAATCCGCTGCACTTCTTCGCCGTAAAAGGCCTGCCGGACCTGGCTGGCCAGATCGCGCTGGGTCAGACCCAAGTTGCGTCCCAGCGGTTTTAATTTAAGCTGTACTTCCAGTTTGCCGGATTCCAGGGAGCTTTGCACATCGGAAACGCCATCGTAAGTCCGCAATTTTTCCATGATGGCCTGGCCCACCTGGCGCAATTCATCCAAATTGTTGCCCACCAGTTTAAGGCTGATATCCGGCCCCTGACCCGGGCCTGTGGCCCCGCCAATGGTCAAATGCGAAACACCGGGAATATCACCCACTTTCTGTTTCCATAAGCGCACCACTTCATTACCGGTAATGACCGCTTCTTCGTCCTTGACCAGTTCGGCGACCATTTGCCCTTCAGTCTGGCTGCGGGTAAAGGCAAACAAGTGCTTGACCACTGCACCGTGATCCTTGCCGACTTTCTGACTGTACTCCCGGTCAATGTTCAGCAGGGCGGTTTTAATTCGCTCCATGGCTTTTAAGGTTTTTTCTTCCGGTGTGCCTTCCACCATTTTGAGGTTTGCCTGAATAAAATCGGCTGCAAAGTCCGGCATCATCACAAAGCGCACCAGACCGCTTTGCACCAAACCGATAGACAGCACAAAAACAGCCACAAAAGCCGTGAGCGTGACACCCGGGCGACCAATGGCCCAACGCAAACCTGGCAAATAGCGGCGGCTCACAAACTGTTCCAGGACACCATTAACACGCCGCTGGATACGCAACAGACGACCAGGTCTGTCCGTGCCCACATCCGTCAATTTCATATGCGCCAGATGCGCCGGCAAAATGAACTTGGACTCGATGAGGGAAAAGAACAATGCCAGGATGACCACCCAGCCAATGGCTTCAAAAAACGAACCGAACACTGTCCCCACGAACAGCATGGGCGCGAATGCCGCAATGGTGGTCAAAACCCCGAAAGTGGCCGGCAGCGCCACCTTCTGCGCGCCTCGCACCACATTTTCCAGCGAGTGCCCATTGGTCTGAATTTCCGCATAAGCGCTTTCTGCAATCACGATGGCATCGTCCACCACGATGCCCAACACCAAAATAAAACCAAACAGACTTAACATATTGATGGAGATATCCAGCCAAGGCATCATCATAAACACGCCCAAAAACGCCACCGGCAGACCGACCATGACCCAAAAGGCGACTTTCAGCCGCAAAAACAGGGTCAGAATCAACAATACCAACACCGCGCCCATCATCATGTTGCCAGTCATCATGTCCAGCCGCCCGCGGACATAATGGGAAATATCGCCCCAGGCATCTACACGCACATTGGTTGGCAAGCGCCGATTCAATTGGTCGACATAACGATTCACGTCATCGGATATGGCCAGCACGTCCTCATCCCCCACGGAATTAACGCGGATGGACATGGTGGGCTTGCCATCAAATTCCGAATAGCCACTGCGTTCTTCAAAGCCATCCTTGATGACCGCCAGGTCCTTCAGGGTCAAACGGCCGCCATCCGGCAGACTGCGCACCACAATATCGGCAAACTGGCCCCCATAATAGGCCTGGTTGGTGGACCGGATAAGAATATCGCCCTGCTGGCTTTTAATGGCGCCGCCTGGCAAATCCAGGGATGAAGCCCGAATGGCCTGCGCCACTGCATCAAAACTCAAGCCATATTTACGCAGGTTTTTTTCAGGGATTTCAATGGCGATTTCAAAAGCCCGCGCGCCCACCACATCGGCAGAAGACACATTGGGCAGGCTGATAATTTCATCGCGAACATCCTTGGCCAGGTCCAGCAAGCCTTTTTCATCCAGATCGCCATGCACCGCCAGCCACAAGACCGGCTGGGAAATACGCACCGTGCTGATGCGGGGTTTCTCCACATCCCGGGGAAAGGAGTTAATCGCATCAATGCGGTTTTTAACTTCATCCTTGACCTCGTTAACATCGTAGCCGCTTTTGACGTCTACCTGTAATGTGCCTACATTCTGGCGGGCAAAACAGGTTATCTTGTCCACTCCTTCGGTCCCGGTTACCGCCTCTTCCATTTTCTGGCAGACGCCCTTTTCCACTTCCTGGGGCGCCGCGCCCGGATAAACGGCCGTTGCCGTCACGACATTCACCTCAGTGGGTGGAAACATTTCCTTACGGATGGTCAGCGCGGAATACAGCCCCAGCACAATAATCACCACCATCAGCAAATTGGCCGCCACCGGGTTATTGGCGAACCAGTAAATAATGCCTGCGCGCCAGCTTTTCATACCGGCGCCCCCTGGCGGGTGACAACTGGCGAGAAGAAGGCCGCCGAAGCGCTGGCTGCCGGCGGATCGTCCACCACGTCATCCGTCCGGCGCAGTCGCATGCCGTTATACGGGGAGACAATGGGTGTCAGAATAATCCGTTCCCCGGGCTTGAGACCACGGTCGATATAGGCATATTGCTTGTCCCGGTAAAGCACATGCACCGGGCGAATTTCCAGTGTATTGTCCGGCTTGTAAATGTTCAGCTCGTCACCACGCACCAGCAAGGAACGCTCAATACGGAATACCCGGTGCAAGGTTTTGCCGGGAATGCGCGCCTGCAAAAAAGTATTAAGTTTCAAGGGCGCGGCCGGGTTTTCTTCCAACAAGGAAAAGGGGTCCTGAATGTCTACTGCCAGATAGTTGAGCAAGGTGCTTTGTTCGCGCTGGGCTTCCACTCGGCGGGCCACACCCCGCCACAAACCGGCAGGCACGGTCTCCGGCACTGGCCATTCCACGGCAAACTGCACCATCGCTTCTTGCGAATTCAACAGCCGGGGCACATCCAGCATGGCCAGTTCTTCATCGGTCAGTGGCAAGCGCACCTCAGCCACATCGGAATTGGCAATATTGCCAAGGTTGGCCCCAGGCGTGACAAACTGGCCAATATCTGCATTTTTTTGTAACACAATGCCGCCAAACGGCGCCTTGATACGGGTTTTCTCCAGGTCGCGCAGAGCCTTTTTCAAGTCAGCCTTGGCGGATTCCAGAGCCGCTTTGGCGCTGGCCACCTGGGGCAGATTTAACACCAACGGCGAGGGCTGGCCTTTTTTACCGTATTTTTTCCAGTCGCGCCGGGCCACTTCGGACTTGGCTTGCTCCAGATCCAGCTTGGCTTGAGCCTGAGCCACAGCCGCTTCCGCGCGTTGCACCGCCACCTCATAATCAGCCGGGTCAATTTCAATCAGAACATCGCCGGCATCAAAGGTGGCCCCCGGTGCAAAATGATCCGCCACCCGCCGCACTTTGCCAGATACTTCGGCCACCAGAGAAATCTGGCGCTTGGCCTTCGCCACGCCCTGGGACGCCACTTGCAGTTGTACATCTTCGGGAAACACCTGCCGGGTTTCCACCAGATAGCCGGTTTTGACCCGCGCTTTCTTCTCCGGTGGTTTTTTCAGCGCCATCAGGCCCGAAAACAACACCATGGTGACAACAACAATCACCGCCACTGGCGCAAATTGCTTCCAACGTGACGCCTTTGTTTTCCCGGTGATTTTCGCATTTGGAGGATTGGCAATCTTTTGTTGCATGGCAACTCCCTGTCATTCTGGTAAACCCGGCAATAGTCCGGCAGCAATATGGATGGATTCGAGCATAATACATCATGCACATGACCACCACACCAGCCATTAGTCATGGTTTGGATATGCCTGTTATGGGCAGAACCTATTCACGGCGATGCACAAAATACCCGTATCCCGCAGAGCGCCCATCCACTATTTTGCGCCTGCCTGACAAATCGTTCCTCGCTCACACTCGCCGGGCACAACCCACCCAAACTCGACTGGCCAACAGTCTATTGACAAGCTCACTAAAAATTGATAGCCTGTTTTGTATTGGGTATCTTGTAAAACAACATGAAGTACTTACCCCCCAGCTCCACAAAGCCCCTGTATGCGCACCGGCAAACATGGGTGCTTCGCACAAACAGCACACTGTGTCTTTTCCTTTCCCTGTTGGCCGCCATCGCTCATCCCTGGAACTCCAGGGCTCAA
>JALSHI010000064.1 GCA_026982315.1 Lysobacterales bacterium
AAGCTGACCCCTGAGCAGGAGGAGATCAAGAAGCTCAAGGCCCAGGTGAAGCGATTGCAGATGGAGAAAGACATCTTAAAAAAAGCGACGGTATTCTTTGCAGCAGAAACGAAGTGAAATATTCGTTCATCACCCGGCATAAGAATACCTGGCCTATCAGCCTGCAGTGCAGGGTATTGGGTGTGACACGCAATGGTTATTACAGCTATCGGGCACGGAAGAACAACAGGCCGGACGATCCAGCGCATCAGGAAATGCTGGACCGGGTAAAAGCTATTGCTGAGAGCTCAAGGTATAGCTACGGCAGTCGGCGGATGAAAAAGACCCTGAATACATTGGGCTATCCTGTCAGCCGTCACAAGGCAAGAAAATTGATGAGAGAAGCTGAGGTAAAGGCCCGACAGCGCAAGAAGTTCAAAGTGACGACAGACAGTCATCACAAGCATCCTGTGTTTGACAACCTGCTGGAACGTCAGTTTGATGTGGCACAAACCGACCGGGTCTATGCCTCTGATGTGACGTATATCTGGACACAGGAAGGCTGGTTGTACCTGGCTGTCGTAATCGACCTGTGCTCACGCCAGGTCGTTGGCTGGAGCATGAGTTCACGCATGAAAACCCAATTGGTTTGTGATGCACTGAAGATGGCCATCTGGCGACGCAGGCCCCAGGCCGGTTTGATCCATCATTCGGATCGGGGCTCGCAGTATGCCAGCAAGGCCTTCCGGCGACTGCTCAAGGCTCACGGGTTTAAAGGCAGTATGAGCCGCAAGGGCGATTGTTGGGATAACGCGGTCGTTGAGAGCTTCTTTGGCAGCCTGAAGCAGGAACAGGTGCAATGGCAACACTACCAGACTCGCCATGAAGCACAGCAGGACATACTGGAATACATCACCATGTTCTATAACACGCAGAGACTGCATTCCTATTTGGACTACATGAGCCCCTGCGACTATGAACAGAAATTATTGGAAATGAAAAAAGTGGCTTAACTGGATTGTCAAAAAATCCAAGACGGGCTCACCCCCGAAGACCTTAAAGGCATTCAAACCGACTCAAAACGAGACGGCGTACAAATCGTCAATCAAATTAAAGAATTCCTCATTGCCCGCCAGATTCCAGCCGAAAAGCAAAGTCTGATGCTCGCCAGCTTCTGCGAAATCTCCAAAGACACCCAGCGAGATGAACTCACCGAACTCGACAAAGAGGTCTCAAAGCTGATAGAAGGACACGCCAGCGTTAATAAACAAATTTTCAGTTTTATCTACCACAATATCTTCCTCTCCATTGATGCCATGGCAGGGCATCTAGACATTATGGGAGAGATGTATTCTGAGTTTTTAAAATACGCCCTAGGCGATGGTAAAGAAATCGGCATTGTGCTCACCCCGCCCTACATTACCAAGATGATGGCAAGCCTGCTCAATGTCAACCAAGACTCTAAAGTGATGGACTTAGCCACAGGTTCGGCAGGCTTTCTCATTTCCGCAATGGAACTGATGATTCAAGATGCCGAATCAAGATACGGCAAACACACCCGCCAAGCCGAACAAAAAATCAAAACGCTTAAACAACACCAACTGCTTGGCGTTGAACTCAATGCCGAAATGTTCACCCTAGCCGCCACCAATATGATTCTGCGAGGCGATGGCAGCGCCAATATTCACAAAGGCAACACCTTCAAAACCCCCGAAAGCCTCTATACCGACTTCTGCGCCGACCGCCTACTGCTCAACCCGCCTTTTAGCTTCAAAGAAAACGGCATGCCCTTTATCAGTTTTGGACTCGACAAAATGCAAAAAGGCGGACTAGGTGCCATTATTATTCAAGACTCCGCAGGCTCTGGTAAAGCCATAGACACCAATAAAGCCATGCTAAAAAAGCATACCCTATTGGCGAGCATCAAAATGCCCACCGACCTCTTTATGCCCATGGCAGGCGTGCAAACCAGCATCTATATTTTTCAAGCCCACACCCCCCATGACTTTGACAAACCCGTTAAATTTATCGACTTTCGCAATGACGGCTACAAACGCACCAAACGAGGCATTCAAGAGATTGACAACCCCTCTGCCCGCTATAAAGACATCATTAAACTCTACAAAGCAGGCCACGCCGCACGCCTTGATGCCGACTGGGAGGTGAGCGATATTTTCGTTGAAGACTTTATTAGCGACAGCGGTGCTGACTGGAACTTTGACCAACACAAGATCATCGACACCCAACCCACAATAGAAGACTTTAAAAAAACCGTTGCCGACTATCTCGCTTGGGAAGTGAGCAACCTACTCAAACAACAAGGCACAGGAAACACAGCGGGAAAGCCCTAACCCCACTCAACCAAAAACTACAAACGGTTCAGTGGGGGGAGTTTAGATTGGGGGATTTGTTTGAAATAAACCCGACTAAATATTATAAATTAAAAAATGATGAGATTATCTCTGAAAAAGGACACGCCCCATTAATCTCCAACTCTTCAGTTAATAATGGTGTTATGGGGTACTCTAATCTTCCACCAAATAATATCGGTAACTCCCTCACATGCTCTGATACCACAATGGGGGCAGAAACGATGTTTTACCAACAACATGATTTTATCGGCTATTCGCACATTCAACATCTAATGCCAAAATTTGATCACTTTAACAGAAATATTGCAATGTTTATCATTTCAGCAAGCAGAATAGCAACCTCATCAAAATATAGTTATGGGAGCAAATTTAATCGTGATTCAATGAAGAAAACACAAATCAAACTCCCCATCACCGCTGAAGGCACTCCAGACTATACCTTTATGGAAAGCTTTATAGCGGAGCTGGAAGCGGAGCGGACAGCGGAGCTGGAAGCGTACCTAAAAACCACTGGACTAAAAGACACTCACCTCACACCAGAAGAGCAAGCCACCCTTGCACAACTGGAGACAGTTCAGTGGGGAGAGTTTAGATTGGGGGATATCCTTGTTTGGCAAAAAAATATTTCGGAGTTAAACCCTCTTTACCTTAAAGATTTAAGTACATCAAAAGATGGAAAATACCCATTTTATGGACAAGCTACAATCAATAATGGCATTATTAAATATTGTCATCTTCAAGACAGCGTTCTAAATAATAAAAAGGGGAAACCAACAATTCTGATACACTCAAACAATCAGAATATCATCTACCTTGAAACGCCGTTCTATTTAAAAGATGGACATGGAGCGACCAGTGTATTGCAATCTGATAACCTCAATAGATTCACAGCTCACTTTCTTATTTCAGCAATAAGAAAAGTTATTACTCAAAAATATTCCTATAATGCTAAAGCGACTAAAATTGAATTAAAAAACACAGTCATAAAACTCCCCATCACCGCTGAAGGCACTCCAGACTATACCTTTATGGAAAACTTTATTCACGCCTTACAAAAAGTGGTGATTGCCGATGTGGTGAACTATACCGACCAAAAAATTCAAGCCCACAAAACCATTATCGACAAGATACACCCACTATGATGCGTTCATAGGTGGTACTGTTTGTTTCTGGATGACGCCCCGGTATCCACTACAAATCATTCTCCACATGCCGGACAATGTCGGCTGCCACCTGGGTCAGTTTTTCAACGCTGGCCAGGTCAACCCGTTCACGGTCGGAATGTGGCTCAACGATGGTGGGACCGATGCTGGTAATTTTAAGCTCGGGAAATTTCTCGGCAAACACCGCACACTCCAGACCGGCATGAATCCCGGCAAAGTCCGCCTTTGGTACATACTGGCGATAGACAGTGCGGACAATATGGGAAAACTCGTTAATATCCGGCTTCCAGGCCGGGTATTTGCCATCGGTGTGCAACGCAAAATCATGCGCGCGAAAATAGCTCAGGGTTTGCGCTTTGAGATTGTGCAACCCTTGGTTGGACATGGAACGCGCCGACAAGGACACGCGCACTTCATCGCCCTTGTCTCCAGCCGTGGTATTGATATCCGCCAGGTTAATGGAATCCTGGGGTAAATTCAGTGCCTTGTTCCAGCCGCGCACCCCATGGGCAAAGCCGTGGATGGCGTCAACCAAGCGCCGGTCATCAATGATAACTTCAGGGGTTTCTGCTTTTCCCCCACGATGATGTTCAACCCAGGGGTTGTTCACTGCCGGTTGCTGTCCTGGCGGCAAGGCGATTACGGCCTCGGCATGCCGCGGGATGGCGTTAATGCGTTCGCCGCCGGACCACCGCACCAACCGCGCCTGGGGGTTGGCCGCCAACACCCGGGCCAGCTCCATAATGGCCGAAGGAATGTCATCGTCAATATTGACGCCACTGTGGCCACCGGGGCAATTGGCCGTCAGGGTGTGCAATTCCCAATGGGCGGGCAATGGTTCGCGCTGAAGCTTTTTGTGCGCAAAAATATCCACGCCTCCGGCACAGCCAATGCAAATTTCGCCTTCATCTTCGCTGTCCAGGTTGAGCATATAGGGTGTGCGAACCGGCATTTGCAAGTCATTGGCGCCCAGCAAGCCCACTTCTTCATTGGCAGTAAACAGGGCGTCAATATTGGCACCATTTTGCATCAGGTACAGACTGATGGCGATGCCCATGCCATTGTCCGCACCAAGCGAACTGTTACGGGCCGATAGCCAGCCGTCTTTTTCTTCCAATTGCAGGTGGGGCGCCTCCCCGATGCAAACCATGTCGTAGTGGCTCTGGAGAGTCACTTTGGGCGGGTTGGCAAGACGGGAGCGCGCCATGATGTTTCCCGCCGCGTCGGTGCTGATTTCATAGCCCAGGGACTCGCAGGTTGCTAGCAACCAGTCTTTCAGCCCATCGGCTTGATGCGAACAATGGGGAATGGCCGCAATCTCGCGGAAAAAATCCAGTACGGAACGGGAATGGTCGGTCACAACAGTCTCCTTGCACAGGCACAAAAACAACAGGCCGACATTTTACCCGGGCGGTTGCTGCCGGTTAAGGTTTTTTTGTCCGCATCGATAAGGAGTTCAGGCTACGGCGTCTTCCGCTAACGAAGGCGTGGCGGCCATGTGGCTGGTGCTTTCAAAAATTTTATCGGCGTTAGCGGTAATGAAGCCCTGATAAAGCGAGCCATCTGCTTGCGGATAGCGTTTCGCAAACTCGTAAAAACAGCCTGGCACAGTGCGCTCGCCGTCGCTGAATGTCACACGGGTTTCGCTGGCTACGGTGGCAGATTGCTCAAGCAGTTGGGCCGGTGTACCCTTGATTTCACCGCAGGTATTGTTCAGCACAAAGCCGTTTTTCTTGACAAAATGGTTAAGCGTCTCCAGCTCAAAGAAAGTCAGCAGGTGATTCAACGACACCGTGAAATGGTTGGCCATATAACCCAGCGAGGCCAGCCAGGCGGCATAATCGCTTTCGGCCTTGAGCAATAGGTAATCGTCGATGGACAAGTTCCAGGGCCGCCCCCGGGCAACGAAGTCATGCTGATTCAGCCAGCTTTCCTCGACCTGGGCGTCCAGCGCATGCACCAGCTGCTGAAAGGCCGGAGAAAACGCCTGCACCCGCAACTCACTGATAAACACCTTGGGGTAGCGGCTGGGAAAATGGTTATGCTGCAAGTGAATGGCGTCCAGCTTTTTGTCTTCAAACGCATATTCACCTGCGCGCACATAGCCCAAACGCTCAAATACCCGGGCCAGTGTTGGTATACCCAACTTGGATGTATTGAATGTCCGCAAGGCGATATGGTCATTGACCACTTGCTCGCCCCGGCGGGCCAGCAAGTCATGGATCACCTGGGCTTGCGGATTGATGGCAGTATACTGTTGCCAGAGACGTTCAAACAAGGTATCGATGGCTTCGGCGCAATGGCTCATGGGTCAGGGCTTCCACGGGGTTTGCAAACGGTTTGTTGCAGTATAGAAAAGAACACTAGAGCATTAACTCTAATACTACCACCGGGCGGAAAACAGCCAGCAGCGGGGTTGGAGCCAGACTTTTATCCCGCCAGACGCTGCGGTATGATGCCCGCCAGGCAGTATGAGAGCCCCGCATGGCAGAAGAAAGACCCAAGGCGCGCAATTGGCGCGACACGTTGTTCAAAATCATCTATCACGCAGACACCCCGGCCGGCAAGCTGTTTGATGTCCTGCTGATTGTCTTCATCACCGCCAGCGTGCTGGTGATTATCCTTGACAGCGTGGATGAACTTCATTTGCGCTATGGCCGGATTTTTTACGCGCTGGAATGGTTTTTTACCATTACCTTCACCATCGAATACGTGGTCCGGCTCATTTCCATCCGCCGTCCCATCCGCTATGTTTTTTCGTTTTTTGGTGTCATTGACTTGCTCTCGATTATCCCTACCTATCTGGGCCTGTTTGTGGATGGCGCGCACAATTTGCTGGTCATTCGCATTCTGCGGATTTTGCGGGTTTTTCGGGTATTAAAACTGGTGCGTTACACCCAACAAGCGCAACTGCTGATTACCGCGGTTTCCGGCTCACGGCACAAAATCGCCGTGTTTTTCTTTTTTATCACCACAGTTCTGGTCATTTTCGGCAGCCTTATGTACGTGGTGGAAGGCCCGGAACACGGCTTTTCCAATATCCCTGCCGGGATTTACTGGGCCATTGTCACGCTCACCACTGTGGGTTATGGTGACATTGCCCCGCAAACCATTCCCGGACGCATCATTGCTTCGCTGATTATGCTCACGGGGTACTCCATCATTGCCGTGCCCACCGGCATTTTTACCAGCGAGCTGAATCGGGCGGTCAAGAAAAGAAAAAAGCGCGACCTGCGCACTTGCACTACCTGCGCCTTAAGCGGACACGAGCGCGATGCGGTTTATTGCCGCAAATGCGGCCACCAGCTGGATGAGGAACCAGAGTCTGGATGAAATACCGCCGGTTACGCCATGCCGACACACCCATTTCTGAAATCGGTCTGGGTTGCGCCAGCTACTGGGGCAAAAGGATTTTTTCCGAAAAACGCGCGCAGGCGGTGGTTCATCGGGCCCTGGAACAGGGCATCAATGCCTTTGACACCGGCAGCAGTTACTCAGGGGGTCATGCCGAGTGGCGGCTAGGCCGCGCTGTACGGCATTGTCCACGCCGGGATGACCTGTGGATTAGCAGTAAAGCAGGCACGAAAATTGGCAAAGGTGGCCGCCTCATCAAGGACTTCACGCCCACTGGCATTCGCCTTTCAGTGGAAAGCAGCCTGCGCGCCCTTGGGTTATCCCGGCTCCCCATTCTTTACCTGCACGGCCCCAATCCCGAAGACTTTAACGACGAGACCTATCGGGTCTTGGAAGATTTGCGCCAGGCTGGGCTGGTGGGGCTGGTCGGCGTCAACAGCTTTGCTGACGAGATTATCCGATTGGCCGTGGATAGCGGGCAGTTCCAGTGCATCATGACCGATTTCAACGTGCTAAAACCTGAGCGCGCGGCTCTTGTGCATGAATTGAAAAATCAGGGGCTGGATGTTTTTATCGCCGCCGCACTGGCCGGTGGCCTTTATAGCCGCACATTTTACCGGCCACACCGGCCCCAGCACCTGTGGTATTGGGCGCGGGCGCTGCTGCGACAACGCCCGCAGTTAAGCCAGGCGAAAAGGCTGTTTTTCCTGAATCAGGTGCCTGGCTGGAGCGCCACCCAGCTGGCGCTGGCCTATGTCCTGCAACATGCGGATATGGCCTGCGCCCTGATTGGCACCACCGACCCGAACCACCTGCGCGAACTGGCTGCAGTGAGCGGCAAAAAACCACCAACGGCGATTATGAAAAGCCTTGCTGGCGAATAATACTGCCACTGTGAGCCGCCTTCAGTCGTAAATGCGCGGAACCCCAATGCGTCTGTCAATGGCTTCGATATTGGCCTCAAAGTCTTCGAATGCCGGGTCAATCCGATTGGCGTACCAGCCCAACAAACAGCACCCGTCACGCTGAATCTGGGCCGCGCTCAACAGGGCATGATTGATGCAGCCCAGGCGGACAGGCACCACCAGCAACACCGGCAAGCCCGTGGCCTGGACAAAATCCGCCAGCATCATATCGGCGCTCAAGGGAACGCACCAGCCGCCCACGCCTTCAACCAGCAGCCGCTGGCTGCCCGCCTGCAATTGCCGTATATGCGCAAGGCACGCAGCCGGATCAAATGCCCCTTGGATATCGGCAATATGCGGGGAGGCCGGTTTTTCAAACACAAATGGGTTCACCGCCTCCGGCCGCTGGCCTGTAACGGCGGCCAATAGCAGCGCATCTTCGCTGACCAATGCGCCATTCTGCCAAAAGCCGCCGCTGGCCACCGGCTTGCAGGCCGTTATTGAGAAATTCCTCGCCTTCCAGGCCGATAAAATCCGGCAGGCTGTCCAGGTTTTTCCGGCTTCTGTGTCCGTTGCCGTCACAAAAACCGAAGGCAAATCCGCTAAACGCATGGCGCATTACCCCCGTAAACGGCTGGGAATGGCTTTGGGGGTTTTCCCAGCCGCCACGCCGCGAAAATAGTTGACCTCATAAGTGGCGGGCAGAACGCCCTCGCTGCGAAATTTCTCATAGGCGCTTTCCAGCGTGCGCAAGGCTTGCCGGCTCATGAGCCCGCGGCGGCGGTTTTCGTCCACATTGTGCGCGCCAATGGCCTTCAAATCCCGCATCAAATCCACCACCTTGGCATAGGTCATAATGATGGTTTCGCTGTTGGCCACCACCTGCGCAAATCCCAGAGCCAGCATGGCGTCAGCCACCTGCCGCATGTCCGTAAATTCGTTCACATGCGGTTTGTTGTCCACCGCCGCCCAGGCATGACGCAGCTCATGCAAGGTCGAAAAACCCAGGGAAGACGCCAACAACACACCGCCTGGTTTCAATACCCGATAGGCTTCGGCCATCACTTGTGGCTCGTTGGTCCATTGCAACATCAAATTGGAAAAAACCAGGTCAAAGGAATTTTCCGCATAGGGCAAGTCGTGCGCATCGGCCACCACCGGGTGTATCTTTTCCCCGGCAGGAACCCGGACGATCATGGCGGGGCTCAAATCCAGTGCGTGAATGTCCGCCTGGGGAAACAGCTCGCGCAAGGGCGCAACCGCCCAGCCAGTACCGCAGCCAAGGTCCAGAATCCGCAACGGCGCGTCATGCGCCAGCGCTGGTTCATCAGCCAGGCGCTCCAGCAATCGGTGCAGCACCTCTTTTTGCAGCACTGCATGGGCCTCGTACCGCTCGGCGGCCCGACT
>JALSHI010000065.1 GCA_026982315.1 Lysobacterales bacterium
CTGACGCATCCGGTTTTCTGGTCGCCTATAGCGGCGGCGCAGACTCCACCGCATTGCTCCATGCGTTGCGACAGGCGAACATGTCCTATCCGATTCGGGCGATTCATTTTAACCATCACTGGCACGCTGAAGCCGACGCCTGGCAAGAACACTGCCAACGGCAATGCCAGCATCTGGATATCCCCCTCACCTGTGTGGACTTACACTTGCCAGACAAGTCAGAAAATACCGCCCGCATAGCCCGATACCAAAATCTGCAACACATGTTGCGAAGCAAAGAAATTCTCCTGACGGCACACCACCGGGGCGATCAGGCCGAAACCATGCTGCAAAAAATCCTGCGGGGCACCGGCCTGGCTGGCA
This sequence comes from Lysobacterales bacterium, assembly GCA_026982315.1. Lineage (GTDB taxonomy): Bacteria > Pseudomonadota > Gammaproteobacteria > Xanthomonadales > Marinicellaceae > S144-45. Next base: position 364 of record JALSHI010000065.1, read on the forward strand.
TGGGTGGAATCCGCCCCATGCGCCAATACGGCCCTGGGTGGCTGGCGCGCCCATTATTGGCTTTTTCTGCTGCAGACCTGAAAAATTGGTTACGACACAACGATATTGACTGGCTCGAAGACCCGAGCAACGAAAACACCCGCTATGCGCGCAACTATCTTCGTCATACCGTCTTGCCTGGCATTCAATCGCGATGGCCACAGGCTGAGTCCCGCCTGGCCGCCACTGCCGAACATGCCCAATCTGCCTGGGATTTACTGCATCATTTTTATCAACAGCACGGCCCGATGGCTGGGCAGCCACTGCCTGTAAACAGTTTTTCACCTTTACCAGCCAACACCCATACCACCTGGCTGGCTCTCTGGTTGAATGCCAATCAGCAACATGTGCCAGAAAGCGCGCGGCTCAAGGAATTTTTGCGCCAATGCCTGTACGCTGCCGATGACAAAGCGCCAGAGCTGTCACTGGGTCATATCCGCATAAGGTGCTGGCATCAGCATATTTATCTGGTCAACAACCAGCCCGTGCCGGCAAACTGGGAATCCCCATGGGATGGCATCACTCCCCTGATTTTACCGGCTGAACTGGGAACGCTACGGCTCAAAACCACCACGACAGAAACGCCATTGGCCCTGAAAGTGCGCTTTTACCAGGGCGGAGAGCGTATTTTGTTGCCTGGACAAAAGCACCATAAACGGCTGAAAAAAATTTTTCAGCAGCAATCCGTGCCTCCCTGGCAACGCCGCTTGTGGCCATTGGTGTTTTCTGTCCACAGTAAACAGCCAAAACTGCTGGCTGTAGGCGATTGGCTGATGACGCCAGCGGCGCCATTCGAGGGCATCATCTGGCAAAGATCGCGCCAAGACGCGCCAACGGCTGTGGTAAAATAGCGACTTCACCAACTTTTTTCCATACCATGGCCAAAACACCTGATTCCAGTCACGCCCATACAGACAAAAACGCTCAGCCAGCTTTTGAGGCTTTACTCAAAGAACTGGACGAAACCGTCAAGAAAATGGAATCCGGCCACTTGTCTCTGGAAGAATCCCTGCACTGTTTTGAAAAAGGCATTGCCCTGACGCGTCAATGCCAGGCCATTCTGGATAAAGCCGAAAAGCGGATTGAAGCGCTTATGCAGGATTTGCCGAATGAAGAATAAAACAATCTCAAAACAGTGCTTTCCAGGCTGGCCGGCTCGATACTTTCAGGCCCGTTAAACCATGCAACATAAAAACCGGCACTACCAGGCACGCATCAATGGCTGGCTGGAAAGCTTTTTGCACACCCATTACCCGTCTTCTGAAACCGTAGCAAGCCGGTTAATGGATGCGATTCGCTATAGCCTGCTTGCTGGTGGCAAGCGTATTCGCCCCTTGCTGGCCTATGCAACCGCCGAGGCCATAAATCTGCCTGCAGACTCCGTCGACGCCATTGCTGGCAGCGTGGAAATGATTCATGCCTACTCATTGATCCATGATGACCTGCCAGCCATGGACGATGATGATTTGCGCCGTGGTCAACCCACCTGCCATGTCGCTTTTGACGAAGCCACAGCGATCCTGGCCGGCGACGCCTTGCAGGCCATGGCTTTTGAGGCCCTGAGCCAGGCTAAAACCGAAGCCCGTGTCACAGTCAAACTAATACGCACGCTGGCACGCGCCTGCGGCGTCTGCGGCATGGCCGGTGGCCAGGCCCTGGATTTACAGAGTGAAAACCGTCGCCTGGAAGTGGAAGCCCTGAACCAGGTTCACGCACTCAAAACCGGCGCCTTAATCTCGGCCGCCATGGAGATGGTTGCCGCCATGCAGCCACACCTTTCTTCACAGCACAAAGCGGCCGTTGGCGCCTTTGCCCGCCATTTCGGGCTGGCTTTTCAAATCATGGACGATATTCTTGATGTCACTGGCGATACCACCACATTAGGCAAGCCTGCCGGTTCCGACGAGAGACAAAACAAGGCCACTTATCCGCAACTGCTGGGCCTGTCCGGCTCCGCCAACAGTGCGGCTGACCACATTACCCACGCTCTGGAAAATCTGGCCAATTTACCTGGCGATACCAGTTATCTGCAGCATATCAGCCAATGGGTGCTGAATCGCCAGCACTAATGCTGTCACCCTGCGTGATGCATACACACTGATTTGACCCACTAAACGCTTTAGCCGATAATAAAAGACTTACCGAAAAAAACGACCATGACCACCACGGCCTTTCCTTTACTAGACAAAATCGATTTGCCGGCTGATTTGCGCCAGCTACCGCCAGAACAGTTGCGGCAAGTGGCTGATGAATTGCGCGCCTACCTGATACAGTCCGTATCACGCTCTGGCGGTCATTTCGGCTCAGGGCTTGGCACGGTGGAACTCACTGTGGCCCTGCATTATGTGTTCAACACGCCCCATGACCGCATCGTCTGGGACGTCGGTCACCAGGCCTACCCGCACAAAATCCTCACCGGCCGCAAGCATCGCATCGAAACCATCAAGAAAAAAGGCGGCTTGACGCCCTTCCCCAAACGCTGTGAAAGTGAATACGACGCTTTTGGTGTGGGGCATTCATCCACCTCAATTGGCGCGGCCCTGGGAATGGCCATTGCCGCTGAGCGCCAGGGGATAGACCGCAAAACCATCGCAGTCATTGGCGATGGCGCCATGACCGCAGGTATGGCTTTTGAAGCCTTGAATCATGGCGGTGAACTGGCTCCGGATATGCTCGTTATTCTGAATGAAAACGAAATGTCCATTTCGCCGAACGTGGGTTATTTGACCAAAATGCTGGCCAAAATCGTCAGCGGCCGTTTCTACAACCGCCTGCGGGAACAGTCCAAGCGAATGATGCGCCGCGACTCCTGGCTCTGGCGTTTTATGTCCCGCTGGGAAGAGCATACCAAAGGCATGGTCATGCCCAATACCCTCTTTGAAGAACTGGGCTTTCATTATCTGGGCCCCATCGATGGCCATGACGTGGATCAGTTGGTCAAAACCTTGCAGGTGATAAAGGGCATGAAAGGGCCCAAGTTTTTACACATCATCACCCGCAAGGGCAAGGGCTACAAGCCCGCCGAAGAGGATCCGGTCAAATACCATGCGGTCTCGCCTTTTGATCCACAAAAAGGTGTGCTGCCTTCATGCAAACCCAAGCCAGTCACCTACACACAGGTGTTTGGTGACTGGCTGTGTGACATGGCCCGCCTGGACAAAAAACTCCTGGCCATTACTCCCGCCATGCGGGAGGGTTCGGGCATGGTGGAATTTCACAAACAATTCCCCTCCCGCTATTTTGATGTGGGCATTGCCGAGCAACATGCCGTCACTTTAGCCGCTGGCATGGCCTGTGAGGGCATGCATCCGGTAGTGGCCATTTACTCCACCTTTCTGCAACGCGCCTATGACCAGCTGATTCATGATGTGGCGCTGCAAAATCTGCCCGTTTTGTTTGCCATTGACCGGGCCGGAGTTGTGGGTCCTGATGGCCCCACACATGCAGGCAGCATGGATTTGAGTTTTTTGCGCTGTGTGCCGAATATGACGATTATGGCGCCCAGCGACGAAAACGAATGTCGGCAAATGCTCTATACCGGACATACCTTGAACGCACCGGCGGCGGTTCGCTACCCACGGGGCAGCGGCCCGGGAGTGCCTGTCAAAAAAACCATGCAGGCAGTGCCTGTGGGACGTGGTGAAATTCGCCGCCATGGCGCTGATCTGGCCTTGTTGGTATTCGGTTCTCCCCTGCACGATGCCCTGACTGTGGCCGAATCACTGGATGCCACTGTCGCCAACATGCGGTTTGTGAAACCGCTGGACATCGACCTCATACGCCAGCTGGCGGACAGTCACCGGGCATTGGTCACCATTGAAGACAATGTCATCGCCGGTGGCGCAGGCAGTGGTGTCAATGAGGCCCTGCAGGCCATGGGCATTCAAATTCCGGTACTGAATCTGGGCCTGCCCGACGCCTATCAGGAGCACGGCAGCCGCGAGGAACTGCTGGCAGAAGCAGGCATTGACCACGACGGCATTCAACGCCAGGTCAGCGCGTTTCTGAAACGCCGGGCCAATTCGCCAAAGCACTGGAAAAAAGCCTCCGGCGCTTAATTACCACAAAAGACAACCACAGACCGGCGCTGTCTCAAGCGCTGGCCTGTTTGTCGGAAAAAACATGATGGGGGCTAACGGGCCGTTGAAAGAAATAACCCTGAAATAATGTGCAGCCGGTGTTGCGCAAGAACTCAAATTGTTCAGCCGTTTCCACGCCCTCGGCCACCACTTCCAGGTCAAGATGACGCCCCATATCAATAATGGTTTCAATAATCACCCGGGCGCTTTTATCATCCATGGCATCGCGCACAAAACTCTTATCGATTTTCAGTTGATTCAGCGGCATTTGCCGCAGATAAGCCAAAGAAGAATAGCCTGTTCCAAAATCGTCCATGGCCAATTGGACGCCCAGCAGTTTTAGCCGGTTCATTTGCGCCAGAGCGGTTTCCAGATCATCGATGGCCGTACCCTCAGTGATTTCGACTGTCAAATGCTCTGGCAACAAGCCATGGGATTCAAGCAACACCTGAACTTCCTCACAAAAACCCGGATTGTGAAACTGCTTTGAGCTGACGTTAATGGCGATGGACTGCACCGGCTGTCTTCCATCCTGCCAAAGCCGCATCTGGGCGCAGGCCTCGTTTAACACCCACCCGCTCACTTTATCAATCAGACCCATTTCTTCAGCCAGGGGAATAAAAACCTCCGGGTTGATATAGCGGTCACTGGCAATCTTCCAGCGCGCCAGGGCCTCCATGGACACAACGTTTCGATCCCTGTCAACAATGGGTTGATAATGCAGCTCCAGATTATTTGCTGCCACAGCCTTGCGCAATGAGTCTTCAATATGAAGGCGCGCATTGGCGTCGCGTATCATTTCTTTCTCAAAGAATGTAATACGGTTACGGGCCTGCTTGGAGCGATACATGGCCGCATCAGCCTGTTGCAGAATCACTTGCGGGGTTTCTTCAAAAAAGTTAAAAACCCGCACCCCCAGACTGGCACTGCTGTGATGCTCATAGCCCTGTATCATAAATGGCTCATTCAACTGCTCCCGGATAATGTCCGCCAGGTGGCGAGCATAGGCTCTGGCCGAACGTTCCAGTTCAAAAGAATGAGTCAGCACCACAAATTCATCACCGGCCAGTCGGGCGGCAATATCCTGACTGCCCAGCGCCTTGCGAATGCGCCGTCCGGCTTCCTGTAAAAAACGATCTCCAAAATGGTGCCCCTTGGAGTCATTCAGGACTTTAAACCGATCCAGATCAATATAAATAATTGCTGCATAAGGGGACGCTTGTTTCCGGCCCGTACACAACCTTTCAAGCTTTTCCTGAAAATACTGGCGATTGGGCAACCCGGTTAAGGTATCGGTATAGGCTAGTTTACGGATTTTATTCTCGGCGGCTTTCTTTTCGGTCACGTCTGAGAAAACAGAAACATAGTGAGTGACCTGCCCGTGCTCATCTTCAACGCCGGTGACGGTGTGCCAGGCCAGGAAACGGGCGCCATTTTTCTTTTGGCACCAGACTTCACCTTCAAAACGGCCTTGTGTCTGTATTTTCTCAAGAATGGAAGCCGTGTCAGAGCTTTTCTCCTCAGGCAATAATAAATTGAGAGCCCGTGTACCCACAGCCTCTTGTTCACTGTATCCGGTCATTTGGCAAAAAGCCTGGTTAACCTGGAGTGTCTTGCCCCGGGTGTCCGTGATAATAATTGCATCATGGGTTTGAAAAGTCGTGGCGGCGATACGTAGCCTTTCTTCGAACTGACGGCGTTTGGTGATATCAAAAACACTGCCTCGAATCAGGTTCTTTCCAGCCGAAGGCATATCCACCAGGTTCACCTCACATAAAATTTCTTCACCATGGGCGTTCAGATGTAACCACTCAAACTGCACATGCCCCTTTTCCTTGACGCTGATCATGTATTTTTCCGCAAGCACTCGGCTGGGTTGCCCGTCAGGCTGCAAGGGCGGGCTGAAATGCAAGGGACCTTTCGTACCCAGGTCATCCATACTCATGCCATATAATTTCATGGCCTTTTCATTGGCCTCGACAAATACCCGGCTTTCCAGGTCAATAATCACAATGGCTTCATAGGCATAATCAAACAAGGTACGAAAGCGCTGTTCGGAAATTTCAAGCTGTTTCTGCGCTTCTTTTTCCTGGGTAATGTCAATCATCAGCCCCACCAGCTCAACCGGCACCCCGTGCTCACGAATCACGCGAATGACATTCCTGATCCAGCGGACATCACCAAACCGGTCGTAAACCCTGTGCTCCATCGTAAACTGGGTTTTGTGCGCAATGCCTTCGGCAATAATTTTCTCGCACTCAAAACGATCGTCTTCATGGGTGATTGTCATCCAGAAGCGAGGCACCGAGAACCAGTCCTGAATGTCATAGCCCAGAACCCGTTGCGCTTCATTACTGACAAAAATGAACTTATCCTGCTTGACATCCACCCGCCACAGAATAACCGGCTGGGTTTGCACCAGAGACTCGTATTTATCCCGGCTCAACGCCAACGCCTTGTTGGCTTCGTCCAATTCTTGCGTGCGCTTTTTGACTTCTTCTTCAGTGAGAAAGGTTCGGCCAGTACTGCCCAGCAAGCCAATGCCCAGCACACTGGCGAAAATCAACCCTCCGGCCAAAATGCCCCAGGCCGACCAGGAAAAATTTTTCTTGAAATAATTCACATGGGGAATCAGTTTGACCTCCCACGGGCTTTCGAAGTCGGTCTTAAGTGGCTTGATGACACGCATATTACTTAACTGAGAGTCGTCAAAGGCCGGAGTACGCTGGTACAAAAGCTCCCCGGTTCCCTTGTCCGTCACGAGGATGGACACATCCGATAAACCCACCATGCCAATCGCTTCTTCAGCCAGGGCCTTCAAGTCAAATATGCTGAGCAACTGCCCGACGGCATGGTCCTGGTCATGTTGGTAGATGGGCAGCACAGATAAATACACGTGGGGGAAGCCGGGCACTGACATGGCCCTTTTGGCCAATATACCTTTTTGCTTTTTGCCAGACCCCATATCCAGGGCCTGTTTAATGAGTTTCAGGCTGTCGTCCGAGCTTGACAAAACCGATGCCTGGTGACTCGCCAGGCCCGCAAACACCGGTGTTTTACCAGGAACCAACTGATCTCCACTGGCCACCGGTATCCACATTAATTCTTTTAGGGCCGGAATTAAACTCATGGCTCTGTGGGTAAAACGGGTAAAGGCTTTAGCATTCGGGATCTGGTGATTCGACCCCGGAAAGTGGCTTTTGAACAGATAAAGCAGCTCACTGTTCCAGTTGAGTTTCTGCTCCAGCGCCCGCGCCAGGAAAGTCGTTTTGATTTTCAGGGTATCAACAATACGGTTTTCTTCCTGGCTTCTGACCACTTGTAACAACACCACCATCAAGCCCAGAACCAAAGCAATGGGAATGGCCACTGGAACCACCCGCGGTCGCCAGATGCGCCGTGGCCTGGCAAAAAACAGCAACATTAGCGAGGCAAACAGCAAAACACCCACAGCATCGCCTATCCACCATAAAAAGAAATTCTTTGGCAGCGAGTCCGGTGGTAAATTATTGGTGAAATAGCGCAGCAACACATACAGCACTGTTGAAAAGGCGGTGGCCACGACACCGCCGCTCAAGAAAAACAGAAAAACGTTTTTGTAGCGAATCAGTGGATCAGGGAATTTGACAAATCGCGTTGCCAGCCAGGCGGCAAAAACAGAACGAAACAGGGCAATCCCCAGCAAAATCAGCTCTATCCAAAATGAGGGAGTGGCTGGGTTTAACCATTGGTGTCCAGAAAGATAGAGGCGCAACAAGATCTCACCCAGAAGAATACCGGGTATCGCCTGCTTACCCCACAGCACCACGGCTCCCATGCCAATACCGGCGGCCGGCCAAATGGCCGCTGACAGGGACGGTTCGTCAAAAACATTCAGAACAATAACGCTGGAAAGAAAATACAGCAGCGTAATAATAGCGGTTTTGGCCCAAACTCCCCTCATGGATTGATTGTATCATTAACAAAGAGATACGGCAGGCACGTATCCCCATGTAAAAATACAGCCGCGTCAGACCCGGCCAACTAACACCTGACACCTTTTTTATGATCGTTTTACAACAAAAACCTATCCGAAGCCATTCCGACAACAAAACAGCCTGTCCGTGGCCAAAACCTTCTTCATGAGTTTATAATTGAGCCACCTCTTGCAATCCAGTTATCCATGGCGCCACAGCTTTCCGAGAACCAGGAACACACATCCTTGCGGGATTGTCTTTTATTTTCAGCCATGCGGGACGATCAGTTTTCGCAACTGAAAAAACACTGCCACCGGATCACTCTGGACAGCGAACAGGTTGTCTTCCAGCAAGGGGCGGATCTCACTCACATCTACTTTGTTGAACAAGGAGCCATCAAGCTGGCACACACCTCGCTCAATGGAGACGAAAAAATCATTGAAGTAGCCACAGCGGGAACCTCTTTTGCCGAAGGCGTCCTTTTTGCCGGCGCACCACGCTATCCTGTTACCGCCATCGCCATCAAACCCTCAGTGGTGATTGCCATCAGCGCCAGCCACTACCTGACTATTCTGTCTGGCGACACGGCTTTGTGCATAAAAATGCTGGGACACCTGTCCCAACGTCTGCACTGGATGCTGAAAGAACTGGATAAGCAGACCTTGCATAACGCATCTTTTCGCATCGTGGACTATTTTGTTTCTCTGGCCGATAACAGCGCCACTGCCGACCCCACTTTCGACCTGTGTCTGAGCATTCCCAAACGGGACATTGCCTCCCGCCTATCCATTAAACCGGAAACCTTCAGCCGCGCACTTAAACAACTGCGGCAACGTGGCCTGCTGGAGCTCGAAGACAACCACGTCATCCTTAAAAACCTCCCCAAATTGCGGCGGATGCTGGCACTGGAGCAAATCTAGAGCAACCTGCCAGGATGACGACCTCCCACTCCGCTTGATGTAAGTCAAAGCATTATCACCGGTTATCGCTACACTGGTGATATTAAACAGCGGAGACACGGCAACATGACCGAACCTGTGTTTGCAGCACATATCATGCTGGCGACTTTGTCCGGAGCCATGATTATTCTGTTTGGCGCCTTTTATGCTTTCTTCTTTGCCTGGTCGCGTTTGAAAAATAGCGCTTCCCATGCACTCCTTGCTTATGCCAGCTACGCCGTTTTTGCTGTTTTTACACTCGTTCTGGCGCGAGCCCTGCATTTATCCGGTCATTGGCACATCCTTATCGGTCTGATTTTACTGGGTTACTGGCTCGCTCCTTATGGCGTGTGGCGTCTGTGTGTGAGCACGCATGCCCATGAAAAAACACAAGCCACCACACGAACACGGCAGACGAGAAACTATAAGTTTCACTGAATAGGAGAGCTGTTATGAACAAATCACCATGGTGGGCCAGTGAATCATTCTGGCGCAAAACCGCCGTCTGGGTAACCGCTGGCATGCTGGTGGTTCTTATCTTTCTGACTTTCGATACTGTCAAAAAAATCACTGCTGGCTCCCAACGTGTTCCACCTTATAGCGTCATCAACAAGCGCATCTATTACCGGCTGAATCCCAAACGGGGATTTATGGAGCCGATTATTGGCGATGATGCGCCGCTATTCGGTACCCGTCTTGATGAAGTGGAAGCAGAAAAACTCGTATCATCGGGAAAAATGACCATCCAGGCAAAAAACTGCATGAACTGTCACACCCTGCTGGGAAATGGCGCCTATTACGCACCAGACCTGACCAAGGCGTGGCTGGATCAGGGTTGGGGCTCTGAATTGGTAAGAGAACAAATGATGGTTCGTTTTCTTATGGATCCCAAAACCAACGGACGCGGCTATGGCACCATGCGCCGGATGCCCAATCTGAATATCACCGAAAAAGAAGCCAGGGGCATTGTGGCTTTCCTGAAATGGATGGCTTCCATTGACACCAATGGTTTTCCGCATAATTTCAAAACCATTCCACAGGAGGGCGACCAGTGAAATACAGTAAAACTGATTACTCCACCCTGAGCCCAGGCAAAAAACTGGCCGTCAAGTATTTTGTCGTTGCCATCATTCTGTTTGGCGCCCAGTTATTGTTTGGCGCTATCGCCGGAGCCCAGTATTTGCACCCAGGCTTGTTTTACAACACCCTGGACTTCAATGTAGTCCGCATGGTGCATATTAACGCCATGGTTGTCTGGATGCTGTACGGGTTTATCGGCTCGGTATACTGGTTAATTGAAGACGAAGCACAAACCGAACTGGTTGGCTATACACTCGGCAATCTCGCCTTTTGGATATTGACCCTGGCGGTCACTGTTGTGGTAGCGGTTTACCTGCTGGTGCAAATTGGCCCGGGAAACCAGCTCAGTCTATGGCTGATTAACGAAGGACGGGAATATATCGAGGCCCCGCGCTGGGCGGATATTGGCATTGTCATCTGCATGCTGATTTTCTTCTATAACGTCTCGGCCACCTTTATGAAAGGTCGCTGGACCGGAATTGCTGGCGTGCTGGTGCTGGATCTGGTGGCATTGGCCGGCCTGTATCTGGCCGGTATGTTTTACACTCCCAATATTTCCATTGACCAGTACTGGTGGTGGGTGATCCACCTGTGGATAGAGGCCACCTGGGAAGTGCTGGTGGGCTGTATCATGGCCTGGGCGTTGATGCATCTCCTGGGAACACCCAGAAGAATCGTTCAAACCTGGCTGTATATCGAAGTCGCCCTGATGTTTGGCCCAGGCATTCTGGGCCTTGGCCACCACTATTTCTGGATTGGCACACCGGAATACTGGCTCACCATCGGTGGATTCTTTTCCGCTCTGGAACCCATCCCGCTGGTGGCCATGGTGGTTCACGCCGTTTACGATGCTGGCAAGCACGATTTCAAAAACCGTAATCACCCGGCCATGGCCTGGTTAATCGCTCATGCCTTTGGTAATTTTTTTGGCGCCGGTGTCTGGGGTTTTATGCACACACTGCCCCAAATCAATCTTTACACCCACGGCACCCAGTGGTCGGCATCCCATGGACACCTGGCCTTCTTCGGCGCATATGCTTCCATCAACATCGCCATGTGGTACATTGCGGTGCAAAAATTGCGTGGTGATGTGCCGTTTGATAGCCGCCTCCCCCATGCCTGGCGCTGGAAATGGGCGCTGGCGCTATTGAATATCGGCGTGTTGGGCATGACTCTGGCCCTACTGGTCTCCGGCTATGAACAGTCCTTTATTGAGCGTGCTATTGAAGGCAGCACTTGGGCCGGCTACTTCAAGGCGCAAACAGCCAAATGGTTTGTGCAAGGCATGTGGTGGCGGCAATTCTTCGGCTACGCGACGATTGCCGGCTATCTCTTGCTGGTCTGGGATTTAGCCACCATCGGCAAAACTGTCTCGCAACCTGCCAGCGGTGCCGATAAACTCCCGGCCCACCAGCCAGCGGTTTCCCGATAATAACCGCTAACTGCAGACACCCCCTCTGGCAGCCATCACCCGGATTGAACCTACAATCCGGGTGATTTCTCTGCATTCACACACGCTTTTCCAGAAGCACCTGAATCACAATAACCGCGTTCTCCGCCGCCCCTTTACAACGCCACATTGCTCACACATGCCGTGAAGGGACGTTTGTGACCCAAAACACCTGCCTGATCGACAGCATTAGACGTCCGATTGTCACCAATGCTAAAATGTCTGCGCGGCAATTCGTAACGACAAGCAAGCGGCCTCCAGCGCACGCGAATCATTAGCAAAACCCAGCGAGCCGGCCGATTAACAAAAAACAACAAGGGGACAACTATGAATATAGACAGAGTCTGGCTGAAATCCTATCCACCGGGCATTCCTGCTGATATTGGCCCGTTGGAATTCTCCTCAGTGGCTGACATGATCATCCAGTCCTGTCGCAAATATGCCGACCAGACATCGTTTATCAATTTTGGCAGAGCCATCACCTACGGCGAACTGGACAAACTCAGTCGCAATTTTGCCGCCTGGTTACAGAACAACTTGCCAGCAGGTTCAACTGTCGCAGTGATGATGCCCAATTTACTGCAATACCCGGTGGTCGTCACCGGCATTTTGCGTGCTGGTATGGTGGTCAGCAATGTCAATCCCCTGTATACCCCGCGCGAACTCCGGCACCAGCTTAATGATGCCGAAGCCCGAGCGATTGTGATTCTTGAGAACACCGCTCATACACTGGAAAAAGTCTTGCCGGAAACCGGGGTGGAAAAAGTCATCATCACCACCATTGGCGATATGCTGGGCCCTGTCAAAGGCCGCCTGATGAATTTCGCCATTCGGCATGTCAAAAAAATGGTGCCAGCCTTCCAGCTTCCCGCGGCCGAGGACTTTAAACAGGTTATGCGCGCAGGCAAATTCCTGCCCTATTCCGCCCCGGATATTGATCTGGATGACACCGCCTTCTTGCAATATACTGGCGGTACCACAGGTGTTTCCAAGGGCGCTGTATTGACCCACCGCAACCTGGTGGCCAATGTTCAGCAAGTTAAAACATGGCTGAAAAACGTCCTGCACGAAGGGAATGAGGAAGTGGTCATCACTGCCTTGCCGCTTTACCATATTTTTGCCCTGATGGCCAATTTCCTGATGTTTTCCCAATTTGGCGCCCGGAACGTGCTCATTACCAACCCACGCGACATGAAAGGTTTTGTCAAGGAACTGAGTAAACACCAGTTCACCCTGATGACTGGTGTCAACACCCTCTTTAATGGCTTATTGAATACACCTGGATTTACCGATCTGGACTTTTCCAAATTCCGCTTTTCCTTGGGCGGCGGCATGGCGGTGCAACGCGCCACTGCGGAAAAATGGAAACAGGTCACCGGTGTGACCCTGGTCGAGGCCTATGGGCTAACCGAAACCTCTCCGGCGGCCTGTATCAACCCGGTTCCCCTGCCGGAATACAATGGCAGCATCGGCCTGCCCATTCCCAGCACGGACTGCATCATTCTGGATGAAGATGAGAACCCTGTGCCTGTTGGTGAGGCGGGCGAATTATGTATCCGCGGCCCCCAGGTCATGAAAGGCTATTACAACCGGCCCGAAGAAACCGAAAAAACCTTTACCCGTGACGGCGAGTTTCTCAAAACCGGCGACATTGCGGTGATGGACGAAAAAGGCTTTTTCTTTATTGTTGACCGCAAAAAAGACATGATTCTGGTGTCCGGATTCAATGTATACCCCAATGAAATCGAGGACGCCGCCTGCCTGCATGAGGACATTATCGAAGCGGCAGCCATCGGTGTTCCTGACGAAAAATCTGGTGAAGTGGTCAAGCTATTCGTGGTCAGCAAAAACCCGGATTTGACTGAAGAAGACGTACGCCACCACTGCAAACAGCACTTGACCGGTTACAAGGTGCCCCGTGTGGTGGAATTCCGGGATGAACTGCCCAAGTCCAACGTTGGCAAGATTCTGCGCAAGGACTTACGCGACGCATAAACCCTGTCTCATCATCACTCAAGGATAAGCGCTTCATCATGAAAGCACTGGTAAAACAGCAGCCGCGCCCGGGCATCTGGATGCAAGATGTGCCAGCGCCTGAAATGGGCCACAATGATGTCCTCATCAAGGTGGAAATGACCGCCATTTGCGGCACCGATTTGCACATTTACCAATGGGATGACTGGGCCGCCCGTACCATCAAGCCGCCACTGGTCATTGGTCACGAATTTGTCGGCACCATCGTTGATAAAGGCGTGGAAGTCACGGACTACCACATTGGCCAGCGTGTTAGCGCCGAGGGGCATATCACCTGTGGCGTCTGCCGCAACTGCCGAGCTGGTACGCCGCACTTATGCCCAAACACCATTGGCATTGGCGTGAACCGCCATGGCGCTTTTGCTGAATATATCAGCATGCCCGCCAGAAATTTATGGCCGGTTCCCGAGGCCATTCCTTCGGAACTGGCGGCTTTTTTCGACCCTTTCGGCAACGCCGCGCATTGCGCGCTGGAATTTGACGTGGTGGGTGAAGATGTCCTCATCACTGGCGCCGGCCCCATCGGCATCATTGCTGCGGGTATCTGCCGTCACATTGGCGCCCGCAATATCATCATTACCGATGTTAATGATTACCGCCTGAAATTGGCTGCCGACATGGGCGCCACCCGCACCATCAACGTGCAGCGGGAATCTCTGAAGAAAACCCTTACTGACATGGGCATTACAGGCATTGACGTAGGACTGGAAATGTCCGGACACCCACAAGCCTTTAACGACATGCTGGATGTCATGTATCATGGCGGCAAAGTCGCCTTGCTGGGTTTGCTGCCGGAATCCACGACCATTAACTGGGACAACGTCATCTTCAAAGGTCTGGATCTGAAAGGCATTTATGGTCGCAAAATGTTTGAAACCTGGTACAAAATGACCCAGATGCTGTTGACCGGCTTCCCTTTGCAAAAAGTTCTTACCCATGTGATTGATATTGAAGACTACGAACACGGGTTTTCGCTGATGAAATCCGGCCAGTGCGGCAAGGTTGTCTGCCGCTGGAACACATAAAGCCATCGCAGCACTCACTCTCTCAACGCACAAGAATAATTTTATGGAAAAAACAGCACTCAAAGCCTTTGCCGAACAGCTTCAAGCCATACAGGAAGAAGGCCTGTACAAAAAAGAGCGGGTGATTACCAGCCCGCAATCCGCTCACATTGCCCTTCCCGAAGGCAAGGAAGTCATTAACTTCTGCGCCAATAACTATCTTGGCCTGGCCAATCATCCGCACATGATTTCTGCGGCGCGCCAGGCGCTGGACGAAAAAGGCTTTGGCATGGCTTCGGTGCGGTTTATCTGCGGCACCCAGGACAGCCACAAACAGTTGGAAAAAACCATCAGCGACTTTTTCGGCAGTGACGACACCATTCTCTATTCCTCCTGTTTTGACGCCAATGGCGGCCTGTTTGAAACCCTGTTGGGCCCGGAAGATGCAGTTATCAGCGATGAATT
Organism: Lysobacterales bacterium; assembly: GCA_026982315.1. Taxonomy (GTDB): domain Bacteria; phylum Pseudomonadota; class Gammaproteobacteria; order Xanthomonadales; family Marinicellaceae; genus S144-45. The sequence continues at coordinate 15,409 of JALSHI010000065.1, forward strand.
GAATCACGCCAGTATTATCGATGGCATCCGGCTGTGCAAGGCCAGGCGCTTTCGCTACAAAAACAATGACATGGCCGACCTGGAAGCCAAACTGGCCGAAGCCCAGAATTGCCAAAAGCGCTTGATTGCCACCGACGGGGTCTTCAGCATGGACGGCACCATTGCCCGTCTGGACGAAATCACCCGACTGGCTGAAAAATACGATGCGCTGGTCATGGTGGATGACAGCCATGCCACCGGTTTTGTCGGCCCAAGTGGACGTGGCTCTGCAGAGTTATTTGGCGTGATGGACAAAGTGGACATTTTTACCTCCACCCTGGGCAAGGCTTTAGGCGGCGCCTCCGGCGGCTTCACCACCGGCCGTCAGCCCATTATCGATTTGTTGCGGCAGCGCTCCCGGCCCTATTTGTTTTCCAATACCTTGCCGCCGCCGCTGGTGGCCGCCGCCATTCAGGCATTCACCATGCTGGAAACATCGACCGCATTGCGTGACAAGCTGGAAGAAAACACCCGGTATTTCCGCCAGCGCATTCAATCCCTGGGCTATACCATCGCCGGCGACGAACACCCCATTGTCCCGGTGATGCTGGGCGATGCCGCCCTGGCTACCGCCATGGCCGACAGATTGCTTGACTACGGCGTTTATGTGATTGGCTTCAGCTACCCGGTGGTCCCCAAAGGCAAAGCGCGCATCCGTCTGCAAATCTCAACCGCCCACAGCCGGGAGGATCTTGATCACACCCTGGACGCTTTCGCCCGGGTCAGGGAGGAGTTTTTTGCAGACTCCACAGCCTAAAGCACCGTTTATCCCAATCAGAAAGTGGCAAAATTTGTCCAGACATGACGCTTTTTGTCAGTCTTGTTAAAAAACCGTAGAACAATAGCCCTGAAACAGGCTCAACATGCCCCGGAAATCTCCTGATTTCCGCCCACCAACAGTCAATTTTTTGCGCAATTGTAAACCTGTGTAACACACCCATACCGGAGTGTACTTCGACCTTGTTTTACCCTGATTTCGTCAGCATAATTACGGACACTTACTGAATGGGGATTCGGGATGAAAAGAATCAATACATTACTGCTTCTGGCAAGCCTGACATTTGCAGGCAATGCCGGAGCGCAAATAGACGCCAACAAATATCTGGACATGCTGGAAGCGGAGGGCGAAATCGAAGCGCCGGCCGAGCATCTACCCACGCATAGCGAGCTGATTAATAAGGCACCGGGCACCCCTGCGGTCCACCAGTATATCGCCTTTAAAAATACCCGGGAGTTCGAGAGCTATCTGTCCCAAAACATGCGTGGCACCTGGATGTTCTTTAACAAGCTGGATGCAGCTGGCAAACAACTGGTTTTCAACAACTACCGCAAAAAGCGCAACCTTAACGAAGTCTCGCACATGATCCAACAGGTTTACAAAATGACTCGCTAGCCAAACGAGCAGGGTTAAAAGCCGGCTGTTAAACAGCCGGCTTTTTTATTGCCGCTATTTTGCCATATGCTTTTTACAAACTGGCAGAAATGATTGCTCGCCGTGGCCGCGGCAACCCCTCTACCGTAGCCTGGCCATCGGCTTGCAGAAATTGCGGCAAAGAGTGAAACCGCATCCATGGCGTTTGCCGCTGCTCAGCAAACGTGGTGACAGATTCATCCAGACACCGCACCTGACGAAAGCCGGTTTTTTCCAACAGATTCACCAACCAAGCCACGCTGGGAATCAACCAGACATTCCGCATTTGCGCATAGCGCCCCGCTGGCAACAGACAGGTCATGGCGTCGCCTTCAACCACCAGGGTTTCCAGAATCAACCGCCCACCGGGCGCCAAATATTGTTTCAAACCCAACAGATGGCCGACTGGATCTTTCCGGTGGTAAAAAACCCCCATGGACAACACCAGGTCGAATACCGGCATACTCGCTGGCAACTCCTCCATGGCCAGCGGCAAGACACAAGCGCCGCTGCGGGCATACTTTTCCACTGCCCAAAATTGCATCATTGGCATGAGACCGGGATCGGCGCCGAGCAAAAGCGCCGGTTTTTGCGCCGCCATGCGCATCAGATAATACCCATTGCCACAGCCAATATCCAAAACACGCCGTCCAGTCAGATCAGGCAAATGCGGCGCAAGCCGCTGCCACTTCATCCAGCTTTGCCATTCGCTGTCGATAAAAACACCAAACAAATCAAACGGCCCTTTGCGCCAGGGATGCAACTCCATCAGACGCGCATGTAAATCCTTTTGCTGTTGCGGGCTGATGTGACCGAGCACCGTCACCGCTGGCGTGTCAAAGCGCACCGATTGCACAGGCAGTTCCGGCATGTTCTGGTAACTGGCGAACCAGCGGGGGAAATCACCCTGGCGGTGTGTAGCCAGCCGATGACATGTTCTGGCAAACAAATCCGGCACAAAGCGGCCCACAGCCGCATCGTGCTGCATTTTGGCCAAACAGGCCTGATATTCAGCCAGCATGGGTGGCTGTTGTTCAGTGTCCGGGCATTCAGTCATGCGCGGTAACCCCTGCCTTTTCCACTGGCTGCTTAATGGCGATTAACGAAACGAAATTAAAACACTGAAACCACTGATGCACTTCAGAAAAGCCGGCCTTATGCAATCGCTGACGCCAGTCTGCCAGTGAATCCGGCTGCAAGACATTTTCCAGCGCCTTGCGCTTGCGGGCGATTTCTTCATCGCTGTAGCCATTGATTTTTTTGTAGCCGTGATAATGATCCACAAGAAAGGCATTATCGGCTTCTTCCGGCGCCCGTATTTTCTCGGACAACACAAAGACCCCGCCATCAACCAGACCAGCATAAATTTTCTCAACCAGCGCCTTGCGCTTTTGCCGCTGGATAAATTGCAGGGTAAAGTTGCTGACCACCACACTGGCGTTATGAATCGGTGTCACTTCCAGGTCTTCATGGCGTACTTGCACCTGCGCGGCGACTCCTTGTTCGCGCAAGCGGCGGATACACGCTTCGACCATGGGTCGGGAATTATCCACTGCCACAACGGTACAATTCCGGTCTTCTGTGGCCCGGGCCAGCACGTAGGCCACGGCCCCCAGCGATGTGCCCAAATCATATAATTGTGTCTGCGGCTGGGCATAGCGCATGGCAAATACGCCAATGGCCCGCAACATGGTTTGATAACCCGGCACAGAGCGGGAGATCATGTCCTGAAAAACCGGCACCACCTGCTCATCAAAAGCAAAGGCCCGGATTTTTTCCAATGGACCGGCGTCATCGCCTGCGTAAATCTGGTCTTTTTTCATGGGGCTGGTATTTTAACGAAGATTCACCGACAATGGGCGGATTTAGACGCGCGCCTTGTCGGCACAGGTGAATGCTTATGACCCAACATCATCAATCCGAACCTTATGCCCTGATTACCGGCGCATCCGCCGGACTGGGGAAAGAATTTGCCCGCCAACTGGCCGCCTCCGGCCTTAACCTGGTGTTAACAGCGCGCCGGGAAGAACAATTACACGAACTGGCCCGGCAGTTACAGCAGACTCATGGCATTCAGGCCCTGGTGTTCCCCGGAGACCTTGCCAACGAAGATGAGCCACAACGCATCTTTAATTTCTGCCAGCAAAACGGCATTGTCATTGAATGGCTGGTGAATAACGCCGGTTTTGGTCTGCCAGGCGAGTTTGATACGCATCCATGGGACATGCACAAGCGCACCCTGCAGGTCATGCTGACCGCACCGGTTCACCTCTGCCACCTGTTTTATCCGGGCATGAAAGCCCGGGGGAAAGGCTATATCCTGAATATCGCTTCCCTGGCGGCTTTTGCACCACCCACTGCCGGTCACACCCTGTATGAGGCCATTAAATCGTTTCTGGTCAAGTTTTCCCAATCCCTGCATCTGGAAGGGAAAGACCATGGCGTACATGTGACTGCCGTGTGTCCTGGCTTCACTTACACAGAATTTCACGATGTGAATGGCACCCGCGAGATGGTCTCGCGCCTGCCAAAATCCATGTGGATGCATGCCGATGAGGTGGTGCGACTCGGTATTGCCGCGGCGCAGGCCAATCAGGATGTCTGCGTCACTGGTGGAAAAAACCGTTTTATCGCCTGGCTAAGCAGTGCCTTGCCGGATCGCTGGATGCGGAAACTGGCGGGCAAGCAGATTCAGAAGTACCGCAAACGCTGACCATACCCGGAACAAAAATCAGGCAGTCCCTGATTTTCATATCGCCAGGTTTATGGGCCATACAGCGCCCAAGCCGCCATGCAACTTTAACGCGCTGCCGGCTCCTTCTGCAGCCGCTCGGCGGCCTTGTCCACCACCAGATGATAAGTCGGGTCCTCCACCACATTGACTTCGACCAGATCACCGGCCGTTTTCAACAGGCTGCGGCATTCCGGGCTCAGGTGAACCAGGTGCAGACGCTTTCCGGCCCGTTTATAACGCTCGGCCAGCTTGTCAATGGCCTCCAGGGCGGAATGATCCACTACCCGGGAGTTCTGAAAATCCACAATCACTTCATCAGGGTCGGCCCTGGGCGTAAACAATTCCTGAAAGTTCTGGGTTGAAGCAAAAAACAACGGCCCACTCAAGGCATAGACCTTGCCGCCTTTTTCATTGAAATATACCCGCACGCCAATATGCTTGGCATGTTGCCAGGCAAACACCAAAGCAGAAAGAATCACACCAGTGACCACCGCCACAGCCAAATCAAAGAATACCGTCACCACAGCCACAGTGATACCAATGACCACATCCGGCCAGGGTACTTTGCCAAAGAGTTTGAAACTACCCCACTCAAAAGTGCCAATCACCACCATAAACATCACACCAATCAACACGGCAATCGGAATGCGCTCTATCAAAGGCGAGCCCACCAGAATAAAAAGCAACAAGAACACACCTGTGGCAATTCTGGAAAGACGCCCTCGCCCGCCCGATTTGATATTGATCATGCTCTGCCCGACCATGGCGCAACCACCCATACCACCAAACAGCCCTGTGACCGTATTGGCGACACCCTGGCCGATACATTCCTGATTCGGGCGCCCCACCGTTTCCGTCAACTCATCCACCAGGTTCAACGTCAACAGACTTTCAATCAGACCCACCAGCGCCATCACAAAAGCATAGGGAAAAACAATCGTAAACGTCTCCCAATTCCACGGCACATCCGGTATGTGGAAACGGGGTAAATCGCCAGCGATAGACGCCATATCTCCCACTGTTTTGGTATCAATGCCCAGCCCCATCACCAGCACAGTGCCAACCACGATGGCCGCCAATGTGGAAGGAATCGCCTTGGTGAGCCTGGGCAGAAACTGGATAATGGCCATGGTGACAATCGCTAAAACGGCCATCACAGCCATCGACTCCACACTCATCCAGTGTTTGTGGCCAGTTGCATCTGTTACCTTGAAATGTTCCAGCTGCGCCAGAAAGATCACAATGGCCAGACCATTAACAAAACCCAGAAAAACCGGATAAGGCACCAGCCGAATAAACTTGCCCAGCCGCAACAGACCAAAGAGTACCTGCAAAATGCCCATTAATATCACCGCAGCAAACAAATACTCGATGCCATGCTGCATCACCAACGCCACAACCACCACGGCAATGGCGCCGGTGGCCCCTGAAATCATGCCGGGCCGCCCGCCCAGCACAGCCGCAATCAACGCCATCATAAAGGCCGCATACAAGCCCAGCAACGGGTGCACATGGGCCACCAGGGCAAAGGCCACGGCTTCTGGCACCAAAGCCAGCGCCACGGTCAGGCCAGAGAGGATGTCGTTTTTTGCATTGTCAGGAGAATGGCGGGAAATCAGGTTAAACATGGGCTCGGCAAAATCGGGAAAACAAAAACCCGCGCATCCGGAGATGAACGGATAACGCGGGTGACACGAGGCTGGCATTATACACGCGTATGCGCCCGGATAAGCGGACTTCTTGCGTATTCGGACAGAGCCATGACCTGTGATTTGGCTGCGATATTTATTGATACAGGGCCAGATTGTGATGTGACAAAATTTTTCACCCCATGATTGTGACCTTAACGTCTGTTTTACATGGCAGGGCTATAGTTGAGAAATTTCCGTGACTGGCTGAAAACAATCATTACACCCCTATAGAAACGCGTCAAATTGCGATGTTAATCACAGAACCCGTTGCCCCAGGGGTGTATGACCATTGGCTAAAACAGGAGATCAGCCATGTATCTGGATTACAACAAGAAAAACGATGCGTTTGTCCAACGCAGTCAACCTTTTGCCAAAAAGCTTCAGCAGTTAATTGCCGGGCCGGTCAGTCAGGTTCCTGCCTCGACAAAAAAACACTTTCAGGCACTGGCCACTGACCATGAAAAAAGCGCCAATGGAGCCCTGCCGTCCCTGACATACCGCGTCCTCAGCAAAATGGCCTTTGGGCCTTCTCCGGCGGATATGGACTGGATAGCAAGCTTACCCGGCGCCACTGAACAGGACCGAGTGCTGGCGTATATCGACCAACAGCTAAACCCGGCGGGTATTGACGACTCAGCCCTGGAAGCCCTGTTGGCGACGGATTTTCCAACCTTGAACAAAAGCCGGGCGCAACTGTGGGCGGAGCACTACATGGTCGCAGATACTGCTCCCAACTTCTGGGAAATCCGTACTCAACCAGCCTGGGAACTGGGGCAGGCCACTTTTGCTCGCGCCCTGAAAAGCAAACGGCAACTGGAACATGTGCTCAGTGATTTCTGGTTTAATCACTTTAATGTCTATGCCGATGACACCCCAATCTTATCCATGTTGGTGCACTACGAACGCGATGTTATCCGGCAACATGTGTTGGGCAATTTTCGCGATATGCTAATGGCTGTCACACGCTCTGTGTGCATGGGGTTCTACCTGGATAATGCCACCAGCAATCAATACGGACCTAACGAAAATTATGCTCGTGAGCTGCTGGAGCTGTATACCCTGGGTGCTGGCAACTATTACCAGCACCTGCCCTGGGACCAGGTGCCTGTAGACGGACAAGGGCGGCGTGTCGGCTATGTGGAAGCGGATGTCCTTGAATTTGCCCGCGCCCTCACCGGCTGGTCCTACGATGGCGCCATGTGGGAAGATTATCAAAATGGCAACACTCCCACCGGCGCGTTTTTATTCCGTGACGGCAACAGTTGGCCCATGGATTTTCATGACCGGGGGCAGAAACGCGTGCTGGGACAATACTTTGATTATGACCCCAATAACCCGCAAAAAGACCTCACCGATATTATCGACATGCTCTGCGAACACCCGGGAACCGCCGGATTTATCGCCCAAAAACTGTGTGTGCGTTTTGTCAGCGACAACCCGCCCCAAAGCCTGGTGGATCAAGTGGCCGCCACCTTCCAACAAAACTGGCAAGCGCCGGATCAATTAAAACAGGTGATGGACGTGATTTTAAAGTCGCCGGAATTTCTTAACACCTGGGGCGAAAAGGTTAAACGCCCATTTGAAAAAGTCATCGCCTCCATGCGTGCGGTTGAATTCGACCATAGTTTTTATCCTGGCTTCCCTGGCATCCCAGACACCCATCCACGCTACCAGGAGCTGTATTACACCAACTGGATATCCTGGACGTACCTCAACTCTGGCCAGCGTTTGTATCACTGGGCGGCGCCCAATGGCTTTCCTGACAAAAAGGGTGCCTGGCTGGGCGCTTCCAGCCTGATGGCCACCTGGAATACCCAGGAGTTATTTTGCCAATTGCCCCTTGATGACGCGTTGCCGGAAATGGCGCCGATTGTCACTCGCACCATGGCGCACTTCAACACCACGGGGCAAACAGTCTCCGCCGAAAACCTGGTGAATTACTGGTATCCGAAAATTTGTGATGTGCCCGCCACTGGCGCAGTGCGCCAGACGCTCATTGATTTTATGAGTATGGCTGACAGCAGTAACCCGGTTCCCGGAAATCCCACTGACCCCATTGACCTGACCACCAATGAATGGCCTTCCTACAACCAGGCACGATTACGCACCATGGTGTCCATGATTACCATGTCACGTGACTTTATGAACCGCTAGGCGGAGTATCCCCATGAAAAAAATCAATCGACGACAGTTTCTGCAAACCGCCGGCCTGGGCACCCTGGCCTCAATGGGAGGCATCCAAATGGGCTTTGGCAGTCAATTGTTTGGCACCCGTGGTCTCACCAATGGCCGAGACATTCTGGTTTACGTGTTCCTCTATGGAGGCATGGATGGCCTCAACCTGTTACCACCCCGCACCGGCACTCATGCCGCCAATTACCAGGATTTGCGTCCCTCCATTCAGGTGCCCAATAGCCAGATTTTGCCTCTAACTAATAGTGATTTTGGCTTTCACCCGCAGGCCGATGGACTGCAAGCCCTGTTCAATAGCGGAAAAATGGCCATTGTCCATGCCTGTGGCATGCTCCAGGCTAACCGCTCTCATTTTGACTCCATTACCTATCTGGAACTGGGCACCCCCGGCAATAAAAACACCCCTACCGGCTGGCTGACACGTTATTTTGAGTCGTCCCTGGCCACCCCGGCTGACAGCCCCATCCCCTTAATGGTGCCAAACTGGAATTCACCGAACAGTGTGCTGGGCTCCCAAAAAGCCGTTGTGGTGGGTAGCCCCGAGGAGTTCAAACTTACCGCCGGCCACTGGGCCTGGACAGAAACCTCGCAAACGGCCATGGAAGGCATGTACAACCCGGCAGGCGATGTGGCTGACCGGGCCGGTTCCCTGGCCTTGAGCGCTTCGGCCACATTGCAGGCGGTGTTTGACCCCAACAACCCGTATGTGCCGGAAAACGGCGCCGTTTACCCAACGGACTCCTATTTCGGCGACCGCTTGCGGAGCCTGGCACAGATTATCAAGGCAGACATCGGTATGGAAGTCGCATACGTGCCATTGGGCGGCTGGGACACCCACGCCGCCCAGGACAGCTTTGCTGACCCGGCCAATCCGGGGGAGTTTGGTGGTCTGGTACGGGAACTGTCCCAGGGGTTAATGGCGTTTTATACCGACCTGAGCGTGTCTCATGCAGGCCGAATCACCATTGTGGTCCAAAGTGAATTTGGCCGCCGCGCCTACGAAAACGCTGACGGCGGCACCGATCACGGCTATGGCAACCCGTTACTGGTGATTGGTGATAACGTCAACCCCGGCTTCTTCGGCAGTTTCCCTGGCCTGGGGGCCGGTGAACTCTATGAAGATCAGGATGTGGCTGTCACCACCGATTACCGCCAGGTAATCAGCGAAATTCTGATTCGCCGCACGAAAAACCGTTTTCTGGGGCATGTTTTCCCGGGTTTCAGCAATTACACGCCACTGGGCGTGGTTCAGGGCCAGGACATGCCGCCGGTCTATGACTTCAATTTCGATAACATTTATGCAGCCGGTTTTGAGTAGGCCATCAGGCTTTTTCCCAGGGAAACCACAACACGTCCTGAATATGGCTGGCGCCGGTAACCAGCATCAACAACCGGTCCAGCCCCAAGGCCACGCCTGAGCACTCCGGCAATCCGGTTTCCAAGGCTGACAGAAGTTGCCGATCCATGGGCACTGGCGGCAAACCCCGTTGTTTTCGGGTATTGATATCAGCGGCAAAGCGCCGGGCTTGTTCGGCGGCATCGGTCAGCTCCTGGTAACCATTGGCCAGTTCCATGCCATCCACAAAACACTCAAAACGCAGCGCCTGCCGCGGGTCATTGGCATCAATTTGCGCCAAAGCCGCCTGGCTGGCCGGATAGTGGCTGACAAAAACCGCCCGGGACTTTTCCAGTTCGGGCTGCACCCGCAGCGAAAACAGCAAATCCAGACAGGCGTCCCGACTCAGTGGCTCACCCTGGTACCCCGTCTTCAGACAGGCGTCCTGCAATGTGCGCAAAGGCGCTGAAAGCGCTGACAGGCCTGTGTATTGCTGAAAAACATCATCATAACGCCAGAAAACCGGGGTGCGCAGACGCTGCCCAAAACCGGCGTAAACCGCATGCAACAATTGCGCCACTTCCTGCATGAGTTCGTCCAGTGTGTAATCCAGACGATACCACTCCAGCAAAGAAAATTCAGGATTATGCCTGGGGCCACTTTCACCTCGGCGAAACACCTTGCCGATTTCAAACAGGTCAAAGCCTTGTTCGGCCAGCAGGCGCTTGTGAAAAAATTCCGGCGAGGTCCGCAGCCATTTGGGCGGGTCATCCGCCGTGTGAAAACTTTCAATGGCCGGGTCCGTATTGCCTGCCACCGAAAGCAGCGGCGTTTCCACCTCAAGCACCTGGCGCTGGCGAAAAAAGTCCCGAATAATCTGGTATAAAAAAGCCCGCGATATGGCCGCGGGCTGGGGTGTCTCTGTCACGGGTTTCATGATTGCCTTCGTTTTTTGACGGCCATCAGGATTTAACCCGCCCCACATATTCACCGGAGCGCGTGTCAACCTTGATGATCTCACCTTCTGGCACAAACAAGGGCACCCGCACCACAGCGCCGGTTTCCAGGGTCGCCGGCTTGCCGCCGCCGCCGGACGTGTCCCCGCGAACCCCCGGATCGGTCTCCACAATTTTCAATTCGACAAAATTGGGTGGCTCAACAATCAAAGGCACATTGTTCCACAACACCACGGTACACACAGCCTGTTCCTTGAGCCATTTGGCATTGTCTCCCACTGCTGACGCCGGTGCTTCAAACTGCTCATAATTGCTGGGATCCATAAAATGGTAAAACTCACCATCGGTATACAGGTATTCCATCTCCCGCTCCATGACATCAGCCACTTCCACAGACTCACCTGATTTGAAGGTTTTTTCCAGAACACGACCGGTTTTCAGATTACGCAGCTTGACGCGATTAAAAGCCTGACCCTTGCCCGGTTTGACAAATTCATTTTCAATAATGGTGTAAGGGTCGCCATCCAAAAGTAATTTGAGGCCGCTGCGGAATTCATTGGTGCTATAGGTTGCCATGCAAGCTCCTGAGTGATAATTCAACGAAATAAACTGACCGTCAATTATAACCGATTCGTCATCCGGAACACTGACTTCATCGGCCAAGACAGGCAATACCACCCTGATTTCATTACAGCAGGGTAAATAACGCGACTATAATGCCCACTGTTTCCTTTTGATTCCCTTAAGGTCTGGTTCCCTTATGTCCCAGAATGCAAAGCCTCAACAATCACCTGACAATGCGCCTTTGTCAACAGCCGAGACGCGTGCTGACACCGCCATTCCTGCAGATAGCCACTGGCGCGCTGTACTCCGGCAACAGGTCAGGATTGATGCGGGTCAGTGGCCTGCTGTTCACAACCACCCGGATTATGATGCCCGCGCCGAGCAACTGTTCGCCCTGAGAGCGCCCAGGTCTTTCCTGGAGCATGCACATCCGGCGTTGCTTGGACAAGTCCTGCCACACAAACAGGAGCTGGTAGACACCAGCGGCGCCGCTGATCCGGTGGGTGATGCTGACTCCACGGTCGCCCCCGGCGTTATTCACAAATACCAGGGACGTGTTTTACTGATCGCCAATGGCCTGTGCGCCATTAACTGCCGGTACTGTTTTCGCCGCCACTTTCCCTATGCCAAGCAATATGCCAGTCACAACAACTGGCATCAGGCCATCACATACTTGCGCGCACAAACAGATGTTCACGAAGTCATTCTCAGCGGTGGTGATCCACTCACTTTGTCCACCAAACAATTACGCGCTTTGACACAGCAACTGGAACAGCTACCCCATATCAGCACACTCCGTATTCACAGCCGGGTGCCGGTGGTTTTGCCCGAGCGCATCAATGCCAATCTGCTTCAGTGGCTTCAGGCGCTTCCCCTGAACAAAGTCCTGGTGATTCACGCCAACCACGCGGGCGAATTCCAGCCTGTTCACCCCAAAATTTTCCAGCAGCTGCGCATGGCCGGAGTCACCCTGCTCAACCAGAGCGTGCTGCTAAAAGGCATCAATGACACCACGGAAGACCTGAGCACATTGTCCCGCACACTCTTTGATCTGGGTATCCTGCCTTACTACCTGCACCAACTGGATCGCGTCACCGGCGCGGCGCATTTTGCGGTGGACGATGAAGTTGCCGTACAACTGCACCAGGAACTACAAAATGCCTTGCCTGGTTACCTGGTGCCCAGGCTGGTTCGGGAAATTCCGCAAAGACCGGCAAAAACCTTGCTTTTTTAATTTTGTTTGACTACATTCAGACAAGCCTTGAAATCTGTAAATTTGTGACCAATTTGGCGAACAAAAAACAACCAGGCAGGTACACTTTCCCCTATTCAGCGGCTCGCACAGGAGAACCTTTTGCGCACAGATAACACCACCCACCTACTCATTGTGCACGAATCGGAAGAAGATGCCGAGCGCATTTTATCCATCCTGAGAAACGCCCAGATCGCCGTTCGGCCCACCCGGGTCACCGACGAAGAACAGTTGGCCAATGTGCTGGAGCGTCAACGGTTTGACCTGGTTTTATGCCAGGACCAGCAAGAAAGCCTGCCCCTGACACGCGTCATCGAGGAAATCGAACGCAGCGGCAAGGATATCCCGGTTATCGCTTTGCTGGACAGCTTTGATGAGGAGCGCATCAACCAGGCCATTGAAGCCGGCGCCAGCAACATCTGTAATGGCAACCTGTCCGAGCACCTTCGGCATATCATCCGCAGGGAAAAGAAAACCCTCGAAGAACGCCGCCGCTTGCGTTTTCTTGAGTCGGAACTGCACGAAGCCGAAAAACGCACTTCGGCTCTGCTGGAGAATTCCAAGGATGCCATTGCCTATGTGCATGACGGCATGCACGTCTATGCCAACAAAGCCTATCAGGAATTATTTGGCTATGACGACCCGGAAGAGCTGGAAGTGACCCCCTTTCTGAATCTGGTCAGCAAGTCTCACGTCCCGGAAACCAAAAAACTGCTCAAACAAATCAGCAAGAATATCCTGCCGAAATCGGATTTATCCTTTACCTTCCAAAATGCCCGCGGCGAGGAGTTTAAGGCTGACGTCACGATTCAACGGGCCACAGTGGATGGCGAGCCCTGCGCCCAGTTCATGATTCGCCCGCCTGCGGTCAATCCGGAAGCCGAAAAGCAATTGCAGGAACTCAAGCACAAGGACATTGTGACCGGCTTTTACAACCGCCGCCACTTCAACGAGCAGCTAAAAGACCAAATTGCCAACGCGCGCGCCGGAAAGCCTGGCGCTTCTCTGGCCATATTGCAGCTCGACAAGGAAGATGACCTGGAAAAACAACTGGGTAAAACCGGTGTGGATTTACTCATGGCCAGTCTGGCTGAATACCTGCGAGACAAATTGCCGGATAACGCCACACCGGTGCGCTATAGTGATACCAGCTTTATCATCTCGGCACCGATAAAAATCGAGGCCATGGCCAAGCACATGGAAAACATTGTGCGAGATGTCAGTGAACAGATTTTTGAAGCCGGTGACGATTCCATTTCGACAACGATCAGTGTCGGCGTGACTCAACTGGTAGAACGCACCGATAGCGCCAAGGATGTCATGAAAAACCTGCACGCCCAGGTCGCTTCGGCCCAACAAACCGGTGGCAACCGGGTATGCGTTTTTGATCCGGCCGAAGAAGAAAAAAGAATTCGGGCAGAAAACCAGCAATGGATTGACCTCATTGAAACTGGCCTGCAGAACGATCAGTTCGTTTTGCATTACCAGCCTGTCGTCCATCTGCACGGTAACACCGGCATTGAACATTATGAATCGCTTGTCCGCCTGAAAGATGGCGACAAACTGGTCTACCCGGGCGAGTTTCTTCCCATTGCCAACCGCCACGGCTACATGCCAAAAATCGACAAGTGGATCACCCGGAGAGTGCTGGACGAAATCAAGAAATATCCGCAAAAAGCCAATATATTCCTCAAGCTTTCCCCCACCAGCTATGAGGATATCAGCTTTCCGGCCTGGTTGGCCAATGAACTGAAACAGCGTAATATGAGTGGCGAACACCTGATATTGCAAATCCCTGAAAGTGAGCTGGTGACCCGCTCGGCCAAGGTTAAACCGGTCATTTCGGCATTAAAAAACCTGCATTGCAAATTTGCCGTGGAAAAATTTGGTTCCGGCCTGAACTCCTTTATGCTGCTGAAACACTATCCCATCGATTTACTCAAGTTTGATCCCAGCTTCATGGAAAACCTGGCCGAAGACGAAGACAACCAGAAGCAAATTATGGAAATGACCGAAAAAGCCCATGCCCAGGGCAAACAAGTGGTCTGCGAACAGGTAGAAGATCACCTGAGCATGACCGTATTGTGGAAAAGCAAGGTCAATTTCGTCCAGGGAAACTTTATCTCGCCCCCCAATGAAACCCTGGTCATGCCGGATCTGTAAGCTCAAGCCTTCAGCCGGGTCATACCTGCTGTCGGGGCCAAGGCCATGAAGCAAAAAGATTGCACACCGGTGTCTTCACCGCGTCAGGACAATTATGTGGGCCGTTTCGCGCCTTCCCCCAGTGGCCCGCTCCATTTTGGCTCACTGGTCGCCGCCGTGGCCAGCTACTGCGATGCCCGGGCCCACAATGGCCGCTGGCTGGTGCGCATGGAAGACATCGACCAGCCCCGCTGCATGCCCGGCGCCGATCGCATCATTATCAACACACTAAAACGCTTCGGCTTTATTTTTGACGAGCCGGTTTTATACCAAAGCTATGCCGAACGCCAGCGCGCCTATACCCGCGCCCTGGAGCGTTTGCAAAGCCAAAACCGGCTCTTTTACTGCACCTGCACCCGCAAGCAGATCAAACCATTTCCGCTTTATCCGGGCACGTGCCGCCAACAACGGCAACCACCCAATGGAGAATACGCCATCCGCATACAGGTGCCACATGAGGTTTTCGGCCTTAAGGATCGCATCCAGGGACCTTATCAACAAAACCTTGCGACCGACTGTGGCGATTTTATCGTATTCCGCAAGAACGGTTATTTTGCCTACCAACTGGCCGTGGTGGTTGATGATGCCGAGCAGGGAGTGACCGATATCGTTCGGGGTATTGATATCCTTGACTCAACGCCCAGACAACTGTTCTTGCAGCGCCAGCTAGGCTTAACCACGCCACGCTACGCCCATATTCCGGTTGTGGTTGACGCCAATGGCCACAAATTGAGCAAACAGACCTTTGCCAAAGACATCTCCCGTGAAGATCCGCACACACTGATTCGCTTCGCCCTCTCAGCCCTGGGACAACAAACGCCTCCCCGGCACACATCCTTGAGTGCCCTGTGGCAATGGGCCATTGATCACTGGGATATTCAACGCATTCGGGGCGCTGTGGTAAAGCAAGACGCCCTGAATGCGTCCAGTCCGCTCTGAGGCAATCCGCGCAGCCCGCCTCATGGCCATGATGCAGCCGCGGTTTTCCTCATGCACCACCGTGGCGCACTGGTCATCCATAACACTCAGCCCCACCACGATTACACCTGTTTTCAATCCCAAAAACCGTCCTGTGCTAAAATGCCGCCCCCGTTAAAACACATGTTGCTGTCCATTGACTGATGCCATTACCACCCTTAATACCATGTTGCTGACCCCCCCGATTCCAGAGCCATCCTGTCGTTTGAAATGGAGCCAGTTATACGGATTCGCACAACCACTGGCTGTGGCCGAAGCCGCCCAGAAGCACAACGGGCTGACCGTGGTCGTGACCGAAAGCAGTCACGACGCCACGGTGTTTGAAGAGGAACTGAATCACTGCCTCAAAAACAGCCATGGGCAGTCTGACGTTCCTGTTTTGCATTTTCCAGCCTGGGACACACTGCCTTATGATGTGTTTTCTCCCCACCCGGACATTGCTTCCCAACGGCTGGCCTTTCTGTATCAGGTTTCGCTGAAACCACGACATGGCGTGGTTATCATTCCTGCGGCCAACCTGATGCAGCGCCTGCCCCCGGCAGAATACGTTCTGAGTCGCTCTCTGGTATTAAAAGTTGGCGATCATTTTGACCTGCAAAGCCAGCGATTACGGCTGGAAACCAATGGTTATCTACACGTCAACGAGGTTTCCCAACCTGGTGAATACGCGGTTCGCGGCGGTGTCGTGGATATTTTTCCCACGGGCAGCGACCAGGCCTGTCGCATTGAATTGTTTGACGATGAAGTGGAGTCCATACGCCTGTTTGATGCAGAAACCCAGCGTTCTATACGCCCGGTGGAAGCCATCAAAATTTTACCCGGACGCGAATACCCATTTGACAAATCCGCCCGTGACCATTTCCTGCAAGCCTTTCGCGACCGTTTCGACGTCGACACGCGAAAATCACCCATCTACCAGGACGTCCGCAAAGGCGTGCGTTTTTCAGGCATTGAGCAGTATTTACCGATGTTTTTTGACAAAACCGCCACGCTGTTTGATTTTTTACCCACCGAAACACTGTTCATTCATCAGGGAAACACAGTCAACACGCTGGCCACCTTGTACAAACAAATACAGGCGCGTTATGAGCAACGCAAACACGATTTGCAACGCCCTGTTCTGGCCCCGGCGGATTTGTATCTGGATCAGGACACTATCTCTGCGGCACTAAACGCCCATGCCCAGATTGAGATTGACAGCGGCCACAGGAAGACAGGCGTTGAGGACACGCCAACATACCCATTCAATACACACCAGCCGCCACGCTATGACCAGTCCCGGCACGGATCACTGGGAACCTTTCTGCAACAGCACAAAGCCCGTATGTTTATTGCCGCAGACTCACCCGGGCGGCAGGAAGTTATTCGCAACCTGCTCCAGAAAGAAGGGTTGAACGCGCCTATTGCCGACTGTTTTCAGGATTTTCAGCAGGCCGACGCCCCAATTATGGTGACCATTGCGCCACTGGAAAACGGTTGCTGGCTGAAATCGCACAACATACTGGTTTTTGATGAGAATAGTCTGTTTGGACGCCGGGCCAACCGGCGCACACGGCAGCGGCGATTCAAAGCCAGCGCCGAAGATGTCATCAGCAACCTGACCGACCTTCATCCAGGCGCGCCCGTGGTTCATATCGATCATGGCATTGGCCGCTATCGCGGGCTGGAAAAGCTCGACTACGAAGGCGAAGCCGAATACCTGGTCATTGAATATGCCGGTGGTGACAAACTGTTTGTGCCCGTGGCCTCCCTGCATCTGGTGTCACGCTATACCGGCGCCAGCGAAGAGAATGCGCCCTGGCACAGCATGGGCAGCGACCGCTGGAAGAAAACCCGGGAAAAGGCCGCCCGGGCCGTGCGCGATGTGGCGGCGGAATTATTGGACCTGCATGCCAAGCGCGCCGCCAGGCCCGGCCAGCGGATTAACCTGGATGAAAACGATTACCTGCAATTTTGCCAGGGCTTTCCGTTTGAAGAAACCGAAGACCAGGCTAAAGCCATTGCCCAGGTTTTGAAAGACCTGCAATCGCCACACAGTATGGATCGTGTGATTTGCGGCGATGTGGGCTTTGGCAAAACCGAAGTGGCCTTAAGGGCCGCCTTTGCCGTGGCCAATGCCGGCAAACAGGTGGCCTTGCTGGTTCCCACCACCTTGCTGGCCCAGCAGCATTACGACAACTTCCTCGACCGTTTTGCCGCCTTTCCGTTCCGGATTGAACTATTGTCCCGCTTTGTCAGCAAAAAACAAACGGACAAAACCCTGCAGGGCATAGCCGATGGCACTGTCGATATTGTGATTGGCACACACAAATTACTGCAAAAGGACATCCGTTTCAAAAATCTCGGCCTGGTAATTATTGACGAAGAGCACCGCTTTGGCGTGCGCCAAAAAGAAAAACTGAAAAAACTGCGGGCTGAGGTGGACATTCTCACATTGACTGCAACGCCCATTCCCAGAACCCTCAATACCGCCTTGTCCGGCTTGCGCGAATTGTCCATTATGACCACCCCGCCCAAGGCCAGACTTTCGGTCAAAACCCAGGTGCTGGAGTGGGATAACAGCATTATTCGCGAGGCCTGCCAGCGGGAAATCCAGCGCGGCGGACAAGTCTATTTTCTGCATAACGATGTCCAGACCATCGAGCAAATGGCCGAAACCATTCAACGCCTGAACCCGGAAGCCCGGGTGCGCGTGGCTCACGGACAAATGAATGAGCATGAGTTGCAGCAGGTGATGCTGGATTTTCACAAACAGCGTTTCAATATCCTGGTGTGCACCACCATTATCGAAAGCGGCATCGACATTCCCAATGCCAACACCATTATCATCAACCGGGCCGACAAGCTGGGCCTGGCACAATTGCACCAATTACGCGGACGGGTGGGACGCTCCCATCACAAAGCCTTCGCCTACTTGCTTATCCCGGGAAAGAACAGCATTAGCAAAGACGCGAGAAAACGCCTGGAAGCCATTGAATCTCTTGAAGAATTGGGTTCTGGATTTACCCTGGCCACGCACGATCTGGAAATCCGCGGCGCCGGTGAACTGCTGGGTGACGAACAAAGCGGCCAGATTCATGCCATTGGCTTTAGCCTTTACTGCGAGCTCCTGGAAAGAGCGGTCAATGCGCTGAAAAATGGCGAGGAAATCGATACTCTCGAGGCTGACAAGCACCACATCGAAGTGGATTTGAATATACCGGCGCTCATCCCTGATGACTACATACCGGATGTCTTTACCCGCCTGCAGTTTTACAAAAAGCTGAATAGCGCCCAGAATCAAGAAGCCCTGGACCACATCCGGGCTGAGCTCATTGACCGCTTTGGCCTGCTGCCTGATGCCAGCAAGAACCTGTTTGAGATCATGCGATTAAAAACCCAAGCCGGGCCGCTGGGCATCCAGTCCATCCACATGGACGCCGAAGGCGGCAGCATCCGCTTTGGCGACAATCTGCCCTTTGCCCCGGAGCGGCTAATTACCCTGATACAAAATCAGCCCCAACGCTACCGGCCTGCACCCAATAACGGCCTGAAGATTCATGGCGATTTCAGTCAGCCCGCCGACCGCATCACCGCAGTGGATGAGTTGCTAATATGGTTGAAACAAGCAGATGGTACACCCACTTAACCGCCTTTTTGTTTTTATCGGCTTTCTGCGCTACCATGCACAGGGAATGTATCCAAAGATATTGTTGCCTCGACAACCAAGCATGAGAAACCAGTAATCCTATGGCTCACACCGAAAAACACAGCCACACAAACCCATGCTGTGAGACCCCGAAAAAAGTGAAACCTCGAGTCATCTGCGCGGCTCTGCTAGCCCTGTGTGGCAGATTCCTGGTCGCATATGCCGAAGACATCCGCCTGCCCCACTATATCCCGTTGCAAAAACATGGCGCCTATGATGTAGAAGTGCTGGTCTTTTCCCGCGGAACCCATATCGCCACCGAACCTGTCGATAACATTCAGTGGCTAGACACCACAGGCGCCATTCAACTTCAGCAAAAACCCGCTGACTGGCCGGAATGGCGCTGGCCTTCCACCGACCCCAGCCAGCACGAAGACGAGCAACAGGCGGAAGACAACAACATACCCCCCTCACCTGAGCCACAAAAACCCCAGGTGTTGGTGGATTACCAGCGTGATGACCTGTTTTTACAGAAAACGGCCAGCAAACTGGCCAACCAGCCAGGCTGGCGTGTCCTGCTTCACCGCAAATGGCGGTTGCAGCCCAGTGACTTCAAGCAGCCAGTGTATCTGGATGTGTCCACAACCATTCCCTTCCCGGCACAGCTCGGTGAGTCTTCCTCACCCGCTTCCGAGGTGAACCTGAGTTCGCATGTTGATACGGCGGTGACGGAAGATCCGCTGCCTGCAACTTCCCCTACCATCATGCCCGGCCTTTACGGCAAGCTGGCCTTTTCCAAAGGCCGCTATTTGCATATTGACGCCCGTCTACAACGCATCACCACAGAGCCATACCCACAGGTGGCCACGTTGACAGAAAAACGCCGTGTCCACAGCAATGTATTACAATATTTCGACCATCCAGATTTCGGCATACTGGTGCGAATAACGCCGATTGAGGAACCGCCTCAACCGTTACCGGCCGAGTCGAATCATCCTGAACAGCGAGGGTTATAGCCATGCAGAGAAAAACCGTGTTACGTCTTGGCTGGCTTGGCGCCATAGCCATGCTCGCCATTTCCCTTTCTGCCTGTCAGCAACTGGCCAAGCCGATTAAAAACTGGCGTGTTGCCAGCAACGACAGCCGCATTTATCTGGTTACCACCAAGAAACTGCATGTGGCTGAGGTTATGCAGATAACGGGTTTATCCGGGCACTACGATGGGCAGCGTTTTACCCTGAAAATCGACCTCAACCGCATTAACAGTGGCATCCCCGTGCGCGACGAACGCATGCGGAAGCACTTGTTTGAAACCGCTCAATACAACGAAGCCGTTTTACAGGCAGAACTTCCGCTTGCCAGCCTCAATGGCGGCAAGCACAGCGTCCAGTTCCAGTTAGCATTGCATGGCAAACAACAACAATACCAAGCCCAGATTTGGGTGAGCCAGCTGCCAGACAACAAACGATTGATTTCATTGGCACAGCCGATTCTGATACGCGCCGAGGATTTTGGCCTGAAAGCAGGCATTGATATGCTGGCTAAACTGGCCAAACTGGCCAATATCAGCTACACCGTGCCAGTGACTGCGGAAATTGTCCTGGAACCTGCCAAAATAGACTCAACAGGCTCCGAAAAAAAATAGCCTAGCGCAATACCTCAAGACCGCCAAGATATGGCCGTAGGGCTGCGGGCACTGTGATGGAGCCATCGGCATTCTGGTGGTTTTCCAGTACCGCGATCAGGGTGCGGCCCACGGCCAGCCCGGAACCATTCAGGGTATGCACCAATTGGGGCTTTTCGCCAGCCTGGGGGCGAAACCGGGCCTGCATGCGCCGCGCCTGGAAATCCGTGCAATGGCTGACTGAGGAAATTTCCCGGTAGGCATTCTGCCCCGGCAGCCACACTTCCAGGTCGTGGGTGCGGGCGGCGCTGAAGCCCATATCCCCGGTACACAGCGCCATCACCCGGTATGGCAGTTCCAGTTTTTGCAAAATAGCCTCGGCATGGGCTGTCATTTCATCCAGCGCCTGCCAGGAGGCATCCGGGTGGGCAATTTGCACCATTTCCACCTTGTCAAACTGATGCTGGCGGATCATGCCGCGGGTATCCCGGCCGTAACTACCGGCTTCACGGCGAAAACACGGTGTATGCGCCGTCATGCGCATGGGTAACTGTTCGGCGGGAATAATCTCCCCGGCCACCAGATTGGTCAGTGGCACCTCGGCCGTGGGAATCAGGTAACGCTCATCCTCAGTCACAAACGCATCATCAGCAAACTTGGGTAACTGACCACTGCCTTGCATGGCGGCGGCATTCACCAGGTAAGGAACATAATATTCTTCGTATCCATGCGCGTTGATGTGCGTATCCAGCATCAATTGCGCCAGCGCCCGGTGCAGCCGCGCCAGCGGCCCGGACAATACGGTAAAGCGTGAACCGGAAAGTTTCGCTGCATCTTCAGTACTCATCCATCCATGTAATTCCCCCAACGCCACATGATCCCGCACGGGAAAATCAAAAGTTCGGGGTTCGCTCCAACGCCGCATTTCCACGTTGTCATTCTCATCATGCCCTACCGGCACGCTGTCAGCGGGAATATTGGGCATGTCCAGCATCAACTGGCGGATTTCTTTTTGCACGCTTTCCAGCTTTTCCTGCGCCTGCTTGAGCGATTCGCCCAACTGGGCCACTTCCTGCAACAAGGGCTGAATATCTTCTCCCCGGGCTTTGGCCTGGCCAATGGATTTGGACAAAACATTGCGACGATTCTGTAGCTGCTCTGTCTTGACCTGCCAGTTTTTGCGATCGTTTTCCAGTTTCTGCCAATGCGCCACATCCAGCTGGTAACCACGGGTGGCCAGTTTGCGAGCGACCCCTTCGGGATCAGTGCGTAAGAGTTGGGGATCAAGCATGAGTTTTCTTCAGCCATTCAAAGAGGTTGCACATTTTACCGCCTGTTATGAGTTTTTCGATACCTTTTGCCACAAAAACGGTTCACCCCGACTCTGACTGGCGGCTTCCAGCCAGTCCTCGTGCGCCTGACACTCCCGGGAAGTGGCGGTTACTACCGGAATCTCCGCCAGACCGTCAAAATCCAGTTGCAATTCACCAATATCATCCCGGTGTGCATCCAGAGACAAGCTAACCTGCCCGCCTGTCATGGCCAGATAAACATCCGCCAGTAACTGGGCATCCAGCAAGGCCCCGTGCAAGGTTCGATGCTCATTGCTGATGCGGTAGCGTTTGCACAACGCATCCAGGCTGTTACGGGCGCCCGGGTGCTTTTGACGCGCATATTCCAGCGAGTCGGTAATGCGGCACATATCCTCCAGCCGCTGGGAATAGCCTGCCAACGCCAGCTCGTTATTCAAAAAGCTCACATCAAAAGGCGCGTTGTGTATCACCAGTTCCGCATCGGCGATAAAAGCCAGAAAATCCTCAGCCACATCCGCAAACAGGGGTTTGTCCGCCAGAAACTCGGCATCCAGTCCATGCACTTCCAATGCGCCGGCATCAATATCACGCTGGGGATTCAGGTACTTGTGCCAGGTGCGCCCGGTCAACTGCCGGTCATTGACTTCCACACAACCGATTTCAATCACGCGATGGCCTTCACTGACCTTGATACCCGTGGTTTCGGTGTCAAGCATGATTTGTCGCATAATGGCTCCTGTAAATGTTTTGTTGGCCAGCCCCTGGATAATCAGCGAAAAAGCCGTTGATATTTTCCAGCAATGACAGTCATGATGCGCCACTGACGATTTTTTCCCGTAAGGCTTCGGCGGACTGACGGGCCAGTTGATCCACGCGCTCGTTTTCCGCATGGCCGGCATGGCCCTTGACCCAATGCCAACGGATATGGTGGCGCGATGCGGCTTCGTCCAGCGCCTGCCAGTAGGACTGATTTTTGACCGGCTTTTTGGCTGCGGTCTGCCAGTTGTTTTTTTTCCAGTTCGGCAGCCATTTTTCAATGCCGTCGAGCACATAGCGCGAATCGCTATACAAGTCTACCTCGCAAGGCCTTTTCAGCGCCTGCAAGGCGCGAATCACCGCCTGCAACTCCATCTGGTTATTGGTGGTCTCTGCATGACTGCCATGTAATTCCTTTTCCGCGCCAGAGGCGGACACCAGCAACGCGGCCCAGCCGCCCGGGCCAGGATTGCCCAGACACGCGCCATCGGTATAAATCTTTACCCGACTTTTCTTTTGTGGCATCCTTGAACCATCCCAGTCACTGTACAAGCCTGTCATTTTACCCCATGAAACTCATTCCCATTCCGGCTTTTTCCGACAATTACCTGTGGTTACTCGAACACAATGAACACACCCTGGTGGTGGATCCCGGTGACGCCCGGCCGGTGCTTGAATACCTCAACCACCATCACCGCAGTCTCGATGCCATTCTGATCACCCACCATCACCCCGACCATATCGGTGGCGTGGCCGAGTTGAAGCGGCGCTTTGACTGCCCTGTTTATGCGCCTGCAGACGACAGAATTCCGATTCGGGACATAACCGCCACTGACGGCGATCAATTATCAGTTCTGCCTGATGCGCCGGCTTTTCAAGTGCTTCATGTGCCAGGACACACGTTGACTCACGTGGCCTATGTCCATGACAACCGGCTTTTTTGCGGAGACACGTTGTTCAGCATTGGTTGTGGTCGTTTGTTTGAAGGCACACCTGAGCAAATGTGGCAGTCTCTACAACGTCTGGCCGCGCTGCCGGATGAGACCCGCATTTACTGTGCCCATGAATACACCCTGAGCAACCTTGATTTTGCGTTGGCTGTCTTGCCAGAACACCCGGATTTGCTGGCCTACAAACAAAAAGTACAGGATCGCTTGCAATCAGGGCTGCCATCGTTGCCATCCATCATGGCTATCGAGCGCAGACTCAACCCTTTTCTCAATTGCCATCGGCAGGATATCCGTCAGGCTGCGGAAAAACACTGTGGCATGCAGCTTGACAGCGAAGTGGCCGTCTTCGCCTGTTTGCGCCAGTGGAAGGACAACTTTTAACCGGCCCGGCCAGGCACAGGCATGCGAATATCCAGCCACAGAAAACCGCAATCGATGGTTTTTTTCATTCTCTTGTTGCCCGACTCAGGCTATCATAGCGACGTTTGTCGACACTAAAAACGAGGACGAATCATGGGGATACTTGATAATAAAAAAGCGCTGATTGTGGGCGTGGCCAGCAACCGTTCCATCGCCTGGGGCATTGCCGAAGCATTACACCGGGAAGGCGCTGAACTGGCTTTTACCTATCAGAATGACAAGCTGAAAAAACGCGTGGATAAAATTGCCGAAGCCACAGGCTCTTCTCTGGTCTTGCCATGTGATGTCAGCAGCGACGAACAGATTAATGCCGTTTTTGACGCCATCGGGCAGCAATGGGACGGGTTGGACATCATAGTCCATTCAGTGGGCTACGCCCCTAGGGAATTGCTGCAGGGCAACTATGTGGATAGTGTCACCCGTGAAGGCTTTCTAACCGCCATGGATATCAGCGCCTACAGTTTTGTGGCGCTGGCCAAAGGTGGTCGGGAGTTAATGCGGGGACGCAATGGTTCCTTGCTGACCCTTTCCTACCTGGGCGCTGTGCGCGCCATGGATAACTACAATGTCATGGGTGTGGCCAAAGCGGCTCTGGAAGCCAATGTGCGTTACATGGCCTACAGCCTGGGGCCGGAAGGCACCCGTGTTAATGCCATTTCAGCCGGTCCCATCAAAACCCTGGCCGCCTCCGGCGTTGGTGATTTCAGAAGAATGCTGGAAAATTCAACTGCCAAAGCGCCCTTGCGACGGAATGTGACCCAGGAAGATGTGGCCAATTCCGCTGCATTTCTTTGTTCAGACTGGGCCCGTGGCGTCACCGGCGAAATTCTGTATGTGGATTCCGGTTACAACATTGTGGGTAACTAGGGATTCACGCTGATTCAGCGGAGATGTAAAAAAGCCACCTGCAGGTGGCTTTTTTACATCTCCGTGTCACAGTTCTGGCTGATCGCCAGACTCGCACGCTTTTTACTGGTTAAACTTGTCCTCGAAAACCACAATATCCGCATCATTTTTCATTTGCTGTAATACCGCCTGTAAATCATTTTGAGCGGAATTACGCTGGATTTGGGCTTTTACAGCAGCCAGTTCGGCATCTGTCAGGGCGGATTCATCAGGTTCTTTAACACCTTGTAATTCAATGACGGCCACTTGACCCTGACTGAGGGGCACGACTTTGACCACCGGCTGGTCTGCCGCCGGCAGATCAAAAGCCTTGATTAACAGCTCCCGAGGGATATCCGTTTGTGTGCGAGATGCGGCTTTGACGCTATGCGCTTTCAAATTTTCTGTGGCTGCCAGTTTCAATAAATCTTTTCCTGACTTTATGGAGTGGGCCATTTTTTCACCAGCCGCCACAGCCAGTTCCTGCCCCTTGCGAGCTTTCAACGCCGCTATGATGGTGTTCCTGACCTCCGCCAGCGGCTTTTTGGCGGCTGGTTTGTGTCCAATCAGCTTGACAAAAGCGATATGGTTATCACCCAGGTCAATTACGTCGGAATTACGGCCATCCTCAAGCACTTCTGTGGAGAATGCCGCATTCTGAAAATTCGGGTGCGCTGCTATCCCGGTGGCGCTTTGCCGGTCAAAATAACCAGTTTGCTGAATTGGCACACCGGCTTTCTTGGCAGCCTCATCCAAGCTGTCATAAGATTCCAGCACTTGCGTTTCCAGCTCGTTGGCTTTATCAAGAAAGGCTTCATCCGCCTTGTTCAAGCGCAACTCCTGAGCCAACGCATCCTTGACTTCGGCATATTCCGGGTAAGGCGGAGTTTTAATAATGTGGTAACCAAACTGGGTTTTGACCGGTTCGGATATTTCATCATAACCCATGCTGAACAGGGCCTCGTCAAATTCCGGCACCATTGTGCCCTGAGCCACAAGGCCCAGATCACCACCTTTAGCCGCCGAGCCCGGGTCCTGTGATTCTGCTTTGGCCAAGGCGGTAAAATCAGCGCCATCCTTGAGTTTCCGGTATATTTCCTGAGCCTTTTGCAAGGCTTTTTCATCAGCTTCCTTGCTGTCATTCTCTGCTGTAATCAAAATATGCGCCGCACGCCGCTCTTTGGCGGCAGCCGGATTGGCTTTGCGTTCGTTATACAAATCGCGGATTTCATCGTCACTGACTGGCATATTTTTGGCCAGGTCATCCAAACTCAGTTCAATGTATTCCACATTGACTTGCTCTGGTTGCTGAAACTGATCACCAAATTCCTTGTAATAAGCTTCGATATCCGCCTCTGTTGGCTGATAGTCACCGGTAAATTTATCGGGCGATAATAGTACATAATCAAAATCCCGGGTTTGTCTGGCCAGCTTCCAGATCTGCCGGGCTTCTGTATCCGTGGCGAAAGCCGATGCCCGGATCAAATCCGGGATGGCGCCTGCGGCCATGTCGTCACTAAGTGTCTGCTCGAAAACCCGGGCGCTTTGACCGCGGTTACGCAGGAAATTGGCATAGGCTGCTTTGCTGAACTGGCCGTCCACCTGAAAAATCGGGGCCTGCTGGATCACATCGCGCAACTGCTGCGGGGTAATAATGAATCCGTCCTTGGCCGCTTGTTGGCGTAACA
>JALSHI010000066.1 GCA_026982315.1 Lysobacterales bacterium
GAATCGGGCATAGGTGTCCGCGATATTGGCCGAGCACGGTACGGTAAAGCCCAAGACGTTGGCACCGGCGTTAATGGCTTGATTGGCGATGACTTGTTCGCCGGGATCAAACTGGCCGTTGCCGTCGAAATCAATCCAGGCTTCCAGAATGCCGGGCGCATTGGCCGTGGCGGTGATCTGGCTATTGACGCAGGCAATCAGCGGCGTGTCGAAGCTGATACCGTCCTCGTCGTCATTGCCGCTACAGACACCGGCTGTGCCGGTGCCCACCAGGTTGTCATCCAGCAGAGCGGTTACATCTGGTTGACCATCGGCTTCGGCATCGACGCAAGCGCCAAGGTAAAGTGGCACCGATGTGCTAACCCCATGCAGGGCGCCGTTACTAAGCTGTGTGGTGCCATAGCTGTCAGGCGCGTCTCCCCAGTCAACACCATATACTTCAACCAGGTAGTCTTCCACTTCGCCATCGGGCGCCGGGCCATCGAAAGGCAATCCGCCACCGGAGCTGATTCGGAAGCGGCTGTAGGTGTTGCCGACAATGGCGTCGCAAGGCACCATGACCGATACGGTATTGCTGCCGGCCAGCACTGGCTGGGCGGACAGGACCTGTTCGGTGGCCGGGTCGAAAACGCCGTTGGCATTGAAGTCGATCCAGGCATCCACGAAGGCGTCCTTGTTGCTAACAATGGTGATGTCGTTACTCTGGCAGGCAAACAATTCATTGCCATTGATAAAGCTGACGCCATCTTCATCATCAAAACACGGACCGATGGTTGTGCTGCCTGCGCTGGTGTCGTCACCCGTGGCCGGTGCACCGAAGACGGCAGGCTGGCCGTCGCTTTCCAGGTCGGTGCAGGACCCCAGAAGCAGCGGATCGGCCGGATCCACGGTGTGTGAGGGGCCATTGCTGGCCGCCTGGGTGGCGTAGCTGTCGGGTGCGTCGCCCCAATCCTGGCCGGTCACATAGATGCGGTAGTCTTCGACTTCACCATCGCTGGCCAAGCCGGTGGGTCCAATGCCCATGTCGGTGGTGCAGCGCCAACGTATATAAATTGGGCCGGGTGGAGTCGAGGCGGAAATGGGCACATTGCTTATAATAAAATTGCCGGATGGGATCGAAATAGCGCCATCGATAATGAGTTCGCCGGGGTTGCCGGGGGTTTCGAAAACACCGTTCCGGTTCATGTCTATCCAAGCGTAGGGCCGACAAGCACTGCCAGCCGGTCCGCCGACAGTGACTGTCATTTGAAGCGTATTACCAGGGGCGACCGTGGTGGCGGAAAAGACCACACCATCCTCATCGTCTCCGGGGGTGGCGCAGCTTGATGAGATGTACTGATCCAGGTCGTCCTTGTCGGCGGCGGCATTTTGGTTTTGACCGTTGTCTGCATCCACGCAGGCGCCGAGGAACGCTGCACCTGGAACCAGGGTATGCGCCGGCCCACCGTCCAGTTGCGTGGTCAGGTAGTCGAAGGTCGCGCTGCCTGGCAGGATGTCCGGGGCATCACCATAGTCGTAGGTGATTTGCGCCGAAGGCGGCACGGCATCAGTAAAGCAGAAATCCAGTGTCAGGTTGGAGTCCGGATCGGCATCGCCGTCGGTGATGGGCTCACCGCCGGTGTTCAGGGTAATGGCGAAAGAGCCAACCAGGGCGCCGATGGCCCCGCCGTTGTCATCACCGTTTACATCGTTGTCAGGATCGGGCGCCGGTATATTGGCAGAACAGTTGCTCCACCCGCTCAAGGCGCCGTTGCCGCTGAAGTTGCTGGGGTCGACCACCACCAGATAATCGCCTGGTGCCAGATCCGTAAACAAATAGCGGCCGTCGAAGCCGTTGGCAATGCCAGTCTGGGTGGCGCCCACGTATTCATTCAACGAGGGCAGGCCATCGGCGTTGGCGTCCCGGTACAGATTCAGCAGTACGCCGCTGATGCCGGTTTCGCCATTTTGCGGCTCGAATACCTCGTCGTTGTCGGTTTCGAACCAGACCTGGTTGCCAAGGGACAACGTGCCTTGCGGGAAAATCAGCCCGCAGTCGATGGTGTCATTGTATTCGCCGGGTGAAAGTACCGTCATGGGTGTTACGCCGTTGGCCGGACTGGCATCTGAATCCTGGCTGTCATCACTGCCACTGTCGGCGGTGGTGAAGTTGACTGCCGGAGCCGGCTGCAGGCACTGAACAAAGTAGGTGACGCCGGGAATCAACTCGTCGAACAGGTAATAACCGGGCTGGCCAAAGGAATCGTTGCCGGTGACTGTCGCTGCCACTTGCACGTCGTCGGTGCCGGGCTCAGGCAGTCCGTCTCCGTCATCGGCGAACAGCAAGACAGTCACGCCGTTAACGCCGTTGTAAACAGGTTCGTTTTGCACGCCATCGTTGTTGATGTCGTTCCAGACGTAATTGCCCAGTGCGGCCTTTTCCAGCGGTTTCAAGCCCAGGTCGATGCTGGGGTTGTTCTCGTTGACGGCGAGTGTGGTCACCGGCGCGCACAGGGTGCTTGGGTCGGCGTCTGAATCCAGAGTATCGTCACCACCGGCGTTTGTTATCGTGGGCTGATAGGGAGGCGGCGGGCTGAAGCACACCTGGTAATCACCGGCGGCCAGACCGGGGAATTCGTACCAGCCGGGGTTGCCGGAGCCATCATTGGTGGTAAAGGTCGTGGCTTGCAGTATGTCATCGAAGGTGCCGATAATGCCGTCGGCGCCGCCGGAGTACAGGTCCACCTGCACGTTGTTCAGGCCGGTGCCGGTTTCGTTCTGGGTACCGTCCTGGTCATCGTCAATCCAGACATAGTCACCCAGACTGGCGCCGGCGCAGGCGCCAATGGTAACGCCAACCTTGACCGGTTCGGCAGCGAGATTGCCAAACCCGTCGGATCGCTCGCCCAGGTAGGCGAATGAGTTGTAAGCGATTTCGCCATTGGTGGGTGCGTCGCCAGGCGCTGTCATGGTGAACGAGAACGTCAGATCGTCGTAAGCGGCGACCACCTGGTTATTGAATTCGGTCTTGAACGATTTGACTGAGGTGATGGGGTTGGGTGGCGTGGTGCTCCAGTTGGGGGCGTCGCAGCCAGGTGCGTTGACACCGACTTCACTGCGGCAGGGGTTGCCCGATGTGCTGTAGTATACGGTTACGCCGGGTGGAGCCTGAATGGGGCTGGTTAGTACCGGCTCCCATTGTGATCCGCGGGGTGTCAGGTCGCGAACACCGGTGTCGCCGACAAACGGCAGGATATCGACGATAACGAAATTTTCCATGGCCAGGGTGCCGCGGTTTTTGATGGTGAGGTGGTAATCAATGGTGCCGCCAGGCAGGGTTTGAGCTGTGCCTGTGGTCCAGCCGGCATCGCACACGCCTTTGACTTCCTTGCTGGCTTCTACCTGGGCGATGGGCGCAATGGTCAGGTTTCGGGTGCTGATGCAGACATTTTCGGTGGTGTCTCCGTCGTTGTCAAAATCGAAGTTGTCCGGATTGCTGGAGAAGCATCGTTGACCCAGGGTCGGGTCATTGTGCTGCAAGCTGGCGGTATTGCCCAGCAGACCAAATTGGGCGCCCTGGCGAACCGTGGTGTCATAGGTCACGATGACACTTTGGGTGGGACTCAAAGTGCCGGAACCGGCCGGCCAGGTCCATTGCAACAAGGTGCGGCCGGTGTTTTGGTAGTTGTCGATTTGTGTAAATGTTGGCGCGCCAATGCCGGTGCCATTGGCATTGTAGTTCTGGCTGCCGGGAACATAAATCAAATCCACCGGCAGCAGATCGCTAACTGTCAGAAATTCGGCATTGATGCCCACTGAGCTATACTGGTGTAAACGGGCGGTCACTTGCCAGTTGACGGTGTCACCGGCATTGTAGCTGGTCTGGGGGTTGAGGATGTTTTTGGTGGGTTGTAGTTGCACGAAATCATCGGACACGGAAAAGGCATAGCAGTCATTGCGGTTGACGTTTTGGACATTATTGTTTTCATCCAGGAAGGTGCCATCCAGAGTGGCGCAGTTGTTGACGTTATCGCCAAGGTTTACCGGATTGCCATTGTTGTCCGGGTTGATGACTTCGGCATAAATGCGGGGGTGGTTGGCATAATTGATTGGCGCCATGCCGACATCCGCAGAGCCGAAAAGCCAACGCACACGGGTGATATGCTCTCCTGCTGGCAGGCCGGCTGGTGGATAAGTCAAAGCGGTGTTGGTGAGTGTGTCAGGTGATGCGCCCCACAGATTCCAGGTGCCAGGTGCGCCGGAATGTTCAAACTCCACCCGCACACCTTCGCCGGGGCTGTAGTTGTTTAAGGCGTTGTAGGAGCCGGTGGTGACGCCGGTGGCTGTGATTTGTGTTTGCACAGGCAACGTATCCACCATCACCAGGTTATCAATGGCGACGTTGCTGGTGAGATTGTCCGGTACCAGGTGATAAAAGAATTCCTGGTTGAATGTGGGTGGAACAGGGCCGCCAGCGCCTTTGGCGAAACCTGGCGTGCCCACGGCCACAAACCGGTCGACTGTGTGGTCTATTGCACCAATGCCGAAATTTTGTACGGGTTGGCCCAGTGGCTCACCATCCGCTGTAAACTCATTGTGGGCATTGTAGCCATCGGAAAAATCACTGGAAGGATAGGTGACGGTCACGGCGATTTGCAGGTTGCTGCCCAAGGCGGTTGACAGGCCAGTCCAGGTCAGGGTTGGCACGGCAGTGCCCACGCAGCCTGGCTCACAATCGGCCGCCGGGATGGCGCCATTGAATACCGGCGGGTTGGCATTTAAGTCGCCTACAGGCAGGGTGTCGGTAATCACCAGGTTGTTTACATTCAAAGCCCCGGGGCTATTGGGAATGTCAACATTAAGCAAATAAACGGTTGTGCGGTCCAGATAGGCGGGACCGGCCAGATTTTTGCTCAGGTTGACCTGGGAAGTGGCCTGGGAGGTGACATCCACCGGCGGCGTGGTATAGGTGCCGGGCGTGGTTTCCAGGTTGACGGCCTCGGCGGTATTGGTGGCGGTGGTGCCATCCGGTGTGACGCCATTGGGAAAGCGGACGTTGATAAGCAGGTCGCCGCTGTTACCGGCAGTCAGGGGGGAAACCAGGGTAAATTCCACCAGAGTCTGGTTGTTGCCGGGCCCCTGGTTGGGGGTGATGGTGATGGCGGCCACATCGCCGGTGGGGGCGGATGGGACGGTGCTGACATAGACCACTTCCGGCGGCAGCAAGTCGCGCACAACGGCATTCAGGCATGGGCCGTTGGTGTTGCTGCAGTTGTAGGTGAGCCGGTAAGTGAACTCCACCCCGGAATCAATGGGATCCTGCGGAAAGGTATAACCGGGTTTGACCGCAGTCTTGATGAGCGGTTGAGCCCACAAAGGCGAAGCATAAAAAAACAGGCACAGCAACGCGCCCAGCAGAGTGAGTTTGGTTTTCATCACACATCCCCGTTAACGGTTTTGGTTTTCACTACAGCCAGTCACCACCGGCCATCCCACAGAGAGAGTATAACGGATTAATGTGTTGAAGAGAGGCGACTAACCGTCCCTCCCTTCGTTGTCTAACATTTATTGACAAATCTTGGTTGAATGATGAATCACCTGGCGTGTCTGTTGTTTGTAGTGACCAGATAATGGGATAAACGGATGAGGTATGTGACAAAAATTGCCGGATTAAGGGGGATTAGGTGACAAAAGTTGTCACATCTGAGGGCAATTATTGGAAGCCGTCGGCGAAGATAAGATCGCTGAGTTGACTTTGTACAGCCGCCAGGGCATCGATGCGGCCCCAGCCGTAAGTGTTGTTGGGTGACTGGTTGCCTGGCAGGTTGCCACAGTTCTGGGTTGTGGTTTTGGCCTCGGCACTGCCGGTCAGTATGGCTTTAATGGCTGCGGGTTGGCCGGCCAGAGACGGGGTGGTGGAAAGCAGCAAGGCGGCAACGCCCGCCACATTGGGGCTGGCCATGCTGGTGCCGCTTTTCAGGCTGTAGCCACCACCCAGTTGCGCGGAACGGACCGAAGAGCCGGGCGCGGATAAATCAGGCTTCATGCGGTTGCTGCCATCCACCGTGACCGGGCCACGGCTGCTGAAGCCGGAAATGGAGTCACTGCTGGTGGTGGAGCCCACGGTCAGGGCGCTATCGTAGATGGCCGCAGGTGTGGTCACTGTGGCGCAGGCAGCGCCGCCATTACCAGCGGAAACCACCACCACAATACCGGCGGCGACCACATTGTCCACCACGGTTTTCAGTTGGTCAGGGTCGGTGCAGCCCTCGCTGGGCGCGCAACCCCAGGAGTTGTTGATAATATGGGGCGCGCGGGCCGGGTCAGGGTTTTGGTCATTCAGGTCGGTGGGGGCCATGAACCATTGGAAGCACTCGGTATAGCTGGCGGGCGTTCCCCAGCCGGAATCCATGTTGCGGCAGCCAATCCAGCGTGCGCCAGGGGCCACGCCTACCTGATTGCCCAGGCCGTCATCTCCCACGATGGTACCCATGGTGTGGGTTCCGTGCCCGTCGTCATCGCAGGGGACAGGGCTATTAGCGCCACAAATGCCGCCGCCTGTGTGAATGGCGTCATGCCAGTTGTAATTGTGGTTGGCAGTAGAGCCATTCCAGCCCCGATAGGCGTTAATCAGTGCCGGATGATCCCATTGGTAGCCAGTGTCCTGGCCGCCCACAACCACGCCTTGGCCGGTATAGCCCAGGGCCCAGACTGCTGGTGCATTGACCATGCTCACATTCCACTCGATGCCGTTAATGACTTGTGGCAACCGTTGGCCTGGAGGGCTTTCATTGGCAGGCAAAGACACTTTGAAAGGCGCATTGGAAAAGCCTTGGCGGATTTCCGGCCAGTCCAGCATTTGCTGAATTTGACGCTTGCTGGCGGTTACCAGGATGTCATTGCTGATCCAGAAAGCGCGGTAGGGTATGTGCATTTTTTGCAAACGGGCCAATACTGGCGCTTGACTGCGGCGGGCATGTTCGGTGAGTTGCCGGTATGCACTGGATAACCGTTGGAGTCGATTGGTTTTGGCGGGAAACTTCAGTATCGCCGGCTGCAGACGAAGAATGGCTTGTACGGGTTGGTTTGGCGCTGTGGCGTTCAGCTCGTTTTGTAATTGCCTGGAAGGTTGCCCGGCGTGAGCCGCCAGCGTTATCAGGGCGATCGCCCCGACTATGGCCAGTGGTCGTTTATTTGTGTGGCGTGGTCGGGACATGGCGTTAAAACAGGAAAAGACTACTCTTTGAATATGCCGAGTTTTTTACCATATTTTCGGTATAGCTGCTGCTGTTTGCCGTTCAGATCGATTTCACGGCCATCAATAAAGGCGTGACTTAACTGATTGCCTGCCATGTCCAGGGCGTTGCCCGTGGATATGAATAATGTGGCTGACTTCCCTGTGGCGAGGCTGCCGTATTTATCAGCAATGCCAAGAATACGGGCATTGTCGAGGGTAATCATTTGCACGGCTTCCTCGGGCTTGAGGCCGTAAGCGGAGGCGGTGCCGGCGGTAAAGGCCAGGTTGCGGGCACTGGCGCTCATGCCGGCCTGGTAAGCCAGTCCGGTCTGGATGCCGTGCTGGCGCAGAAAAGCTGGCAGCGAGTAACTTTCCTCAATGGGCGCATCTTTTTGGTGCGGCAGGTTATGGACCGAGTCGATGATAACAGGCACTTGCCGCTGTTTGATAAAGTCCACCACCGGCATGGCGGCTGTCCCGGTGACCAGGACAATGTTGTCCGCCAAGGCGGTGTTTTTGCCTAATTGTTTGAAAAATGTGACGGACTCAATAATACCCTTGGGATCGGATGCGTGCAGAAAGACTTTTTTGCGGCCGTCAAAGACACCGCTGAGGCTGGCCAGTTTTTGATTCGTGAGGTCGGCAGGCGGTTTTTTCCACCAGCTTTTTGCATCTTCAAACAGGGTTTTTATCGTGCGGATTTTATCAGCGAATTTCTTGTCCTTTTTCATGGAAACCATGAAGGTGCCCAAATCGAACTGGAGCCGTGAACGGGCCGGCCAGTTCACATGCACAGCGTCGTCCATGTTGACTGCGGCATCTTCCCAGTTCCAGGCGTCCAGCTGCACAATGGATGATGTGCCGGACACCAGTCCGCCGGTGGGCGTGGTCTGGGCCAACAGAATGCCATTGAATTTCATGGTGGGGATGCGTTCGCTTTCGGCGTTGTAGGCCACGATGCTGCGAACATTGGGGTTAACCTGGCCCACTTCCGTGGCATCCAGCGTGGCTTTCAGGGCATCCACTTCGCGCAGTCCCAGATCCGTCACCGGCAAAATAAACCCCGGGTAGATATGCGCCCCATGCGCATTGATAATGCGGTGGCTGGATTTGACAGTCGGCATTCTGCCTGCGGCGATATCGGTGATGATGCCGTTTTCAAAAGAGATTTGTGCGTTTTTCAGCACCTGGCCATCGCCGGTATGAATGGTGGCGTTGGTGATGGTGATGCCCTGTTTTTGCGGTGGTGCGGGTGTTGGCGGCATGGCGTGCGCGGCTGTGATGAGTACAGCACCAGCGAGCCATGCCCGCAGAATATGGGTGATGCGAGTGGTGGTTTTCATTGGGCGCTCTCCTCTTGCAGCAGGTACTCGTAGCCATGCAGGCTATCGCAATGGAAATGTTTTTCCGGCATGGGCATGGCCGGTTTTTTGTCGTCGGATGTCTTTTGAGCCTGGTTGATAAGTTCGGTTTTTTTGCTGACAATGGTTTTTTCCAGTTCAGCATTATGTTCCCGATCATACAAAATCATGCCATCCACCAGGGTTTTTTCCACTTTGGACTGAATGGACAAGGGTTTGTCACTCCATAACACCACGTCAGCATCTTTGCCGACAGCGATGCTGCCCATGAGGTCGTCCAGATGCAGTAATTTCGCCGGGTTGAGCGTGACCAGCTTCAGCGCTTCTTCCTCGCTTAACCCGCCATATTTGATGGATTTTGCGGCTTCCTGGTTGAGGCGGCGGGACATTTCCGCATCATCGGAGTTGATGGCCGTGGTAATGCCCACTTTGTCCAGCATGGCGGCGTTGTAGGGAATGGCGTCATTAACTTCCCACTTGTAAGCCCACCAGTCCGAAAAAGTGGATCCACCGGCGCCATGTTTTTTCATTTTGCCAGCCACCTTGTAGCCTTCCAGAATGTGGGTGAAGGTGTTGACACGAAAGCCAAAATCTTCGGCCACGCGCATGAGCATGGTGATTTCTGACTGCACATAGGAATGGCTGGTAATAAAACGCTGGCCATTCAGTATCTCCACCAGGGTTTCCATGGCCAAATCGCGGCGTGGCGGTGGTGTTTTTCTCTTTTTCGCAGCACTGAGGCGATTGTATTCCGTCCAGCGTTTTTCATAATCCCGTGCCTGGGCAAACTGGTCGCGGTAGACCTGCTCCACGCCCATGCGGGTCAAGGGATAACGAATGGATTGCGCCGCCCGTGAGCGTTTGACATTCTCGCCCAGGGCAAACTTGATAAAGGGGTCGGCATCTTGAATGAGCAAGCCATCGGCATCAGCCCCCCAACGCATTTTGATAATGGCGGACTGGCCGCCAATGGGGTTGGCCGAACCATGTAATAGCTGGGCGGCGGTGACACCTCCGGCCAGGTTGCGGTAGATATTGACATCTTCCGGATTGAGGGCATCAGCCATACGCACCATGCCGGAATTGACGGCGATATCGTTGACCGACAGCAAGGCAATATGGGAATGTTCGTCGATAATGCCGGGCGTCAGGTGTTTGCCGGTGGCGTCAATGGTTTGTTCCGCCCGGCGATTCAGGTTTTTGCCAACAGCGGCGATTTTTCCGTTTTTGATGAATACGTCGGTCTGCTTTATCACGCCTTTGTTGGTATTGGTCCAGACGGTGGCGTTTTTAATCAGCAGGGTTTTGGGTTTTTGCGGCTGATTAAAACCATAGGCGCTGAAGGGCGTGGGCAATGCTGGCGGAGTCTTGTCTGCCTTGTGTGGTTTGTCTGTGGTTTCTGTGGCATCGGCCACGCGCACCACTTGCCAGGTTTCGTGGCTGTTGATGGGGACAATTTGTTGCCTGTTAATGGCATAACCAGAAAACTTGCCTGTGGGTAGAGAGTCCGGTTGGGAGCGCGGGCTTTCTTCTGCCGAGTCGTTCTTTTCTGTGGCTTTTTTTGGCGAGACGTTAAGCGTGAAGAATTGCTGGTCTTGGGTCAGTCTTATCTGCACGGGAGCGCTTTTATCCACGGGTTTGACCGTAGGCTTGCCTGCGGCCCACTCCAGATTGAAAGACAGAGTTTTGTCGTTGTCGCGCAAGGTCCACTTTCCAGCGAGCGCCGGGGGGATGCCATCCACGTCATAAGGGATGCCAAACACCCAGTTTTGGGCAATGCGGGCCTTTGAATGCGGCTCAAAAAGGTCGCCGGTGGCAATCAGTATGTTGGCGCGCGCTCCGGGCTGCAGATGGCCCAGATCAGACTGGCCAAGTATTTTTGCCGGTTCGCTGGTCAAGGCGGCCAGGGCGGTGTCCTTATGTAACCCGTTGGTGATGGCTGTGCGCAGGTTTTTCCAGAATTTTTTCGGTTGTGCGCCGGGAGCCAGCGCAAAGGGGATTCCGGCTTCCTGCAGATAACGGGGGTTAAACGGGGCTGCCTGCCAGGCCAGTAGTTCCTCGGTGCTGGTGTTCCAGGCATCCAACGAGTCCTTGATATCCGGTGCTTTTGGAAAACTCAACGGGACTATCAGGCGTGCGCCGGTTTTTTTGATGGCATCGAGGTTTTTGTATTCATCGCCTGTGGTGGCAATGACAAAGTGCTGGCCGCTTTCATCAGCCAGCTTGTCAGCCAGTGCGGTTTGTTGCCAGTTGGTGGTGTGAAAAATCTGCGGCAAGTGCGCATTGTTTTTAACGGCTTTAAGGTCCAGATCCACAAAACCGGGATTTTTCTGCCGGGCATACCAGTCGGCATCCAGCCAGGTCTGTCGCAACAGTGCAGCGGCACCCATGAGGGAGACCGGATAATTCTGTTTTGAACTGCCTTTGTCAAAAGACAAGTGCGCCGCAGCGTGGGCTGAGATAATGACGGCAGGGTCGTTCCGTTCGCTCAAATCAGCCAGTAACGAGGCGCCGCGCATGATGCCGTCAGGCCGGTGGCTGAGTGCTGCGCCAAAGCCCAGGGCGCGGAGCTCCTTGGCCTGTTTCGGGTCTACGTGGAAATCTGTTGCGGCGTTGTAGCCGGCTTTGATGGCTTCGTTGCTGTTTACCGGTCCTTTGAGCGTGGTCTGCATGACTTCTTTCTGAAAGAAGCTGAAGGGTGGCCTTTTGGCAGGTTTAGGCAGGCCGTAATGGCTGTCCAGAAGAATAAATCCCGGATAGATGTGCAAGCCATTGAGGTCAATGGTTTTGGCGTTGGCCGGTATTTTGATTCCATGACCGGCAGCCAGAATGTGGCCGTCTTTAATCAGCACGGTGGCGTCATCGATGGTGGTCTGGCTGTCCAGATGCGCCGTGGCGTGGGTCAGGGCGGTAACCAGTGGGCGCTGATCGACCATGCCATTGGGCGTACGGGTGGGAATATCCGGGGTATTGGCCTGGCTGGCTACGGTAAAAAACAAAGCAGTAAAAAAGCAAATGAATCTGGATCTCATGGTCGAATTCTCATCATGGTTATATTCAGAAAACCGCCATGCTGTTCAAAACCACAGCAAAGCAGGCGGGTTTTCCGGGCCATATCTCAGGTGCGTGGCACACCCGGGTTCTGGTGGGTTGACAAACAATATGAATTCACCGGGCGTTTTGCCGTTGAATCAGTCGATTGAGAAGTTGGGCAGTGGTCACCGGGTTGTCATTCAGCCAGTTTTTCAGCAAAGCCCGGTTTAAATGCGCGCCGACTGCGTGGTGAATTTTTTGCTCGTCAACAAAAAACAGCGTACCAGCATCGGGGTCATAGACTATATGCCAAAGGTCATGTTTTTGGGCGGCAGGCAATGCCTCGAGCAGCTTTCTGATGGCTGGAAAATTGCGCTGGAATGCTTCGGCGCTGGCGAAGTGTTTTTGCAGTCGGGACTGGAAATACCGGGCGACTTTTTCCCGGGGCGTTTTGGGCGGTAGCCATTTCAAGGTGAAACGCAATGGTACCAGACCTTGTTTAATGTCGTTAATGCTGGTTTCACCATAGGGCACTTCCAGCCCGAGGGTGAACATGTAAGTAAAGTTCCAGAGGACATCACTCTTGCCAACGGGCACCCATCTGAGCTCGTCACCGGGCTGGCCAAAAGCGGTGCCCGACAGCCACGGGATGGTGGCCAACATAACGGACAGCAACAGGGTGAAGCGGAACGTGCGCATAGGCATTGACATGTATGAATCACCGCCATTATGCCGTCAGCAGGGTGGTTGTGGCAAGTGTGCGGTTAATCGTGCCAACAGGCGCAAGAAGCTGCGCTGGAAGTAAAAAAGCCCATGCGGGGACATGGGCTTGCGGAGAGTTTAAGACAAAGTTTGTTAATTGCCGCCCTTTTTTTGGCCTTCTTTCTGGGCTTCCTCGTCAATCTTCATTTTGAAAAAACCGTACATCCAGAAGGCCATGCCCACCATGAACAAAATGGTAAACGCTGCCATCAGCCCCACGGGGTTATCCATAATACGTGAAAATAGTTCCATGTGCTCTCCTGCTGTTAACAAACAGTTGCTGTGACATTAGATACGGCTAATATTAGCACAAAGCGCCGCTGCGGTTTCCGATAAAGTCTTGACCGCTGTCATATTTTCGCCTTATTGGGCCTTCAGTCGCTCGACGCGTAACAAATTGGTGGTGCCTGAGGTGCCAAAGGGCACCCCGGCGGTGATCACAAACCGGTCGCCGACTTCGGCCAGCTTGTGTTGATGGATAACCCGTTGGGCGATGTCCACCATTTCTTCGGTATTGTGAGCATCCTCGGTGAGAACGGGCTGGACGCCCCAACTCAGGGTGAGCTGGTTACAGGTTTTTTCGTGTGGCGAGATGGCGGTTACCGGTGTGGGCATGCGAAAGCGGGAAACCCGCAAGGCGGTGGCGCCGGAGCTACTGAAGCACACCAATACGCGGGCGTCCAGTGTGCGGGAAATATGTGTTGCCGCCGATGATACGGCATCGGGGGTATTGGTTTCCACCGTCAATGGCCGCTCTTGCATGTGCAGCTGGAAGTCTGGATCTTGTTCCACGCTCAGGGCAATTTTGTTCATGACCTGAATGGCTTCAACCGGGTACTTGCCCACCGCTGTTTCGGCTGACAGCATGATGGCGTCGGTGCCGTCATAAATGGCATTGGCCACGTCATTGGCTTCGGCCCGTGTGGGCACGGGGCTGTCAACCATGGACTCCAGCATTTGTGTGGCCGTAATCACGGGTTTTCCGGCTTCGCGGCACTGGCGAATCAGCTTTTTTTGAATCATGGGGACTTTTTCTGGTGATAGCTCAACACCCAGATCACCCCGGGCCACCATGATACCGTCCGCTTCTTTCAAAATATCCCGGAAATGATTGACGGCACTGGGTTTTTCAATTTTGGCCATGAGTTTGGCGTCTGACTGGCGCAGGTTCAGATAATGACGTGCCAGTTTCAGGTCGTCCACATGGCGCACAAAACTAAGAGCAACCCAATCCACTCCCAGTTGGGCGCCCAGCGCCAGGTCTTCAATATCCTTTTCAGTCATGGCCGCCAGACTGAGATTGGCATCCGGGACGTTAATGCCCTTGTTGTTGCTGAGTGGCCCGCCCACCTGAACGGTGGTGATAAGCTTGTCAGAGCGGGATTCAATCACTTGCAGGCGGATTTTACCGTCATCCAGCAAAATGATGTCGCCAGGCGCCATGTCCGCGCACAGTCCGGCATGGCTGATGGACACGCCGCGCGCATCACCAGGTTGGTTGTCATTGCAACGCAGTTCGAATTGCTGGCCCGGTTTCAGCGTTACGATCCCTTCAGCGAACCGGCCCACGCGGATTTTCGGGCCTTGCAAGTCTTGCAATATACCCACACGCAGGCCATTGCTGTGAGCCGCATCCCGAATGTGTTTGACGTGTTGGCGGTGTTGCTCGGCTGAGCCATGGGAAAAGTTGAGACGAAAAAGATTCACACCCTGTTTTATCAGGCGGTCAATCATTTCCGGGCTGTCGCAGGCTGGGCCCAAGGTAGCGACAATTTTTGTACTGCGATTTTTTTTATGGCTCATGTTGGGGTTATTTCTCCATATCACAGTGTTGAAGCGGTTTGGTCCGGTTGGTCGATGCCTCATGATGTCAGGTCAATGCGACATGTTTGTGACATTTGCGTTTTGCACCGGGTACAGCTTGTTGAAAAAGCATTTTTCGGGCTACCATGGCCGCAAGGTATCACGAAAATGCTAAAAATAACAGGCACAAGCCAACAGGAGAATAAATTCCGGTTAAAATGGTATTTATTGATAACTAAAGCCTTCGTGGCAAGGAGTAAATCATGGCATTAATCCAGTGTCCGGCGTGCCATAGGCGGGTCTCCAATATGGCCAAGACCTGTCCTGAATGCGGGTTTAATCTGGTGAGTGGCCTGGCGGATGAAGCAACTTTGCAAAAACTGCGCCAACGGCAATACCGTGACCGCATGTATGTGTTGAAAATGCTTTCTTTTACCGCCATGGCCATTGCCCTGATTGGTGCGATTCCTATGCTGTTTCATTACATTCAGGGCATTGAAGCGGGGGTGCCAGTGCGTTTGGTTGAACATTGGGGCGTGTATCTGGTGGCCGCCGGATTTGTGTTTTATGCCACTGTGCGGGTACGGATGATGTCGCTAAAGGCAGCTTACCAGAAAAAACGCTAGACGGCTTTCCTC
This sequence comes from Lysobacterales bacterium, assembly GCA_026982315.1. Taxonomy (GTDB): domain Bacteria; phylum Pseudomonadota; class Gammaproteobacteria; order Xanthomonadales; family Marinicellaceae; genus S144-45. Next base: position 14,814 of record JALSHI010000066.1, read on the forward strand.
GGTTTCCAAGGCGGGGAGTATGAACCCGGCTACCTCGGGCATAGGCTTTCTGCATAAAAAACCCGCCTCGAGCTGTGCTCCGGGGCGGGCTTTGAGGGAGTCTTTTCAGGCTGTCAATCAGGCAGCCTGGTTTTCGGCGGATTCCTCTACCGAGGATTCCAGTAAAGACTGATCGCCAATTTCGATGCGTCTTGGCTTCATGGCTTCGGGGATTTCTTTCACCAGCTCTATGGTCAGCAGGCCGTTGTCCATGTGCGCGCCAACCACGCGAACATGATCGGCCAGCTGGAACTTGCGCTCAAAGGCTCGGGTAGCAATGCCCCGATGCAGGAACTGGCGATTTCTGTCCTCTTTAATTTCACGAACCTTACCCCTGATTGTCAGCAGGTTGGGTTCGGTCAGGATTTCAATGTCATCCTTGTTGAAGCCTGCCAAGGCCAAGGTGATTTTATACTTGTCATCGCCTTCCACTTCGATATTGTAAGGCGGGTATGACAAGTTGGTCTGCTCGGTGCGGGCCACCTGATCAAGCAGGCTGGCCATGCGATCAAAACCGATTGCGGTCCGGAAAAGCGGTGTGAAATCAACGTTCATAACATATCCTCCTTCTCAGCAATATGTTTGATTTTTCCGGTGTTTCCTCTGAAACCACCAGGAACCCACAGTGATCCGTGCTGCAGCGACGGACACTTTCAATATGGGGACTGGGCTCCAGATTTCAAGAGAGAAAAAGTAAAAATTGTTGGTTGTGTGTCATCCAAGCAACGTCACAAATAGGCGGCAAGGATGCCGATAAAAATGGCCATTCCCACCCAGTTATTGCTAATAAAGGCTTTGAAGCAACTGTCGGGGTCACGTTCCTCAATCAGCATTAACTGCCAGGCAAACAGGGCGGCGGCTGTGAATAATCCCAGGTAATACCAGCCGTTAAAGTGTTGTTTTAGCCCCAGCAGCAACATAACAAATAAAAACAGCGCCTGGATAATGCCGGTAATGACCCGATCCAGCTCGCCAAACAGGATGGCTGTGGATTTGACGCCCAGCTTGAGATCGTAAGGGCGGTCAATGAGGGCATAAATGGTGTCATAGGCAGTGGTCCATAACACAGCCGCGATAAACAGCAACCAGGCTTCTGGCGGTATTTTGCCTTGAACTTCCGCAAAGGCCATGGGAATGGCCATGGCAAAAGCCATTCCCAAATAGACTTGGGGCAGCCAGGTAAAACGTTTCATCAACGGATAGGTGATGGCCAGAAAAGCGGCCACAAATGCCAGTTTGACAGTCAAGGGCTTGAGGGCGAACAACAAGATCGCCGCTAGCAGCAACAACCCGGCGAACAAGGCATAGGCATGGGCAACGGGGACCTCCCCGCGCGCCAGCGGCCGCTGGCGGGTGCGTGCCACATGACCATCAAATTTCCGGTCGGCAATGTCGTTGATGACGCAGCCGGCAGAACGCATGAAAAACACGCCCAGGGAGAACACCAGCAAGGTTTTAAATTCGGGAAAACCGCCACTGGCGATCCATAACGCCCATAGTGTGGGCCATAGTAACAACAAAGTGCCAATGGGGCGGTCCAGCCGCATCAGGCGGAAGTAGGGGTCAAGTTTTTCTAGCAGCGCTTTCAGGCTGTGGGACATGGGAGCAGACCAACGTATAATTGAAACGACTATTTTACCAGAAGGCAGACCAAACCATGTTTCATGTGGTGCTTTATGAACCGGAAATCCCACCCAATACCGGCAATATTATCCGCTTGTGCGCCAATACCGGTTGCCAGTTGCATCTGATTCATCCTCTGGGGTTCTCCATGCAAGAAAAGGCGTTGAGGCGTGCGGGGCTGGATTATCGGGAGTGGGCTCGGGTCAAGGAATATGCGGATTTTGCTTATTTTTTACGCGGCAATCCGGACATGCGGTTGTTTGCGGCCACCACCAAAGCGCAGCGGTTGTATACGGACCCACGCTATCGTCATGGTGACGGGATTATGTTCGGACCGGAGACTCGGGGATTGCCAGCGCCGATTCTCAAGCAGATTCCCGCCAGGCAGCAGATTCGGATTCCCATGTGTCCGGAGAGTCGCAGCCTGAATTTGTCCAATAGTGCGGCGGTGGTGGTGTATGAAGCCCTGCGTCAGACCGGTTTTGCTGGTCTGGTATAAGAGGCTCTTTGTCACCGCATAAAAAAACCGGTTCAAGACCGGTTTTTTTATGCAAAAGATGTTAGTCGGGTTACTCGAATCCATGCATGAAGATCAGATCCGTGCAGGCAACAGCGGGTGTCGGGCTGGTGGCCGTGGGGGTAATGGCCACGGTCAGTCTGGCATCAGGCGCATTGCCGCTGGTATCGCTGAGCAGAACTTCAGAAAATACCGGACTGGACACGACGCTGTTCACCTGGGCGCAGAAAGTAACATCGACGCTTTCACCGGGTTGAAGTGTGAAGTTTGATGGCAGTGATGTCATGGTATAGGCGACGCTGCCGGGTAGTTGAATGGACCAGGTGGTTGCCTGGTTGCCCCGGTTGGTGAAAGTGCGGTACCAGACACAGGTGCCATTGCAGTCATTGTCGCGCAGACTGGGCAGGTTCAAATTTGCCGGGTTGCCGCCTGTGGCGGGATTGGCTGCCAGGTAGTTGGCATAGGTTTCATTCATGGTCAACGCAGATTTTGCCGCCAGTCGCAAGTCCACCATGCCACTGCCCACGTCATCAGGCGTGGCCGGGGCGCTGCCGTCTTCGATGCGTGTGGTTTTGTCGGCGGTCATCATCAAGGCCGAACGCACTTCAGCCGGGCTCCAGGTCGGGTGTGCGGCGATGATTAACGCGGCGGCGCCAGACAGGTGCGGTGCGGACATGGATGTGCCGCTAATCATGCCATATTGAGGCGCGGCGCCAGCGCTGTCAGCATAGGCGGCCATAATATTGACGCCGGGGCCGGTAATATCCGGCTTGGTGACTGAAAATGAGTCATTGGGGCCGCGGAAAGAAAATGAGGCCAGCTTGTTACCCAGGGAATCAATCAAGCGCCATGTGGTGGCGGCAAGAATCTCGATAGTGGCCGCGGCGGGCAAGCTGCTGGTAATAAAATCGCGCAGATTGGTGCCGTCAGTCAGTCCGACCATCACGGATGGAATGCTGGTGCCAGACAAGCCACCCATGACAATGGGCGCGTCATCGGCGTTATTGTAAACCACCACGGAAACCGCACCGGCATTGGTGGCGTTATTGACCTTGTCGGCAAAGGTGCATGCGCCCCGGCTGATCAGCGCCACAGCGCCGGAGAACTCATTGCCATTAGGCCAGGGATTGCAGCCCTCGAAATTGGCCGGGTCCACATTGCCGGCATAAATGGCTGGTGCGTTGATATCGCTGCTCAGGGCAGGCCCGGAGCCTTGCAAACCGTAGAGGTTTTGCGTATTGGCCGGTGGCGTGCCCGGGCCGGTGGCGCTGACATCATTGCTGTTGGCGCGGTGATGGGTAGAGGCGGCAACGGTTAGCATCCAAGGCCCCAGATGATTCACATTACCCACTGGGTTGGGCACGCTTGAGCTGGTGTTACCCGCCGAGGCGGAGACCACAATACCGGCATTGACGGCGTCCAGAAAAATCCGGTCGCTGTCATTCCACGGATTCAGTCCGCCGGAAATGGAGAAGCTGATGACATCGACACCATCGGCAATGGCCTGGTTAATGGCCGCAGCGATGGCCGAACCCGGGCAGCTTTGATCGCACACGTCATAGTTAATGATGTGCGCATGCGGCGCCACGCCGGAAATGCTGGGCGCATTCAGGACGGCTCCGGTCGTGGTGACGATAAAACCGCCAGGAGGCGCGCTGATGGTGTTACCCGCAGCGGTACCGGCGGTATGGGAGCCGTGGCCATTGGAGTCTTCAGGGCCATCATTTTCCGAAGTCACCGCATCAGCGAAATCCCAGGCGCCAATGTGTTTGTCGTTGCACACAAACGCCGGGTCAAAGTTGGGGTTGGCCGGGTCGCACCAGCCGATAAAATTGCCGGCACCCAGCGGGTTGGCTGATGCAAAATCATAGCCGTCTTCCGGGGTGTCGGAAAAAGATGGGTGATCGAAGTTGATGCCAGTATCAATGACGCCGATAACCACGCCTTCGCCCTTGTTGGGCACATTGCCCGGCATGTTGCTGCCATTCCAGATAGTGTCAGCGCCAATGAGCAGTGGGCCGGCATCGGTGTGTAATTCGTATGTTTTGTCCGCTTCCACGCGTTTGATACCGTCCAGGCGGGCGACTTGGGCGGCTTCTTCAGGAGTCAGTTTGACGGCCATGCCATTGAAAGCCACTCTGTACTCAAACACAGGCTTGATTTCTCGGTTTAATGCGCCCTGCATAGCGGCCAGTTTTTCTTGCTGACGGGCTTTGAGCCATTCAAGGTACTGTGTGCTGTCTGGGGACTTGACATCCAGCTTGCCTGTGCCGGTTACCTGTGGGCTGGTGGCCCGCAGCCCGGGAATGTCGCCTGTGTATTGGCTGAGCCCAGGCTCGTCGAATTGAATCAGATAGATTTGTTTTTCTTCCGCCTGGGCAGTCGCTGCCAGAAACAATCCCAGCATTGTGGCGGTGATGGACAGAAAGAGGTGCTTTTTGAATGTCTTCACACGTGGCTCCATATGGTTGGCGATGATCGATTTGAGTTGCGAAAAACAACACAGTACGGGGACACTACATTTTTTCTGTCTCTGAATCAAGCGGAGCGACAAAAAAGTCCATAGATTGCCGGGGTTTGTTAAAATGCGCTCCTTGATTTTTGCGGATTGTGTTAAATGACTGTTAAAACCCGTTTTGCGCCCAGCCCCACTGGGGTTTTACATATTGGCGGTGCTCGCACAGCCTTGTTTTCCTGGCTCTACGCCCGTCATCATGGCGGGCAATTTGCCTTGCGTATTGAAGACACAGACAGAGAACGCTCCACCGAAGCCTCGGTCCAGGCCATTTTGGATGGAATGAGCTGGTTAGGTTTGGACCACGATGGAGAAGTGGTGTTCCAGACACAACGGTTTAATCGCTATCAGGAACTGATCCAGCAGCTTCTGGATGAAGACAAAGCCTATTACTGCACCTGTTCCAAAGAGCGGCTGGAAGCCTTGCGGGAACAGCAAATGGCCGCAGGTGAAAAACCACGCTATGATGGCAAATGCCGGCATGCCAAGATTCCGCCGGGAACCCCCGGAGCGGTGGTGCGGTTTAAAAATCCCACCACGGGCTCAGTCACCTTTCATGACCATGTGCGTGGCGATATTACCGTGAGCAATAGCGAACTGGATGATTTGATTATTGCCCGTGCCGACGGCACTCCCACCTATAACTTTACCGTGGTGGTGGATGACATGGACATGGGCATGACGCATGTGATTCGCGGGGATGACCATATCAACAATACCCCGCGGCAAATCAACCTTTACCATGCCCTGGGCGCGCAACCGCCGGAATTTGCCCATGTGCCCATGATTTTGGGCGAAGACGGAACACGCTTGTCCAAGCGCCACGGCGCGGTGGGTGTCATGCAGTATGCAGAAGACGGTTATTTGCCAGAAGCGGTTTTGAATTATCTGGTGCGTTTGGGGTGGTCCCATGGTGACCAGGAGATCTTTAGCCGCGAGGACATGATAAAACTGTTTGACCTTAAAAACATTAACCGGGCGCCATCCATCTTCAACACCGACAAACTCAACTGGCTGAATCAATACTGGATGCAGCAGGCGGACAACCAGCGTCTGGCCGGTTTACTGGCCAAACGCCTGCAAAAAATGGGCATAGATGTGCCGTCTGATATGGACTTGTCAGCCGTTGTGGATTTATTCAAGACGCGCAGTGTTACCATCAACGATATGGCTGGTCAGGCCCGCTTTTTGTTTGAAGACATTAATGGCTATGATGCCAAGGCGGAAAAAAAGATTTTCAAAGCCTCAGCCCTGGAGCCCTTGCGCCAGTTGCGCGAGCGTCTTGCCGGTATTGAGGACTGGCCACAGGCGGATTTACATGCGGTGATTGAGGGCGTGGTCAGGGATCTGGGCGTGGGTTTTGGCAAAGTGGGGCAACCATTGCGCCTGGCTTTGACGGGGCAGGGAAGCGGCCCGGCCAATGATGCCATTATGCGTATTCTTGGCCAGGAACAGACTGTGCGCCGCCTTGATCGGGCCATCCGGCATGTGGCTGCTAAATTTCCCCAGACCAGCTCGCCTTTGTAAACCAGCATTTGTCGTGGGCTAAACAAAGCGAGTGCGCCGGCCATCAACAAGGCCAGGAGCGCGCCCGGCCTTGTTGAGGTGGCACAAGGCTTAAGCAGGCAACTAGCTGCCGTTAAATCGTGCCGGGCGTTTTTCCAGAAAGGCGGCGGTGCCTTCATTTTTGTCTTCTGTGGCACAGCACACGGCAAAGGCTTTGGCTTCATAGGCCAGTGCTTCCGACAGGGCGCATTCGGCGCCGTGGTTGATGCTGTCAATAATCATGGCCATGGCCACAGGCGCGGATTGGGCCAGTTTTTTGGCCATTGCTTCGGCGGCGGGCAATAATTCATCTTTGGGCACCACCTGATTCACCAGGCCAATGCTTTCGGCACGGTGAGCATCGATCATTTCGCCCAGCAAATTCATTTCCATGGCGCGACCTTTACCCACCAGTCGCGTGAGTCGCTGGGTGCCGCCAAAGCCGGGAATAACCCCCAGCTTGATTTCTGGTTGACCAAAGCGGGCATTGTCGCTGGCCAGGCGTAAATGGCAAGCCATGGCCAATTCGCAACCACCGCCGAGGGCAAAGCCGTTGACGGCGGCAATGACTGGTTTGTGGGTGTTTTCAATCACATTCATCACGTGTTGGCCAAACTCGGCAAAACGCAACCCGGAAATGGCGTCGGTTTTGGCCAGTTCGCTGATATCGGCGCCGGCCACGAAGGCTTTGTCGCCGCTGCCGGTAATGATGATGGCCCCAACGGCCTTGTCGGCAATGGCTTCTGTGATGACTTGTAACAGCTCGGTCAGCGTTTCGTGGTTGAGGGCGTTGAGTTTTTCTGGCCGGTTGATGGTGATGGTCAGAATCGCATTTTCACGGGTCACAAGCAGGTTTTTCATCGGGTCTTCCCCTGGTTTTGGTGTTGAGATGGACGATGTGTGATAACCCGGTATTGTAACATTCCCGGAACCTGTGGGGCTGACGGCTTGTCTGATAAATCGCTTGTGCCGGTGTCGGCGGTGGCATAAAATACGCCATCCGCCGGCCAAAGCCATCCAGCGGCTGAAAAATGGCTTTGGCCTTAACGCCATTGCTGAACGGCTTTCGCGGTTTTCCAATTATTTTGAGGGTATTGCATGAAAATTCGTCTTTTATTCCTGGCCGGGCTGATGTTTTCCGGTTTTTTCGCCTGGGGCCAGCAGACCGAAATCAGCTCCAAGGATATTCAGTTTGACAAGAGCAAAACATCTTACGCCATGGGTTTTCAACTGGGTCGGGATTTGGCTGCGCGCAAGGGCACCGAGTTTGAGCTGTCCATGGATGAGGTTATCAAGGGCGTGCGCGATGCCTATGCTGGCAAGGAGCCGGCCTATGCCAAGGAAGACCTGATCAAGAACATGAAGGCGTTTGAGCAGAAAATGCGGGCCAAGCAAATCGAAATGTTCAAGAAGCTGGCTGAAGAAAACAAAAAGCGTTCTGAACAGTTTTTGGCCCAGAACCGCAAGAAAAAAGGCATTAAGGAATTGCCTTCTGGTGTTCAATACCGGGTTATCGAAGAAGGCACCGGCAAACGGCCCACGGCCGACAGTGAAGTCACCATTCACTACCGCGGGTCGATTCTTGGAAAAGACAACTTTGACAACTTACGGGAGTTTGATAGCTCGTTTATTCGCGGTGTGCCACGCACTTTCAAGGTGAGTGAAGTGCTTAAAGGTTGGCAGGAAGTGTTGCCTTTGATGAAAGTCGGCGCAAAGTGGCAGGTGTTTATTCCGCCTGAGTTGGCTTACGGTATCCGTGGTCAGGGTCCGATTGGCCCGAATGAAGTGCTGGTGTTTGATATCAATTTGCTGGATGTCAAATAGCGCCAGACAACAAGCAGGATTCTGGACGGGCAGGTGTCAGCACTTGCCCGTTTTTTATGGACAGTCCCAAAAAGCATGACTATCAGCGCGGAAACAGATCAGGAACCGTTGTCACTGCATGCATGGGGCGATAAGGATTTTCGGCAGCGTTTGCAGGCGGCCCTGAAGCCTCCAGAGGTATGGCGGCCGTCTGAAAACAGTCCTTTGCGCCCGGCGGCGGTGATTATTCCCTTAAGCCATTACAATGGCCGCTGGCATGTGTTACTGAACAAGCGGGCTGAAAATCTTGCCCATCATGCCGGGCAGATCAGTTTTCCCGGAGGCGCCTTTGAAACCGCTGATGGCACGATTCGCCATACGGCTTTGCGCGAGATGCAGGAGGAACTGGGTATTGAGCCCCGGTTTGTGGAAATTGTGGGTTATCTGGATGAACTGGAAACCTTGAGTGGTTACCGGGTGACGCCGTTTGTGGCCGTGCTCAGCCCCGGTTTTCGCATGCAATTGGACTCAAGCGAGGTGGCCGAAGCATTTTGGACGCCACTGGATTTCTTTCTGGACCCGGCCAATCGTCGCTCCCAGGGCTTTCGCGCGGCAGGTAAACGCTGGCAAACCTGGGTATTTCACTACCAGGGGCACACCATTTGGGGCGCCACCGCCCAGATGCTGGTTGATTTGACAGAAAAACTGCAATCAGGCAGTGCAAACGACGTAAATACGCAAACCACGAGTAAAAAATGACAAGCAAAACAGCAACACAGGCAGGCACCCGCAAGGGCAAGTTGTTCATCAAAACCCACGGCTGCCAAATGAACGAATACGATTCAGCCAAGATGGCTGATGTGCTTAAAGCTTCGCATGGTTTGGAACTCACCAACGATGAGACCGAAGCGGATGTGATTCTGGTCAACACCTGCTCAATTCGTGAAAAAGCCCAGGAAAAAGTGTTTTCCCAACTGGGGCGTTGGCGGGAGCTGAAAGAAAACAATCCCCAGGTGGTGATTGGCGTGGCCGGTTGCGTGGCCTCTCAGGAAGGCGAGGCGATTATTCAGCGTGCGCCTTTTGTGGACTTGGTGTTTGGTCCTCAGACGTTGCATCGTCTGCCGGAATTGCTGGAGAAAAAGCGTCAGGAAAACAGGCCGCAGGTGGACATCAGTTTTCCGGAAATTGAAAAATTTGATCACTTGCCAGCGCCACGCAAGGAGGGCCCCAGTGCGTTTGTCTCCATTATGGAAGGTTGCAGCAAATATTGCTCCTTTTGTGTGGTGCCCTATACACGCGGGGAGGAAGTCAGCCGTCCCCTGGACAGCGTGTTGACCGAGATTCTGCAATTGGCTCAGCAGGGGGTTAAGGAAACCAACTTGCTGGGGCAAAACGTCAACGCCTATCGGGGCGAAATGGCCGACGGCGGCATCTGTGATTTGGCATTGCTGATTCACTATGTGGCGGCCATTGATGGCATCGAGCGCATTCGTTTTACCACCAGCCACCCGGTGGAGTTTGGCGACGGCCTGATTGAAGCTTTTGCTGAAGTGCCCAAGCTGGCCAATTATTTGCACCTGCCGGTTCAAAGCGGCTCTGACCGGGTTCTGGCCATGATGAAACGCAATCACACCGTCCTGGAATACAAGCAGAAAATTCGCAAACTACGTCAGGTGCGGCCGGATATCAGCTTGTCCTCGGACTTTATCGTCGGTTTTCCGGGCGAAACCGACAAGGATTTTGAAGACACCATGAGCCTGATTGAGGAATTGGGTTTTGACCAGAGTTTTAGCTTTATTTACAGCCGTCGTCCGGGGACGCCGGCGGCCAGCCTGGAAGATGATATCCCCATGTCGGTGAAAAAACAGCGTTTGCAGCGCTTGCAGGCGGCCATCAATGCCAACGCCCGCCGCATATCCGAGTCCATGGTGGGCAGTACCCAGCGTGTGTTGGTGGAGCGGTCTTCGAAGAAAAACCCTGCCGAAGTGGCCGGACGGACAGAGAATAATCGGGTGGTTAACTTTGTTGCCCCGCCGCAGGTTATCGGCCAGATGGTGGATGTGGTGATCACCGAGGCCATGCCCAATTCCCTGCGCGGTCGTCTGGTGGTTTGATGGCAAGGGCGCACAAACACAAGAAAATCGTGACGCTGGGAACGGAGAACAACAGCACGCTGGTATCGTTGTATGGCCAGCATGACGCCAATATCCGTTTGCTGGCGGATAAAACCGGAACAGCCATTCAGGCCCGTGGTAACCAGGTGCAAATCAGTGGCCAGCCTGCCGACATTCTCAAGGTTGAAGCCTTGCTGGATATGATGCTGGAAGAAGCCAGCCAGGGTGATTTGGCGCTGGATACGGTGCATGTGATTATCCAGGGGTTTGAGGCGGATGCCGTATTTGAACCCCAGGACGTGGTGATCCGCACCAAGGCCGGGAGCATTTCCGGGCGCTCCCCCAACCAGAAACGGTATTTGCACAATATTCTTACCCACGACATTAATTTCGGCATTGGTCCGGCAGGCACCGGCAAGACTTTTCTGGCTGTGGCCGCCGCGGTGGACGCCATTCAGAACGACCAGGTGCAGCGCATAGTGCTGGTGCGCCCGGCTGTGGAAGCCGGTGAACGGCTGGGTTTTTTGCCAGGCGATTTGTCTGACAAGGTTGACCCTTATCTGCGCCCGCTTTATGACGCCCTGTATGACATGCTGGGCACACAAAAAGTGGAAAAGATGATTGAGAAAAAAATCATCGAAGTGGCACCTTTGGCTTTTATGCGCGGCCGCACCCTGAATAATGCCTTTGTGATTCTGGACGAGGCCCAAAACACCACCGTGGAACAGATGAAGATGTTCCTCACCCGCACTGGATTTGGCACCACCGTGGTGGTGACCGGCGATGTCACCCAGGTGGATTTGCCCCGCGGACAAATATCCGGCTTGAAACATGCCATCGATGTATTGCATGGCATCGAGGGCATCAGTTTTAGTTGGTTCAAACCCAAGGATGTGGTGCGGCATTCGCTGGTGCAGGATATTATTCGCGCCTATGAAGGCAAGCATGACTAGCTGGCGTTGCATGACTTGACGATGACCAACACCACCACAGCATTTTCTTGGGTGGATGTATTGAATCCAGAGGGATTTGACATTCCCGCGGAGGCTGACTTTCAGCAGTGGGTGGCGGCCACGCTCCAGCACCATGACGGTTCCGCATGGGAAACCGGCGGGCCCGAAGCGCCGGTGAGCCTGAAGGTGGTATCCCGGGCCGAAAGCCAGGCGCTCAACAAGGCTTACCGGGGGAAGGACAAACCCACCAACGTGTTATCCTTTCCTGCCGAGCTGCCGCCGGAACTGGGTTGCACTTTATTGGGTGATTTGGCTATTTGTGCCGAGGTGGTGTCCGCCGAGGCGGCACAGCAAGGCAAACCGGTCAGGCATCACTGGGCCCACATGGTGGTGCATGGTGTCTTGCACTTGCTGGGTTATGACCACATAAAAACGGCGGAAGCCGAAGCCATGGAGGCCATGGAGATAGCCATATTGTCACAACTGGGGGTGCCCAATCCCTATGAAGACCGGGATGAATAAGCTCGGCCTTCTGGAGTGACGGGGAATTGAGTGGTGGCTTCTATTGTCTGTTTGAGTCGGCTTGAGAGCATCGATGGACGATTTATTCCTCCAGTTGGGACGCCGCCCAGGCCTTGTCAAAGTGCTGAATGCAATCCAGCGCTTCGCAGTTTGCCGCGTGGACATAGAGCTCCCGGGCTCGGGATGCGCCTTTGTCTCCTTGCAACAGTATCAGGCCATTGCCATATTCGATAGCGGTAATGGGCACATCAGCGGCCAACTCCATGGAGCGTTCAAAATGCTCAAGTGCCTGTCCGGTTGACGCGCCATAGGTAAGACGGCCAATAGTTGCACCAATTTTGTTGATGATTTCAGCATGATATAACCCCGAGGCGGTATGAGCCTCGGCGTGGTCTTCAGCCAGCGCCAGCGCCGCATCCAGCAAAGCTTTGATCTGCCCGCCAAGGCCCATGGTGAGGGCTTTGGCCACTGATATTCTCTGACTATAGCGGCCACCGGCCAAAGCGGCGGCAAACAGGGCGTTGGGATCATCGTCCCACGCTTTGGCATGGTCGCTGGTTTGCTCAAAAGTGTCCTTCAAAATGGCGATGGCCGCCTCGTCATCCTCACAGACATAATCGGTGTAGGCCGCTGCCGCCTTGGCCATCAGGGCCGCGCCGGCCGGGCCAAGCGCCTGTCCCGTGAGCCAGGCATCGGCAAAGTGTCCCTGATGGTAATTCATCCATCCGGAAATCAATGCTTGTTGCTGGGCAGGTTCCAGCCAGTCCATGTGTTCAGGCCAGGGCATCAGGTCCGGCGCATGTAATTGGTCCCACTGCTGATGTAACTCCTGCTCGTCAAAGGCGCACAAGAAATCAGTTGGTGTCGGCTGCCACTGGGTGGTATTCATGATTGATTCCGTGTTTTTGTAAAAAAAGTGGTGATTAGTGTGTTTGCTCTAGACCTTGACCCTATTATTCCCCATAACGAAAGCAGACGCAATGAACGGAGGTTGATATGACAACTCAAAGCCAAAGCACAAAAAACACGCTGGATATCGAAAAAGTCATCAAGCCGGTGATTGAAACGGTTGAAAAGAAAGTAGAGCCGGTTATCGAAACAGCCAAGAGTGTGTTTCTGGCTGGTCTGGGCCTGATTGCCCTTGCCAAAAAAGAAGGCGAAAAGCTGCTGCAAGACAGTGAAAAAACCTTGAAAGCGCTGGCCAAAGAAGGCGAGAAGTTTGAAAAAGACCTGGAAAAACAGGCCAAAACCACTGTTAATAAAGTGACCAAAAAAGCCGAAGGCCGCTTGCAGGCTGTTCGCAAAAATGTAGAAAAGACTTTCAGCAAGGCAGAAAAAATCGTTGAAAAGCGTGTGGAAAAAACCATGGAGAACATTGGAGTTCCCACTGTTGACGATATCAAAAAACTGGACCGGCGCATTGCCGAGTTACAAAAGGAAATCAAAAACCTGAATGAGAGCAAACGTGCCGCCTGATTGTTCTAACCGTGTCCCCTTTGAGGCCAGGGACGGCCTCATTTTATTGATTAACTTCAGATGAGGTGCTCTGGCACTTCAACCGAGGATAGAAAGCCATGACTGTGACAGATTGATGACAGCAGTTATCAAAGCAGTCAGGTTCGATTGATTCGCAGGCCGCTGGCCTGTCCCCGTGTCCCCTGTGTTATCAGAAGTCATTCTGATGTCACATTAACCGCTTGTTGCGCCAGTCTCCTCCTTTGGGCGTGACAAGCGGTTTTTTCTGTTTTAACCCGCGTGATTTTTTTGTGCTCCAGGAATGCTGGTTGACCGTGGTAAAATAACAGCACCGCTAGTGCTCACTTTTTACAGGCTTTTTACAGAATTATGGCCATTTATCTCACCAAGCAAGCCGCCGAACGCATCCGGCATTTTCTCGACCGTCAACCAGACAAGCGGGCTTTTCGCCTGAGTGTGAAAAAGACCGGCTGTTCCGGCTGGGGTTACGAGGTGGGTTTGACAGACACCATTGATGCGGATGAGCATCGGTTTGAGGACAAGGGTATTCCCATTGTGGTGCCCGACTCAGTGCTTGAGTTGGTGGATGGCACCACTGTGGATTTTGTCCAGCAAGGCATCAATAGCACTTTTGTGTTTGACAACCCCAATGCCAAGGGCGAATGTGGCTGTGGCGAGAGCTTTACTGTCAAGGACGTTTCCGCTGAAGCCTGAACGTCACAGGCCATACATCTTTTACGTTTTTTCAACAGGCGTTTTTGACCAACCTAATGGCAGCGCCAGGTGTGATTCTGCAAGCGGATGCGGCCGCTATTGGCGATAATCAGACTGCGGCCGCTGTCAACACCCCGGGAATCACACAGCCAGAGACTGGCGTTGCTGCCCGGGGAGAAACCCATCTGGGTAAAACGCAGTATATTGCGGTGGCTGGAACTGAAAACATGCACATCGTGCGGTATGGCGGATTCCACCAGTACCAGCCGCTCCCCGCGATCTTTGCGGCGGTTGCGGTTGTTGTCTTCAAAGGCGACCCAGCCGTGATGCCACTGGTTGCTGCCAGAGCATCCGCTCGTATCCCCGGGACAGATAACCACAGACACTTGTTTTTTCAACGCATATCCGCGGGCGTGAGCCACGCTGGCCGCAAGGCTTGTTTGTGCCGCCTGTAATCGCTGGTTGCGGACAAAGTCGGCCCATTCTGGGATGCCATAGCCTAACAGGATGGCACCGATGACCAGCGTCATGAGCATTTCCACAATGGTGAAGCCTGACTGGTATGGCCGGTAACCGCTGGCATTGAGTGTTTTTTGTGACATGGGCGAATGGACAATGTATGACGATGCCCATTAGCTTAATGCCGCCTGGAATGTGAAAAAATCGGTGGTTTTCCCGACAGGCAGGACGGTTTTGCCCGCAGTCGGTGTACGAATGTATCGAACAGACCGTGAGAAAATCCCAAAAATCGTCTCAGCCTTTGAAAGCCAGGTCACGGAGCGCCTGGATTTCGTCCCGGATTTTGGCGGCTTCCTCAAATTCCAGATCACGGGCGTGCTGGTTCATTTGCTTTTCCAGTTTTTTGATGAGCTTGGCTGCCTGTTCGGGAGTGGAAACGGCATATTTGGCGGCGCTGTCAGCCACCTGCGCCCCCACTTTCTGCAGGCCGTCAGCATCTGCTTCCGTGCGCAGTTCGTGAATTTTGCTAACGACACTGGCCGGGGTAATGCCATGGGCGCGGTTGAAATCCAGTTGCCGCTGGCGGCGCCTTTGGGTTTCATCAATGGCTTTTTGCATGGACTGGGTGATTTTGTTGGCATATAAAATGGCCTTGCCGCGGACGTTGCGGCTGGCGCGACCAATGGTTTGGATCAGGGAGCGGTCCGAGCGCAAAAAACCTTCCTTGTCGGCATCGAGGATGGCCACCAGTGAAACCTCCGGCATGTCCAGGCCTTCCCGCAAGAGGTTAATACCAATGAGTACGTCGAACACACCTTTTCGCAAGTCGCGGATAATCTCTACCCGCTCCACGGTTTCAATTTCCGAGTGCAGATAGCGCACGCGCACGCCGTGATCATTGAGATAATCGGTCAAATCCTCGGCCATGCGCTTGGTGAGTGTGGTCGCCAGCACGCGCTCATGCCGGGCCACCCGCAGGTTGATTTCGCTGAGCAGGTCGTCCACCTGGCTATCGGCCGGGCGCACTTCGATTTCCGGATCCAGCAAGCCGGTGGGCCGAACCACCTGCTCAACTATTTGGGAGGATTTCTCGGACTCGTACTGGCCAGGGGTGGCGGAAACCATAATCATGCGCGGAGTGCGCGCCTCCCATTCTTCGAACCGCAAAGGCCGGTTATCCAGCGCCGATGGCAGGCGGAAACCGTATTCCACCAGATTTTCCTTGCGCGAGCGGTCGCCTTTGTACATGCCGCCAATCTGGGGGATGGTGACGTGGCTTTCATCCACCACCAGCAAGGCGTCATCCGGCAAATAGTCAAACAGGCAGGGTGGGGGTGTGCCCGGCGGGACACCCGTCAGATGCCGGGAATAGTTTTCGATACCCTGACAGTAGCCCAGTTCCTGCATCATTTCCAGGTCATAACGGGTGCGTTGTTCCAGGCGTTGGGCTTCCACCAGCCGGTTTTCGGCATACAGCACCTGTAAACGCTCACGCAGTTCTTCGCGGATGGTTTCCATGGCCCGGACTATGCGCTCACGGGGCGTGACAAAGTGTGTGGTGGGGAAAATGGTGATTTCTTTTTCACGGGAAACCGTGCGGCCGGTGAGGGGATCAAACCAGCTCAGGTTGTCCACGTCATCGTCGAATAATTCCACACGGATGGCCAGTTTTTCCGATTCCGCCGGAAAAATATCAATAATTTCCCCGCGCACGCGGTAAGTGCCGCGTTGCAGCTCGTAGTCATTACGGGTATATTGCAGTTCCGCCAGGCGGCGCAACAAGGTGCGTTGGTCGATGCGATCGCCAATTTTTAATGGAATCACCATTTGCAGATAGGACTGCGGATCGCCCAGACCGTAAATGGAGGAGACCGTGGAGACAATAATAACATCCCGGCGTTCCATTAACGCCTTGGTGGCCGAAAGGCGCATTTGTTCAATATAGGCGTTAATTGAGGCATCTTTTTCGATATAGGTGTCCGAGGCGGGAATGTAGGCCTCGGGTTGGTAATAGTCATAATAGGAAACAAAGTACTCGACGGCATTCTCGGGAAAGAATGTCTTGAATTCGTTGTATAACTGGGCAGCCAGGGTTTTGTTATGCGCCATAATCATGGTGGGCCGCTGCAGGTTCTGGATAACATGGGCAATGGTAAATGTCTTGCCCGAGCCGGTTACACCCAGCAGGGTCTGATTCTTGAGCCCGGCATTGAACCCTTCTGTCAATTTTTTTATCGCCTGGGGTTGATCCCCGGCGGGGTTGAAGGGGCTATGAATTTTGAAGGATTTGTATTTTTTGCTGACCTGTAACTCGACTCTTTCCATTTTTTCTCAGCGCGCGGGGGTAAACTGGCTTATCATAGCCTTTTTCATTCCTCAGGAGACCACAAATGCCCGATTATGTTTCCAGTCTGGTCAAAAAAATCAAGCCTTCCGCCACCATTGCCGTTAGCATGAAAGCCGCGGAACTGCGCCGTGCAGGCAAGGACGTGATTGGCCTGGGCGCCGGTGAGCCGGACTTTGACACGCCCGAGCACATCAAGCAGGCAGGTATTGAGGCGATTCGCGCCGGCCAGACCAAATATACCGCTGTCGATGGTACACCAGAGCTGAAGCAGGCCGTGATTGGAAAATTCAAGCGGGAGAATCAGCTGGAATTTGAGCCTCAACAGATTATTGTTTCCAGCGGTGCCAAGCACAGTATTTTCAACCTGATGAAAGCCGTGCTGAACCCGGGCGATGAAGTCATTATCCCCGCACCTTACTGGGTGTCCTATCCGGACATGACCGTGCTCACCGGCGGGGAGCCGGTCATTGTGCCCACAGATCAGTCGCAACGGTTCAAAATCTCGCCGGAACAGCTGCAAAAAGCCATCACGCCAAAAACGAAATTGCTGATTCTCAACTCACCCTCAAACCCGACTGGCATGGCTTATTCCCAGGCGGAATTGCAGGCTTTGGGGGAAGTATTGAAGGCATATCCCCAGGTGCTGATTGCCACCGATGATATTTACGAGCATATTTACTGGGGCTATGAGCCCTTGTCCAACCTGGGTGTGTTGTTCCCCGAGCTGATGGATCGGTTGGTTTTTATCAACGGTGTTTCCAAGGCCTATGCCATGACCGGCTGGCGCATTGGCTATGCCGCCGGGCCACAGGCCATTGTCACCGCCATGCGAAAAATCCAGAGTCAGAGCACCTCCAATCCATGTTCGATTTCTCAGGCTGCTGCGACCGCTGCGCTGAATGGCGATCAAAGCTGTCTGGAGCCCATGCGTCAGGCTTTCAAGCAGCGCCATGATTATCTGATTGACGCTTTGAATCGGTTGCCAGGTTTTTCTGCATTGCCTGGTGATGGCGCGTTTTATGCCTTTCCGGACGTAACCCGGGCCATGGCCAGTCGCGGTATTGCGGATGATGTGGCGTTTTCCACCTGGCTATTGGAGAATGCGGGCGTGGCAGTGGTGCCGGGGACGCCATTCGGCGCGCCAGGTCATGTGCGGCTTTCCTTTGCCATCGGCCTGGATGTTTTGCAGCAGGCGATAACACGCATCGGGCAGGCCTTGGCGAACAGCAGTTGATATAGGCTCTTCACTTTGTCCATGCCAGAAAAAAACCGCCATTCGGCGGTTTTTTTCTGGCCCTGTGGCTACACACCCATTTTACTGTTGTTAATAAATGTGTCACCCCTCGGTCTGAATCGTATCTTGCCTTGAGTCTGTTCCCCGATTTTGTTAAGTTGTTGGCCAGGAATGGGTTCTGAACTGTCACAGCTTGGTGCAAAGCCACGCTGCTTGGCAGTATTTTCAATATGCCGTTGTGGGAACGGCAGATCTGGATTATCAGAGATTTGCTGTGTGGGCTTGCCGCATTTGCCTGAAATGGCGGTTGCGGCGGGTGAGTTGAAAGTCACGGCAGACAAGGGTTGTCTGCCTGGCTTTCATTTTGGATGGGATGTGTGTCGTATGAAGGTATTTGCCAGACTTTTTGTTGGTGCTAGCAGCTGGCTTCGCCACAAGCGAACCTGGGTTGCCATATTAGCGCTGGTTTTTTTCTTTCTGCCGGCTCATGGCGCCTTGCTGGTTTACGAGGACACCACCACCCGGGCGATTCCGGACAACGCGTGCCCCAATGGCGCCGTGGTCACATTTACTGTGCCGGTGGCGGCCGTGGTGCAGGATGTGAATCTTGGGCTGGTGATCGAACACACCTGGCGCCAGGATCTGATTGCTACCTTGCAATCGCCGGCTGGCACCACGGTGGAGCTGTTTAACCAGATTCATGGCAGTGAGAATAATCTCAACGTTTTGCTGGACAGCGATGCCGCCAATCCCATTCCCACAGGCGATCATCCACTGACACCGGACTATTTGCATCAGTCCTTGCCGGAAGTGGCCAATGCGCTGAATGCCTTTGACGGTGAAAACAGCGCCGGTGTTTGGACCTTGACAGTTTGTGATAATGCCAATGCCGATATCGGCAATGTGCTGAAAGCCAAACTGGAAATCACCATCCCCAATACATCCGGACAAGGGCAAAACCTGCAAAGCTGCGCCCTGATTACCGACCAGGTCGTCAATCTGCAGGCTGGTGATATCTATATCATGAATACCACCACCGGCGCCCAAACCCTGTTGTACCAAACCGGAACCGGCAATGACGCCAACGCATTGGCGGGTAACACCCAAACCGGCATCATTTATTACGGCGAAAACCAGAACGTTCATGCCTACAACCCGGAAACCAACACCGATACAATTGTTTATGACATCACCGGCCAAACGCCAAACCCTACCGGCGTGCCCGGCACACCGACCTTGACCAGTTCGGCAGGGACTTTTCATAATGGCTATTACTATTTTTCACCGGAAATCGCCGGTTCCAACCCTCGCCGGGTCCGCGGAGTCTTCCGCCTGCGGGCCAGCGCCGATGGCTTGACCCTTACCGGTCCGCTGGAAATGGTCATGGACTTTGAATCGCCGAATATCAATAGCCAGATTGCCGGTGACCCGCCCATTATCGACTGGGGTGATATTGCCGTGACGTCGAATAATGGCGATATTTTCATTTATGGTGCGTTTTTCCAGAACAATGGCGGGGCGTTCAGTAATCACCTGTTTCGCTATGACGTCACTAATAACAGTTTCTTGACTGTGCAGGTTGGCACCGGCCAGGTGAGAGCCCATCAACTGGCCTTTGATATCAATGGCGCCCTGTGGGCGGCGGAAATCAGCTCCGGCGGCGGTCCAGGCAGCACCCGGCCGTTATTTACCGTGGATCTGAATACCCTGGCCCTGACCCCGCAAGGCAACTACCAGGTGCTGGGTACCAATAACACATTTGGATCCTATGATTTGGGTACGCCGGTCTGCAAAGACGAGCACTCCACAGTGGGCGACCATGTCTGGCTGGATGAAAATGCCGACGGCGTGCAGGACAATGGTGAACCGGGCATTGGCGGTGTGAGCGTTTATCTGTGCTGGGCCACGGCCACATCCTGCAATGCGGGCAATGCCCTGCAAAGCACCATCACCGATGCCAACGGCGGTTATGTTTTCGCCAATATTCCAACGGCCCAGTACCAGGTCACCGTGGATACAGCCACACTGCCAGCGGGTTTGGCGGCCAACCCCACCTGGGATGAAGACAGCGGTACCGTTAATCCCGATCATCAGACGACGGCGAGCTTGACCATTGACGAGGAACACATGACTGCGGATTTTGGTTATAGCTGGAACTCGCCAGGTGATATCAACAACCCACCGGCTGGCGCTCTGGCCGCCATTGGCGACCAGGTCTGGAATGACGCCAATGGAAATGGCCGGCAAGATCCGGGCGAAACGGGCTTGAGCAATGTGACCGTCACCTTGTACAGCGACCCGGACGGCGATGGCATCTATGACACAGTGGCGGCCACGACCACCACCGATACCGGCGGTCATTACATCTTTGACAACATTGCCGCAGGCGCCTATGTGGTGGCGGTGGACAACACCACCTTGCCGGCCGGAGTCAACTGGAGCCAGACCGGTGATCCAGACGACTTTGGCCAAGCCGCCACGGCGCCGGATAACCAGACCAGCGCGCCAGTCATCGCAGCCCCGGGCGATGTGATGCTGAATATCGACTTTGGTTACCAGGGTGCCGCCGCGCAAACCCACAGCATTGGCAACACGGTGTATTTCGACGCCAATGGCGATGGCGTCCCGCAAGCGGGTGAATACGGTCTGGCCGGTGTCACGGTCACTTTGCTGAATGGTGGCGGAAATGTCTTGGCCACGACCATAACGGATGCCAATGGCAACTATTCCTTTGATGGCTTGCCGGATGGTAATTACCGCGTTCGCGTCACCGACACCCGCAATGTGCTGGGCAATTTGAATTTGACGGATGATCCTGACGCCACCCTGGATGGCGAAACCGCCATCACATTAGCCGGAGCGGATAACAACACCGCCAACTTTGGCTATGCGCCCAACGCCCAGGCACCTGGTGACGGCCTGATAGGCGATACGATATTCCTGGACCGGAACAGCAATGGCGCGGCCGATGCGGGAGAGGGTTTGGAAGGCGTAACAGTGCGTTTATATGACAGCAGTAACAACCTGGTCGGGATTACGCAAACCAATGAAAATGGTCAGTACTGGTTTTCCGCCCTTGTGGCTGGAACCTACCGGGTGGTTGTGGATACCGGCACCATGCCCAATGGCGGTGTCGGATTGAACAACAGCGTGGATCCGGACGGCGGCACAGCCAGCGAATCCACGGTGACTTTATTGGCAGGGCAAAGCGATCTGAGCCAGGATTTCGGTTATCAGGTGACCACGCCCAACAGTGTGGGCGGTACCTTGTGGCAGGATACCGATGCCAATGGCAGTCAGACTGGTACGGAGACAACCGGTTTTGCCGGCGTCAGCATTGATTTGCTGGATGCCAATGGCCGCATTGTGGCCAGTACCGTCACAGATGCCAATGGCAACTATGCTTTTTCCGGATTGCCCGATGGCGCCTATACCATTGCGGTGACAGACACCGCTGGCGTATTGCATGGCCAGTGGCACAGTATTGGCCCCAACCCTGGCGCCGATGGCAATTCCCAGCCCATGAATTACACGGTCAACCTGGCCGGTGGCAACAATAACACAACGGCTGATTTCGGCTACTACAGCGCCCCGGGGGCTGTGGGTAACAAGGTATTTCGGGATGATAACGGCAATGGCCTGTATGAGTTGGCCAGTGAACCGGGCATGGCGAATATACCAGTGACCTTGACCATCACCTATCCCAATGGAGACACCACTACACTCACTACACACACCGACCAGGCGGGGTTTTACGACTTCGGCAATCTGCTGGCTGATGAAGACTATAACGGTGCAGGCGCCGGACAACCGGGTTACACCATTCATGTGGGTAGCGTTCCCGTCGGTTATGCTTCTACCTGGCAAGGCGTTCCCGACCCTGCCGGTTTTGGCAACGGTATTGATAACAATGCCGATAATGCAGGGGGTGAAGCGGCTTATCCCTTGCAGGGCTTGACGGATGCCAGTAATGACTTTGGTTTTGCCCCCGGCAGCGCCATTGGCAACCGGGTATGGCGGGATCTGGATGGAGACGGCGTACAGGATGCCAACGAAGATGGCATTGCCGGAGTCACGGTGCAGCTGACGCCACCGGCGGGCATCGACCTGGGTAACGGGGCGGGTGTGGCCATTACCACCATTACTGATACCAATGGCGCTTATATTTTCGGGCATTTACCGCTGGGCAGCTACACAGTCACAGTGCTGACTCCACCTGGGGCCAGCAACCAGACCTACGACGAAGACGGGCTGGGCACGCCCCATACCAGCACAGTGAACCTCACCACCGGCGGGCAGGAACACCTTAGCGCCGACTTTGGTTATGCGCCGCAACCTGGCACCATTGGCGACTACTTATGGAATGACGCCAATGGTGATGGTCAGCAAGACCCGGGTGAAAGCGGTCTTGGCGGCGTTACGGTTTACTTGTGTGCGGTCACGGTGACCACCTGTAACAGCGGCAACGCCCTGCACACTGCGGTGACAGACGCCTCAGGTTTTTATGCCTTTACCGGCGTGAACGCCGCGAATTACCACGTGGTGCAGGTGGATGTCGCCACAGTGCCAGCGGGCTATACCCAAACGGGGGATCCTGATGGCGTGGGCGTACCGGACAATCAAACCACTGTGCCCCCATTGAACACCTCCGGTGGTGTGAATCTGGATGCTGATTTTGGTTATCAACCACCAGCCGTCGGCCACAGCGATATCGGCGACCGGATATTTGTGGATGTCAATGGCAATGGCGCAGAAGATGCCGGTGAACCGGGCATCCCCGGGGTGTCTGTCACTTTACTGGCCGATACCGACAATAATGGCATACCCGATACGCCTGTCGCCAATACCTTGACCGATGCTAACGGCAACTATCTGTTTCCATCCGTACCTGATGGCGTGGCCTATCAAGTTATGGTTACAGACTCGGCCAATGTGCTTAACGGCCAGGCTAACACGGCGGATCCGGATGGTGGCAATGACAATCAATCACTCATTGCCAGCCTGGCGGGAGACCGCCTGGATCAGGACTTTGGCTATGCGCCCCTGCGTTCAGGCCAGGGCGTGATCGGAAACTTTGTTTTCAATGACGTCAACAACAACGGCGTTCAGGATGCAGGCGATCAGGGCATGGAAGGCGTCACAGTTAACCTGTATGACAGTAACGGCAACTTGATCGATGTGGCTGTCACCGATGAAAACGGCCAGTACCTGTTTACCGGATTGAACCCTGCAGGCAGTTATACAGTGACAGTGCTGACAAACACCTTGGCCGGAGGCAGTGCCAACTGGAGCAACACTGTCGACCCCGATGGCGGTGGCGATGCCACTGCCGTGGTCAATCTGGCCGCTTATGCCAATGGCCAGGCGCTGGATCAGGATTTTGGCTTTGCCGGGGCTGCCAACAACACCATCGGCGGAACCATTTGGAGCGACAACGATGGCAATGGCCTGCTCACCGATGGCACAGGCGCCACACCGGATGAAACCGCCAATGGCCTGCAGAATGTCACCGTGGTGTTGCTGGACGGCAACGGCGACATCATCGCCACGGCGGTCACCGATGCCAACGGCGACTACCAGTTTACCGGCATTCCCGACGGTACCTACGCGGTGGTGGTGACAGACGACAACAATGTCCTGCCAGCATTGCAGCATACTCTGGGGCCAAATCCGGGGCAGGATAACAATAGCCAGGATGACAGTGGCTATGTTGTCACTGTAGCCGGTAACAGCACGGACACCACAGCGGACTTTGGTTATATGCCCATTGTCACCACGCCAGTCACCTTGTCCTGGTTCAGCGCCAGCCAGGACAAGGCCCGCGGTGTGACCGTCATTGAATGGGCCACGGCCACGGAAACCGGCAATATAGGCTTTGAGCTGTACCGCCATGACAAATCCGGCTGGGTCAAGGCGTCGGGCTTGATTCCGGCCACAGGCGTTAACAGCACCACCGAGCAGCGCTATCGTTATGAATACTCCGGGCCGCCCAGCCGGCAATGGATTATTGTTGATGTGGACGCCCGCGGTGCCAAACGGCCTCATGGTATCTGGCAGACTAACCGGGAATACGGCAAACGCCAGATGCAGGCCAAGCGCACTGACTGGTCAATGTTACGGGCAATTTCTCACAGCAAACAGCAACAACGGCAGTCGCAAAGCGCAAAAATACTGAACCAGTATCTGGACCAGTGGCGAATGAATACCGGCAAGGCCCACAGCACACAGGAGAATGCCCATGAATAAGTTATCCCATCGGCCATTTTCCCGCCACAATGCTCTTTTTCTGCGCATGCTGGTGATACTGCTTGGTTTGACTGTTAAACCGCTTATGGCTGAAGACAGCGCAGTCTCCTCAGGCATGTTGCCGCCACCGGTGATCGCCACCATTCAGGTGACTGAAGATGGCATTCAGCGCGTACCGGCAACAGCGTTGGCTGATCTGGGACTGGACATAACCGGCATCCCGGGAAGCGCCTTTGCCTTGTACAGCCAGGGTCAGCCGGTGCCCGTGCATGTTGTGACGAACCGTAATGCCCCGCCGGCGCCTGCCGACCGGGTTTTTCATGGCGACTTTGATCCGGCGCCACTGATGACCGTCAATGGCTATCTGGAATTTGTCGGCTTTGCCGGAAACAGCCTCTACCAGCAGGGCCAGGTTTATGAATTGCGCATGGGTCAGGGCGTGTCCATACCCGCTGACAGCCGCCAGGCTACTGCGGGCATGGCGGTTCCAGCCTACTACTGGCAAAAAACCACCGAAGCGCCGGATACCGCCTACAGCTTCGCCGCTCCCATTGAAGACCCGTGGTATGCCAAACGCATACTGGCGGTCAACGGCCCTGCATCTGAGGTTTTGTCCATCGCTGTGTCCAACCCTTATGCGGCTGGGCCGTCAGCCGAGATAACAGTGCGCTTGTGGGGTGGGACCGACTACCCGCAAAATCCCGATCACCACCTGCAACTGGCTGTCAATGGCCAAATGCAGGCCGATCTGCTGTTTGACGGTGTCACAGAAAGGCAGGTGAACATGACCATCCCCATGAGCGATATCACCACAGGTGAACAGCACATTATTGTGACTTTGCCCAAGGATTTGCCCACGGCCGCTGATCTGGTGCATGTGGAATCCTGGTCGATCCGCTACCCGCGGCAGCCGGTGCTGACCAATGGCGCCTTGAGCCTGGAAACCGACCAGCCAGCCATTGAGCTGCGTGGCGCCCGCGCGGTTGACTATACCATTTATCGCCAGCAGGCCGATGGCACAGTGCAGCGTATCCGCCAGTATCAACTGAGTGAAAACTGCACCGCCCAGCCCGGCAACACATGCCGCCTTCGCTTTGTGGCTAGTCCGGATGGTCAGAATGCCCGCTACTTTGTGGCGGAGGAAAATGCGCTCAAACAACCCGCGCTCGGCATACCGCCGATGCCCGAAGACATTGTTTCGGAAAAAGCTGAATACCTGATTATCGCCCATCCGGACTTTATCGGCCCGGCCTTGCAGCCGCTGATTGATCACCGTGCGGCGCAATACACCACCAAAGTGGTGGATGTCCGCCAGATTTATCTCTGGTTCAGTCATTCCAATGTGGATGCGCAAGCCATCGCTGACTACATTGCTTTTGCCGTGGCCAACATGGGCACCCGGCAAGTGCTGCTGGTCGGCGGCGACACCTACGACTACCAGGACAAACTGGGCCAGGGCGCCATCAGTTTTATTCCCACGCTTTATGCCCAGACCGATGATTTGATTCGCTATTCGCCCGTGGATGCCAAACTGGCCGACGTGGACAACGACAACGTGCCGGATGTGGCTTTGGGCCGCCTGCTGGTGCGTAGCGAAACCGAGCTGCAAACCGTGGTTGAGAAGACGCTGGCCTTCGAAAACAAAAACTATGCGCAAACGGCGGTATTCGCCGCCGATGCCTATGACGCCGGTCAGGGATACTCGTTCAAGCAGGATGCGCTGGATCTTATCGCTGGCTTGCCGCCTGCCTGGCAGGCCAATATTGGCGCCGCACAGCAAGCCTTTGTCGATGATGACGGTGTGACTGGCGCCCGCGCCAAAATCACCCAGGCCATTGAAAACGGCGTGGCCTTGACCAGCTTTGTTGGTCATTCCGGGCCCAAAGACTGGACCTTCAGCGGCCTGTTCAAAGTCAGTGACGCACTGGGCCTGAACAATCCCGGCCAGCCAACGCTGGTGACGCAATGGGGATGCTGGAACACCTATTTTGTCTCACCGCAAGAAGACACCATGGCCCATGCGTTTATGCTGAACGCCAATGGTGGCGCGGCGGCCGTGCTAGGGGCCAGCACATTGACCAGCGCGGATGCCGAACGTGGTTTGGCCAAACTGGTTCTGGAAAATCTGACCCATCATGGCATGAGCCTGGGACAAGCGGTTTTACAGGCCAAGCGC
>JALSHI010000067.1 GCA_026982315.1 Lysobacterales bacterium
ATCCTTTTGCAAACGCCCGTCCCAGAAAAGCACGCGCCACTCTGGTCGGGCACGCTCGAACAGGTCCGGGCTGTGCCGAGCGGTTAACCGCCGCCCGGGGCCCAGACGGCGATCCGACCCCAAACCGGTACCGCCGGTGCCTATGGACAAACGCCGGCCGTCACTGGAACCAAAATCCGGGTGGTGGCATGTTGCACAGGCCACGTCTTTGTTGCCCCCCAGCAATGGGTCGAAAAACAGCTTCTGGCCCAGCTTGACCAGCGCCTTGTCTGCCGGGGGCATGGGGCGCAAAGGGCGTAATCCTTGTTGCCGCTGAAGTGTCCGTAACCGCTCGACCAATTGAGTTTTTTCTTGTGCTGGTCTGTCAGATGACTCAGCAAAAACCACCTGCACCGGGCTAGTTGTCAGACCCAGGCAGCAAACCAGAAGCGCGCAAACGGTCGTTAACGGTTTCAACATGGGAAAATTTCCATTGATCGTTGGCTGGCTGATAGCGGTAGTGATACCAGCGCTCTTCGGCCTCACTGGCCGTGCGCAAGGTAAAATCAAAATCCATGGCTTTGATGGTTAACTCTCCTGTTTGATTGTTGAGAATCAAACGGCGAGCCCGATCATCTCGCCCACCGGGAGCTTGCTGCAACCGAAACAATAAACGGGGCGGCCCTGTCACCTGGCCGGAGTGATCCAGTGGCAGCGATAACACCGCCGAAGAACGCGCCGAGCCTAGCAGTAACCGCTTGCCACCGGCGCCGGTCATAACCAGAACTCCCATGGCATCTATCCCTGTGAGCACCTTCTGCACTGCCGAGGTGCGTAAATCGATGCGGTAAACCATGCCTTTTTTGTGGTCGTAATCCGACCCCATCACGGAGGTCACATACAAGCTGTCAGTACTGCAATCATAGGCCATACCCAAAATTCCATACGGATTGCCAGCATGCGGCTTGCCAGCCACCGGCAGCGTCAACCAAGGCGCTATTTTTCCACTGTCAGAGTCAATCTTCCAAATGGTGCGATAACGCCAAGCAGCATCATCCGCAGCCTGCACAAAAGGTGTGGCGGCCAGATAAATATGGCCCCGGCGATCGCGGGCATAAGCGCTGACCGGACCGGTTTCAGCCCAGCTCGGATCACGCCAGCGGGCCAAGCGGCCATTAGGCAAGCGGCCCATGACATACAGGCCATCACGCTTTTTCAGGTTCGTCGACAAATACAAACCACCCACAAAACGCAAGTGCCGGGCAAAACGCGGCAACGTGGCGCAGGCGTCCAGTGATACGGCTTTTCCAGTTCGCCCTTGTGATGAAAATGCAACGTCACCGGCCAGAACGGCCGGTTGCGCCCACACCGTTGCAGAAAAAAACAACATGGCCATCATCAGCCAATGGCCACACTCCCGTGGCTTCCGGTTATCGTTCACACGGCATAAATGGCAGAAAAAAGCCGGATTATTCATGGAAATTCCTCGTGCTGCTCATTGGCAGGAACGCTGGTGCATGCCCCTGGTCAAGCTTGTCGCTGGCAGCCTGATCAGACTGCAATGAAAGCCTGTGCCGCTTAAACCGCAAACCCGCCCAGCAGGGCCAGACTTTTACCTGATATATCCCGTTGACCACTTGTGTATCCGCCCAGCAACGCTCCTGGCCGGGATTGGGGTTGTTCTCAACCATGGGCACATACCACAGCACCCAGCGGCCATCGGTAATGGGCTCAGGTGGCTGGTTAATAAATGATTCCGGCCCTTGGCGATAGTCCAGATGGCAGCATGAGCCCAATGTCGGCATGTTGCTATCGCCTTCATCGACATGGTAGCGAACCACATAAACGAAGGCGCGCGCATCCTCAGGCGGATCAAACACCGGCGAAAGGTCATAGGTAAACCGGGAAGTCTGCCAACGCCAGGGCGAGGTTTTAGCCAAGCTATTCGGGTTGTGCGTCGACAAAGGCTTCGCTGGCCAGGGCTCCCAGTACTCTGTGGTGACTGCCTGATACGCCACCTGCTGTTGACCAGAGCGCCGGAGCCACTGCTGGCCAGGGAACGGCGGAGGTTGAATCCGAAACAAAAACCGGTAAACCGCGTGTGCGCCGCAGCCCCGGCCCAGATTGGCTGCTTCAATGCTGAAATCGCCATTGTCAAAAAAGCGGTACCGCTGCTGATAGCGATAGTTGCAGGGTTTGGGCCACAATGGATGGCGAAAGTCCTGCACAATTTCAAAGCCGCCAACAGCACCCGGCTTCGCCGTGGCTGGTTTTTTCGGCCCGTTGCTGGCATGGGGTATGCGCCGGTTATCCATACGGGGCACAGGCGGAATCGAATGGATCTGCGGCGGAGAAAACGCCGCCACCGCCGCGGAGCTGAACAACGGGCAGCCAATGGCGTCGTTATAACCAAAACCGGCCTTGTTGGAATAGCTCACATGATAGTCCACCAAGCGGACATCCTGCAGCACCGGCTGGCCATGAAAAGAAATTGCGGACACGCGCAACCCATCAGAAGCGGTTAACTGGTACTGAAGCGCCCATGAATCACGTTTCAATGTCACCGGGCCGCGGCAATAGTCACGATAAATCTGGTGTTTGACGAGATTGCTTTCTGTGGGCAAATCGGCGTCGAAATCCCCCAGATCCGTCCACTGAACCCCCACCACCTCACCAGCGGTCAAGTCCACAATCGTCCACAGGGCCCGTGAGCCCAGTTCAAAAGTCGGCGCCACACATAAATGCCGCGACAATTCACAGGCGGTGTGATTCAGTGAGGTACGCACTCGCGCCATTCCCGGGGCCGCATGATCTTTTTTTGCCGCAGCCAACGCCTTTTTGACCCGCACATCATTCCGCGCCAGGGTAATCGCACGCTGTACCCAGTGATCAGGCAATTCCGGCGAAGAGTCCGCCAAACGCTGTGTCGCCACAACCGTTTTTGCCGGCACATCCACCCAGATGCTGACCGTGGCATTGCGCGCCCAGTCGTAAATGTCCACCCGGTAACATCCCGTGGCGGGGCAGGCGGCGTGGCCCGATCCCGTTTCATTTCCAGAAACCGGATAGACACCAAAAACTTCCGCCCGCAAGGGCTTGCCGGTGGCTGGATCCCGCAGCAGTTTCTGTACTGAGCCGGCATGAATGGCCAACTGCTGGGCAATGCTTCGCGGTTCATCCAGACCGCCTGGAATCGGCTGAATCATGCCTGCCAAACCCGAACCGGCCATAAACAGCACCACGCTGGCAAAAACGATACGCAAGATCTTCTTCATAAGGAAAATCGTATAAGTCGGAAAGGGAATATATCAGAAATCCCAACTCAGCGTATACATCCGGCATATTGGCATTTACCCAGCTCCATGGCGGCGGACAAAGCAGGATCCACATGGTTGCTTAGGCGAATTCCTGTCAATCCCCACGCGCAGCGGCCAAATCAGATAGAATCACCAGATGTCTCTAAAAGCTTTGCGTCATCATGAAAAAACACGTTGCTAATCTGGCTGGCTTTCCCTGGCTGATAATGGTCATATTCATTTTCGGCCACAATCTGTCGGCACACGCGCAACAAACCATTGCTGTCCGCAACAGCCACACCGGGCAAGCCATTGACGCGCAGATTGACAACTGGTCTCTGCCTATGGCTGTGGCCACCTCCGATATACGCGCCAGCCTCAAAAAAGGCCAGCCGCCTGAGTCCATTCCCGCATTGCAACAAGCCATTAAAAGCCGCCTCAGCACCCATCAAGGCCGGATTCCCTGGCATGCCAGCGCCCACTGGCGATTATGGCGCATCCAGGCCAGTGGTTATGCGCCCATGCAAATACTGATTGCGCCAGATGCTGTCCCGGTTTCCACCCTGTGGCTGGACCCTTTGAGTGGAAAACAGGCGGATATGTGCCAGGCCGGGCAGGTGTGTGGCCATGTCATGGACGCCAATACGCTGAAGCCTGTGACTGATGCCCGCATTATCGCCCGCATGGGAGACCAGTCCCTGCGCGGGCAAACAGACAGCCGCGGTTTTTTTCGGCTGGATATCAAGGCGTTGGCTTCCACAGAAAATTCTCCTGCGGACACCCTCACCGTGGACATTTCCTCCAGTGGGCGCATCCGGCAACAATGGCAAGACCTTTTCTGGCAACCCGGCGTGCATTTGCAGGTGGACATGAAACCCGGCCAGGGATGGGAAAAACATTCACTCAGGCACCCGCTGGCGGACGTGCCGCAAGGGCATGTGCCAACAGACTGGCTGCAAGCCAAACTGAGCCAGCAAGCCAGTCAGACATGGAACACCAGCCATCACCCAACCACAAAGGCACGCTCATCTAACTTGCCATTCCCGGCCGAGCACCCCGGCGGGTCTATCTTTATAGACCCGCCAGACAGCATCACCGTGGGCTTTGCGGCCGATGGCGGCTATTGTTGCGGCAATAACTGCGCCACCAGCCAGGTGTTTTCCCTGGAAACCTATGTTCAAAAGGGGCTGGACAATGAGTGGATCTCCACATGGGGCGCAAACAGCCTCAAAGCCGGCAGCGTGGCTTTTCGCTCTTATGGCGCCTGGCACGCCATGGAAAGCCCCTACAGCGGCTATGACATTTGTGCCGGGCCCTGTTGTCAGGCCTTTGGCATCAGCAGCTACACCAGCACGGAGAATGCCGCCAAAGCCACCCGCGGCATTATGCTGGAAATCAACGGCGCTTTGGCGCGCTCGGAATATTCCGCGGAAAACAATGCCTGGAATGACCCCAATGACGGTTTGAGCTGCACCAATACCGACTTGTCCTGTGGCGATGGCTATGTGGGCTCGCCTGCCAACGGTTGGCCCTGTCTGGCTGACAACTCAACCAGCCGAGGCTGTTTCGGCCATGGCCGGGGAATGTCCCAATGGGGCACTTACTATCACGACCTGGATGGTGAAAACTGGGCGGATATCGTCGACCACTACTACAATGCCCAGGGCAACCCGGCAGGCATGCGCAGCCAGTATGCCACCACGCCTGTGGTGGTACTGTCCTTTGCCACCTGGCCACAGACCCTGAATGCCGGCACAGCCTTCGATATCGCCTTATCCATCAACAATGCCGCCGGCCTGTCCACGGGTCAAGCAGATTTTGGGCCGATACTCATTGGCGCCAGCTTGCTTGGCAATAATGCCAGTTATTCCGATCCGGCCAATGACAACAGCCTGACACTAACCGCTTTTGGCCCGCAAACCATTCACCGCATTTTCCAGACAAACTCAACCTGGCCAGCCGGTGAATACGACCTGGCCGTGGCCTTGTGGCTGGATGTGGACAATGATGCTGTAATTACAGCTGCAGACTGGGTGCTGGCTTTTCAAGTACAAACCGGTGCCATCACCCTGCTGGCGCCTGATGATCTGATATTCGCCGATGGTTTTTAAGCCACACACAGAATGCTACAATGGTTTTGATATCTCCTGCAGCGTCCCCCATGGCAAAAAAACATTCTTCCAAAAAAGATCATGCCGATGTTCTGACCATACCACCGCTTATTCCAGGCACGGCCATTGGCATTGGCTGGTTGCTTGATCGTTACGCCCTGGCCTGGCCTGTGCCCGGCAACGCTGCTGCCCAGGCCGTTTATGCCAATATCGCCGTCATGCTCGGTGGGCTGGCTTTCACTGTTTTTGCCGTCAGTTTGTGGCCTTTCTGGAAAACCCGCCAGAACCCCGAACCCCACACGCCCACCAATGCCCTTTACACCTCGGGCATTTACCGCCACAGCCGCAACCCGATTTACCTGGCCTTTGTCATCACCCAAAT
The DNA here is from genome assembly GCA_026982315.1 of Lysobacterales bacterium. Taxonomy (GTDB): domain Bacteria; phylum Pseudomonadota; class Gammaproteobacteria; order Xanthomonadales; family Marinicellaceae; genus S144-45. The sequence goes on from JALSHI010000067.1 coordinate 5,769, forward strand.
GGCGGTGGGCCTGTTCTGGAGTAACGCCTGGATTTTACTGCTGTTGCCTGCCACCATCGCCATCTTGCATTACGGCATTATCAAGCCCGAAGAAGCCTATTTGCTGCGTTTGTTCGGCGATGACTACCGCCAATACATTCAACAGGTAAGACGATGGCTATAAACAACCCCGAACCCCCTTCCGCCAATGCCTTTTCCGCCGAAGTGGCGCACTTTAATCAGTCATCGGCATTTTGGTGGGATCCCCACGGGCCATTCAAAACCCTGCATCACCTGAATCCCGTGCGGCTAGACTACATCTGCCAGCACACACCACTGACAGACAAAAAAGTGCTCGACATCGGCTGCGGCGGCGGCCTGTTATGTGAGGCCATGGCGCAAAAAGGCGCACTTGTGACCGGCATTGACCTGGCCCCAGAAGCGCTCGATGCGGCCCGTCTGCATCTGCTGGAAAGCGGTCTGGAGGTAGACTATCGCCAAACGACCGCAGAGGCGCTGGCGGCCACAGAAGCCGGGCAATATGACGTGGTTACCTGCCTGGAAATGCTGGAGCATGTGCCCGATCCGGCATCGGTGATTCGTGCTGCGGTGACACTGACAAAACCCGGCGGCACCCTGATTTTCTCGACCCTGAACCGTAGCCCCAAGGCCATGCTGCTGGGCATATTTGCCGCAGAGCATCTTTTGCACCTGCTACCCAAAGGCACGCATCATTTCGACCAGCTCATCAAACCCTCGGAGCTGTTTGCCGCCGTCCAGAATGCCGGGGCAAAAGTCACCGACATCTGCGGGCTAAAATATAATCCGCTGTCCACAAAAGCCTGGCTGGAACCTGCCGATGTCAGCATCAATTACCTGCTGTGCGCGCACAAGCCCGGCGACAACAACCCGCATGAATAAGCCACAAGCGGTGCTGTTCGATCTTGACGGCACCTTGCTGGACACCGCGCCGGACATGCTGGCGGCCCTGGAGCAACTGGCCGAAGAAAACCAGCGGCCATATCGCATTGACTATCAGCGCCAGAAACACTTGATTACCCGGGGTGCTCAAAGCCTCATCAAAGCCGTTTTCGGCCAGATTGATACACACCAGCTGGCAGCCTTGCGACAACGCTATCTGCAGCTGTACCGGCGCCAATTGGGCACAAAAACCCGGTTATTTGACGGCGTTGGCATGCTGCTGGAAAACCTGCAGCAACGCGAAATTTCCTGGGGCATTGTCACCAACAAACCCGGCTGGCTGTGCACGCCGCTCATTCAATCCATACCCGAACTGGCCGCAGCACAGGTACTGGTGGCCGGAGACACCCTGAACGTCGCCAAACCGCACCCGGCGCCCCTGCTTCACGCCGCCAGCGCATTGGCCTGCATACCGGAACACTGCGTTTATGTGGGCGATGCCCATACCGACATGCTGGCTGCCACAGCGGCCGCCATGCCAGCCGCTGTGGCCTTATGGGGTTATTTAGATGACAATGACCAACCATCTGCCTGGCGCGCGACACTGCTCGAACATCCCGGAGACTTGCTCACATGGCTTTAACTGCCCAAAAAATCAAATTATCAATCGCCTTTGTGGCCGCCGCCATTGTTTTCAGTGCCGGAGCGCTCATGGCTCACCCGTACCACCAAAGCGTGCTGGAGCTGGAAGCCAGCCTGGCCGACAACCAATTACAGGGAGCCCTGAAATTGCTGCCTGAAGACGCCGACACCATTCTGCGCTCAAAGAGCCTGGCCCACTACTTGCAGCAGCATGTGCGGGTTACGCTCGACGAACAGCCACTGGCATTGCGCGTTCAGGGCGTAGAGCGCAGCCCCAAAGCCGTTTGGATCTTTCTCACCTGGCCACTCACCGGCAAACCCTGCACACCAGCACGCACGCTCACCATCGACAATCGCATTTTATTTGAAGTCAACGACCACTTCGTCAATACCATAGTCTGGCGGGAAAACGACAAAAAGCAACCTAGAGCGCACAACCTGACACCCCTTTCGTCCCGGCTTGTTTTGGACCTGGCTACACTGATCCCTGCCTGCACCCGCCGCACCGCGCCAAACCAGGTCGGCTCATAAGGCCAACTTTTTTAACGCGATGCTTGTTTGATGATCATATTTAGTATAAGGTTATTTCAGGAAAAAAATTCCTGATCAGATATTATGTTATTTTTTGTTAACCTGAGACAAAATTATGAATAAGGCAATAAAAGCACTCGCCACTTTGGCACTACTGGCGTTGTTTCTGGCAGGCTGCGCCAATACCGAAAAACGCGAACGGGTGGCAAACAAACCAAAAGTGGATCGTTCACGCCTGATCGCCACTGAAGACGCCAAGGCCGTGGCCCGTGGTGAAAAAAAGGACAAAATCGTCTGCCGCAAATACAAGAAAATGGGTTCCAACCGCCTCTACACCAAATGCGAAACCCTGGCGGAAATTGAAGAGGCAAGAACCAAAACCCGGCTGCACACCCAAAGAAAATTCTTTGAAACCGAGCAAAAAAACGGCGACTAACGCACTGCCACTGTCGCCAACAAAAGCCCCAGCCCTGGCCGGGGCTTTTTTCTTTATTGGCGCAACACGCCCCAAATCCGTTAGAATAGCCCTTTCCAAAGCCATTCACAGGTAATCGCACAATTATGGGATCC
>JALSHI010000068.1 GCA_026982315.1 Lysobacterales bacterium
CGGTTTGATTATCCTGCCTTCTCCACGGCCTCCCCGGTGGATGCCGTCTTTGTGTTCTCCTCCCGCGCCCCACCGATTGCCTGATTTTTCACCTGCACCACATTTTTTATCAGCAATCCAAACAGTCTGACTATCGTACGCACCTGTCTGTAACCACAGAATAAAAGCCCATTTCACCTGAAAGGGCCAGACTGGTTCGCAGCGGCTGACCTCGACAACAGACTGGAACACGCACAATGGAGGACATATGTCTGCACATCAGCATACATCAGTGAAAGCACGTTTCGGCGGTATCTGGCCGGTGACGCTTTTATGCCTGGGGCTTATCAGCCCAACATTCACCCTGGCGGCACCGGCAGGGACAAGCTCGACCCCAAAAAGTCTTGAGACAAACGAACTGGCCGCCTTGAAAGCGGAAATCCAGCAACTGAAAAAAGACTACCACAGTCGCATCGAAGCGCTTGAAAAACGCCTCAGCGCGGCTGAAAGCCGCTTGCACTCGCAACCATCGACAACAGGCATGGAATATGCAGGCGCTACAGCCACAAACACCAGCAGCCGGAGCGCCAATGCGTTTAACCCGGCCATCAGCCTGATTATGGACGGCCGTTATGTGGATTACGCCAGCCGCCCGGGAACAGGCCGCCTGCCGGGATTTCGTTATCACCCTGAATACGGCCTGGATGCCGAGGGCTTCAACATTGGCGAATCCGAACTCACCATGAGCGCCAATATCGATGACAAATTCTACGCACAGGCCACAATTGCCTTTGGCAATGACAACGGCGAAACCCAAACAGAAGTGGAGGAAGCCTATATTCAGAGCACAGCGCTTTCCCATGGTTTAACGGCCAAACTGGGGCGTTATTACTCGGCCCTGGGATATATCAACGAACAACATCCGCATGCCTGGGATTTTGCCGACCTGCCGCTGGCCTATAGCGCCCTGCTCGGTGGCAACCTGAAAAATGAGGGCATGCAACTTAACTGGCTGCTACCCACCGATCACTATTGGGAAATGGGTATCGAAATGGGCAATGGCGGCCATTTTCCGGCTGCCGGAAACCATAATGGCCTGTCCTCGCAAACCGCCTTTATCACCAGCGGTGGAGATATCGGCATCAGCCACTCCTGGCAAGCAGGTCTTTCCTGGTGGCATGGCAAATCCAGAGAGAGCCTGGTGAATAATTCCCCCTGGCTGTTTTCCGGCGACACTTATCTCAATGCCCTGGATGTGGTTTACAAGTGGGCGCCCATGGGAAACAACAAGGAAGAAAACTTCAAGTTCCAGTTTGAATACTTGCGCAGTCGCGACAGCGGCACCTTAAGCAGCGATGGCGACCAGCCACAGCCCTATACCGCCCAACGCCAGGGCTGGTACGCCCAGGCCATTTGGCAATTTCGCCCTTTGTGGCGAACCGGCTTACGCTATGACCGCGTTCATGCCGCCGGACAAAACGGTGAGTCATGGCCAGAAGAGATCAACCTGACCTCATCGGGCCATCACTTTAGCCGCGTCAGCGCCATGCTGGAGTGGATTCCATCTGAATTTTCCCGCTTGCGACTGCAATACAATGACGCCATCAGTGGCGGCTATCATTTACCCGGCCAAACCCCGTTTGAAGACAGTAAATGGACTTTTCAATACACCGTTTCCATGGGCAGCCATGGCGCTCATCAGTACTGATTCAGGAGTTTCTTATGCATCACTCGTTGACTAAAACATTTTTGGCGCTGACAACCGGTGTGTTGCTGGCTTTTTCCAGCCAGGCCGCCATCAACGTATTTGCCTGTGAACCGGAGTGGGCGGCACTGGCCACTGAACTGGGTGGAGGCAATATCCATGCCTTTTCCGCCACCCACGGCAAACAGGATCCCCACTATATCCAGGCGCGCCCCAGCCTGATTGCCAAGCTGCGCAATGCAGATTTGCTGGTTTGCACCGGCGCTGATCTGGAAATCGGCTGGCTGCCCGTTCTGTTGCGGAAATCCGGCAACCGGCGCATCCAGCCCGGTCAACCCGGCTACTTTATGGCCACCGATTTTGTACCGTTGCTGGACAAGCCTCAGATACTGGATCGCAGCGCTGGCGATATTCATGCCGCAGGCAGCCCCCATATTCACACTGATCCACGCCGCATCGCCACAGTCGCACGGGTGCTGGCGCAACGTTTGCAAGCCCTGAACCCTGAACAGGCGAATGTGTACCAGCAACGAGCCGATGAATTTCTGCACAAATGGCAGGAAGCCATCACCCGCTGGGAAAACCGCGCCAAAGGTTTACATGGAAAGAAAATCATCACCCACCACAAAAACTGGGTCTATCTGCAAGACTGGCTGGGATTACAGGGAGTGGCCACCCTGGAACCCAAACCGGGTGTGCCGCCCACAGCGTCCCATTTGAGCCAGTTACACGCTGTCGCCAAACAAGAGCCCGTGATGGCCATTATTTATGCCGCCTACCAGAATCCCAAGCCGGCTTTGTGGTTGTCGAAACGCAGTGGCATTCCCGCCGTTGAGCTGCCCTTTACCGTCGGTGGAAACAAGCAAGCCACTGACCTGTTCAGCCTGTTTGACACCACCATTGATGCCTTGCTGCAAGCCGCCGGGCGCCAACCAGAACATGGTCAACAGCCATGAGCTGGGAAGAAATGGACGCTGGCATTTTACTGCCAGCCCTGGCCGCCGGCTTGCTGGTTCTGCTCAGTCACGTGCCTTTGGGCATGGAAGTGCTTAAACGCGGCATTATTTTTGTCGATCTGGCCATTGCACAAATCGCAGGACTGGGTCTGATTCTGGCGGCCACACTGGGGCTTGAAACCCATGGCTGGGCCACCCAGGCCATTGCCTTGATTAGCGCCGGTGTCGGCGCTGTGCTAATTCACTGGCTGGAAACGCGATTCGCCGACGTGCTGGAGGCCATTATCGGTGTAATTTTTGTCCTGGCCGCCACCGGTTCTCTGCTGTTGCTGGCGCATAACCCTCACGGCAGCGAACACCTCAAGGATCTGCTCAGTGGGCAAATCCTGTGGGCAGACATGGAGCAATTGCGCACACTCGGGCTTATCAGCGTAGGTATTGCCTGCTTCTGGTTGTTGGCCGGTCAATCCTGGCGGCAACGGCTTTTTTACCCGGTTTTTGCGCTGGCGGTGACTTCTTCCGTACAAGTCGTGGGTGTTTATCTGGTGTTTAGCAGTCTGATTATTCCGGCGCTGGCCACCATTCGCCTGCAGGGCACAAAGCGATTACTCATGGCTTATGCCATTGGGGCGCTGGGATACGCGCTGGGGCTGGTGCTGTCGGTTGTCTTTGATTTGCCCAGCGGTGCGCTCATTGTCTGGACGCTGGCTGGCGTCACCACCCTTGCAGCCATAATCATTGCCTCAAGGCGATACCCACCCGGCACTTAAATCAGAATAACGGAGTGATTTATTAGCAATCCCTAATTAGCCTCACCCCCTGGGCCGGTGATATAATCCCGGCCGCCTTTCTTTTTGCGTGGACAAGACATGACCAATACCCGTAACACGCCGGGCCAGCGCTTTCGCGCGGCTGTGGAAAACAATCATCCGCTAAAAATCGTCGGCACCATCAATGCCTATACCGCTCGCATGGCCGAGCAAATCGGCCACCAGGCCATTTACCTGTCCGGTGGCGGGCTGGCCGCCAATTCACTGGGCATGCCGGATTTGGGCATCAGTGACTTGCACGATGTACTCATTGATGTCTGGCGCATTACCGATGCGTCAACATTACCGTTATTGGTGGATGCCGACACCGGTTTTGGCGGCGCATTCAATATTACCCGAACCATCAAGTCCCTCATTAAAGCCGGCGCGGCCGCCACCCACATTGAAGACCAGGTGGCACAAAAACGCTGTGGCCACCGTCCTGGCAAGGCCATTGTTTCCAAGGAAGAAATGGTCGATCGGATCAAGGCTGCCGTGGATGCGCGTACTGATGACAGTTTTGTCATTATGGCGCGCACCGACGCCCTGGCTGTGGAAGGCATGGACAAGGCCATTGAACGGGCTGTGGCCTGTGTGGAAGCCGGCGCTGACATGATATTTCCCGAAGCCGTACAAAGCCTGGAACAATACCGCCAGTTCAAACAGGCGGTTAAAGTCCCTGTACTGGCCAATATCACCGAGTTTGGCAAAACCGAGCTGTATACCAGCGAACAACTGGCAGAAGTGGGCGTGGATATGGTCTTGTATTGCTGCAGCGCCTATCGCGCCATGAACAAGGCTGCCGAAACCGTTTATCGCTCCATCCTCGAGAAAGGCCATCAGCACGATGTATTGCCTTTGATGCAAACCCGGGAGGAACTGTACAGCTACCTTGACTACCACGCCTATGAGCAAAAACTGGATGAGCTTTTTGGCAAAAATCGCGATTAATCGCTCATTTTCCCTGAATACCATGCCGATGGCATTCTGCCGACCCGGCAATAGCAACAGGAGATAACAATGGCTGAGAAAAAAACTGGCGCCGGCTTGCGCGGACAAATCGCCGGACAAACCGCTCTGTGCACTGTCGGTGTTTCTGGCACCGGCCTGACTTACCGTGGCTACGACATTGCAGAACTGGCCGACAAAGCCGAGTTCCTCGAAGTGGCTTATCTGATTCTTTATGGTGAATTACCCAACAAGGAACAACTGGAAGCCTACCGGGCCAAAATCAAATCCCTGCGTGGTTTGCCCGATGAGCTGAAGGCCGCTTTGGAAATGATTCCTGCCGATGCCCATCCCATGGATGTCATGCGCACCGGCTGCTCTTTTCTGGGCAACCTGGAACCGGAAAAAGACTTTTCCCAGCAACAGGACGTGGCCGACCGCCTGCTGGCGGCCTTCCCTGGCATTATCTGCTACTGGTACCGCTTTACCCACGACGGCATACGCATTGACACCGAAACCGACGACGACACCATCGGCGGCCAGTTTTTGCATTTGCTGCATGGGAAAAAACCCAGTGCTTTGCATGAGCGGGTCATGGATGTGTCGCTGATTCTGTATGCCGAGCATGAGTTCAATGCCTCCACTTTTACCGCCCGCGTGGTGGCTTCGACCTTGTCCGACATGCATTCGTGCATCACCGCGGCCATTGGCGCCCTGCGCGGCCCCCTGCATGGCGGCGCCAACGAGGCAGCCATGGACATGATCGCCCAGTGGCAATCGCCAGAAGAAGCGCGTGCCGCCATTCTCGACAAACTGGCCAACAAAGAGCTGATTATGGGCTTTGGTCACGCGGTTTATCGCACATCCGACCCCCGTAACGCCATCATCAAGGGCTGGTCGAAAAAACTGGCAGAGGAGGTCGGCGACAGCGTGCTCTACCCGGTCAGCGAAGCCGTGGAACAAGTCATGTGGGAAGAGAAGAAGCTCTTTTCCAATGCCGACTTTTTCCATGCCTCGGCCTACCATTTCATGGGCATTCCCACCAAGCTGTTCACCCCCATTTTCGTGATGTCGCGGGTCACCGGCTGGGCCGCGCATGTCATGGAACAACGCGCCAACAACCGCATTATCCGCCCCAATGCCGAATATACCGGACCAGCGCCGCGGCCTGTCACCCCCATTGAAAACCGATAAATCCCATGCTTACAGGAGCCAACCATGAGTTCAGTTGATATTCGTTCCGCCAAACGCCCCAAACCTGATCAAGTGCTGGTGGATATCGCCGACTACGTCATCAATCATTCCATTGACAGCGAAGAGGCCTATAAAACCGCGCATTACTGCCTGCTGGACAGCACCGCCTGCGCCATGCTGGCCATGAAGTTTCCCGAGTGTGTCAAAATGCTTGGCCCGGTGGTCCCCGGCGCGACTTTGGCCAACGGCTCCCGCGTATTGGGCAGCAGTCACGAGCTGGACCCGGTCAAAGCGGCTTTCGACAATGGCGCCTTGATCCGCTGGCTGGACTTCAATGACACCTGGCTGGCCGCCGAATGGGGACATCCGTCGGACAACCTTGGCGCCATTCTGGCCGTGGCCGATTACATCTCCCGCCAGCGCCAGGATCAGGGCAAAGCGCCATTGACCGTCCATGATGTGCTGACCGCCATGATCAAGGCCCATGAAATCCAGGGGATTCTGGCATTGGAGAACAGCTTCAACCGCGTGGGGCTGGATCACGTACTGCTGGTGCGCGTGGCTTCCACCGCTGTGGTCACCCACATGCTGGGCGGCACTCGCGAGGAAATCATCAATGCCGTTTCCAATGCCTGGATTGACGGCGGCGCCCTGCGCACCTACCGCCATGCGCCCAACACCGGTTCCCGCAAAAGCTGGGCCGCCGGCGACGCCGGCCGCCGGGCCGTGCAACTGGCGCTCATCGCTCTTACCGGAGAAATGGGCTACCCTTCGGCCCTGTCTGCTAAAGGCTGGGGTTTTTATGGCGTTCTGTTCAAAGGCAAGGAATTTTCCTTCCCCCGCGGTTATGACGCCTACGTGATGGAAAACATTCTGTTCAAAATTTCCTTCCCCGCCGAGTTTCACGCCCAAACTGCTGTAGAAGCGGCCATGAAACTGCATCCACACGTCAAAGACCGGCTGGATGAAATTGAAAAAATCGTCATTGAAACCCAGGAAGCCGGTGTACGCATCATCGACAAAACCGGCGCGCTGGACAACCCCGCCGACCGCGACCATTGCATCCAGTACATGGTGGCCGTGCCATTGATACATGGCCGTTTGACCGCGGCGGACTACGAAGATGACGTGGCCAGCGATCCGCGTATCGACGCATTACGGGAAAAAATGGAAGTGGTGGAAAATCCGCGTTTTACAGAGGAATATTTTGACCCGGACAAGCGCTACATCGGCAATGCTGTTCAGATCTTCTTCAAAGATGGCAGCAGCACCGACCGCATCGAAATCAACTACCCCATTGGGCATCGCCTGCGGCGGGAGGAAGGCATCCCTGTTCTGCTGAAAAAGTTTGAAGACGCCATTGGCGCGCATTTACCCGCCAAAAAAGTGCGGCAACTGCTTGAACTCACCAGCGATCAAAAAGCATTCGCCCAACGCCCCATCACCGAGTTCATGCAGCTTGTCACCTTGTGACGGTTCCAAAACATGGACACATGAAAAAAGGGCCGAAATGGCCCTTTTTTCATGTCCGGAAAAACCGGCGACAAGTCGTGATGTCAAGCTCACTCACGTCTCAAAACCCATAAACCAGATTGGCGGTGAACAAAGTATCAGTTTTCTTGGCCGTTGGCGGAACATCGGTATTATGGCGCCACTGGTGAGCCAGCTTGACGGACAGGGCGTCACTGACCTTGAAGCTGAAGCCCGCATCATTTTGCATAAAGGTATTGTTGGAGCCGGCCTCCAGCAGAAACTTATCACTGAATGTGACTGTTTCAGTGAGTTTCACCGCGTAGTCCAGTTTGCCGATGGCCACAGTTTCAGATTCGCTGCTACGATCAACATCAATGGCGGTTTTCTTGTAGCCCACACCCAGCTCGGTAATAAAATGCTGGTTATCGCTTTCGTAAAAGATATGCCCCCAGCCTGCGCCCAGGGTATAGGTGTAATCAAAACCGGTAAAGCTGTCATGGTCGTAACGCACCGAACCAAACACATAATCATTCTCGTCCCACTTATAGCCGCTTTTTCCATTGATCTCATACCGCTTGGCGCTGGTCACACCGTTATTTTTTGAGCGCAAGGCAATCACGCCGATGTCATGCCGCCATTTGTCCTGTTCCTTTTTCAGATTCAGCGCGGCATTGATCACATCCGTATCCGCATTGCCACGGGCATAGCTGAAACCCAGTTGGCCTTCACCAGACCAACCGTTTTCAGCAGCGGTTGCGCTACCGGCGGTCAGTAACGCCACGGCAGCAATCAGTTTTTTCTTCATGATGTTCTCTCCCTGAGATTTTTTAGAAAGCCGCAAAGCGATTCACGGCCCTGTGAGATAATTCTGTTTTCCAGTTCTTGTTAACCCGGTATGTCTGACAAAAGGCAAAAAGACACCCGCCACACATTGGCGCAACTCACAGATCAGTGTGTCAAATGTGGTTTGTGCCTGCCAGCGTGTCCAACATTCCAGATCACAGACAATGAAGCCGCCTCGCCCCGGGGGCGGGTGGTGCTGGCCGAGGGTATTGTAGGGACTGAAGCAGACAATGCAAGCCGGCTGCACTCGTTGGCCGGCCATATTGACGATTGTTTGCAATGCCAGGCCTGCGAAAGCGTCTGCCCTTCCGAAGTCCAGCTCAGTGAAATCATTCGTCTGAGCCGGCAGTTCTTACCAGAAACCCCGGCCCGCAGGCTGACTCGACGCATGACCGCCACCTTGCACTCACGCTGGCGTCGCCGCCTATTGGCTGCTGTTTTGTATGTGGTGCAAAAAAACCGTCTGGCTCCGTGGCTCAAGCCCCTGTTGCCGGTCACCCTGCAACGCGGATTGCAGCATACCCTGCCAGTTCCCCTGGGGCCATTGGCTTCTGCTCCCGCCACTGGCTGGTTTCCGCACCCGAGCAAAGGTTCCCGTGCAAAAACCGTGGGCATTCTCTCTGGATGCAGCGCCGAGTTGCATGACGCCATTAACCTGCCAGCCGTCGTTCAATTGCTCCATGCAGCCGGCTTTAACGCCTGGATTCCCCCAAAGCAAAACTGTTGCGGCGCCTTGGCTCACCACCATGGAGAAAATATTCATGCTCTGACCCAAACCAATGCCCGAGCTTTCTCCAACCCGCCTGAAAATACCCAACTGACCACAGTGGTGGTGCTGAATACCGGTTGCAGCGCACACCTGGAAGCGCTGACGAAAAAGAAAAAAACGCAAACCGTCTATGAAGATGTCATGCGTTTTTTATCCCGGCACCGACATCAATTGCGCTTTACGCCCAGCACCGAAACAGTGTTTGCCCACCGTCCCTGCACCCAACAGCATGGACTGGCCGCCGATGCCGATCAATCCATGCTGCACCTGTTGAACCAGGTGCCGGGTCTGACTGTTCTGACAGCCGCCACCGGCTGCTGTGGCGCTGCGGGCAACTATTATCTCACCCAGCCGCAAATGTCCGATGCCCTAGCGCAACAATGGCACGCTGCCATCACGCCCTTGCAACCTGACCGCGTGCTGAGCCCCAACATTGGCTGCAGCATGCAGTGGCACGAGCTTGATAGCGGCATCCCGGTGGAGCATCCCGTGGCATTTCTGGCGCGGCAACTGGAGACCAGGACAGCGGGAACCTGATATAATTGCCGCTTAAATTCTAAAGGACAAGGATCTCCATGAGGCAGCCTTTCAGCATGGCCGAGCGCTTGTGCAGCGAGTTTGACCGCTTTTTAAAAACAGTGGCCGTACCGGCAAGCCATCCCGCCCAGCCCACACCCGGCGCTGATTGTGGCGAATCTCCTGTTCCCGAGACAGAAAAGCCCCATGTGGCTGGATTGATGCGTATCAACCACACCGGTGAAGTCTGCGCCCAGGCGCTTTACTACGGCCAGGCCCTGTGGGCGCGGGATGACGCCACCCGCCAGCAGTTGCATCAGGCCGCCAACGAGGAATATGACCATCTCTGCTGGTGTCAGGACAGACTGAACGACCTGAACGCCAAGCCCAGTCTGCTCAACCCTTTCTGGTATGCCACATCCTTTGCCCTTGGCGGGGTGGCCGGGGCTTTCGGCGACCCTGTCAGCTACGGTTTTGTGATCGAAACCGAACGCCAGGTAGAGGCGCATCTCGATGAGCATTTACAACAACTTCCGGAAAGTGACTGCAAGTCCCGCGCCATCCTTGAGCGTATGAAAGCCGACGAGGTGCGCCACGGAGAAAACGCCCGCGCCGCCGGTGGCGTGGATTTGCCCAGGCCCGTGCAAAAGGCCATGGGAGCCATGGCGCGGCTGATGAAAGCCCTGGCCTACCGGTTCTAGTAACGACTTTGGCGGCCTTGGCGAAAAATAACACTGCCATGGCTTTACGGCTGGTCATTTAGCGTCAGTTATTGGAAAATGGGCGTTTTGCTAATGCTGCCGCACGAGGACTCTGCCAGCCCATGATGACCCTTGATGCCTTCAACCAACTGGCCCGGGCCGGTTACAACCGCATCCCCTTAACGCGATGCGTTTCCGCGGATTTGGACACACCATTAAGCGCCTGGCTAAAACTGGCCAACGGCGCACACACCTTTTTGCTGGAATCAGTCGAGGGCGGCGCCCGCTGGGGGCGCTATTCCATCATTGGCTTGTCAGCCGATAAACGCCTGCATGTGCAGGGCAACGAGGTTACCCTGTTTGACCTGGACGAAATCAGCGAAACCATAAGAACGGACGATGTTCTGACCACACTGGAGACCATCAAAGCCCGCTACCGCGTCCCCAAAGTGGAAGGTCTGCCGGCCTTTACCGGCGGCTTTGTGGGTTATCTGGGTTATGAAACCATTGAACACATTGAGCCCCGGTTACAGAAAAAAACCCCGCCAGACCAACTACAGATTCCCGATATCAATCTGTTGCTGGCCGAGGAGGTGGCCGTATTTGACAATCTGGCCGGCAAAGTCTGGCTGATCGTACATGCCGATCCTGCACAACCACAGGCCTATGCCCGGGCGCAAAAACGGCTGGACGAGCTGGTCCATCGCCTGCGTTCGGGTTCCACCGGCTATGCGGAGCTGGTCAACCAGCAACCCATTGACCAGCAGGCCACCCGGCTGGGTTTTTCCCGCGATGACTTTACCCAGGCCGTTCGGACCTGCCAGGAATACATTGCCGCTGGCGACATTATGCAAGTGGTACTGAGCCAGCGCATGAGCACACCATTCCATGCCCGGCCGCTGGATGTTTATCGCGCCTTGCGCGCCAGCAACCCCAGCCCATACATGTATTTTATGGACTTTGGCGCCTATCAGGTGGTGGGGTCCTCGCCGGAAGTTCTGGTGCGCAAACAGGCTGACCACATCACCGTGCGCCCCATTGCCGGCACCCGCCCGCGTGGCAATACACAGGCAGAAGACCTGGCCCTGGAAAAAGAGTTGCTGAACGACCCCAAGGAGCTGGCCGAGCACCTCATGCTCATCGACCTGGGCCGTAATGACGTGGGACGCGTGGCGCGTACCGGTAGTGTGGAACTGGTCGACAAAATGGTGATTGAACGTTATTCCCATGTGATGCACATTGTCTCGGAGGTGCAAGGCCGCTTGCGCCCCGAGGTCACGCCCATGGACGTCATCCGTGCCACTTTTCCAGCTGGCACGTTATCCGGCGCACCCAAGGTGCGGGCCATGGAAATCATCGCCGAACTGGAACCGGTCAAACGCAATGTCTATGCCGGCGCGGTGGGCTACTGGGGCTGGCATGATGACATGGACTGGGCCATTGCCATCCGCACCGCGGTGATTAAGGACAAACAGCTTCATGTTCAAGCTGGCGCCGGAATCGTCGCCGACTCGAACCCCGAGAGTGAATGGCAGGAAACCATGAACAAGGGCAAGGCGCTGTTCCGCGCCGTGGAAATGGCCAGCCAAGGACTATAGGACAAACCCATGCTGTTGATGATTGACAACTACGACTCATTTACCTACAACCTGGTACAGTACTTTGGCGAACTGGGCTGTGATGTGCGCGTTTATCGCAACGATGAAATCACGGTTCCCGAAGCGTTGGCCCTCAACCCCGAGCGGGTGGTTATTTCACCAGGACCATGCAGTCCGGCTCAGGCCGGCATCTCCATGGACATGATCCGGGCCTGCGCGGGGCGCATTCCATTATTGGGCGTCTGCCTGGGCCATCAGGCCATTGGCCAGGTGTTTGGCGGCCAGGTGGTGCGGGCCGGGCGCATCATGCATGGCAAGGTTTCACCGGTCAAACATACCGGCAAAGATATTTTCAGCGGCCTGCCCAGCCCCTTCCAGGCCACGCGCTATCACTCTCTGGTGGTGGATAAGAACACCCTGCCCGAGTGCCTTGAAGTCACCGCCTGGACAGAAAATACCGATGGCAGCCTGGAGGAAATCATGGGTTTTCGTCATAGGGAACACGCCATTTCCGGCGTGCAGTTTCACCCGGAATCCATTCTGACCGAGCACGGCCATCAACTGCTGAAAAACTTTCTCGAACACCATGACTGAACAACTGCAACCACTGGATTATGCGCTGATTGCCTTGCTGCTGTTGGCCATTACCCTGTTCGCCAAACCCGTGGGCTGAGACGCCATATGACACAGCCATAACCTGTACTGCGAAATCGACATGAAAAAAACACCCATTCAAACCGCCTTGCAGCAACTGGCCACGCACCAATGCCTGCGCCCCGGGCAAATGCGTGACAGCATGCGCCAAATTATGGATGGCGAAGCCACAGACGCCCAGATTGGCGGTCTGCTCATGGCCTTGAAACTGGCCGGAGAAACCGCTTCTGACTTACAAGAAGCCGCTGAAGTCATGCGCGAACGAGCCGTCAAGGTTCCCGCCGGCGGCCCTTATCTGGTGGATACTTGTGGCACCGGTGGTGATGGCAAAGGACTGTTCAACGTTTCCACAGGGGCGGCCATTGTGGCGGCGGCGGCTGGTTGCCAGGTGGCCAAACACGGTAACCGTTCGGTCTCTGGCACCACCGGCAGCGCCGACGTGCTGGAAGCCGCTGGCGTCAATCTCGATTTGTTTCCTGAAGGCGTGCAGCACTGTCTGCATACAGCCGGTATCGGCTTTTTGTTCGCCCCGGCCCATCATGGTGCCACCCGCCATGCCGTGGGGCCGCGCAAACAGCTGGGGCTGCGTACCCTGTTCAACTTGCTGGGGCCGCTGACCAATCCGGCCGAAGCCCCCAACCAGGTGCTGGGTGTCTATGAAAAACGCTGGTTGCCTCTGGTGGCCGAAGTGCTGCGAAATCTTGGTTCCCGCCATGTCATGGTGGTGCATTCGGCCGATGGCATGGATGAAATCTCCCTGGCCGCCCCAACCTATGTAGCAGAACTCAAGGCGGGCATCATCACCCAATACACGCTCGATCCCGAAGACGTGGGCATACAGCACCAGTCTATTGAGCCATTGGTGGTGCATAATGCCCAGGACAGTCTGACCCTGATTCGCGAGGCTTTTGCCGGAACCCCGGGGCCGGCGGCTGACATGCTGGCTCTAAACGCCGGCGCCGCCATTTATGTGGCCGGACGCGCCGATACCCTGGTCAACGGCGTCAATCAGGCCCGGGAAGCATTGCGTTCAGGCGCTGCGGCGGCCACCCTGGAAAAACTCATTGCCGCCAGCCACGCCACGGCAACACGACCATGAGCGACATTCTCACCACCATTTTGCAGACCAAAGCCGAAGAAGTGGCCCTGGGGAAACACCGTCACTCACTGGCGGAATTGCGCCTGCGCTGTCAGCAACTGCCGCCCACTCGCGGATTCAAGGCGGCGTTGGCGGCAAAAATCCAGCAACAACAACCTGCTGTCATTGCCGAAATCAAAAAAGCCTCACCCAGCAAGGGTGTCATCCGGGCGGATTTTGATGTCCCCACCCTGGCTGCCGCCTATGCCGCCGGCGGTGCCACCTGCTTGTCCGTACTCACAGATAACAAGTATTTCCAGGGTGACGACACTTACTTGCAGGCGGCGCGCCAGGCTGTCAACCTGCCTGTTCTGCGCAAGGAGTTCATTATCGACCCATGGCAGATATATCAGTCCCGCGTGCTGGGCGCGGATGCGGTTTTGCTGATTGTGGCCGCCTTGAGCGACCCACAGCTATTCGAATTTACCGAGCTGGCGCACAGCCTGGGGCTGGATGTACTGATGGAAGTTCACGATGCGGCTGAACTGCAACGGGCCCTGCAAACACCAGCACAATTGATTGGTGTCAATAACCGCAATCTGCGCACATTCACCACCACCATAGACACCACACTGAACCTTTTGCCCCGAATCCCGGCTGAACGGCTGCTTGTCAGCGAAAGTGGCTTGCACAGCAACACAGACATTCAGCGTTTGCGTGCTGCGGGCGTGCATGCTTTTCTCATTGGAGAAGCCTTTATGCGCCATGATGACCCTGGAAAAGCCCTGCAAAAAATGGTTTATTCCTGAACATGGACTCACAACTCTCTTTTTGGCGCATTAAATGGCTGACGGCCCGACGTTTTTTGCGCGAGCTGTGGCAACGTTTCTACGATGACGACCTCACCGGTTCGGCCAGTTCCCTGACCTATACCACACTGTTGTCACTGGTACCGCTGATGTCTGTGCTGGTGACCATGCTGTCGGCCATGCCAGTGTTTGAAAACATTTCCCAACAGGTGCAGGATTTTATTTTCCAGAACTTCGTGCCCACCTCCGGCACTGTCATCCAGGAATACCTGAGCGGCTTTGTGGAAAAAGCCCGCGGCCTGACTGTAGGCATGTCACTGGCTGTGTTTGCCACATCCATCATGATGATGATGACCATCGAAAAAGCCCTGAACCGCATTTGGGACACGCGCCCTTCCCGCAATTTTCTCCACAAGGTGCTGATTTACTGGGCTGTGCTGACCATGGGCCCTTTGCTGGTCGGCGGTGGGCTGGTGATGAGCTCCTATCTGTTCAACACGGCGCCGGGGTTGCGGGACCTGAAAGTCTATCTGCTCAAGTTTCTGCCCGTTCTGGCATCGGCCAGCGCCTTTTTCTTTATGTATCTCATTATCCCCAACCGCAAGGTCAAGTGGCGCTCGGCGCTTGTGGGCGCACTGGTGGCCGCAGTGCTTTTTGAAATGGCCAAGCGCGGATTCACCTGGTATGTCACCACCTTCCCCAGCTACCAAAAAGTTTACGGCGCTCTGGCCACCATCCCCCTGTTCCTGGGGTGGGTCTATGTCTCTTGGGTCATTGTCCTGCTGGGCGGGGTCATCGCTGCCACACTGGAAAGCACCCGCTGGCGATATCAGACTGCGCGCTTTCGGAAAAACCAGCGTTTTTTACTGGTGCTGGAGATTTTGCGTCGCCTCTGGCACGCCAGCCAGCGTGGCACGCCCGTATCCATGACAAAAATCAGCCAAAAACTTGCCAGTATTCCTGATAATGAACTGTCTTCTTCCCTGGATTGGCTGGAACAACAACATGTGATTGAACGTAACGAAGACGGCGACTACATCCTATTACGCGATCTGGACACCATCAGCCTGAAAGACCTGTATCAGCTTGACCATTTTGCCTTGCCCGAGCATGCCCTGAATGAATTGAAGCCCTTTGAGCCTTTTGCCCACGCATTGTGGCAGGCCATCGAACCGAACATGCGGCGGCCTGTCAAAGCCTTGTTCAGGGAAATTGACCAGGCCGCCAGCACACCGCACCCGGATGCAGCTAAACACCAACCGAATCATGACCGTTAGGAGAGTCTGCCCATGAAAAAACTGATAATCAGCCTGATAACCCTGAGCCTGCTGGCCGCCTGCAACGGCTCCTCCAGCGACAACGGCGCGGATTTCGCCCTGACCGACCTGAATGGAAAGAACCACAAGTTATCCGACTACCGGGGGAAATGGGTGGTGGTCAATTACTGGGCCACCTGGTGCCCGCCCTGCCGCAAAGAGATTCCTGACTTTGTCAAGTTTCAGCAGAATCACGACAACGTACAAATTCTCGGCATCGCCTACGAAGATGCCGCTATCGAAAAACTCAGGCACTTTGTCCAGGAATTCCAGATAAACTACCCCATCCTGACCGTTGATGTCTACAATCCACCGGCCACAATCCTGAACAATACGCCGCTGCCCACCACAGTCATTTACGACCCCAACGGCCGCCAGGTGGAAAAACGCATTGGCCCCATGACCGAACACGACTTGGCGGCAGCTATCAACCCGTAATCACCTGCGTGGGGCAATAGGTTTTGGCGCCGAAATTTGGATAAAAACAGCTGAAGCCAAGATAGGTAACGACCACATATTCTGGAGCGCACCCAGTAACAGACCACTTCCCTGCATATTGATTGAACAGACATGGGTTAAAAAATAAATTACTGCATCGCGTCCAATATCGTGACTGCGGTTGCGTCTAACTTTTGCGCTATCTCCTCATCAGTAAAATACCGAATCATGAAGGTTTTGACCATAATGGCGCCGCTCTCGAGGGGAATATAGAGTGTTTTTCTGTCCCGATAGGCGTCTTTGCCATTAAAGGAAACTTTTTCACCATTTTTCTCGAAATGCTGATTCCAGCGTTTAACGCCGTCGCTCCCCAAATAACTGACATAAACACTGCCTTGGCGGTTGCTGAAATAAACGCAGCTGACACCATCTTGTTGTGGGCGTTTGTTTTGTGAAGGGACATGGTTAATTTCAATAACGGGAAAACTCCAGGCGACCGTGCCTTGCAATAGCTCATAAGGTTTTGCCGCGCGGCTTGCCGCGCAAATGTCCACAGAAGGTCCTCCCACCAGTTTGGCATTTGCCGGTTTCAGGTGGGTTGAATCGGTGACTTGCTGTAACCGGCCAAGCACCTTTTTGGCGATCCAGATATTTGTGTCCATTTCCGATTTGTTATTGAAAGGTATCTGACTGACCACCATCACCAGGCGGTCGCCGGTTTTGACAATCAGTTGATCGCGTCCTTGATAACTTCCCAACCAGGAGGCCTCTCCGAGGCCGGGGTATTCATTCGCCGGTGCCTGAAACTGACTATTAATTTGCTGAATATGAACCCATGCCAGGGGGGTACCCTGATCCACCGATCGCCATTTGCAACCAACGAATGGTGTAATCGAGCTGTTTTGCGGCAGCTGCCTGGTTCCGCCCAGTTGAGCGATATGTTGGTCGTCAGGCAAGCCAATCTCGCTGAGTTCGGATTGGCTGATAAGTTTGCAAGGGTCAAGGTTGACTGCCGACGGCAGTTCTTGCAATCCAATAGCCGGCGTGGCAACCGTGGTTTTACTGCTCTTTTGAATTTGCTGCGCAGCGGGCGGCTGTTTGTTTGCTGTGCTTTCTGTGGCCGATTTATCATCACACCCCGAAAGCGCAGCGAAACCCAGAAACATCAGAACAGCATTCCACTTAATTAACCTGACAATCATTGTTTCCCCCTGTTCTCTCACTATTAAAAATGGTAAAAGCAAGTTGCCGAAAAACGGTTATCGGCAAAAGACGTAATAAAAATAGTCCTGCCGTCACCGGCGCTGTGGCATTTATCAGAAATGGCCATCATATCTTATCCTCCACTCGTCTGTTAACTGCCCACCGACTCACACTTTCATTTGTGAGATTTCACAATTCTTTTCCAATGAACAACGGATTAACACTGCTCCGCTTGGCCACACCAAATATCATTGTTTATCTTACTGACAAACCTCATCACATTTTGTGAAAAATCGCTTGCTATGACCCGGTCACGCACAACAGACCGGGCGGCCACCAACCCGGCCCGCCTGATGGACTTGTTTGCTATAATTGGCGGTCACATTCCCACCTGGCGGTACGGTGTATGTCCAACCTTTTTCTGATTTTTGTCGGCGCGGCCCTGATTAACAATTTTGTGCTGGTGCGTTTTCTTGGCCTGTGTCCCTTTATGGGGGTCTCCGGCAAGCTGCAATCGGCTGTGGGCATGGGTTTGGCCACCACATTTGTGTTAACCCTGTCGGCCATACTTAGTTACCTGATTCACACGTATTTGTTGCAGCCACTGGGGCTGGAATACCTGCGCACCCTGAGTTTTATTCTGGTGATTGCCGTCACTGTACAAATTACCGAGATGGTCTTACACAAGTCTTCGCCCCTGCTGTATCAGGTGCTGGGCATTTACCTGCCTTTGATTACCACCAATTGCGCGGTTTTGGGTGTGGCCCTGCTGAACGTGCAAGAGCAGCACAATTTGCTGGAGTCCGCCATTTTTGGCCTGGGCGCGTCCGCCGGTTTCACCCTGGTGCTGGTATTGTTTTCCGCCATTCGCGAGCGCCTGGAAATGGCGAACATCCCTGAGTCTTTCAAAGGCGTGCCCATTGCCCTGGTCACCGCCGGCATCATGTCGCTGGCCTTTATGGGTTTTTCCGGCATGGGCCAGCCCTGACGCCATGAACACTACTGCGAACTTGTCAAACATGACTCATGGTAGCTGGGTCAACGGACTTCTCGCCATGGGCGCTATCAGCCTGTTGGCGCTGGTGTTTGGCCTGGTGGTGTGGTGGGTGTCGCGAAAATTCCGGGTGGAGGGCAATCCGCTGGCCGAACAGATCAATCAGATTTTGCCCCAAACCCAATGCGGTCAATGCGGTTACCCTGGCTGCAAGCCTTATGCCGAAGCCATCGCCAAGGGCGAGGCGCCAATTAACCAGTGCCCGCCCGGCGGGGAAGAAGGCATTAAGAAACTGGCTGATTTGCTGGGCGTGGAGCCATTGCCGCTCAATGACGAACACGGCCAGACCAAGGACGAGGACATGGTGGTCAAAATTATCGAGGAAGACTGCATTGGCTGCACCAAGTGCATTCAGGTGTGCCCGGTGGACGCCATTATCGGCGCACCCAAGCACATGCACACGGTCATCGCCGAAAATTGTACCGGCTGTGATCTGTGCATTCCGGTGTGCCCGGTGGACTGCATTGTGCCCGTGCCAGCGCCTTTGCCGGCATCCATTCAACGGCCGAACAAGTCCAGTTTGTTGAACCTGGTGGAGGCGGCTGGCCAATGGTAAACGAAACCATTTCCTATGTGGAAAACGGCAAGCTGTGTCAGTTTCATGGCGGCTTGATTCTGGAACACCATAAATGCGAGTCCATGGCCCGCCCCCTGGCGCGGCCCTTGTTGCCGGACTACCTGCGCGTCTCCCTGCGGCTAAACCGCGGCAACGTATCCAAACCTGTGGTGGATGTCGGCGATAAAGTCCTCAAGGGCCAAATCATCGCCGTGCCAGACACCCCGCGCGGGGTTTATGTACACGCCCCCACTTCAGGCACGGTGATGGAAATCACGCACCGGCCTGTGGCCAGCCCCGATGCCGATCTGGCGCCGGTGGTTTGTATCCGCCCCGATGGCAAAGACCAGTGGACGCCGCTGGAACCGGTTGAAGACCCTTTTGCGCTTGACCGTCCAACATTGGCGCAACACATCCGCAAAGCCGGTATCGTCGGTATGGGTGGCGCCGGCTTCCCCACCCATCTCAAGTATCAGAAACCGGCTGAATTGCTGATAATCAACGGGGCTGAATGCGAACCCTATATTTCCTGTGATGAACGCTTGATGCTGGACTATCCCCACGAGCTGCTGACCGGAACCCGGCTGCTGATGCACGCCGCCGGTGCAAAAAAAGCCATTATCGCCCTGGAAGACCAGGTGGGAGGCGTGCGCTCGGTGCTGGAAAAAATCATTCAGGAAAAGGGCTATACCGGGATTCGCGTGGTCAAGGTGCCCACCATTTATCCGGCAGGTGGCGAAAAACAGCTCATCAAGGTTCTAACCTGCCAGGAAGTGCCGTCCGGTGGCATTCCCATGGATCTGGGTATTGTGGTGCAAAATACCGGCACAGCCAAAGCCGTCCATGACGCCATTATTCTGGGCAAGCCGTTAGTTGATCGCATTGTGACAGTCACCGGCGATGTGGTGGAGGAACCGCGCAATTTTTCCGCATTGATCGGCACGCCTTTCCGCCATTTGCTGAAACTGGCGAACACTCGCCATGAGAAACTGCACCGCCTGGTGGTGGGTGGCCCCATGATGGGCTACGCCATGCCGGAAGATGGCATCGGCATCGATAAAACCAGCAATTGCCTGTTGGCCTTGAGCGAGGAAATCACCCGTCATCATGGCCCGTTGATGCCATGTATCCGCTGTGGGGAATGTGTCAACGTGTGCCCGCAAGAGTTACTGCCCCAGCAGCTGCACTGGTATATTCAGGGTGGCGACCTGGAAATGGCTCGCCAACATCATGTATTCGACTGCATTGAATGCGGCGCCTGCGCCTGGGTTTGCCCGAGCCAGATCAAACTGGTGGACTACTACCGATATGCCAAGGCCGACTTGCGCTATCTGGATTACAAAAAAACCAAGGCGGAACGGTCGCGCATTCGTCATGAAAGGCACGACAGACGGCTGGAACGGTTAAAGGCCGAACGCGCCGCCCGCCGCAAGCGGCATGCCCGCAGGCTACGCGACCCGGAAAAATCCAGCCAGGTCATTGCCGACACGCTGGAACGCCTGAAAGCCCAGCAGCCGTCGGCAGCAAAAAACGATAGCATGAAAACCACAAGCCAAGACAAACGCCAGGCAGCCGTAGCGGACAACGGGTCTTCCAATAACACTGGCAAGGATAACGCCCTGACATGAAACTGAATATTGAAAGCGCACCTCATATTCCACGCCCGGTCAGCGTCCAGCGAGTGATGGGGCTGGTGATTCTGGCGCTTGTCCCGGCGCTGCTGGCGCACTGGTGGTATTTTGGCCCGGGCATTATCCTGCAAGTCACGCTGGCGGTGATTTTCGCCCTGGCCTTTGAGGCAGCCATGCTGACACTCCGGCAGGTGCCTGTCAAGCCATTTATCACGGATTTGAGCGCGGTGCTGACCGCCATTCTGTTTGCCTTGTGTATTCCGCCACTGGCTCCCTGGTGGGTCACATGCCTGGGCATGTTTTTTGCCATTGTGGTGGCCAAGCAACTGTATGGCGGCATTGGTCACAACATTTTCAATCCGGCCATGCTGGGATTTGCAGTCATGCTGATTGCCTTCCCGCGGGAAATGTCCAATTGGCTGGCGCCACGGGATATCGCCATTGAAATGCCCGGATTGTGGGATGCCATCCGATATGTTTTCACCGGCGGACTTAGTGCATCGCAAACGACTTATGACACTCTGACCCAGGCCACGCCGCTGGATGCCATCAAAAACGGTTTGCATCAGGCCCGGGGGTTGAGCGAGATTCGCAGCCAGCCGATTTTTGGGGATTTTGGTGGCATGGGCTGGGAATGGATTGCCAACTGGTACGCCATCGGCGGTTTGTTTCTCTGGCGCAAACGGATTATTACCTGGCATGTGCCTGCCGCTGTGATTTTGACCACCATCGCCTTTTCCCTGCCTTTTTACCTTTATGACTCCGATATATTCCTCAGCCCCTTGCAGCACCTGTTTTCCGGTGGCCTGATGCTGGGAGCATTCTTTATCGCCACCGATCCGGTCACTGGCGCTTCAAGCCCCCGCGGAAAACTGGTTTTTGGCGCGGGCGTGGCCATACTGACTGTTTTGATCCGCCAGTTCGGCGCTTTTCCCGACGGCGTCGCCTTTGGCGTATTACTGATGAACAGTGCGGCCCCTTTGATTGACCGCTTGACCATTCCCGCTCCCTACGGAGGTAAGGCACGTCGTCATGGATAAGCGTGGCTGGACCATCCCCCTGACCCTGGCGCTCATGACACTGGCCACCAGCGCCATACTGTTTATCAGCGAGCAAGCCACCCATGCGCGCATTGAACAACAAAAACGGCAAAAATTATTGCGCAGTTTGCAAACCATTGCCCCTCCGCAACGCTATGACAATGATTTGCTGGGCAGCGCCGAGCCAATCTTTGAGCCTGAAGCCCTGGGTCATCGAAAACCGCGCACCTGGTACCGCGGCTATAAAAACGGCCAGCTGTCCCTGGTTGTATTACCGGTGACCACGCATAAAGGCTACGCCGGTGATATCCGCTTGCTGGTGGCCATTGATGCGGCCAATGGTACAATTATCGGCACCAAAATTCTGGAGCACCATGAAACTCCAGGGCTGGGGGACCAGATCGAGCCACGGAAAAGCGACTGGTTGCTGCAATTTATTGGTGCTTCCCTGTCCCGGCCCGATGAAAAAAGGTGGAAGGTACGCAAGGACGGCGGCGAATTTGACCAAATTACCGGCGCCACCATTACGCCCCGGGCCGTAACCGGCGCCATACGGGATGCCTTGGTCTACGCCCGCGCCCATTTGCCCCAGTGGCGGAAGCAGCAGCCGGGCCAGGCCCATGCTCCGCCACATGCGGACAATACAGAAACAAAAAGAACCGAAAACACGCCATGAACCCCTTTATTCGTCATCGCCTGATTGACAATAACGCCGCGCTGGTGCAGTTGCTGGGCCTGTGTCCATTACTGGCTGTTTCCAACTCCGTGGTGAACGCCCTGGGGCTGGGGCTGGCCACCATATTCACCCTGACCTTGACCAATGCCCTGGTGTCCATCATCCGCCCCTTGACCCGCAAGGAAATTCGTATCAGCCTGTTTGTGCTGATTATCGCCGGGGTTGTCAGCGCACTGGAAATGGTGATGAACGCCTACTGGCACGAGCTGTATCTGGCCCTGGGCATTTTTATCCCTCTGATTGTGACCAATTGCATCATTATGGCGCGGGCGGAAAGCTTTGCCTCCAAGCAGTCATTGCCCAAAGCCATCGCAGACGGTTTTCTGACCGGGGTTGGTTTTGCCATGGTACTGGTGGTCATCGGCGCCATCCGGGAAATTATCGGCAAAGGCACCGTGCTGGATCAGACCGACTTGCTGTTTGGCGCTTGGGGTGCGGCTCTTCAGTGGCGTATTCTGCCGGATTATCAGGGGTTTCTGATTGCCATTTTGCCGCCTGGGGCCTTTTTCGTCCTCGCCATTCTGGTGGCCATCCGTAACAAACTCGAACATAAAAAAAGGCAGAAGACACATGAATCCAGCTGAGACGCCTCGCCCCCTGCCGCTTTCTCCATGGGCTACCGCCACCTGGCTGCTGCTGTTTTTCAGTGTGCTCATCTGGTCCTGGATTCACCCCAAGGATCGCCTGACCTGGTGGCTGGAAGCCCTACCAGCGCTTATCGGCTTTGCGGTGTTGCTGGCCAGCTATCGACGAGTCCCGCTAACGCCATTGCTATATTGGCTGATACTGGCCCACAGCATTGTTTTGCTGGTGGGCGCACACTATACCTATGCAGAGGTTCCGCTGTTTAACTGGATTCGGGGTTATTTTGGCCATCAGCGTAACAATTACGACAAACTCGGGCATTTCATGCAAGGCTTTGTGCCAGCGATGATCGCCCGGGAGATTTTGATACGGAAACAGGTGGTTTGCCATAAAAACTGGTTGCCATTTATTGTTTTGTCCATCGTGCTGGCCATCAGCGCCTTTTATGAGCTCATAGAATGGTGGGTGGCCGTACTCAGCGGCGACGAAGCCACAGCGTTTCTGGCCACTCAGGGATATGTTTGGGATACCCAAAGCGATATGCTCATGGCCCTGATTGGGGGCACCACCGCCCTGATTACGCTGTCCGGATGGCATAACAGGCAGCTGGTTGAGTTGCAAAACCGACCATGAACCAGCAGAAAAGACATGAGCTGTTTCGCCGCCTGCGCGAAATTAACCCCAACCCGACCACCGAGTTGGAATACAACAGCCCATTCGAACTGCTGGTGGCGGTCATTTTGTCAGCGCAAGCCACTGATGTGGGCGTTAACAAAGCCACCCGGCGTCTGTTCAAAGTGGCCAACACACCAGAAAAACTGCTGGCTTTGGGTGAAGAAGGCCTCAAGGAGTACATCAAGACCATTGGCCTGTTCAACACCAAAGCAAAAAACCTGATAAAAACCGCGCAAATCCTGCTGGAAAAACACAATGGCGAAGTGCCGCAAGATCGGGAAGCGCTGGAGGCATTGCCCGGCGTGGGCCGAAAGACCGCCAATGTGGTGCTAAATACCGCCTTTGGTGAGCCCACTATCGCCGTGGATACGCATATCTTCCGGGTCAGCAATCGCACTGGCCTGGCCAAAGGCAGCACGCCATTGGCTGTAGAAAAAAAACTCTTGCAGGTGGTGCCGCCGGAATTCAGGAAGGACGCGCATCACTGGCTGATTCTGCATGGCCGCTATGTGTGCAAGGCCCGCACACCCAACTGCGCCGAGTGCGTCATTCGCGACCTGTGCGACTATAAAGACAAAACCGGTCAGCCTTTCACCACAGCGACGAAACGTTCCAGCGGCAAGAAAAATGCGACCCACAAGAAAGAAGCACGGACGTTATCTCGAAAGCAGCCGCGCCAGAAAAAGCACCAATAATACGCGAACAAGCTTTGCCTGATGTGTTCTACCAGCATCAACTCCGGTGACCCGCTAGCCGGCGATAAACGCCCTCTGTACTCACCGGTTTTCCAAACCAGAGCGAAAAAGCCAGCGCCGCCTGTTCAACCAGCATCCCCAAGCCATCGTAAACCGCCGCCGCCCCGGCTTTCTGACACGCCCGGACAAAAGGCTGCGCGGCGGCGCTATAACTTAAATCATAAGCCACGGTTTCAGCGCCAAAAAGATTTTTTTCCACTGACACTGACTGTCCTTTGTGCCCCAAAGACGTGGCATTAATCACCAAATCGGCCACCGGCAAGTCCGGTAAACTCGCTAATGGTACAGTTTCAATACCGCTGAACCGGCGTAATAAGGCATCCAGACGTTTCTGGCTGCGATTGGCCACCAGCAACCGGGCGGGATTTTCTGTCTGCAATGCGGGAATGATTCCCTGCGCTGCGCCGCCTGCACCGATCACCACAATGGTACGGTTGTGAATGGAGAAATTTCGCCGATGAAGAAGGTCCCGCACAAAACCGGCGCCATCGGTATTGTGTCCAGCCAACTGCCCGTTGGCCGCCACCGTGATGGTGTTAACCACACCACTTTTGGCCGCATCGGGCGATAATTGCTGAACACAGTCGGCGGCTTGACCCTTAAATGGCAATGTGATGTTTGCCCCCAGCCCACCAGTGGAGAAAAAATCTGCAAGGGCGCCGTCAAACTCGCTGTCCGCACAGGTTTTCAGCGCATAGTCCACCTGCAACCCGCACTGGCGAGCAAAATCCTGGTGGATGAGCGGCGACAAGGAGTGATGCACCGGCCGGCCAAACAGCGCCAGCCTGGCCGGTTTCGTTGATAATACAGCACCGGAACCTGTCATCAGCGTTGGTTATTCTCACCATTCAGCCAGGGAATGACCCGATCAGCATAGTAAGTCAGAATCAGGTCGGCACCTGCGCGCTTGAAGCACAGCAGGGATTCCAGAACAGAGGGTCTAAATGCCAAAAAGCCGTTATCAATGGCGCTTTGTAGCATGGCGTATTCCCCGCTGACCTGATAAGCGGCCACCGGCACATCGAAATGTTCCCGGGTTTGGCGAATCACATCCAGGTATGGCATGCCCGGTTTGACCATCACCATATCCGCACCCTCGGCTATATCCAGGGACACTTCCTTGAGCGCCTCGCGTACATTGGCCGGGTCCATTTGATAGGTGCGTTTGTCACCCGAGCCAAGATTAGCGGAGGAGCCCACGGCATCCCGAAACGGGCCATAAAAACAACTGGCGTATTTGGCCGAATAGGCCAGTATGGCTGTGTTCACATGACCATGTTGCTCCAGCGCCCGGCGAATGTGACCAATGCGGCCGTCCATCATGTCTGACGGCGCTACCACATCGGCGCCGGCTTCGGCGTGGGACAATGCCTGCCTGACCAGCGCCTCGGTGGTGGTGTCATTGAGCACATAGCCCGTTTCATCAATAATGCCATCCTGACCATGGGTGGTAAAAGGGTCCAGCGCCACATCGGTGATGACCGCCAAGTGTGGCAAAGCGGCCTTGATGCGACGCACACACCGTTGCGCCAACCCATCCGGGTTCCAGGCTTCTTCTGCCTGTTCAGATTTTTTTTCCGGCTCCACCACTGGAAACAGGGCCACGGCATACAAGCCTTGGGCATGTAACGCCGTTAACTGTTCAATGAGAACATCCACAGACATTCGGAAAACACCAGGCATGGCTTTAACCGATTGCGTCCGGTTTTCACCTTCAAGTACAAAAACCGGCCAGATAAGGTCTTGAGGCAACAGATGGTTTTCCTGCGTCATATTCCGAATGGCCTGGCTGTAACGCAAACGACGTGGCCGCGCCAGGGGAAAGTATCTGTTCACAAGGTTGTATTCTCCGTGAAAAATCAGGCGATAATTATACACCCGAGCCACGTTAATAAATGCCGGTGGTCGCGGAATTGCCGCCTGTTTTCAAATGTCCATAAAAAAATCTTGAATAAAAGCACCGGCTATTGCACCATGCGGACAATCAAAAGGCGACGTTTTCATGAAAGGCAGGCAGAAAAACATTCTTGTGATTGAGAAGTCCAGCACTTTCAGCCAGCTTTTGCGGCAAACCTTGCACGCAGGGGGATTTCGTTCCCTGCGGACTATTCCCCAATTTCCCTCCTTACCCAAAAACCGCAAGGCTTTTGACAAAGTGGATGCCATTGTGATTGGCTCCAATAGCAATGACTCAACAGCCACCACCGCTTTTTTGCAGCGCCTGTCTCACAGCCATGGACATATCCCAACTATCCTGGTGACCGACCAGAAAACCGAACACGATCACCAGGACAACGGGCAAAAACAACACTTTCTGAGCTGGTCTGAGTTTTCCCGCCTGCCAAGACTGTTGCACCAGCTTCTAGATAAGAGCGCAGACACTCCTGTCAGCAAGCCAAACGACACGCCTATACGCATTCTGTTTGTCGATGATTCCTATAGCGTCCGTTTTGCCTACCAAAAACTGTTACAGGAAAACGGATATGCAGTTGATGTGGCCAAAAATGCCATTGAGGCGCTGCAACTGGCCCGGAACAATACCTACGATCTGGCCATCGTCGATTATTATTTGCCAGACACCAATGGCGATAAACTCTGCGCTTTACTCAAACCACTGGACAAACAGGGCTATTTACAAATTGCCTTGTTGACGGCGACTTATCGCGATGATGTGATTAAATCAGCCTTGGAGTCCGGAGCCATTGAGTGCATGTTCAAAAACGAGGCCAAGGAATTATTTCTGGCTCGCATTGCTTCTCTGGCCCGCCATGTGGCGGCGCAAAAGGGACTGCTGGAGAGCAAACAGGAACTGTTGCATGTACTGCAGTCGGTTCATGATGTCATTCTGGGCATCGACCAGCAGAACAAAGTTGCCTTCTTTAATAAGCATGCAAAAAAAGTCATCGGCGAAAACACCCGACTATTGGGCACCCCTATCAAAAAGCTGATATCTTTTTACCGCAAGGCGCCCAAATCCAGCCAGCTTCAGTCACTGGATTGTGATAAACCAGACAATCTGGTGCAGCAGGATAACCTAGTCTGTGCATTTAACACCGACCCAGACACCCTGTATGACTGTAATATCACCCGCATTGACAAGAACAATGAACGCGTGGAATACCTGCTGATTTTACGTTAACCCACACACGCCAGCACGCTCTGGTTCTTAGCTTGCAGCAAAAAAACCCCGCCTAAGGCGGGGTTTTTCTTTATGTGTCACTCACTGATTAGTTACAAACTCCCGGGCTTGGTGACACCCCGGAGCAATCCGTTCCAATGATAGGCACGGTCACTGACTCACCGGTTGCCGCCGTATATGTGCACTCGGCGGTGGAAGCCGGCTGGCCTAACTGATTGACATCAGCCGTAATGGTGGTCGACGATACGCCGCCATTGTTTGTCACTGGTGGATCCGTGGTGGTGGCGGTATCAGGTGCAACCGCGCTGCATGAGCCGACGATATCCACACCCGCCACCGGCGAGCCATCGGAACCATACAGGGTCAGGGTGACTACCGTGCCTGTCTGGTCATTGAACAGCACAGACGGATTGGCCACTAAGCGGGCCTGATCGCTGGTGAGTAACAGCAAACAGACGCTGTCCCCACCGGGATTAATGCATCCCAGCCCACCGGCAAAGAAATCAAAGCCATGTTCCGCAGCAAGATTCGGGTCAATGCCGGAAGTGGAAACCTGTCCTGTGGTGCAACCACTGCCATCTGTCGGATTGTTCAACACGCCCGAACCTGGCTGGCCATCGATGGTGCCCGTGCCTGAAGCGCCCACATAAGCAAAGTTGACATTCAATCCAACCAGCGGTGTACCCAATGCGTCATAGGCGCATACGGTTACGCTGGTGGCGGCATTACCCGGAGCCACATTCGGCTGAACCACCAGCCCGGCCTGATTGTCACCATACTGGGAAAGGCCTGGGTAGGCGATAATCTCTGCGTCTGCCACTGTTCTCGGGTTTCCATTCGCCGGAACGCCTGTGCCCTCCACATAAATCGCCGCCAGTTTACCCAGTTTGGATACCGGATAAATCAGTTTGGTGGTGGCTACACCATTGTTATCTGTCAAAGCGGTGGCGTCGACTGAACCATCCACCGCCCGGCCAACAACAAAAGGTAATACCGGCCCGTCATCGCGAATGCTGCCTGTGGCATCGTTATAGTTAAACCGTTGGGAAATGGTCAATGTCGTTGCTGAATTGACGGTTTGTACCGGTGCGGCAGTTTCCAGATCCTCATTGCCCGGAGACTCCTCACCAAAGACAATCAGGGTATCGCCCGGTTGCACACCACCGGCGGTACTCAGGAAATTGACATTATTCTGGGTAAAGACAAATCCACCCTCTTGCGGATCGCCATTATTTCCGGAAATGGCAAACACGCCGGAGCCGGACTGCGGATAGCCCAGCAAGGGGCTGTCAATCAAGCCAAAGCGGAGTAACTGGCCAGGCAAAGCGGGGTTACCTGCCTTGTCCACGGCGGTGGCGCTGATAACCAGAGAGTAAGTTCCGTCAGGGTCGATATTGGCCGCGTCTTCCAGTTGTACATCAGGATTAACACGGTTCACCAGCAAGGCATTGACGTTGGGCCCAGTGATATCGACTGACCAAATACGGCCATCACTAATGGCGTAAGTGCCGGTTGCGGTAATCGGGTCCTGAATGCCATTGTCGACATTGTTATCCGCCCGGTCTGCCGTGGCCGTTACCGTAACCACATTGGTGCTGGTGCCACTGCGCAACAGGGCATTAACAGCGCCTGAGGTGGTCGACAGTGAAATCTGGTTGCCGCTCACGGTCTGGCCCTGAGCGTTCACACCGGAAAGTTCTTCACCTGAGGCTGTTTGCTGGGTATTCAAGGTAAACTGAACATTATTCCAGCGATTGCCTCCACTCATCGGATCAGCAATTGGCTGACTGCCATCGGTCACAGTGACCGTGACAGGTGCTGTGGTATTACCCCCGGAACCCTGAACATAAATGGGCTGACCGGAATTGGTAATGGAGATATTGTTAGGCACGCCGGTTGCACTGCTGTCCACCACTTCAAAGTCCAGTGTCGCACTGACTGGCTGATTATTGCTTGGATCAGTGCCTGTAATGCTCAAGGTGCCCTGACCAGGGATATTCTGGGACTCAATAAAGAGCACACCTTGTCCTGCTGAAACACTAAAGGTTGTACTGGCCAGACAAACCGCCGACTCATCCTCTTCGGTATTCAAATCATCAAGTCGCCGGATACAGGCCAGGGTCACTGGCAAGACACTGGCATTCAGAGGTGTTTCCGAGTCTGCAGTAATGGTGACCGGGTTGCCAGCCGCATCCACAAAATGGATATTGGCCTGAATCACATAAGGTGAGCCAGGGAACCAGGGGACACCCTGGCTATTGACCGGCACCTGGGTTTTATCCGGCGTAATCGTCAATGGTGCATTGCCGTTATTCGCCGCTTCAATGCGGAAATTCATACTCACCGAAGTGGTGCGGCCACTATTGGGATCTGTGGCCGAGGCGGTTAGTGTGACCGTGCCGGGCGTCTTTCGGCTGTGCACAAAGAAAGTCGCCAAACCACCGGAGCTTTCATTGGTTATAGAGCCAAAGTAAGTGGAAAATTCATTCACATCAGTGGTGTCCGGATCGTCCAGGGTTGAAACCGGCGCAATCAGAGAGTCTGAAGTCCGGAAACTGACCACCGTTCCATCAGGAACCGGTGTGCCGCTGGCAAAGGTGACGCGCACATTGATCTGCGCCACATAGGGTGAATCCAGAGTAATGGGGTGATCAAAATCATTCGTTGGCAACGAGGTTTTAGTCGCGTTGAATGTGATTTTCAGATCTTGGCGTGTGGTTGCCGCTGGCGCTGAACCGCTACCACCACCACAGGAGGCCAGTACCAGCATGGCGACCAGTAACACGATTAACTTTTTGCTTGCGTTCAACATGGGATTCCTCGTTTGCTCGCTGTCAGGATAATTCATTAAAAACTCTGTTTGATGATGGTTGGGGTAACAAATATCAGCAGTTCCGCCTTGTCATTGGATATTTTCTTGTTACGGAACAAGGTACCAATGGCTGGCAAGTCTCCCAAAAATGGAACCTTACTGCGATCTGAACGACGCTCGTGCTCATAGACACCACCCAATACCACAGTCTGGCCATTGTCAATCAACAACCGGGTTTCGATGGAGCGCGTATCGATACTGGGCACGGTACCTCCCCGTGAAGTCGGCACCAGCTGGCCCACGGAGTCCTTACTTACTTTAAGGGTCAAGTCAATCCGGTCATCCGGGGTAATCAATGGCGTCACGCGAAGTTCCAATACGGCTTTCTTGAATTGTACCGAGGTGGCGCCACTGGAGGTGGCCTGCTCATAAGGAATTTCCACACCTTTTTGAATAACCGCTTCTTTCTGGTTCGTGGTGATAACACGTGGCGTGGAAATCACTTCTCCCTTGCCTTCGGTTTCCAACGCGGACAACTCAAGGTCCAGCAAGTAATCCGAAGCCAAAATACTCCAGGCCCACTTGGCCGCATTGCCGGTGGAAGGCAGATTGACATTCAAACGTTCACCAAGTGGCGGACCCTGAATGGGATTACTGGGGTCGGAAAAATCCGGATCGAAATTGGGCAGGCCACTGCTGTCACTGCCGGCCAGACGATTAATTAATGCGGCATTGTTCAAGCGATCCAGCCCTTCCAAAGAACCGCCCATGCTCAGGATATTGCCATTGCTGTCTTCCTGAGACCCGGTGACGCCAAAGCGCACACCCAGCTCTTCTCCAAACTTGTCAGAGGCAATCACGATGCGGGATTCAATTTGAACCTGCTCCACAGGCCGATCCAACCGCTTGACCAGTTCTTCAACGGTTTTAAGGCGTGAAGGAATATCCGTTATCAGTAATGTGTTAGTACGCTCATCATAGGCCACGCTGCCTCGTTCAGATAACAGCGAGTTACCGCCGCTACCAGAATCCGCGCCATCACCGGTTCCGCCACCCTGGAGCAGACTGGCCAGCTCTTCGGCTTTGGCGTAGTTGACTTGCAGGAATATGGTTTTGACTGGTTCCAGGTCTTCTTTTTCCTTCTGGCTTTCCAGTTTTTGTTGTTCACGCGCGGCGATTTCTTCAGCCGGCGCCACCCATATCACGTCTCCGTTGACACGTTTGTCCAGCTGTTTGCTTTCCAGAATAATGTCCAACGCCTGATCCCAGGGCACGTCTTTCAACCGCAGGGTAACATTTCCCTGAACCGAGTCGGCGACCACCACATTAAATCCGGACACATCCGCCACCATTTGTAGCAGCGAGCGCACCGGAATGTCCTGGAAATTAAAGCTAACTCGTCGCCCCTTGTATTGTTTTTTAGTATCCAAAGCCCCTGCCTGGGCGGTTTTTTTCTTGGCCGGGGCCACTTCCAGTACATATTGTTCACCCGTTTGATACGCGTAGTGCTCATTAGGCTGAGTGGTTTCTACCTTGACACGCACGGTATCACCTTTTTGTTGCGTATCAATAAAGCTCACCGGAGTGGCAAAGTCCACCACATCCAGCTTGCGATTTAATTCCGCGGGTAACTGGGCATTATGGATTTCCAGCACCACCCCGTTGGCGGTTTCCAGGGTATTGACCACCACATCGGGCCTGGAAAACTTTAACATCACCTTGCCCTGGCCTTTTTGCCCGCGCCGGAAGTCAATGTTTTCAATACTGGCTGCCGCATGCCCGGATGCCATCTGGCGGTGAGCCGCCTTGTCACTGCCGGCCACAGTAATTTTCAGGCGGTTGTTATCCACCTGAGTGTTAAATTCAGCATTCTGGGTTAAATCCAATACAGCCCGGGTGCGGTTACCCGCACTGACCAGACGCACACCTTTGACTGAACCGGTGGCAATATTAATAAGCCTCTTGCCAGTGGCATTTTCC
This sequence comes from Lysobacterales bacterium, assembly GCA_026982315.1. Lineage (GTDB taxonomy): Bacteria > Pseudomonadota > Gammaproteobacteria > Xanthomonadales > Marinicellaceae > S144-45. Next base: position 31,953 of record JALSHI010000068.1, read on the forward strand.
GTATCAAACAAGTCAACGGCAATGCGTGGTGGCACTTCTGTCGCAAACACCTTGGGAGCAGTGACCTCTCCATCCAGGATAAAAACAATATCAATGCTGCCATCAGGATTGGTGACGGTTTTTAGGTCTGTCAACCGGTTTTGGGCCACGGCCACAAAACTCATCAGAAGCCCCGCAAACAAGCAGAACACGTGCCTGGCGGCAAGTTTATTGGCAGAGGTATTTTTCATGATGTTCACTGTTCCTTGGGTAAATTGGGTATGTGGTGCTATGCTCATGGTCATCGTGCTCACTCTTCTTCAGTCAGTGCGATCGTGGCTTCACGCTGTATCCAGCCACCCAGTCCGTCCCGTTGCCATTCCCGCAATCTGACTTCGTCTTCGGATATGGCGATGACTTCGCCATAATTTTGTCCCATGTGGTCACCAACGGATACGCGGTGAATGGTGCCTTCCGGGTCAACAATCAGTGCCCAGTAGTCATCACCCTGCGAATAGGTGCCAACCATGCTCAGGGTATCCAGGGGATAACTTTCCAGCATTTCCTTGCGGCGATTCAAATCTGGCCCCTCGCCTTCGGCAGGGTTGTTTTCCGCCGGTTCAGACTTGGTTTGCTGCAAATCATTGGAGAACGGATCCCGCAGGCCATATGCGCTGTATTCAAAGGTTTCCTGGGGTTTAATTTCCGGCAATGGCTCTATGGGCCGTGGCGGGCGACTCTTGACAGTTTCGACAAAGTCCTCCAGGTCAGACATGTCCCGCTGACAACCTCCCACCAATAATGCGGCAACCAATGCCACAACCACGTTAAGCAGAGACTTGTTCATTATCGATTACCTCCCTTGCCCGCAGCGCCATTTTGCATCGCTGCCTTGGCGTCCATGGCTGCCTGCTCGTCATCGTCCAGGTAACGATAGGTTTTTGCCGTTCCTTCCAGCACCAGCTCACTACTGCCATCAACAGGCTTCAGGGAAATATCGTGCATGGTTAAAATAACCACGCGCGGCAAGGAGGCCACACCGCTGACAAACTCCCCAAACTGATGGTATCCCCCTACCATTTTCAGGGAGATGGGTTTTTCGGCATAAAAGTTGTGCAGCGTTTCCTGGCCTGGCTCAAATAACTTGTTATCAATGCCGCTGGCCAGTGCTGTTTGTGAAATATCCACAATCAAGTCAGACATCTCTGTTTTACTGGGCAACTGACGCAACATGGATTGCAAAATGACCTCCATTTCCTCCAGTTGCGCCTTGTAGGCATCCAACTGCGCGGCCTTTTGCTGCTTTCCTTTAAAGGTAATTTTGAGGTTTTTCTCTTCTCGCTCCAGTTTTTTCAGTGCGTCTATTTTGTCGGCAATCATCATTTTGTAGCCAATGGCGCCAATCACAGTCATGACCAGAATGACCGCGCCCACCTTAACCCAGCCAGGCCAACTGCCAGGGTTATTGGTATCGAGGCTGTTCAATTCATCAATTATGTTCATTGGGCATCCTCTTGGGCGGTGGTCTCATCGTCTTTCTTCAGATTGGGATTAACCAGCATGGCCGTCAACCTGAATTTCTGCTCATGGGTGTCAAAGGTGTCATCGGCCTTGATGTACTGTACTTCCGGCTTGTCCATCCACTTGGAACTTTCAATCGCACGCAAGTAAGCCGAAACCCGTGAGTGGGATTGTGCATAACCTTCCAATGTTAAACGATTGCCTTGCTGTTTGACTGACTCCAGGAAAACCCCGTTGGGGATGGTTTTGACCAATTCGTCAAACAAATGCACCATTTGCGTCCGCTTTCCTTGCAAGTCTTCAATCACTTCCTTGCGAGATAACAGGTTGGCTTTTTTCTTTTCCAGATCACGAATTTCCGCAATATCCCGGTCCAGCTTGGCAATTTCCTCTTTCAGATAGGCATTTCTCTTGTGTTGAAACTCAATGCTTTGGCTGTAAAGCCACATCACAAAGGCCACACTCAACACCGCAAGGATCGCGCCTCCCCCGAGAATCAGGAAAAATTCCTTGTTAAGTTGTTGACGCCGCTCTTCGCGCCAGGGCAATAAGTTGATTTTAACCATCAGTCGAAACTCCTTAATGCCAGTCCAAGAGCTGTCATCAAAGCAGGAGAGTCCGCCTTGATGGTCTCTTTATTGATGCGTGGCGCCAAACCAATATTGACCAGGGGATCCAGCACTTGCACTGGAACGCCTATTTGCTCTTCCACCAGACTTTCAACACCTGGAATCGAAGCGCAACCTCCGGCCAGCAAAATCCGGTCTACGTTACTAAACTCGGTTGACGAGAAGAGAAACTGCAATGAGCGGCTGATCTGCCGAATCAGCGCATTTTTGAAAGATTGCAGCACCTCAGTTTCATAACTTTCCGGCAGCCCTCCCTGTCGTTTGGCCAGACCGGCTTCGTCATAGGACAAACCATAACGATGCATAATCTCTTCAGTAAGCTCCTTGCCGCCGAAATCTTGCTCCCGGGTGTAAACGCTGCGCCCCTGATGCAAGGCATGCAGGGTTGTCGTACTCGCGCCAATGTCAAACAAGGCCACCACTTCATTGGCATCAATGTTCAGGGCATCCTTGACAAAAGTGTTAAAGGCGTTTTCCACCGCAAAGGCTTCAATATCGACAATCCGTGGCGTCAAACCCGCTCCTTCCAGGGCTTCCACGCACAGATCCACATTGGTGGAACGAGAGCAAGCCAGCAAAACATTAACCATCTCAGGCTGATCCGCAGGTCCCAATACGCTAAAGTCAAGATTCACTTCCTCAATGGGAAAAGGGATATACTGATTGGCGTCCATGGACAGTTGCTGCTCCAGCTCATCTTCAGACAAGTCCGCGGGCATGTTAATAATTTTGGTAATCACCGCCGAACCGGAAACCGCCGTGGCAGCGTTGCGGGTTTTTACGCCCGAGCGCTTGGCTGCTTTGGCAATACTTGAGGAAACGCGGTCAACTTCCTTGATGACCCTCTGCTTCACGGCATTGGCAGGCAACGGCTCTACGCCATAGTATTCCACCCGGTAACGGTCCCCTGAGCGGCTAAGTTGCAGCAGCTTGACAGCTGATGAACTGATATCAACGCCAACCAGTGGCGTGTTCTTTTTTGAGAGCAAGGCCAACTTCTTTCCTCTTTTGTTTGCTGGTAACGTAGTGCATTTAACCCTTTCTTAAGACTATCCTGACAGGCGCTTATCAAAACAAACTTTTCCCGTTTTTTTTGTGCGTTTCCTCACAAAACCCACAGCGACGCCCTGCAAGCCTTAGAATTGGTAACAAGAATAAACCTTAAAGCATTGAGAAAGCAAGAATTTTTTCACTGAAATTTAAGCGAGAGCCACGAAGTCAGATCCCTCGCCATGATAGAACCCACAGGTCAAAAGCATTCAACCAGCACCTGCTCCCGGGTTTTCTGGTGAAAAGCACGGCAAAAACCACCATGCGGACACCGACCAAAATGATAGTGTGGTGAACGGATGGTTCAATGGCAACCTAGAAAGGTAATCAGGAATGGTGGGCCTGGAAGGACTTGAACCTTCGACCAATGGATTATGAGTCCACTGCTCTAACCAACTGAGCTACAGGCCCACAGTGCAGCATAGACCCCAAACGGCACAGAGAAACCGGCGGGGCCGCCTATTCTCTCACAAAAAACCACCAGGAAAAACACCCTTGATTTGAATAGTGCCCCAAGCCTGCATTGCCCCTCCCAACTTGCACCGCCAGCGTGGTAAAATATCTGGTTACACGAATGAAATGATTTGAGGGTGAGTTGGTGATTTTTCCACAAGAGTACGACGTGATTGTGGTGGGCGGCGGTCATGCCGGCACAGAGGCGGCGCTGGCCGCTGCGCGCCTGGGGGCAAACACCTTGCTTCTGACTCACAATATTGAAACCATTGGCCAAATGAGCTGTAACCCGGCCATTGGCGGCATTGGCAAAGGCCACTTGGTCAAGGAAATTGACGCCATGGGCGGCGTTATGGCACAAGCCGCAGACCACGCAGGTATCCAATTTCGAATTCTCAATTCACGCAAAGGTGCAGCCGTGCGCGCTACCCGCGCCCAATGCGACCGCACCTTGTATCGGAATTTCATCCGCCAGGCTGTGGAAAACCAGCCCAACCTCACCCTTTTTCAACAAGGTGTCGAAGATCTGCTGATTGAAAATGACCGCGTCACCGGCTGTGTCACGCAAATGGGCTTAACCTTCAAAGCCCAGGCGGTGGTGCTCACCGTCGGCACTTTTCTCGGTGGTAAAATTCACATTGGCTTGTCCAACTATCAGGGCGGCCGGGCCGGCGATCCGCCAGCAACCATTCTGGCCCAGCGCCTGCGCGCACTGCCCTTTCAGGTGGATCGTCTGAAAACCGGCACGCCGCCGCGCATTGACGGCCGCAGTGTGAATTTCAGCGTCATGCAGGAGCAGCCCGGTGACCAGCCGGTACCGGTTTTTTCCTATTTGGGCTCGCCCGAGGCACACCCACCGCAAGTGAGTTGCTATATTACGCACACCAATGCAAAAACCCATGAGATTATTCGTGGCGGCCTGGATCGCTCACCCATGTATTCGGGCGTTATTGAGGGTGTCGGTCCGCGCTATTGCCCATCCATTGAAGACAAAATCATACGCTTTGCTGACAAATCATCACACCAGATATTTGTTGAACCTGAAGGACTGAACACACACGAACTCTACCCCAATGGTATTTCCACCAGTTTGCCTTTCGATGTTCAACTGCAACTGGTGCGCTCTATCGCAGGCTTTGAAAAGGCGCATATTACGCGGCCAGGTTACGCCATTGAATACGACTACTTCGACCCCCGCGGCTTGCAACCCAGTCTGCAAACCCGTTATGTGGAAAACCTGTTTTTCGCCGGACAAATCAATGGCACCACCGGTTACGAAGAAGCCGCCGCCCAAGGGTTGATCGCCGGCATGAATGCGGCTTTGACGGTGGCCGGAAAACCCACCTGGACGCCTCGGCGGGATGAGGCCTATATCGGCGTTTTAATTGACGATTTGATTACCCGAGGCACCCAGGAGCCTTACCGCATGTTCACCTCCCGGGCCGAGTACCGGTTGCTCTTGCGGGAAGACAACGCGGATTTTCGTCTTACTCCCAAAGCCCGGGAACTGGGACTGATTGACGATCAGCGCTGGCGGGCATTCAAAGCTCGCAAGGATGCGGTGGAGAAAGAACTGCAGCATCTGAAGGCCATGTGGCTTAGCCCCGGCAATGAAACCGGCAAGGCCTTTATGGAAAAAACCGGCTTGCCTTTGACTAAGGAAGTAACTGCTTTTGATCTCTTGCGACGGCCGGAAATCTCATATGCCACCTTGCGGGAAATCCCCGGTCTGACAAATGGCTTGCACCAAGATGACCATATTGAGCAGGTGGAGATTCAGGCGCAATATGCTGGCTATCTGGAGCGGCAGCAACTGGAAATTGAAAAAGCGCGATTACACGAAGACAAGGTGATTCCGCCGCACTTCGACTACCAGCAAGTCAAGGGATTAAGCGCCGAGTTGACCGAAAAGCTCAAGCAGCAACAACCCCATACCATTGGGCAGGCTGCCCGTATTCCGGGGATGACGCCCGCAGCCATCAGCCTGTTACTGGTCTACCTCAAAAAAGCCGCCGCATAGATCTGCTCGAGACTCCTGGCGCTTCACGAGCCAGCTTGCCGCATCAACCAGTGCTTCAGTGGTGACAGTGATTGCACTGCCTGCAAGGCCAGGTTCCGTACCGGGCTTTTGATATGCGCATCGTCCCGGAACACATGGTTGATGAGACTCATCAGCTCGGCGGCCTCTTTCGCCTGACTCAAGCGCTGACGCGCATAGCGTCGCAAGGCCAGCGCCACCTCATCGGCATGCCGCCAGCTGATTCCCTGCATCTCCCTGACCAAGGCCGCAATATCCTGCAAACCCAGATTCACGCCTTGTCCGGCCAGCGGATGCACCACATGGGCGGCGTCACCGGCAAGTACCACCGGCCCTGAAACAAACGTCGCCGCCAACTGCTTGCGCAAAGGAAAAACCGCACGCGGGTGGCTCGCTATCACCTTGAGAGAAAAACCTAAAGAGGGGTGATTTATTGCTTCCTCCAGGCGCTGGCCAAAGACATCATCGGCACAATGCAGCAACGCTTCCACCTGGGCATCTGGCACCGACCAGACAATGGAAAACAATCCAGGCTTGCCGGCTGGAAGCATGCCCACGGGGCCGCCGGGGGCAAAAGCCTGCATGGCGGTTTCCTCTGGGGCGCCCTCAAGCGTAACATACGTGACAATGCCCTCTTGCCCATATGAAAACGCACTCACCTCGATACCGGCCAACTGCCGTGTTGCCGATGCCGAACCATCTGCCGCCAGTACCCGATGCGTGCTGAGAACACCATTGGCCCGGGTTTTTATCTGCGCGCGACGACCGCGGGAAGCTCTCTCCATATCCAACTTATCGATGCAATCCGGCACCAGTACTTCAACACCCCCGTCAGTCAGGCACTGCCAGGCCGCTTGCCGCAGATTCTGGTTTTCGATAATGACGCCCAACGCTGGTTGGCGGCTGAAGTCGGCGGAAAACTGTAACTGCCGGCCGCTGCGGGCGTCCCATACGCGCATGTGCCGATAAATACCCAGCCGGTTTTTATCGACATGCGCCCAAATACCCTGAGTCTGTAACCAGCGAATATTGGTCCATGACAAAGCTGAAACACGCAACTGACGGTCGGCAGGCATGTGTGCATCAGGGGGGGCGCTTCTTTCCACCATGGCCACCCGGCGCCCCTGACGCGTCAATGCCACAGCCGCGCTGGCGCCCACCATGCCACCTCCGGCAACCACAAAGTCCAGCTCATTCCAGACCATGGGAAAGCGTCCTGTTAACGGAGTGTAAATTGGTGAAGATCACAATATTTCCCCGACTGGAGGCCTGAGCAAGGGCGGAACCACACCGCGGAAACCCGAACCATGACGAAACAACCGCGCCTGCAAGGATGGTGACAATGCAGTGGCCAGTACAGCCAGAGAACGGCCAACGGCCACCGGCAAGGCATCAATGGCAAACCAACGCATTAAATCGTCGGTATATTTCAGGGTCCTTTGCTGGTCGGGGCGGCGTTGAGACTGATAGTGTTCCAGCACTGACAGGTCACCCAGGGGGCGATGCTCGGCTCGTGCCTGGCACAATGTTTCCACCAGTTGCGCCACGTCGCGCACTGCCAGGTTCAATCCCTGGGCAGAGACCGGCGAAAGGGTGTGAGCGGCATTACCCATGAGCACCACCCCCGGCACCACCTGCTGTGGCACTTCAATCCGGTGTAAAGGATAAGACGAACGGCGCCCCACTTTTATCAGTCGCCCCAGACGATACCCAAACCGCTCCCAGGCGGCGTGACAAAACGTCTCGTCATCCATGGCCAGCAGCTGTTCGGCTTGTATTTTCGGCACTGACCAGACAAAGCCGCAACGCCCCTGCCGAAAGGGCAACATCGCCACCGGGCCATCTGCGCTCAGACATTCGAAAGCCCGGCCATTGTGGGGTTGTTCGGTGAGCACATTGCAGATAATGGCCGTTTTCCGGTAATCATGTTGGCGGGTTTTCAGCCCCAACTGCTGCCGCACAGGCGACAAGGCACC
>JALSHI010000069.1 GCA_026982315.1 Lysobacterales bacterium
GTCTGTAGACGATGGACCTTCGCCGGTTTCAATAAACGTACGGCTGGCGGTGCGGAAGCCGCGCACAGGATAGAAAATATTGTTATTGCCGCTGTCCTTGGGGTAGAGTTCGGCCACGCCGTCGAATTGGTAGGTGCCCACTTGCAGATAATAGGCCAGCCAGTAGTCCGGGCTGTCATTGACCACTACAATGACTTCGTCATTGACCGGATCATAAGTGGCGGCCAGGTCGTGGTTTTGCCGGGCATAGGCCGAACAGAAGCCGTCCACGGAATTATCAGGACGGCAGCCGTCGACAAAATCTGTGGCGCCGGTGCGATCCAGGTTGTCGAAAATCAGGATATCGCCATTGAAAGGGAAGTTGACGCCGGTGCTGGAAAAATCAATCACCGCCTGCCATTCACCCAGCAAGCCCCGTAGGGTGTCACCCAGCACCAGGCGCATGCGCTCAATGGTTTTGACCTGGCCGGAAAACTGGATGGTGGCGGTGGTTTCGGTGAGAAAATTGATGGTGACCGGGCCCATTTCGCCTTCCAGGGTGACAGGCGCGGTATAGGCGCAGTCAATACAGGGACCGCCGTAGGTGTAATGCATTTCCGTATCGAACAGGGCATTGCCCTGCAAGGGCGCGCCTGCGGTGTACCATTCCGGGTTACCGTTTTCATCATAAACGTAAAAGGCCACAAACATGAAATTATCCTGCAGCTCGATGGCGTAGCCGCTGCCGGGTTCGTCAGGGTTCCACCAGAAACCGGACTCGGGGGTAAAGGCGTGTGCCGAAGCGGCGAAAAACAGGCTGAAAAGCAGCCCAATGAGGGCTTTTCTGAAAGCTGGCATGATTGAACTCCTTTGTTCTGCGTCGTGTGCCCGCTATACTACCGGCTTTTCCTGAATCACGAATGAACAATGCCCGAACAGCACACTCCCGAATTGATCGATATTGGCGCCAATTTGACCCATGACAGTTTTGATGCCGACCGCGAGGATGTCATTGCTCAGGCTCAGGCAGCCGGTGTGGTTCATATGGTGGTCACCGGCTCCAGTGTGGCCTGCTCGCAGAAAGCGGCCGATTTGGCGGCATCGTATCCGGGGCTGTTAACCGCCACCGCCGGTATTCACCCGCACCATGCCAGCGACTGGGACGCCGAAGCCGAAGCCGCCATTGCCGAATTGCTGGCGGCGCCGCAGGTGGTGGCCGTGGGTGAAACCGGGCTGGACTATTTCCGCAATTTTTCGCCCCGCGCGGCGCAGATTTTTTCCTTTGAACAGCACATGGCTCTGGCGGCACAGACTGGTTTACCCATGTTTTTGCACCAGCGTGACGCGCATGCGGATTTTTTGCCGATGCTCAAAGCCCACCGTGACGCCCTGGGCGCGGTGGTGGTGCATTGTTTTACCGACACCCGCGAGGCCTTGTTCGACTATCTGGACCTGGACTGTCATATCGGCATCACCGGCTGGATTTGTGATGAAAGGCGGGGGGAAAACTTGCAGGAAATTGTGCATAACATTCCTGATAACCGCTTGCTGGTGGAAACCGATGCGCCTTATTTATTGCCCAGGGATCTGCAGCCCAAGCCAGCCAGTCGCCGTAATGAGCCGAAATATCTCCCGCATGTGGTTCGGGCGATAGCGCATCATCGGCGGCAGGACTGGCGCCATGTGGCGGCGGTCAGCACGGAGAATGCGCGGCGTTTTTTTGCGCTGGATAACCTCCCTGGCTCCTGAAAAGCGGTTCGCCTTGTGGTTCAGGACAAGTGCAGGGCGTTTTTCGGGTCGAGTTCAGCCAGCAACTTCAGCAGTTCTTTGTCTCGGGTTTTGTGGTAAAAACGCCATAAATTGAGAATGGCCGCCAGTATCAGCCCGGCAATCAGGCCAATCCACAGGCCCTCGGCGCCCAAATTCTGGCCAAAAGCCAGCCACCAGGACACCACAAAACCCACGCCCCAGAAAGCGAGAATCGTACTAAACATGAGAAAGCGCGTGTCCTGCAGGCCGCGCAGGGCGCCAGCGGCGGCCACTTGCAGGCCATCGGCTATCTGGAAAATTCCCGCCAGAAATAACAGATTGACGGCCACGGCGATAATCGCGGCATCGTCCGTATACCAATGTGCGACATGCTCAGGCCAGGTAAACAAAATCCAGGCCGAAAGGCTTTGGGTGAGCAGGGTCAGGCCAATGCCAACCCAGCCGGCGCGGCGGATATCCTCAGGATTTTTGCGCCCCACCGCATTACCCACCCGAATGGTAATGGCCATGGCCAGGCCCAGCGGAATCATAAACAGCAAGGAAGCAAAATTGAGTGTGATCTGGTGGGCGGCGATAACGTGCGGTTCCAGGCGCGAAGCCATCATGGTGACGATGGAGAAAAAACCGGCTTCAGCGAACACGGCCACGCCAATGGGCAGCCCCAGCCGCAGAATTCGCCGGATTTCATCTGCGTCCGGTCTTTCCCAATGGCTGAACACGGCATAGGCTTTGAATTGACGGTGACGGGCGATAATGGAGCCATAAGCCAGCATTTGACACAGCAGCACGGATGCGGTGGCATAGCCACAGCCACGTACGCCCAGCGCCGGGAACCCGAGTTTGCCGAACATGAGAATGTAGTTGAAGGGAATGTTCAACAGCAGACCCAAAAAACTGATATACATGGTAAAGCGGGTGTGGGAAACCCCGTCGGCCAGGTAGCGGAAGGCCAAAAAAATCGTAAAGGGAAAAATCCCCCAGCTGATGGCTTTCAGGTAACCAATGGCTTCCGGCCGCACTTCCGGGCGGGTGCCCATGAGTTCAAAGACCGGCGGTAGACTGCGTAATACCAGAAAGCTCACAACAGCCAGCATCAACGCCAGCCACATGACCTGCCGGATCAGCGGCCCGATTTTTTCGTGGCGTCCAGCGCCGTCCATTTCTGAAACCAGCGGCGGCGTGGCCATCAGAATGCCCAGTACAAAAACCACCACCGAGGCCCAGACTGCCGAGCCAACGCCCACAGCCGCCAGGGCGATGGAGCCCAGCCGGCCAGCCATGACGGTGTCAACGACACTCATGGCCATGACGGTAATCTGGCCCAATATCAACGGCATCCCCAACTTGAGGGTCAAAAGCATATGCTGTTTGAGGCTTTTGGCTTGCATGCGTGCGGTTTTTCCTGAATAATCAATGGTTTGGAGATTTCGGGCATCTGTGTTTCGGCCATCAGGACAAGGTCGATCAGCCGGCACATGGCCATGGATTGTAGCGGTTTTTACCGGCCCTGCCCACAGCCGCAGCGGCCTGATGTGGAAAACTGGGCAACAGTTCCCGGTTTCGGCTGGTCAGTGCTGAAAACCGTCAGTTACGGCATGGAACGTCCGACCTTTGGGGAAAACGCATGCAAAAACAAGCCATTGTCACAGGCGCTACGGGTTTTCTGGGACAGCATCTGGTGGCGCAATTGGTGGAACAGGGCTGGCATGTCATCGCCCTGTGTCGCGACCATTTCAAAGCGGCGCATTTACCAACAGGCGTACAGGTGGTTTTGGGAGATATCACCGATGCGGTCAGTCTGGATAAAATTCCGGCGGGGGCAGACGTGGTGTTTCATACCGCCGCCAGCACCAACACCTGGAAAGCGCGCAATCACGAGCAAACACGCATCAATGTTGACGGCACCGGCCATGTGCTGGAGATGGCCATTCGCAAAGGCGTTCCCCGCTTTGTGCATACCTCCTCGGTAGTGGTGTGGGGCACTCGTGTGCATGATGTGCATGAAGACCTGCCCAAGGTTGGCGAGGATTCGTGGATTAACTACGTGCGCACCAAGACGCTGGCCGAAAACAGGGTACTGGCGGAAAACGCGAGGCAGCGGCTGGAAGCGGTCGTGCTAAACCCCACGCATATTATCGGTCCGGGCGATACCCGCAACTGGGCGCGGCTGATTCAATTACTGGCGAAGCGGAAACTGCCGGCGGTTCCGCCTGGGGCCGGCTCCTTTGCTGATGTGCGTTCGGTGGCCGCGGCGCATATTGCCGCCTATGAAAACGGCCGTCCGGGAGAAAACTATTTGTTGGGTGGGGACAATCTGAGTTTTGCCCGCTTTATTGCCCTGGCGGCGGAAAAACTGGCGGTCAAACCGCCACGACTGGCCTTGTCGGAAAAAAACCTCATGCGCCTGGCCCGCCTCAAGGACAGCTTGTCACGCTTGACCCGCAAAGAGCCGGATATCACTCCCGAATCGGTGGCTTTGATCTCCCACCGCTACCGTAATGTCTCTGACAAGGCCCAGAAACAACTGGACTATACCAGCCTGCCGGTGTCCGAAAGCCTGGATGACTGCATCGCCTACTTGCGCCTGCTGGAATATATTTAACGCGATTGTGGGATAACAATAGAAGAGCCGTTGTTGTTAGATAACGCCTTGTACCTTTTTTGGGATAAAACTGGATTTTAGGTTTAATCTGGACGGCTTTACAGGCGGGGAAGAAAAGCCATGAGTGATGCGGAGCATACAGGCGATGTGGCGTATTATTTTTTTGATGGCACCTATAACTACGATTATGTGCGGCATCGGCACCTGCCACCGAGCACTGTCTTTCATGCGCCTTTTTTAGAGCGTCAGGGCCGTTACATCCCCAAAGGACTTTCAAAGGAAAACAATTTAGAGACGTTTTTGCCAGTGGCAGAAGCCATTCTGGCTTCAGACAAAAAACGTTTTGTGATTTTTTCGGGAACGGACTCCATGGAGGAGTACGCCTATTTTATGGAGCTGGTTTGCCCCATTGGGAAAGGGGTCATTTTTACAGGCGCCATGTACCCCTTCGGCCATCCGAATTATGATGGTTTGGCCAATTTTGAAGCGGTCAAGAATCTGCCAACGTCGCTTTTTTCTGAAGCTGGCGGCGCATACATCCTCATGAATCGCAAAATTTACCGTGCCGCACACACCCAAAAATGGCACTCGACATCGCCGGATGCCTTTCATTCCGATGATGCGCTTGTGGCAAGCTACGATGCGGCGTCGCAGTCCTGGTGTTTTCGGGCACACCAGGAGGCGTCCGCCACAAACCGGGACGTGGTGCCGCTTTCCCGGTTCAGGCTTGATGCCAATATCCCTATCTTGACTGTCTCCCTTGGCGACACTTTTGACTATCTGGATACTTCCAGGGTAGACGGCCTTGTTGTTGCAGGCAGTGGAACAGGGAGCCTTCCCCACAGGACATTTGACACGCTTTCCGTGCTGGCCAAGAAAATGCCGGTGGTCATTGTGTCGCGGTGCCCATCGGGGCCGAATTTTGATGACGATCTTTATCCGGGAAGCCGGGAAAAATATGAGGCCGCCGGATTTCTCGTGCAGGACTATTCTGGACTTAACAGCCTGAAAGCCCGGATTTTGTTGATGTCCAGATTGTGAAATGAAGCCATGGACAGACCACGGTTTTTCTTTGTGTTGCCGATAAACTTTACTTGCGGTTAGTGACGCGGACTTCAGTTTTTGCTAATATTCTTTAGTCCCGGGCCGTGCGCTTTGGACACATGGTGCCGGGCCAGCCCACGCTGTTGTTCCGGCGATTGATTTCTCCCCGCCATTACCTGACAACAGAGGACACCAATGAACGCCATTGAAGTGTTAAGCCTGATCAAGGCAGAAGACATTGAGTTTGTGGATTTGCGCTTTTGCGACACGCTCGGCAAGGAACAGCATGTGACCATCCCCGCCGCCGCAGTGGACGAAGACCTGTTTGAAGAAGGAAAAATGTTTGACGGTTCTTCCATTGCCGGCTGGAAAGGCATTAACGAGTCTGACATGGTGTTGATGCCGGACCCCGATACCGCTTTTATCGACCCGTTCATGGCCGACAAAACCCTGGCTATTCGCTGCGATGTGCTGGAACCCAACACCATGCAGGGCTACTCGCGTGATCCGCGCTCCCTGGCCAAACGGGCCGAGGCCTATCTGCAGCAATCCGGGCTGGCTGACAGCGCGTTTTTTGGCCCGGAGCCGGAGTTTTTCGTCTTCGACGGGGTTCGCTGGGAAGTCAGCATGAACCGGGTCGGCTATGAAATTGACTCCCGTGAAGGCGCCTGGAGCAATGCGGCGCCAGCCGTGGAAAATATTGGTCACCGGCCTGGCGTCAAAGGCGGCTATTTTCCGGTGCCGCCAGTGGACTCCCTGCACGATGTCCGCAGCGCCATGAGCAAAGTCATGCAGGCGCTGGGTATCGAGGTGGAAGTGCATCATCACGAAGTGGCCACAGCGGGCCAATGTGAAATCGGCACCAAATTCAATACCTTGCTGAAAAAGGCCGATGAATTGCTGGTGCAAAAGTATGTGGTACACAATGTGGCCCACGATTTCGGCTATACCGCCACCTTTATGCCCAAGCCTTTGGTGGGTGACAATGGCAGCGGCATGCATGTGCATCAATCCCTGGTCAAAGATGGCGTTAATTTGTTTGCCGGGGAAGGCTATGGTGGTTTATCGGAAACAGCGCTGCATTATATTGGCGGCATCTTCAAGCATGCTCGGGCCTTGAACGCTTTTGCCAATGCCTCCACCAACAGCTACAAGCGGCTGGTGCCGGGTTTCGAGGCGCCAGTGATGCTGGCTTACTCGGCGCGAAACCGTTCGGCCTCCATACGGATTCCCTTTGTCAGCAATCCCAAGGGCCGCCGTATCGAGGTGCGTTTTGGCGATTCAGCCGGTAATCCTTACCTGATTTTCGCCGCCATGATGATGGCCGGGCTGGATGGCATCAAAAACCGCATTGATCCGGGCCCGGCCATGGACAAGGATTTGTACGACCTGCCGCCAGAAGAGGAGAAGAACATTCCCACGGTGGCGCACTCTCTGGATCAGGCCCTGGAAGCCCTGGACAAGGATCGCGACTTTCTCAAGGCCGGTGGCGTTTTTAGCGACGACATGATTGATGGCTATATTGACCTGAAGAATGAGGAAGTGACCCGTTTGCGCATGAGCACGCACCCGGTGGAATTTGATATGTACTATTCCTTGTAATTGCTTTCACTAATTGAGTTTAAACAGGGCTCGCATTTTGCGGGCCTTGTTTATGCCGGGATGGCCATGATTTGTAAAATCCTGTTAAGTTGCTGTTTGGCAGCGGTTTTTTTATAGCGGTGGCGTATGCAGTGGTTATGATGGACGTTCACCTATCAACAAAAAGAGGAGACAAGCTATGGGTATGATGTCCGAATTCAAAGAGTTTGCCATGAAAGGCAATGTGATTGACATGGCCGTTGGTATTGTCATTGGCGGCGCGTTTGGCAAGATTGTGTCATCCTTTGTCAATGACGTGCTGATGCCGGCTATTGGGGCTTTAATGGGTGGTGTGGACTTTTCCGGTCTGGCGCTAAAAATCACCGGCGTTAATGGCGAGGAAGTGGCGATTAAATACGGCGCTTTTTTGCAGACTGCCATTGATTTTCTGATAATTGCCTTTGCCATTTTCATG
>JALSHI010000070.1 GCA_026982315.1 Lysobacterales bacterium
GCAAGGGCGTGCTGAAGCGTCTGCTGGCTTGCAGCATGTGGACAGGTTTTTTCATGGGTGGAATGTCTCCTGGTAACGATGTAGCCACTGAATTTGTGACAGGGTTTCCGGCATTTTCAGCCCGCGGGCGCGAGCCAGTTTAATCAGGGCCATATCGACCCCAAGTCCTTCGCGCAGCAGGATGGCTGCCGCCAGCAGGCCGGTGCGGCCAATTCCGGCAAAACAGTGGATGCCCAGATTTGTGCCCGCCTTGAGCGCCTGATGACAGTGTTTGACCATGTGTGAGAAAGCTGCCATGTCGTCAGGAACATGGTGGTCAGGAATCGGAAACTGGACAAATTCCAATCCGGCCGACTGGCATAGCCGAGCTTCGTCGGCCAGACCCAGGGAGCGGGCTTCAGCGGGCTGCAACAGGGAAACCAGGCGTTGAATGCCTTTTTCGGCCAGGTGCTGAAAACAGGCGGGCTCGGGCCAGGGGCGAGGCATCAGGTGCAGCCGCGCATTGGCCACTGTCAATGGATATGTGGGGCAAGTTAGCTCCGGTGTTATCACGGGAGTAGCAGGCCAGGCTGGAACAAGAAAAGCAGTATGGACAGATGCATGACGCTATTTTAGTCCATGGAGAAGAGGAAACCATGGGCGTTTTCACATTTTCGGTGTTTTCAGTGGCTTTTTGTGGTTGCAAAAGGAAAAAACAGTTCACTTGGCCGGGCTTTGTGGTTAAAATACGCGGCTCGACGAAACACAGCAATAACGGACAAGCTTATGAAACAGGGCATTCACCCGGAATACAGAGAAGTGGTCTTTCAGGATATTTCCTCTGATTTTGCGTTTTTAACGCGATCCACTATCAAGACCAAAGAAACCATCAAGTGGGAAGATGGTAATGAATACCCGCTGGTAAAAATTGAAGTGTCGTCCAAGTCGCACCCTTTTTATACTGGCCAGCACAAAATCATGGACACCGGCGGCCGTGTGGAGCGTTTCCGCAACCGCTATGGCAGAAAAAAATAGCCGATGCGTCATGGTATGAATTCAGCCCGCATGAAAGCGGGCTTTTTTATGCCTGTTGTGGCGTGCACTCCCTTGGGTGAGAGGCTTTCCGTGTGAACGCTTTTTTTAAACGATGGTTTCAATCGGCCGGTGGCCAAGGTAAAATAGCAACAATACGCCGCAGTATTGACGGTATTCGCCGTGGTCTCGCATTCGCGCATTGAACGAAGGGGTCATAACCAGCATCGCGGCCACTCCACCCGCCTAAAAGGCATTCTGGATATTTGAGGAGAATTTGCATGAGTGATAAATGTGTCCAACTGACAGTGCCGGAAGGCAAAACGGCTGAATTGCCGGTTATTGAAGGGACCATGGGCCCTCCGACCTTTGATCTAAAAACCCTGCACCGGGATACCGGCTATTTTACCTATGATTCCGGTTTTGCCGCCACGGCTTCGTGTAAAAGCGCGATTACCTTTATCGACGGTGAAAAGGGCGTGCTGCTTTATCGCGGCTATCCCATTGAGCAACTGGCAGAAAACAGTAACTTTATGGAAGTGGCCTATTTGCTCATGAATGGAGAGCTGCCCAATGCCGAGCAATACCAGCAATTCGACCAGGAAGTGACCTATCACACCATGGTGCATGAAAAAATGCGCGCCTTGATGAAGGGGTTTCAGTATGACGCGCACCCCATGGCCATGATGGTAGGCACGGTGGGCTCACTGGCCGCTTTTTATCATGACTGGATGGACATTGAAGACCCGGAACATCGCCGTTTGGCCGCGATTCGCCTGATTGCCAAAATGCCCACACTGGCCGCTGCGGTTTACAAAAACTCCGTGGGCCAGCCGTTTATGTACCCCAAAAACAGTCTCAATTTCACAGAACGCCTGCTGCACATGATGTATGCGGTGCCTGCCGAGCCGTACGAACCCAATCCGGTGGCGGCCAAGGCGCTGGATTTACTGTTTATTCTGCATGCCGACCATGAGCAAAACGCCTCAACTTCCACCGTACGGCTGGTGGGCTCCACCGGGGCCAATCCTTTTGCCTGTGTGTCTGCCGGTATTGCCGCCTTGTGGGGGCCGGCCCATGGCGGCGCCAATGAAGCGGTACTGAACATGCTGGATGAAATTGGCGATGTCAGCCAGATAGATAAGTACATTGCCAGGGCCAAAGATAAAAGCGATCCGTTCCGGTTAATGGGCTTTGGTCACCGTGTTTATAAAAATTTCGACCCCCGCGCCACCATTATTCGCAAGGCTTGTCATGAAGTGCTGGATGAACTGGGCATTGACGATCCGCAGTTGGAGCTGGCCATGAAGCTGGAAGAAATCGCTTTGCAGGATGAGTACTTTGTCTCACGCAAACTGTACCCCAATGTGGACTTTTATTCCGGCATTATCTACAAGGCGCTGGGGATTCCCAAAAACATGTTCACGGTCATGTTCGCCATCGCCCGTACGGTTGGCTGGGTCTCCCAGTGGCTGGAGCAATACGATACGCCGGACACCCGCATTGGCCGTCCCCGCCAGGTTTACATTGGCCCAAAACTGCGAGACTACGTGCCATTGGACAAGCGCTCTAAACGTTGTGCGGTTGGATGCTGAAGTCCAGCAACGTTTGCACATACTGGGTGTGAATCCTGCGGATTTACACCCTTTTTTGTTTTCGCCTGAAGCGGAATCCGGGAATGAGTGGCGTCTGGGTCTCCACAAGGGCCGGCTTAGCTGCACAAACAAGAGAAGCGGTCAGACGTTGTTGGTGGATTTTTTGACCAGGCAGTGGCGTCACCGGGCAAGCGGCCACCTGCGGGGCGAGCTGGTGGTCAAAGCGGTTTTTGGGCGTATGAAATCATCTTCCCGGCCGCTTGACGTGTTGGACGCCACCGCGGGTTTGGGCCGTGACAGCCTGCTATTGGCTCTGGCAGGCGCCCATGTAACAGCCTGTGAAAGACATCCTGTGGTGCATGCCTTGCTGGCGGATGGTCTCTGGCGCGCGGCTGATGACCCTGTACTGGGTCCGGCTGCCAGGCGTATCACCCTGCACCAGGAAGACTTCCGCCACAGGCAGGCGGGTTCGGCAGATGTGATTTACCTGGATCCCATGTTTCCTCCCCGGCAAAAATCCGCTCAGGTCAAGAAAGCGATGCAGGCGCTGCACCAGCTTGTGGGCATTGGCCAGACGGATGCGGATGATTTGCTGGAAGCGGCGCGTCAACAAGCGACAGGCAAAGTGGTGGTCAAGCGCCCGCGCCATGCGCCTTTTCTGCACAATCGCGCACCCAGCTCGCAGGTGACAGGCAAAACCAGCCGTTTTGACGTCTATGTCAGTCCCTGTTAGGCACGGGCGAAAGCCAGTGCATCCACCCGCTGCACCCCGGCCTTCTTCAATATACGGGCGCATTCATTGATTGTGTTACCCGTGGTTATGACATCATCCACAATAATCACCTGCGGTGGCCAGTTTTGCCGGTTGACACTGAAGGCGCCGCGCACATTTTTGACCCGCTGGGCTTTGCTGAGCGTGGTTTGCCGGGCGGTGGGTCGGTGTCGAATCAGGCCATGATGCAGGCAGCGAATCCCACTTAAGGCAGCCAGTTGACGGACAATTTCGTAAGACTGGTTGAAGCCACGCTGACGCAATCGTCGCTGATGCAATGGCACGGCCAACAGCGCAGCATCAGAGACTTCCGGGACGAGGCTCATCAGAGGAGCGCGCAGGGCTTCAGCCATCAGCCGCGCAACACTGAGCTGGTGGTGGAATTTGAGCGCGCTGATCCACTGGGAGGCGGGCGGAGCATAAAGAGCCGCAGTGCGGGCATGGTCAAACACTGGTGGCTGGTTCTGGCAGGCGCCACACAGGGGCATGTTTTCGGCCAATGGTATGGCGCATCGCTGGCAGGCGTATTGGGGGCGGGGCACCAGTGCGGCGCATTCGGCGCACAGCGCGGACGGGCTCAGCCGCAGACAGTGGTGGCAGCGGCTGAAAACAGAAGAGCGCATAAGACGCGGCTTGTGCAGTAAACTTTTAAGCACGCTGGTGGTTGACAGCCTCCCCGGGCAACGACATACTAGCGGCCATTCTAACACTGGGGACACCTATCATGAGTGACGCTGCCGATGCCATTAAGCCGCTGCCGGATGCCACAGCGGCGTTGGGCCACATTCGCCATGACTGGCGTACCGAAGAGGTGCTGCGCTTGTTTGCCCTGCCTTTTAACGATTTGCTGTTTGCCGCGCACAGCGTTCACCGGAAACACTTTGACCCCAATGCCGTGCAGGTCAGCACCCTGTGCAGCATTAAAACCGGTGCCTGCCCGGAAGATTGCAGTTATTGCCCCCAAAGCATCCGTTACGACACTGGTGTGACCCCGGAACCGATCATGGAAGTGCAGCGGGTAGTGGCTGAAGCAAAGCGGGCCAAAGCCCGTGGCGCCACCCGTTTTTGCATGGGCGCGGCCTGGCGCCGACCAAAGGAAAAAGATCTGGCGCAGGTTATCGAAATGGTCAAGGCAGTCAAAGCCCTGGGGCTGGAAACCTGTCTGACGGTTGGCATGCTGGAGGCCGAGCAGGCGCGGCAACTCAAAGCAGCCGGGCTGGACTATTACAATCACAACATTGATTCATCGCCGGAATTTTACGAAAAAATCATCACCACCCGCACTTTTCAGCACCGGATGGACACCCTGCGGCATGTGATGGATGCGGACATCAATGTGTGTTCCGGCGGCATTGTCGGCATGGGAGAATCCCGCCAAGACCGGGCCGGCATGTTGCGGGAACTGGCCAACTTGCCCAAGCATCCAGGTTCTGTGCCCATCAACATGCTGGTCAAGGTGCCGGGCACGCCACTGGCCGAGGCCGAGGCGTTAGAACCGCTGGAGTTTGTGCGAACCATAGCGGTGGCGCGCTTGATGATGCCGCGCACCATGGTGCGCCTGTCAGCCGGGCGTACGGACATGAGCGAGGAAATGCAGGCCATGTGTTTTTTTGCCGGCGCCAATTCCATTTTTTATGGGGAGAAACTGCTCACCACTGAAAACCCGGAAGAAAGCCAGGACATGCGCCTGTTTGCCAAGCTTGGTCTGCGCGTAATGGCGCATTAAGCGTCCCGGTTGACCGGAAAACAGACAGTGGAACCAAGCGTGAACCCCCATGTGCGACGCGCCGGAAAGCGATTACGGGATTTGCAAACAGCCGGCCTGTGGCGTCAGCGCCTGGTGCGCGACGGCCCGGCTGGTCGGACTGTCATGCTCGATGGGCGGCCTTGTCTGAATTTCAGCAGCAATGATTATCTGGGCCTGACCACTCATCCGAAATTATGCGAAGCGGCCAATCGGGCCATGCGCGATTATGGCAATGGCAGTAGCGGTTCGGCGCTGGTGACAGGTTATTCCCGGCCGCTATGCGAACTGGAAGAACTGATGGCCTGGCACACCGGCCGAGAGGCTGCCGTGGTTTTTTCCAGTGGCTATCTGGCGAATCTGGCTTTGGCCCAGGTATTTTGTCAGCGTGGCCAGGTGGTGCTGGAAGACCGCCTGAATCATGCCTCCCTGATTGACTCGGCGCGTTTGGCCGGTTGCCGCTTGCGCCGCTACCGGCATGCGGATGTGGCGCACTTGAAAAGCAGGCTTGATGCTTTGGAACCCCCGGCGGTCGGTCTGGTTGCTAGCGATGCGGTTTTCAGCATGGATGGCGATACTGCGCCCTTAGCCAGTCTGGCGCAGGCATGCGGGCAAAAAGGCGTATTGCTGGCTGTGGACGATGCCCATGGTATTGGCGTTTTCGGCCCGGCCGCTGACAACCGTGGCCAGGGCAGTGTGCGCGCAGCCGGGCTGGATGAGTCGGCGGTGCCTGTGCTCAGCGGCACTTTCGGCAAGGCTTATGCCGCAGCCGGTGCGTTTATCGCCGGCCCAAAACTGCTGATTGATTTACTGGTGAACACCGCGCGCACTTACCTTTTTAACACCGCTTTATCCCCGGCACAGGCGGCCATGGCGCAAGCCGCAGTGCGAATTTCGCGCACAGAAGACCGGCACCGGCAACGCTTGTGGACCAATGTGGCCCGTTTTCGTCGGCTGGCCGAGGCTGCGGGCTTGCCGCTGGGGGCAGCCACAGGCCCGATTCAACCACTGATGGTGGGTGACGAAAAACAGGCCGCCGCGCTGGCGGATGGTTTGCTGCGACACGGCATTTTGGCCCGCGCCATGCGTTATCCCACCGTGCCCAAAGGTCAAGCCCGGCTACGACTGACCATCACCGCCGCACACGAGGCAGAGGATGTGCAGACACTGGTGGAAGTTTTGGCGCATCTGTTGCCCGCAAGGATACCTTCCCGTCAATGGAGTGCCGACCATGACCCGAACTGACAAAAGGCGCCCTCATTTGGTCATGCTGCATGGCTGGGGCATGCACAGTGGCTTGTTTCGTCCCTGGGTGGAAAAATTGCAGACTCGCTGGGTGGTGCATAGCGTGGACTTGCCGGGTCACGGGGCGAACCGGCACGTGCCGTTGGCGGCGGACATTCAGCAGGCCGCCGGGCAGATTCAGGCGTTAACCCGGCATGTGCCAGCGGCCACCTGGCTGGGCTGGTCTTTGGGCGGCCTGCTGGCGGCGCGCATGGCCTGGGAATATCCCGAACGCGTCAAGCGACTGGTGATGCTTTGCGCCAGCCCCTGCTTTGTGCGCCGTGCGGACTGGCCGCATGGGGTCGCGCCGCAGGTTCTGGAGAAATTCGGCCAAGATTTACAGCGTGATGTTCACCAGACCTTGCAGCGGTTTATGGCGCTGGAAGTGCTGGGTTGCGCCAATGAAAAGGAATTATTCAAGACATTGAAGCAATTGGCCACCCAAAGCCCGGAACCGTCTGCTTCTGCCCTGGAAGCCGGTTTGCAATTATTGCAGCAGACGGACTTGCGCCCACAATTATCCCGGCTGCGGCAACCGGTGTTATGGCTTGCCGGCCGCCGCGACCGGTTGGTGTCGCCGCTGGCGGTGCGCCAGGCGGCCAGTCTTACTGGTTCGGCGCTCAAAAAGGCCGCACCGGTGGCATACCGGGAAATTCCCGGCGCCGGTCATGCGCCTTTTTTGACCCACATGGATTTACTGACAAAAAATCTGCATGAATTTTGCCACTTGCCGCAACACAACGTGTCTATCTGAGTGCGTTAACAACAGGATACTGTCTACATGACCCTTGAATACCAGGCCATTAGTGATTCTTTCAGTCGGGCCGCCGAGCGGTACGAGGCCCATGCAGTGCTGCAAAAAGAGGTGCTGCACCGATTGCTGGAGCGCCTGGCTGATGAACCAGCGCTGGCGCGTGACGCGCCGTTGCGGATTCTGGACCTTGGCTGCGGTACTGGCTGGGCGGTTGCGCCCTTGCGCGAGCTGTTTCCCCAGGCGGACATTCACGCACTGGATTTGAGCCCCGCCATGATCGTCCGGGT